>JACPFJ010000033.1 GCA_016182975.1 Deltaproteobacteria bacterium
CGGGCCAAAAAGGCCGGCAACTGATCAAACCTGATTCATAAACAAATACCATCAATAATCTGGAGGAATGAGACAATGGCAGAAATCACCAAAGCAGATGTTATCAGCTTCATCGAGAAGATGACTGTTCTTGACCTGGCCGAGCTCGTCAAGGAACTGGAGGAGAAGTTTGGCGTATCCGCAGCCGCCCCCGTGGCCGTGGCCGCAGTAGCCGGTCCCGCCGCGGCAGCCGAGCCCGTGGAAGAGCAGACCGAGTTCGACGTTATCCTCAAGACCATTGGCGCCAACAAGATCAATGTGATCAAGGTCGTCCGCGCCCTGACCAGCCTCGGCCTGAAAGAGGCCAAGGACCTTGTCGACGGCGCTCCCGGTACTGTCAAACAGGGTGTTTCCAAGCAGGAGGCCGAGGACGCCAAGAAGCAGCTTGTTGAAGCCGGCGCAGAAGTAGAAGTCAAATAACGGCATGTTTCTGTAAAGATGTTGAAAGCCAAGGTCGCCTGGCGCGGCCTTGGCTTGTCCTGTTTGGACTTTCCGCACGCATGGCGGATAGTCCGTAATTCCAGCCGGTTGGCCCTTTTCGGCCGGATGTCTTCACGATACTTGCCAAAGGAGAAGCTATGGCTTATTCGATCGCCAATAACCACCTGTTGCGAAAAAACTTCGCAAAAATAAAGACCATCATTGATATCCCCAACCTGATTGACATACAGAAGAATTCCTACCGGCGGTTCCTGCAGCAGGAGATATCCCCGGAGACGCGCAAAAACAGCGGCCTTGAGGCCGTCTTCAGGAGCGTGTTTCCCATCAAGGACTTTAGTGAGAGCGCCTCGCTGGAGTACGTCTCCTACTCACTCAGCAAGCCGAAGTACGATGTCGAGGAGTGTCATCAGCGCGGCATGACCTTTGCGGCACCCATGAAGGTCAGGGTGCGTCTGGTTATCTGGGACTCCGGTAAGGAGACTGGTGTCAGGGCGATCAAGGATATCAAGGAGCAGGAGGTTTATTTCGGCGAGATCCCGCTGATGACCGATAACGGCACTTTCATCATCAACGGTACCGAAAGGGTCATCGTCAGCCAGTTGCATCGCTCTCCCGGCGTGTTCTACGACCATGACAAGGGCAAGACCCATTCCAGCGGCAAGGTTCTCTATTCGGCCAGGGTTATACCCTATCGCGGCTCCTGGCTCGATTTCGAGTTCGACCACAAGGACATCCTCTACGTGCGCATCGACCGCCGACGCAAGATGCCGGCCTCGGTGCTGCTCAAGGCCCTGGGGTACTCCGCCGAACAACTCCTTAATTACTACTACAAGAGCGAAGAGATCTTTGTACAGGGCGAGATCCTGAGCAAAGGGATCGATCCCGAGCTGCTCACCCTGCAGAAGGCCGCCGTTGATGTTGCCGATCCGAAGAGCGGCGAGGTGATTGTAAAGGCCAACCGTAAATACACCAAGGCCTCCATCAAGAAGATGTTTGAACACGGCATCAAGAGCGTGCCGGTAAACGTCGATGGGATCATAGGCCGCTACGCATCGTCGGACATCGTTGACCCTGCAACCGGCGAGGTACTGGTGGAATGCAACGAGGAGATCACCGCCGATGCGTTTGAGGAGATCAAATCCAGAGGGGTGACGGCCTTCAAGGTGCTCTTCATCGACAACCTGCACGTCACCTCTTCGTTCCGCGATACCCTGCTGGTGGACAAGATCAGCACCACCGACGAAGCGCTGATCGAGATCTATCGCCGTCTGCGTCCCGGAGATCCACCCACGCTGAAGAGTTCCCTGGCGCTGTTCGACAACCTCTTCTTTAATCCGGAGCGTTACGACCTGTCCGCCGTCGGCCGACTCAAGCTCAACTTCAAACTTGGACTCAAGGTGTGGCCTGACTGCACGGTGTTGAATGCTCCCAGCATGTTTGCCGCCGATGATGTCAGCAGTTTCGACGAGCTTGTCCGGCTGCTCTCGCAGGGTAGCGACCCGTTTTCACAGTACTTGCTGACGAAGCTCCCCGGCGAATTCGCCAAGTCGCTCAAGAAACATGATGCGACGCAGCCGGTTCCGGAAAAGCTCAGGGAGCAGTTGATCACCGAATTCAACAATCTTGTCAAGGATCAGGATTTCTTCCAGAAGGAGATATTCGCCACCCTTAAACTGGGCGAGGCGACCGTCAAGCTGACCGATCAGATCGATCAGGGAGGCTTTGACGTGAACCGCCGGGCCATCGAGGTCTTGCGTCGTAACCGGATGCTCTTCGAGGATCTGTACGCCGCAGTGATCCAGAAGAGCGACAAGAACGACATCCTGGAGATCGTCCGCTACCTGATCGATCTCAAGAACGGACGCGGGACCATCGATGATATCGACCATCTGGGCAACCGCCGCGTGCGGGCCGTGGGTGAGCTCCTGGAGAACCAGTATCGAATCGGTCTGGTCCGTATGGAGAGGGCCATCAAGGAGCGCATGAGCCTGCAGGAGGTCGAGAACCTCATGCCGCACGACCTGATCAACTCCAAGCCGGTTTCGGCCGTGGTCAAGGAGTTCTTCGGATCAAGCCAGCTTTCCCAGTTCATGGACCAGACCAACCCGCTTTCCGAGGTGACCCACAAGCGCCGTCTTTCCGCTCTCGGACCGGGCGGCTTGACCCGCGAAAGGGCCGGATTCGAGGTGCGCGACGTCCATCCGACCCACTATGGCCGTGTCTGCCCCATCGAGACCCCAGAGGGCCCGAACATCGGCCTGATCGCCTCGCTTTCGACCTATGCCCGCATCAATGAGCACGGTTTCGTGGAGACCCCCTACCGTATTGTCCAAGAGGGGAAACTGAGCACGGAGGTGCGTTTCTTCTCCGCACTCGAGGAGGAGGGGCATGCCATCGCACAGGCCAACGCCGAGGTGGACAAGAACGGCCGTTTCGTCAACGACTATGTTTCGGCCCGCAAGAGCGGCGAGTTCATCTTGGTCCACCGCGACGAGATAGAGTTGATGGACGTGGCGCCCAAGCAACTGGTTTCCGTGGCTGCCGCCCTGATCCCGTTCCTGGAGAACGACGACGCCAACCGCGCCCTGATGGGTTCCAACATGCAGCGTCAGGCCGTGCCGCTTTTGCGGGCCGACTCGCCGCTCGTGGGCACCGGCATGGAACGTATCGTCGCCAAGGACTCCGGCGTGTCGGTCATAGCCCGCCACAACGGCGTGGTAGAGTCGGTCGACGCCTCCCGCATCGTAGTCAAGATCGATGAGGACGAGCATGACGAGACCGGTACCGGCGTGGACATCTACAACCTGATCAAGTTTGCCCGCTCCAACCAGAACACCTGCATCAACAACAGGCCGGTGGTCGAGGTGGGTGACGCCGTCAAGCGCGGTGAGGTCATCGCCGACGGCCCTTCGACCGAGATGGGTGAACTGGCCCTGGGGCAGAACGTGGTCGTGGCCTTCATGCCGTGGGGCGGCTACAACTTCGAGGACTCTATCCTGGTCTCCGAGAAGATGGTCAAGGACGACCGTTACACCTCGATCCACATCGAGGAGTTTGAATGCGTTGCCCGCGATACCAAGCTGGGAAAGGAAGACATCACCTCCGATATCCCCAACCTGGGTGAAGAGGCTCTGAAGGACCTGGACGAATCGGGCATCATCCGCATCGGGGCCGAGGTCAAGCCGGGAGACATCCTGGTGGGTAAGATCACGCCGAAGGGCGAGACCCAGCTCTCACCGGAGGAAAAACTGTTGCGCGCCATCTTCGGCGAGAAGGCCGGCGATGTGCGTGACACCTCCCTGACCGTGCCGCCCGGTGTCGAGGGCACGGTTATCGGCGCCAAGGTGTTTTCCCGGAAAGGGTCTGACAAGGATTCCCGTACCGAGTTGATCGAGAAGGCAGAGGAAGAAAAGCTGCGCAAGGATGAGCAGGATGAGATCCGTATCATCCGCGACTCGGCCGTTGGCAAGCTGAAGCGTCTGCTTTTGGACAAGACCCTGGCGGTCAAGCTTGAAGACGGCGAGGGTACTCTCATTCTGGCAAAGGGAAAGAAGATCACCGAGGAGGCCCTCAAGACGCTGCCCATGGACCGATGGGGAAGCATCTCCGTCAGTGACGACGGCGAGACCGATGACAAGGTCCATCAGGTGCTCGAAACCCTCAGCCGCCAAATCGATCTGATCCAGAGCGTGTTCGACGACAAGGTGCAGAAGCTCAAGCGTGGCGACGACTTGCCACCGGGCGTGATCAAGATGGTCAAGGTCTATATTGCCATCAAGCGCAAGCTGCAGGTCGGTGACAAGATGGCCGGCCGCCACGGCAACAAAGGGGTCGTCTCCCGCATCCTGCCTGAAGAGGACATGCCGTACATGGAGGATGGCCGGCCGGTGGAGATCGTGCTCAATCCGCTGGGTGTCCCATCACGTATGAACGTCGGCCAGATCCTGGAGACACATCTGGGATGGGCCGCCAAGGGGATCGGCTGGAAGATAGAGGAGATGCTTCAGAAACAGACCTCCGAGGAAAATCTCAAGCGGCATCTCAAGGATGTCTACGGCGACAAGGAGGTAAGCAGGTTCGTAGATACCCTTGACCGGGAAGAGCTGATGAATGTCTGCCGCCGCCTGCAACGGGGCGTTCCCATGGCATCGCCCGTATTTGAGGGGGCGAGCGAGGAGAAGATCAAGGGGATGCTGGAAAAGGCCGGCTTCCATACGTCGGGACAGGTGACCCTGTTCGACGGCAGAAGCGGCGAGCCTTTCAAGCACAAGGTCACCGTAGGCGTGATGTATGTCCTCAAGCTGCATCATCTGGTTGACGACAAGATCCATGCCCGTTCCATCGGACCTTACAGCCTGGTGACCCAGCAACCGCTGGGTGGCAAGGCCCAATTCGGGGGGCAGAGGCTGGGCGAGATGGAGGTCTGGGCCATGGAGGCGTATGGCGCATCCTATGCTCTGCAGGAATTCCTTACGGTCAAGTCGGATGACGTCTCGGGCCGCACAAGGATGTACGAGGCCATCGTGAAAGGTAAACACACACTGGAGCCTGGCCTGCCGGAGTCCTTCAACGTCCTTATCAAGGAGTTGCAGTCGCTCTGTCTCGATGTTGAATTGCTGGAAGGTGACGAGGAATAAGACGCCGCGGGCGGGTTTTTCCCGCGCGCTACCAGCCACAGCAACCCTTCGCGGAGTGCAGTTAGTGCATGGACGCGAGGTTTCAGAATAACGGAGGAGAGCATCGTGGAAGATTATTTCAGTTTTTTTGATAAGCCCAAAGATCCACTCCATTTTTCAGCCATACGGATATCGGTTTCCTCTCCCGACAAGATCCGGGAGCGTTCCCACGGTGAGGTGAAGAAACCGGAGACGATCAACTACCGTACCTTCAAGCCGGAGCGCGACGGCCTGTTCTGCGCCAAGATATTCGGCCCCACCAAGGATTACGAGTGCAACTGCGGCAAGTACAAGCGCATGAAACACCGCGGCATCGTCTGCGAGAAATGCGGCGTCGAGGTGATCCCCTCCAAGGTTCGCCGCGAGCGGCTCGGCCACATCGACCTGGCCACGCCGGTGGCCCACATCTGGTTTCTGAAGTCGCTCCCCTCGCGAATCGGCAATCTGCTGGACATCACCCTCAAGGACCTGGAGAAGGTACTCTATTTCGAGGCCTTTGTGATCAGCAACCCCAAGAATACCCCGATGCAGTTCTGCGAGGTCATGTCCGAGGAAAAGTTCATCAAGGCCCAGCAGGAATACGGCTCAGACGCCTTTGAAGGCGGCATGGGAGCCGAGGCCATCAGGGAATGCCTCAAGGCACTCAACCTGGACGAACTGGCTGTTCAGCTGCGTACCGACATGATGGAATCCACCAGCGAGGCCAAGCGCAAGAAGAACGCCAAACGCCTCAAGGTGGTTGAGGCCTTCAAAAACTCGGGCAACAAGCCGGAGTGGATGATCCTGGAGTGCATCCCGGTGCTGCCGCCCGAGTTGCGTCCGCTGGTGCCGCTGGACGGTGGCCGCTTCGCCACTTCCGATCTGAACGACCTCTACCGACGGGTGATCAACCGCAACAACCGTCTCAAGCGCCTGGTCGAACTTCAGGCCCCGGAGGTCATCATCCGCAACGAGAAGCGCATGCTCCAGGAGGCGGTGGACGCCCTGTTCGACAACGGTCGCCGCGGGCGGGCGATTGCCGGCCCCAACAAACGCCCGCTCAAATCGCTCTCCGACATGCTCAAGGGGAAGTCGGGCCGCTTCCGCCAGAACCTGCTCGGCAAGCGCGTGGACTACTCCGGCCGTTCCGTCATCGTTGTCGGACCGGAGCTGAAGCTGCACCAGTGCGGTCTCCCCAAGAAGATGGCCCTGGAGTTGTTCAAGCCCTTCATCTACAACAAGCTTGAGGAGCGGGGCTACGTCACCACCATCAAGAGCGCCAAGAAGATGGTTGAGAAGGAGCGCCCCGAGGTATGGGACGTGCTGGAGGAGGTCATCAAGGAGCACCCGGTCATGCTGAACCGCGCGCCGACCCTGCATCGTCTCGGCATACAGGCCTTTGAGCCGATCCTGATCGAGGGCAAGGCCATCCAGCTCCACCCGCTTGTCTGTACCGCCTTCAACGCCGACTTCGACGGCGACCAGATGGCGGTACACCTGCCGCTCTCCATCGAGAGCCAGGTAGAGGCCCGCGTGCTGATGATGTCAACCAACAACATCCTCTCCCCGGCTCACGGCAAGCCGATCATCGTGCCGTCCCAGGATATGGTCCTCGGCGCCTATTACATGACGCGCGACCGTCTTTACGAGCCGGAGATCGATGAGAAGAGCGGCAAGGAGAAGATCGACGAGAAGAGTGGCAAGCCGGTGTACCGCAAGGTCAAGGGCACCGGCAAGATATTCTCTTCTCCCGACGAGGTGAGGATCGCCTTTGATTCGGGCGAGGTCGACATGCAGGCCACAATCCGCGTGCGCATGAAGAACCTGGCATCCGACGAACGCCCGCAACTGATCGACACAACCGTCGGCCGCGTCATTCTGCGGGAGATACTGCCGGAATCGGTGCCGTTCAGCGCCGTCAACAGGGTGATGAACAAGAAGGAACTCTCCAACCTGGTTGATACCTGTTACCGTCTGGCCGACAGCAAGGAAACGGTTATTCTGGCGGACAAGCTGAAGGATATCGGTTTCCGCTACGCCAATCTGGCCGGTATCTCCATCTGTCTCGACGACATGGTCATTCCGGAAGGGAAGGCGGCCATCATCATCAAGGCAGAGGACGAGGTCAAGGAGATCCAGAACCAGTATACCGAGGGTCTGATCACCGACGGCGAGCGCTACAACAAGGTCATCGACATCTGGGCCAAGGCCACCGAGGACATCGCCAAGGAGATGCTCGACAACCTCTCAAGACAAATCTTCATCGATGAGGAAGGTGTCGAGAGGAATGAATCCTCGTTCAACGCGATCCATATGATGGCCGACTCGGGCGCCAGGGGCTCTGCCCAGCAGATCCGCCAGTTGGCGGGTATGCGTGGTTTGATGGCCAAGCCGTCCGGCGAGATCATCGAAACCCCTATCACCGCCAACTTCCGCGAGGGGCTGACGGTGCTGCAGTACTTCATCTCAACGCACGGCGCCCGCAAGGGTCTGGCGGATACGGCCCTCAAGACGGCCAACTCCGGCTACCTGACCCGCCGCCTGGTGGACGTGGCCCAGGACGCCATCATCACCGAGGACGACTGCGGCACCCTGGACGGTCTGATCGTCTCGTCGCTGACCGAAGGGGGCGAGGTCATCGAGCATATCGGTGACCGCATCCTCGGCCGCGTTGCCCTGGATGACATCCTTGATCCGATCACCGGAGAGGTGCTGGTGGAGGACAACCAGGAGATCGACGAGAGCCTGGTCAAGCGGATAGAGGACTCGGGCCTGGAGAAGGTCAAGATACGTTCCGTGCTCACCTGCCAGAGCCGTCGTGGTATCTGCGCCAAGTGTTACGGACGTGACCTGGCGCGCGGACACAGTGTCAACCAGGGAGAGGCGGTGGGGGTCATTGCCGCCCAGTCCATCGGCGAACCGGGTACTCAGCTGACCATGCGGACCTTCCATATCGGCGGCACCGCCTCCCGTCACGCCGAACAGACCTCTCTTGAGGCCCGTACCGACGGTACCCTCAAGTTCATCGGCCTGAACACGGTTGTGAACGCGGAGGGGCATCACATCGTCATGAACCGTAATGGTGAGATCGCCGTGGTGGACGATACCGGCCGCGAGCGCGAAAAATACGGCGTTGTCTATGGCGCCAAGATCAAGGTGGCCCCGGGTGGCAAGGTCAAGCAGGCCTCCACGCTGGCTGAGTGGGACCCCTACACCATGCCGATCCTCACCGAGTTTGCCGGCAAGGTCAAGTTCGGCGACATCATCGAAGGCATCAGCATGGAGGAACAGTTGGACGAGGTGACCGGGCTTTCCCGCAAGGTCATCATCGAGTCCAAGGACAGCGACAAGCGTCCCCGTATCGCCATCAAGGATATCAGCACGGAGGGGGGCGGCACGATCGGACGCTACTTCCTGCCGGTGGGCGCCAACATCTCCGTACACGAAGACGCGGTAATCAGCGCCGGCGATATCATCGCCAAGATCCCCCGCGAGACGACCAAGACCAAGGACATCACCGGCGGTCTGCCGCGCGTGGCCGAGCTGTTTGAGGCACGCAAGCCAAAGGACTATGCCGTGATCTCGGAGATCGACGGCCGGGTGTCGTACGGCAAGGATGCCAAGGGCAAGCGCAAGGTCATTGTGACCCCCGAGGTGGGTGAGCCGAAGGAGTACCTGATCCCCAAGGGTAAGCACATCAGCGTCCACGAGGGGGATCAGGTGCGCGCCGGCGAGGCGCTGATGGATGGTTCCTCCAATCCGCACGACATCCTCAGGGTGTTGGGTGTCAAGGAACTGGCCAAGTACCTGGTGGACGAGGTCCAGGAGGTTTACCGCCTGCAGGGGGTCAAGATCAACGACAAGCACATCGAGGTCATTGTCCGCCAGATGCTTCGCCGGGTTCGTATCAAGGAGGTCGGGGACACCACCCTGCTGGTGGACGACCAGGTGGAGCGCTTCATGTTCGAGGAGGAAAACGAGAAGGTGCTGGCGGAAGGAAAGCGTCCTGCAATCGCCGAACCTCTCCTTCTGGGTATCACCAAGGCGTCGCTCTCCACCGAGTCGTTCATCTCGGCCGCATCCTTCCAGGAGACCACAAAGGTGCTCACTCAGGCCGCCATCGAAGGAAAGGTGGACTACCTGCGCGGGCTCAAGGAAAACGTCATCATGGGCAGGCTGATACCGGCCGGAACAGGGATTTCGCGTTATCGTAACCTGCGTCTTGTGGCGGAGGCAGCGGAACAGGAGCAGAAGCCCGTCGAACGAACAGCGGACGAGCCGGAACCCGTTGAGGAGGCGGCCTGAGACTACGGTCCACATGAACGGGCGGGTGTGGGAACCTCCACGCCCGCTCACCTCATGTTGAGGAGCCGACAGTGCCGCTGAAATTGACCAGGCACGAAAAAAAATCAACACCGCCTGTTTTTTTTGTTGACAAGGATGACTGAATTTAGTATTTAACATGTCTCTTTTGAGGTCGGTTGCCCAAAGTGCCCGCACTTTGTGTCATGAATGGAGATGCCGGTTGAATTCCGGCCCTACACCTATTCCATTCCCTTCCAAGTTTAAACGCACAGGCGTTCTGAACCGGCAAGGACCTCAAGTACATCGCAGGTAGCAGGGCCAAGTCGCAAGGCCGGAACGACGGTCTGTGCGCATTCTGGTGTCCAGGGGATTATGGAGACTCCGGAACTGTTTTTTTTGATTCTGTCAGTTAGTGGTTGACAGTAGAGTTATTATTCTGTTAATTTCGCAATTCGTCTTTTTTGGCGGGCGGCACGGATTTTATTTGCGCTGGGAGAAATAAACGATTATGCCAACGATTAATCAGCTTATTCGGACGGGCAGGGAAAACAAGAAGGACAAGTCGACGGCACCGGCCCTGAAATGCTGCCCGCAGAAACGCGGCGTATGTACCAGGGTTTATACGACTACGCCCAAAAAGCCGAACTCCGCGCTTCGCAAGGTTGCCAGGGTGAGGCTGACCAATGGAATTGAGGTGACGTCCTATATTCCCGGTGTCGGCCACAATCTTCAGGAGCACTCTGTTGTCCTGATTCGTGGCGGCAGGGTAAAGGACCTTCCGGGTGTCCGTTACCACATTGTGCGCGGTACGCTCGACTCGGTCGGGGTGAAGGACCGTAAGAAGAGTCGTTCAAAATACGGCGCGAAGCGCCCGAAATAGCTCGCATTGATTTCGTTTAGGGGATAGATATGCCAAGAAGAAGAGAAGTTCCCAAGAGAAATATTCTGCCCGACCCGAAGTTCAACGACAAGACGGTTGCCAAGCTGATCAATATCCTGATGCTTGCGGGCAAGAAGAGTATTGCCGAGTCGATCCTCTATGGGGCGTTGGAAATTGTTGCCCAGAAGGCCAACGATGAGGCGGTCAAGGTCCTGAAAAAGGGGCTTGACAACATCAAGCCGATGCTTGAGGTCAAGTCGCGCAGGGTTGGCGGCTCCACCTATCAGGTTCCGATCGAGGTCCGTCCCGACCGTCGTGTTTCCCTGGCCATGCGCTGGCTGATCAAGTATTCGACCGCGCGCAGCGAGAAGACCATGAAGGACAAGCTGGCCGGTGAAATCCTCGATGCCTACAACAATCGTGGTGCCGCCGTCAAGAAGCGTGAAGATGTTCACAAAATGGCCGAGGCCAACCGTGCCTTTGCCCACTACCGCTGGTAATTGTCTGACTAGCTTCGGAGGAATCAGTGCCCCGCTTATCACCGCTTAATCAATATAGAAACATCGGGATCATGGCCCATATCGACGCCGGCAAGACGACGACGACGGAGCGGATCCTCTACTATACCGGCGTATCGCACAAGATCGGGGAGGTGCATGAAGGCACCGCCACCATGGACTGGATGGAGCAGGAGCAGGAGCGCGGCATCACGATCACGTCCGCTGCGACAACCTGCAGCTGGCGCGACTATAATATTAACATTATCGATACTCCGGGCCATGTCGATTTTACTATTGAGGTTGAGCGTTCACTCAGGGTGCTCGACGGCGCGGTAGCCGTATTCTGTTCGGTTGGCGGGGTTGAGCCGCAGTCGGAGACGGTTTGGCGTCAGGCTGACAAATATCACGTACCCCGCATCGCCTTTATCAATAAGATGGACCGTGTCGGCGCCGATTTTTTCCGCGGTGTACACATGATAAAGGATCGCCTGAAAGCCAATGCGGTACCAATTCAGTTGCCGGTTGGTAAGGAAGATACCTTCAGGGGTGTCATAGATTTGGTTCGGATGAAGTCGATCATCTGGAACGATGAATCTCTCGGTGCTACGTATAATGTAGAGGAAATTCCTGCTGATCTTCTTGAGGAGGCAGAGGAATACCGCGAGAAGATGATCGAGGAGATTTCGAGTCACGACGATGTGCTCATGGAGAAGTATCTGGGCGGCGAGGAGTTGACCGAGGCCGAGATCATGGCTGCGATACGTGCCTGCACCATTGATATAAAGATTATTCCGGTTATCTGTGGCTCATCCTTCAAGAATAAGGGCGTACAGAATCTGCTTGATGCGGTTGTGGATTACATGCCTTCTCCTCTAGATATTCCTGCCATAAAAGGGGTGGATGTAGATAGTGGTGCTGAAATTGAACGCATAGCATCTGACAGCGAACCTTTTTCATCTTTGGGTTTCAAGATTATGACCGATCCGTTCGTTGGTCAGTTAACATTCTTCCGGGTATATTCCGGGGTGGCAACCGCTGGATCGTATATCTATAATTCCACCAAGGGTAAAAAAGAGCGCCTTGGGCGAATTCTCAAGATGCACGCAAATAAGCGCGAAGAGATCAAAGAGGTGTTTGCCGGTGACATTGCAGCAGCAGTCGGGCTTAAATACACGACTACCGGCGATACCCTCTGCGATGAGAATAACCAGGTAATTCTTGAATCCATAGAGTTTCCCGAGCCGGTTATTTCAATTGCAATTGAACCCAAGACTAAAGCAGAACAGGATAAACTCGGTTTTGGTCTGCAGAAGCTAGCTAGTGAGGACCCTTCCTTCCGTGTCAAAACCGATGAGGAAACGGGTCAGACAATTATCTCAGGCATGGGCGAGCTCCATCTTGAAATCATTGTGGATCGACTGAAGCGTGAGTTCAAGGTTGATGCGAATGTAGGCAAGCCCCAGGTGGCCTATCGTGAGACCATCACCAAGAAGGTCAAGGTGGAGGGCAAGTTTGTTCGCCAGTCCGGTGGACGCGGTCAGTATGGCCATGTCTGGCTGGAGGTCGAACCGCAGGAGGCCGGTAAGGGCTTCGAATTTGTCGATGCCATCAAGGGTGGTGTTGTTCCCCGTGAGTATATTCCCGCCGTTGGTAAAGGTATTCAGGAGGCCACCGATAACGGTGTGCTGGCAGGTTTCCCGGTGGTGGACGTCAAGGTGACCCTGATTGACGGTTCATATCACGAGGTCGACTCCTCCGAGATGGCCTTCAAGATTGCCGGCTCCATGGGCTTCAAGGAGGGTTGCGCCAAGGCCGCTCCGATCATCCTTGAGCCGATCATGTCCGTCGAGGTCGTGGTCCCCGAGGAGTACATGGGGGATGTCATCGGCGACCTGAACTCCAAGCGTGGCCGCATCATGGGCATGGAGAGCCGCGCCGGTGCCCAGGTGGTTTCTGCCATGGTGCCGCTGGCATCGATGTTCGGCTATTCGACAGACCTCCGCTCCGCAACGCAGGGACGTGCCACCTATACCATGACATTCGATCATTACGAGCCGGTACCCAAGTCGGTAGCGGAAGAAATAGTTGCAAAAGTAAAAGGCTGATAGAAATACACAGAGACGAGGAGGGCCTGTTATCATGGCGAAGGCGAAATTTGAGCGTACGAAGCCGCACGTAAACATTGGGACGATAGGTCACGTTGACCACGGCAAGACCACCCTGACCGCTGCGATCACGAAGGTGCTTGCCGGCAAGGGTCAGGCCGAATTCAAGGCGTTCGACCAGATCGACAACGCGCCCGAAGAGCGTGAGCGCGGCATTACCATTGCGACTGCCCATGTCGAGTACGAGACCGACAAGCGTCACTATGCGCATGTCGACTGCCCCGGTCACGCCGACTACGTCAAGAACATGATCACCGGTGCGGCGCAGATGGACGGCGCCATCCTGGTTGTCTCTGCCGCTGACGGTCCCATGCCGCAGACCCGCGAGCACATCCTGCTTGCCCGCCAGGTAGGCGTACCCTACATCGTCGTCTTTCTTAACAAGGCCGACATGGTCGACGATGCGGAGCTGCTCGAACTGGTCGAGCTTGAGATCCGCGAGTTGCTCTCCAGCTACGACTTCCCCGGTGACGACATCCCGATCATCAAGGGGAGCGCCCTCCAGGCCCTGAACGGCGAGAAGGGTGAACTGGCCGAGCCCGCCATCTTTGCTCTCATGGACGCCGTTGACAGTTACATCCCCGAGCCGGAGCGCGCCATCGACAAACCCTTCCTGATGCCTGTCGAGGACGTCTTCTCCATCTCCGGTCGCGGTACCGTTGCCACCGGTCGTGTCGAGCGCGGCATCGTCAAGGTCGGTGAAGAGGTCGAGATCGTCGGCATGAAGGCCACCACCAAGACGACCGTAACCGGTGTCGAGATGTTCCGCAAGCTGCTGGACGAAGGGCGTGCCGGCGACAATATCGGCGCGCTTCTGCGCGGTGTCAAGCGTGAGGATATTGAACGCGGGCAGGTATTGGCCAAGCCCGGCTCGATCACGCCGCACACCAAGTTCAAGGCCGAAGCCTACGTCCTCACCAAGGAAGAGGGTGGTCGTCACACGCCGTTTTTCAACGGCTACCGTCCGCAGTTCTACTTCCGCACCACGGACGTAACCGGCATAGTCGATCTTCCCGCCGGCACGGAGATGGTCATGCCCGGCGACAACGTAGCAGTAACCGTCAACCTGATCACCCCGATTGCCATGGACGAAGGTCTCCGCTTCGCCATCCGTGAGGGTGGCCGTACCGTGGGCGCCGGCGTCGTCAGCTCGATCATCGAATAA
>JACPFJ010000035.1 GCA_016182975.1 Deltaproteobacteria bacterium
TTGATTTCATCTTCCATGAACACCTCCGACTGAATTTGGTGTTCACAGAATGACGTGGTGGTTATTCGATTGTCAGAGAACTTTGTCTACGATGTACTGGCACATATTTCCGTCCACGATGTAGTGGCACTCAACAATTAGACTATAATGCCGATGATTTTGCCGTTTACCTTTTTGGTCATGCGTTTTTTTCAAAAAACTCTGTGATTACTCCGTGCTCTCTGTGACTCTGTGGTGGAAGTGCCGTTTTTGACTAACCCAGGTAATTTACGCCGCTCGAAATACGAGTCTGCAGATGCAATGAAAAGGGGGAGCGGTTTTCGCACCGCTCCCCCTTCGATTGCTTTATCGCTCAAGCGGGCTATTTCTTGCCCTTCTTCTCCCTGGCCAGCAGCAACTCCCCCAGTGTCCCCATCCCCTTGGGCGCCGCACCCGACTGTCGTCGAAACTCGGCCAGCGTGGCCTCTTCCTCCTCGGCGGCGCGGGCCGCGCCGGCCATGGCCAGGGAGAGGCGGCGGTTGGCGCGGTCGACGCTCTCCACCTTGACCTCGACGGTCTCCCCTTCCTTCAGCACCTCGCGGGGGTGGTTGATCCGCTTGCCCGCACCGAGCCTTGAGATGTGGATCAGCCCATCCACCCCGTCGGCCAGGGTGACGAAGGCGCCGAAGGGGGCCAGGCGCGCCACGCTGCCGCTATGGAACGACCCTTCGGGGTACCTCTCCACCACCCGCTCCCACGGGTCGGCCAGGGTATCCTTGAGGCTGAGGGAGATCCGCTCCTTTTCCCGGTCGATGGCCTTGATCACCACCTGCACCTGCTGGCCGACGCTCAGCACGTCGCGGACATCCTTCACCCGGCTCCAGCCGATCTCGGACATGGGGATCAGCCCCTCCAGGCCGCCGATATCGACAAATGCGCCGAAGTCTTGCAGGGAGGTGACCGTCCCGCTGACCGTCTGCCCCTCGCTGATGGCGGCCTGGGCCTCCTCCTTGAGGCGGCGCTGCTCCTCCTCCAGCAGGACCCGGCGGGAAACGACTATATTGCGCCCCTTTTCGCTATAGTCAGTGATCCGGAACGCCAGGCGGGTGCCGATGAGCGCCTCCGGGTTGTCGCTGCGCCGCAGCGCGATCTGGGAAAAGGGGCAGAAGGCGCGTGCCGTGCCCCCCAGTTTGATCTCGTAACCCCCCTTGATCTCCTTCTCCACCAGCCCCTCCACCGGAACGCCCGCCTGCCAGGCCTCCTCCAGTTGGGCGCTGCCCGACGCGCCGCCGCCGACCCTGGTGGTGAAGCGCATCTCTCCATGGCTCGACGAGAGGAAATAGGCCGCGATGGTATCGCCTTCCTTTACAGTGACGTTACCGTCCAGGTCGAGAAATTCCTTCCGGTCGACGATCCCTTCCCCCTTCTGGCCGGTATCCATGAACACCCATTCGGCGCTTACTTTCAGCACCCGTCCCGTAACCTTCTGACCCGGCTCCAGCCAGCCGCTTTTCTGCTTGGAGCTCTGCTCGAACAGCTCGGCAAAGCTCTCCCCTTCGGTTTCCTCTTCCTCGTTCGTTGTTTCCAGGTCGTCGTTGTCTGTCATGGCTCTTTCGGTCCCTTGTTAGTGTATTTATTTTCCTTGTCGTCGAAACAGTGGTCTCAGGTCTCGATGAGGTGGATGCAGTGGCCCAGGCAGACGTTGTCCGCGCACGCCGGCAGGAGGCCCCTGTCCAGGCGGTGGTGGCACAGGTTGCACTTTACCGCGACGCCCGCCGCCTCGTCGAAGGAGATTGCGTCATAGGGGCAGGCCGCGATGCACGCGCGGCATCCCGAGCATGTGTCCCGCTCCAGAACCACTACGGCGTCCGTACGCCTGGAGATCGCGTCCGCCGGACAGGCAGCCGCACAGGCCGGCTCCTGGCAGTGCCGGCAGCGGTTGGCGCGGAAGACGAAGTGCCAGCGGCCATCGTTCCGGTGCGGCCCGTCTTCGCTGATCCGGATGAGCCGAACGCCGTCGGGCGCACGGTTCTCCTGCTTGCACGCCACCTCGCAGGCCTTGCAGCCCCAGCACTTTTCCTCTTCCACCTTCAGGGCAAATTGTCTCATCGCGTCCTCCCGGCGTCCTCGGGCGTAATGCTGCAGAGCAGGCTCCGGATGTGGTTCGCTCCCATGGCGGGGTCGCAGGCTTCAAAGGAGTCGTCGGTGAGGATGTTCACGTTCGATTCCGCCCAGCCGTGGCCGGGATCTGCTTTCTCGGGGAACCACAGGGCATGCTGGGCCGCAACGACCGTGGGGTCGATGCCGATCGTGAGTTTGGCGCGCTGCCGGATCTTCCCGCGCAGCGACTCGATCACGACCCAGTCGCCGTCACGGATTCCCTCCTTTGCCGCCGTATCGGGGTGGATCTCGACGACCGGGTCGCGATGGAGTTCCCTGGTCCAGGGGAGCTGCAGGTTCTCGGCGTGGAAGAAGCCGGGCTGACGCGCCCCGGTGATCAGCGTGTAGGGAAATGCGGCATGTACCGCCGGGGTTCTCACGGGACTCTCCGGCGGCTCGTGAAACTGGGGGAGGGGGTCGTAGCCCCATTTTTCGAGGAGCGTGGAGTAGAGCTCCATCTTGCGCGTCGGCGTGGAAAATCCCTTTTCCCGGTACTTGTAGTAGCTCACCGGTCCCCGGACGCGGTCCTGCTCCTTGAACTCCTGCCACTTGATACCCATGGGTTCCAGGATGTAGTCGAGACCTCCCTCGAAATCGTTCCACCACTGCTCGCCCTGCCCGATCCGGTGGGCCAGGTCGTTCAGCATCTCGTGGTCGGAGCGGCACTCCCCGATCTGGACCACCTTGCGGCGGGTGAGGAGCCAGCCGTGGCGTTTCCAGAAGTCGCCCAGGTAATCCATTTCCAGCCAGGTGGCCGCCGGAAGCACGATGTCGGCGAGCTCGGCCGTGGGGGTGAGGAAGAAGTCCGCCACCGCCATGAACTCCACCTTTTCCAGGGCCCGGTGGACCTCCTTGGCGTTGGCCCTGGTCATGAGGGGGTTGGAGCTGATGAAGAAGAGCATCTTCACCGGATACGGTTTTTCGTCGATGATCGCGTCCCAGACGCTCTTGGGGTTGATGATTCCGAAGTTGCCGGCCAGCCGGAAGCGTTCGCCTCCCAGGCGCTTGGCCGCCTGCTCCCCGGAGAGGGCCTTGTGGGCGCCGAATTCGGCGACGTTGCGGATCTTGGGGGTCTTGAAGAGCACCTGGCCGCCGGGGACGTCGAGGTTTCCGGTGATCCCCATCAGCGCCATGAGCGCCCGGTTGTTGTCGGCGCAGGTGACCTGCTGCTCGATGGCGACGCCCCACTGGATCACACCCGGCTTGACCGTGGCGTAGAGGCGGGCCGCCTCGGCGATCTTCTCCCTGGGGACTCCGGTGATAGACTCCACCCGCTCCAGGGGATACTCGCCCACCCGCTCGACGAACGGCTCCCAGCCGTGGACGTAGTTGTCCACGAATTCCTTGTCGTAGAGCTTCTCCCCGACGATCACGTTCGCCATGCCGAGGGCCAGCGCGGTGTCGGTGCCGGGCCGGAGCTGGAGCCACACGTCCGCCCTGGCCGCGGCGCGGGTCAGCCTCGGGTCCACGACGATGAGCTTGGCGCCGGCGTTCAGAGCCTGTGAGAAGGGCTCGCCCTTGTAGCAGTCGGGGTTCGAGATGACGATGTTGTTGCCCCACACCATGATGCATTTGGGGTTGTTCTCGTAGTCGGCGATGGGATTGGAGCCGCAGGTGATGATGCTCGTCGAGATTCGCGGTCCGTAGCAGAAGTGGCCGGCCGTGAGCACATTGGGGCTTCCGAAATAATTGGAGATGCGGTAGATGGCGGCCTCGTTCTCCCGGCCGGTGCCGTAACCCAGGACGACCGATTCGGCACCGAACTCGGCCTTGTAGCGGAGCATCCGCTCGGCGATGGTGTCCAGGGCCTCGTCCCAGGTTATCCTCTGCCACTTCCCGCTCCCTTTAGGTCCGATGCGCTTCACCGGGTGAGTGAGTCGGTCCGGATGGTAGACGAGTTGGGTCGATGCGAGGCCTTTGCTGCACAGGGTGCCGTGATTGATGGGGCAGTCGGGGTCGCCGGCTATCTTCGCCACCTTGCCCTCCTTCACGTAGACCAGCACACCGCACCCACCGTGGCACATGCGGCAGTGGCTCCTGACCACCTGGTCATAGCCGTAGACTTCCATTTCACGGGCCGTGTTCGAGTACTGAAAATCGGACATCTCTGTTCTCCCTAGCAGGACCACCCCCCCGGGGGCAGGACATGCAATTAAATAATGAAAAACAGCCCCCGCCGCATGCTGCCGGGGGCTGTTCGTTTCAGCGATTACAGCCCGAGCTGTTTGAAGAAGTCGTTCCCCTTGTCATCCACCAGGATGAAAGCAGGGAAGTTCTCCACCTCGATCCTCCAGACCGCCTCCATCCCCAGTTCCGGGAAGTCGATGCACTCGACCTTCTTGATGTTCTCCTCGGCCAGGACCGCAGCCGGGCCGCCGATGGAGCCGAGGTAGAAACCGCCGTATTTCTTGCAGGCGTCGGTAACCTGCTGGCTGCGGTTGCCCTTGGCGATCATGATCAGCGAACCCCCCTTGGACTGGAGCTCGTCCACGTAGGAGTCCATGCGGCCGGCGGTGGTGGGGCCGAAGGAGCCGGATGCCTTGCCGGGCGGCGTCTTGGCCGGGCCGGCATAGTAGATCGGGTGGTTGAGCAGGTATTCGGGGAGCGGTTTGCCGCTGTCGAGGATCTCCTTGAACTTGGCATGGGCGATGTCGCGGCCGACCACGATGGTGCCGGTCAGCAGGAGCGGGGTGGAGACCGGGTGCTTGGTCAGCTCGGCCAGGATCTCCTTCATCGGCCGGTTGAGGTCGATCCTGACGCCGTGCTCGTGCTTGCCGCGGTACTGTGCGGGGATCAGGCGGCCGGGGTTGCGGTCCATCTCCTCCACGAACAGACCCTGCTTGGTGATCTTGGCCTTGATGTTGCGGTCGGCCGAGCAGGATACCGCCATGCCGACCGGACAGGAGGCGCCGTGTCGCGGCAGGCGGATGACGCGCACGTCGTGGGCGAAGTACTTGCCGCCGAACTGGGCGCCGATGCCGAGCTTCTGGGCCGCTTCCAAGAGCCTGTTCTCCAGCTCCAGGTCGCGGAAGGCCTGGCCGTACTCGTTACCCTCGGTGGGCAGGCCGTCCAGTTCCTTGGCGGTGGCCAGCTTGACCGCTTTCATGCAGGCGTCGGCCGAGGTGCCGCCGATGACGAAGGCGATGTGGTAGGGGGGGCAGGCGGCGGTGCCGAGGTATTTCATCTTCTCGATCAGGTATTTTTCCAGCTTCTCCGGTGTCAAGAGGGCCTTGGTCTCCTGGTAGAGCATGGTCTTGTTGGCCGAACCTCCCCCCTTGGCCATGAAGAGGAACTTGTAGTAGTCGCCTTCGGTGGCCAGGATATCGATCTGGGCCGGCAGGTTGGTGCCGGTGTTCTTCTCGTCGTACATGTTGAGGGCCACGGTCTGGGAGTAGCGCAGGTTCTCCTCGGTGTAGGTCTTGTAGACCCCCTTGGAGAGCCACTCCTCGTCCTTGACGCCGGTCCAGACCTGCTGTCCCTTCTTGGCCAGCACCGTGGCGGTACCGGTGTCCTGGCAGACGGGGAGCTCGAAGTTGGCGGCGATCTCGGCGTTCCTCAGGAAGGCCAGCGCCACCCCCTTGTCGTTCTGGGACGCCTCCGGATCGGAGAGGATCTTGGCCACCTGCTCGTTGTGGGCCGGGCGCAGCAGGAAGGAGACGTCCCGCATGGCCTCGTTGGCCAGGATGGAGAGCGCCTCGGGGCAGACCCGCAGGACCGGTTTGCCGGCGAACTCGCCGACCTCGACATACTTCTCGGAGCCTTCGATCTTGCGGTACTGGGTCTCATCCTTGGCGATGGGGAACGGGTCCTGATAGTGAAATTCGGGGGTTGCCATGTGTAGTTACTCCTTTCGGGATAAATTCGCTTACCACATAGGTCTATCGATGCGAAGCAATTAATGGACTTGTCGCGAGGGATTGTGTATACGGATTCAGGCATACTAGTGAAAAACGCGGCATTTGTCGAGAGTGAAGTTCCGGTAGGCAAATTGATTAGTGTTCATCCGTAAGCTCCGGATGCGACAGCGGCAGTTTTTGATTCGGAAACTGATTAGAATTTGACACGTTTGACGGGGTATGATACCTGTAGAACCACGGTTTATGATGATTTTTAAGGAGCTTACCATGTTCAAGAACCTCCGTGAGGATATAAATTCGGTCTTCGAACGCGACCCGGCCGCCCGCAACGTAATGGAGATCATCTTCTGCTACCCCGGACTGCACGCCCTGTGGATCTACCGCGTTGCCCACTGGTTCTGGGTGAACGAGTTCTACTTCCTGGGCCGCTTCATATCTCACTGGGGCCGTTTCCTGACCGGTATCGAGATCCACCCCGGCGCCAGGATCGGCCGCAAGTTCTTCATCGACCATGGCATGGGGGTTGTGATCGGCGAGACGGCCGAGATTGGCGACAACGTCACCATGTACCATGGCGTGACCCTGGGGGGGGTGACCTGGGATAAGGTCAAGCGCCACCCGACCCTGGAGGACAACGTGGTGATCGGTTCGGGCGCCAAGGTATTGGGGCCGTTCACGGTAGGCAAGGGGGCCAAGATCGGCTCCAATTCCGTGGTGGTCAAGGCGGTGCCGGAAAACGCCACGGTGGTGGGCATTCCCGGCCGGATGGTCATGGAGCAGGAAAAGCGGAAAGAGGACCGTCCCGATCTGCAGCACGGCCAACTGCCAGATCCGGAGGCCAAGGCCATTGCCTGCCTGTTCGACCAGATCCGCGAGCTGGAGCGGAAGTACACGGCTCTGGCTCAGGAGCACGAGGAGTTGAAGAAACAACTAGCCGCTAGCCGCTAGTTGTCAGGAATCACAAGCTTGACGCCTTACCCCAATTCTGCCATATTCCCCCTATGATCAAACGCCAGACAACCATAAACCGCATCTTCAAGATTGCCGGCATCGGCCTTCATACGGGCCGCGAGGTCACCCTCGAATTCCTCCCCCGCCGCGAGTTCGGCATCGCCTTCGTACACAACGGCTGCACCATCCCGGCCCGCTATGACATGGTGGCCGACACGCGTCTCTCTACCCAGATCGCTGCCAACGGTTCATCAGTGGCCACAATAGAGCACCTGATGGCGGCCTTCTATTTCTCCGGCATCACCAACTGCCTGGTCTATATCGACGGCCCCGAGGTGCCCATCCTGGACGGTTCGGCCTGGGAGTTCTACCAGGGGATGTGGAAGGCGGGGGTCTACGAGTTCCCCGAGTCGGCGGTTTACATGAAGGTGCTGCGTCCGGTCGAGGTCAGGCATAACGACGCCTGGGTGCGGGTCAAGCCGCTCAACACCCTGGACATCACCATGACCATCGATTTTCGCCAGCCGGTAGGGCGGCAGAAGAAGCGGGTTGCCGATGTGGAAAACGCCTTCTCGATCATCAACTCGCGCACCTTTACCCTGCTGGAAGAGATCGAGGCCATCAAGAAGGCCGGCCTGGCCAAGGGAGGCTCGCTGGACAACGCGGTGGTGATCGGCATGGATGACGTGATCAATCCCCACGGCCTGCGCTACAAGAAAGAGCTGGTCAACCACAAGATCCTCGACCTGATCGGCGATTTTTACACCAGCGGTTATCGCATCCTCGGCAAGGTGGAGGCCAACAAGACCGGCCATTACCTCAATAACCTGCTGCTGAGAGAGATATTCTCTGACCCCGCCAATTACTCCATTTACTGAAGTCTCCTCCACACACAATCCTGCTGGGAATCACCCGCCAGACCAAAGCGAACCGTCTCAATGCACGGGAGATGCGCGAGAAAAAATTGCCTGGATTTAGATTGATATAATGTAGAACGCCATTCTGAATTAATTAAATGGCGCTTAACATGTCTCGGGGCGAGGATGAGGGTCGGGGAAAACAGCCGCCAGGATTAAAGCAGATCTGATGTATAACACCATTCTGAATAAATTAATTGACGTTTAATATGCATCTGTTATAGAAATTTGTATATGTTCATCGAACTGGCAAAACCCGGGTAACCGGGTGACGCAAAGCTACCTGTCCAATATCGGTTGGATCGAGGGGCCGTCGAAGTGGCACTGTTATCAAGAATGATAAGAGCCCGCCAATGGCGCAGGAGAGGGCTTTTTCTTTCGGCGCCGTCCCCCCATCCACCCCCATAATCCAAGCACAAGACGAGGAACTCCGCGGCACGAATCGAATGTAACCACCGGCACTAAAGAGGAATCTCCCATGAGATCGGACCTTTTCAAGAGCATGAGCCTGAAGGTCAAGACGGCGCTGCCAATTGCGTTCCTGTTCGTCCTGTTCGTCGTTACCGCTTCTTACCTCACCCTCTCGTACTTCGAACGCAAATTCAAGGAATCCATCTCCATCCAGCAGTTCTCATACGCCTCCAATCTGGCCCACAATATCGACGACCATCTCAGGATCGCTCAGCATGCCCTGCTATCGGTCGCCCCGCAGGCTCCCGGGGACGTATGGAGCAGCGCGGAGAGCGCCCAGCGTTTTCTCGACAACAGGATCGGTATCCACTCGATCTTCGACAACGGTCTCTTCCTCATCACCAAGGAGGGAACACTGGTCGCCGAGAGCCCTTACAGGCCGGGACGGCGGCGTAAGGACCTCTCCCACAGAGAATGGTTCCAAAAGACCATCGCCACCGGAAAACCGTACATCTCCGATCCCTGCATCTCCACCCACAATCCGGGGCAGCCAGCGGTCGTGATGACCGTGCCGCTCTTCGACAGCCGCGGGAAGATGAAGGGAATGATGACGGGCGCCTTCGAGCTGTTGGGAATAAACTTCCTGGCGGAACTGCCCGATACCAGGATCGGCAAAGGGGGCTACCTCTACATCACCGACAGCAACCGCACCATGATCGTGCACCCGGACAGGGCCAGGATCATGAAACCGGCGGCGGGGCCGGGGGTCAACCGTCTGTACGACCGGGCGGTCAAGGGGTTCGAGGAGAGCGGGGAAACGGTCACTTCCTACGGGGTCCCCATGCTCGCCTCCTTCAGTCGCCTGCATACGACCTCCTGGATCCTTGGGGTCAACTATCCGATCTCAGAGGCGTATGCGCCGATTATTATGGCCAGGCGTTATTTCGCAGTTGCCGCCGCGATGGGTACGGTCGGGCTGTTGTTCCTGACATGGCTTGTCATGAAGCGACTGATGTCGCCGCTCGCGGCCTTCACCCGGCATGTGGAGCTCCTGCCGGAAAAGTCGGGGGATGAACGGCTGGTCACGCTTGATTCCGGGGATGAGATCGGGGTCCTGGGGACGGCATTCAATTCCTTGATCCATACTCTCGATGCACAGCGGGAAGAGTTGCAAGTGCGGACGCTGTCCCTGGAAAAGGAGGTCGCGGAAAGGGAGGTGGCCCAGGAGGCGCTGGCTGAAAAGCAGCAGCAGCTCAAGGCGCTGAACAACATGCTCGAGGAGCGCATCATAGCTCAGGTCAACGAGCTACGCCAGAAGGACCGGATGATGATCCAGCAGAGCCGCCAGGCCGCCATGGGCGAGATGATCAACAACATCGCCCACCAATGGCGCCAACCGCTCAACAACCTGGGGCTGATCGTTCAGGGTATGCAGTTGAATCATGAGATGGGGCAACTCAGCAAAGAGGAGATGAAGGGCTATAGTGACATGGCGATGGCTACCATCCAGTTCATGTCGCGTACCATCGACGACTTCAGGAACTTTTTCAGGCCGGACAAGAAGAGGCAAATGTTTCACATCAATCAGGTCGTCTCCAGGACCATCTCCATCATCGAAGGGACTCTCAACAAACATCGGATCACGATCGAGGTCGACACGACGGACGATCCCGTTGTCAATGGCTATCCGAACGAATTCTCCCAGGTCATCCTCAACATCCTGACCAACGCCAGGGACGCAATGGCGGAGCGGGGGATCGGCGATCCACGAATCAAGATAGGCATGCGTTCGGAAAACGGAAAGGCCGTTGTCACCATCGTCGATAACGCCGGCGGGATTCCGGATGATGTCATCGGCCGGATCTTCGACCCCTTCTTTACCACCAAGGGGCCGGACAAGGGTACGGGGATCGGGCTCTACATGTCGAAAGAGATCATCGAGAAGAACATGAACGGAAGGCTTACCGCTCGCAATACGGGAATCGGCGCTGAATTCAGGATAGAGGTTTGATATGAAAACCTTGAATCACGGCAACAACGGAATCTCGATCCTGTGTGTGGAAGACGATCCGACATCCAGGCTGATTCTCAGCCAGATCATAGCGACCAAATTCTCCGCCCACAAGGTCCATTGTGCTGAAAACGGCAAAGGCGGACTGGAGCTTTTCCGGGAATTCCGGCCGGATATCGTGCTGACCGACATAAGCATGCCGATTCTGGACGGCATCCGGATGGCCGCTGAGATCCGCGCCCTGAATCCCGTCACGCGTATCATCGCCATGTCGGGCGACAGCGAACTGGACTGCCAGTCGGGCGACATCGAAACGCTTTTCGACGGGCATCTTTTGAAACCTATCGACCAAAAAGATCTCGTGAGCGTCATTGGAGATTGCATCGAGCGGATCGCGCAGGAAAGGGCATAATAATCTGTTCTGAGTTTTGAGTTATGAGTTTTGAGTTGGAACCAAAACCACCAAAGAACTCACAACTCAAAACTCAAAACTGATTTTCCTAATTCCCCAGGATCACCTCGCCGGTATCGGTAAACAGGCGTACCGGCAGTTCAAATGCCCTCCTGAAGACGTTCAGAACGCCCTTGGTCATCGACTTGACCGGGATGGCGCTCACCTTGGGATCCGACCACTTCCCCTTGGCCTCGAAATAGGCGCTCAGGACCGATCTGTCCTTGCCGGTGAGCAGCCAACCCACCACCGGGATACGGTTGACGATCTTGTCCACGGTCTGGAGCGGCTGTACGCCGATGGTCAGATCCAACTCCTCTCTTACGATGTCCGCCCTTCCGATGATCGACATGTTGATGGCGTCGCTCTTGATGAACAGGTCCTGGCTGGAGGCGATGCCGTCCTTGATGGCGATGCTCCCCTTTATCTCGTTGTACGGCATGCCGCCCGACACCATGTCGGGGAGCTGGAACTTGAGGAGTTGCGACACGTTGAGAATGGAGAAGACCTTGGAAAGGACGTTGAATCTGCGTAGCGAGCCGTCTTCCATGCGTATCCGCACGTTGCCCTGGGCGCTCTTCCTGATATCCGCCATGGTGGCGCCGCTGGCGCTCAGATCGCCCTGCAGGTTCAGCCTTCCGGTGACCTCCCTGGTGATGTCGAGGGCCTGGAAGAAGCGTTCGGCATTGATGCGCTCAAGGTTGAAGGCAAGGTCGTAGCGTTTTCCCTCGCTACCCGCGGGGGCGAGCCTCCCCTTGGCTGAGACCCGCCCGCCGAACAGCGTCGTATCCAGACCCTGGAGATAGAGGACTCCGTCGTCGCGGCTGAACGTGGCGCTCAGCTTGGTGAACTGGAGCTTGCGATAGTTGCCGGCGTCGACGCCCAGCCTGAGCTTCAGGCCCAGTTTCGGTCTGGTCCGCTCGCTGCCCGCCTGTTCGCTGCTGCCTTGCGGCGTGCCCAGCTTGCTCAGCAGCACAAGGTCGTCCACGTCCAGGTTTGATGAGGTGACGGACAGATTCGCCTCCGGGGTCCGGCCGCCGGTGTAGTTGCCGCTGATGCTGAAGTTGGACGTGTTGAACAGGCCGGAGATGTTGCGGATGGTGTACCGGTTGTCCTGGATGGTGAATGAAGCGTTCATGCGGCGGATGCTCGCATCCGTCCCGGGCTGGGCCAACTTGGCGTCACGCAGGAAGAACTGCGGTGATGACAGCGTGATCTCCGCTTCGGGATTCTTGAAGTTCCTGATCCTCCCCTTGGCATTGATCAACGAGTCGCCGTAGCGCATGCTGATACCGGAAGTTTCCAGGCTGTTTCCCTTGAAGATGATGCTGCTGTTGATGTTGCTGAGCGGTTTCAGACCTCCGCCAGGCTGAAAGGCGAACGAGGAGAGCTCGATGGTGCCGCTGTAGTCCATGGCGGCGAAGTCTTCGGGGTTGCCGCGGCCCGTGACGTGGGCCTGCGCCTTGCCCCTGGGGTGATATTGCTGCCACATGGTCAGGATCGGGAGCGTATCACCCCAGGCAAACGGATTGGTCTGCAGATCAAAGCCCAGGTAGGGTTGATCGCCGTATTTCAGGATGGCTGTCGCGGAGAGATTGAGCGGCGGCAGGCTGTAGGCCAGGCTGGTCAACCTGGTTTCTCCGGCTCCGATAACCGAGCTGAAGGTGAGATTGTTCGCCATGCCGGACGGCTTGCGGATGGCGCCGGGAAACGCGTAGAGCGCCTGCTTCAATTCCCACTCCCCGTTCAGACGATAGGCCGAGTAATGGCCGCCGCCGTTCAGAACGAGCGAGGAATTTCCGCTGAACTCCAGCTTGTCCGCGCCGGCGATCCTGGCCAGCCAGGCCACCTCCGGGCCGTGTGTGGTGATCTCCATGTGGGCCGGGTAATCTGATGGCTTGTCGGTATTGTACTCGGTGATTGAACCGTGCATCTTGAAGGGGGACGAGCCGAAGGTCCCTGTCATGCCGATCAGGTTGAAGTTCTTCCCCTTAAGCTCGAGGGTGCCCTTGATGTTGGTGAAGGCCGGGGCCTTGGGTCCGTAACTGAGAACGGCCTTCTCAACCGGCCCGCGGATCAGGAGCGTGTTGTAGTTCTCGTCCCGCTCCATGTGGGCGATCTGGCTGACGCGTCCGTCCAGGATGCCGGTGTCGAGCTTGAAGACGCCGGACTTGATCCGGTGTTCGATGTAATCGGCGGTGTCTTTCTCGATGATCCCGAAGGGAATGTAGCCCCTGACGTCCTCGTAGCGGAAGGTGGTTGGGGTGGATGCCTTGGCAACGATGCGCGGGTCCTTGCCGGCATAGTCGTGCAACTGCAGGCTCCCCTTGATGCGGAAGCCGTCGGTGCTCAGCTCCAGTGAGGGGATGTCCAGCAGGCGGCTGGTGAGCTTCATCGAGTAGTCGAGCTGGAGCGCGCTGGGGGCCACGACGGCATGGAAGACGGCAGGCCAGGTCACGGCGGCGTTGTTCAGGCGGACCTTCCCCTTGGCGCTGAACTCGCGCGGCTTCCCCTTGAAGCTGGTGACGATGTCCAGCCGTCCGCCCGGATTGCCGAAGGGGATGAAACGCCCGTAGTAGGGCCAGAAACGGCCCACTTCGGCCTGCTTGATGTCCGCGCTCGCGTTCAGCTCCGTTTCCATGAGCGACTTGGCGCCCGCCGGGAGCTTTGCCGTTCCGGAGAGCGATACCGTGGCGGCCGCGCCCGATGCGGCCGGAAGTTCGCAGGAAAGCCCGATGCTCCCCTTGTGGCCGCGGGAGAGGTTGTCCAGAGACAGGTTCAGATTCCTTGCGTCGACCGTGAGGCCCTCCTTGCGGATGGCCATGTCGCGCCAGTGCAGCACCCCTTTCTTTACCCGCACCTTTTTGAGCCTCATCTGGATGGCCTCGGGCCGCGGTTTGAGCAGGTCATCGATGTTCAAACGCCCGTCGCTGCCGCGTACGAGGCGCACGTCGGCCCCTTCCAGGCTGAACTCGCGCAGCACGGCCCTCTTCTCCAATAGCGGAAGCAGGGCCAGTTCCACGGTGATCCGCTTGGCCGTGAGGAAATCGCTGTTGCCATCCGGCTCCTTTACCGTAACGTCGTCAAAGACGAACGCGGGGCCGAAACGCATTGAAAACTCCCCGTGGCCGAAGCTGACCTTGCGGTTGAGGGATTGCTGCAGGGTGGCGATGATGTCGTCACGGTAGGCATTGATGTCCAGCAGGTTGGGCAGGAAGAGGGCCAGGCCGATCAGCGTTGTCCCCAGGAACAGGAAGAGCAGGCCTGAAAGCTTGAAGTAGTGTCGTCTACGTTTCCGCATGGGCCAGGTCTCAGTCCTTTACCGGCACGATACGTACCCTGAGGATGGCGGTGCGGGTGACCTCGTCGCAGATGAAGCGGTAGCCGCGCCAGTCAATGGTTTCACCGCGCAGCGGGAAACGGCCCAGCTCGTGCAGGATCAGCCCGGCCACGGTGTCGTATGGGATATCCTCCTCCAGCTTGACCTCGATGACCTCGGCCATGTCGAAGACCGACAAAAGGCCGTCCACGAGCAGGGTGCCGTCCGGCAGGTGCTGGATCGCGCCGGTTTCGCTGATGTCGTGTTCGTCCCTGATTTCACCCACCAACTCCTCTATCAGGTCCTCGGTGGTGACCAGGCCGCTCAGGCCGCCGTACTCGTCCACGACAATGGCCATCTGGTTGCGGCTGCGTTGCATCTCCTTCAACAACTCGTTGACCTTCTTCCCTTCGGGAACGAAAATCGGCGGCCGCATGATTGCGGCCAGGTCGAAAGTCTCATTGGCCACCAGCCGCCCCAGCAGGTCCTTGCCGTGCACCACGCCTGCAATATTCTCGATGCTGCCGCGGTAGACCGGATAACGGGAGTACTGGTTTTCAAGTACCGTAGCGACTACCAGGTCACGCGGTGCGGCCAGGTCCAGCCCGACGATGCGGGTGCGGGGGACCATCACCTCGCGGACACAGGTGTGGGTGAACTCGAAGACGTTGCGGATGTACTCCTGTTCCGCCTCGCTGAAGATGCCGATCTCCTGCCCCTCGGCAACGATGTGCTGCACCTCCTCGCGGGTGATGAAGGCCTCCCGGTCGGCCTTGATCCGGAGCAGCTTCATGACCGCCTTGCTGGAGACGGTCAGGATGCTCACCGCGATGGCACCGATCCGGCAGAGGAAGTTGATCGGCCGGGCGACCCTCAGGGCGATGGTATCGGCGTATTGCATGCCGATCGCCTTGGGGACCAGTTCTCCGACGATCAGGGTGGCGTAGGAAACCAGCGCAACTACCGTGACTGCGGCCAGCGGCTCCGCCGCCTGCCGGATCAGGGGCCAGGGAAGTCCTGAGAAGAACGGGCGCAGATGCTCGATGGCGATGATGCCGCCGACGGTGGAGGCCGCCGAGCCGGCCACGGTCACGCCGATCTGCACCAGGGCCAGCACGCGGTGGGGGTCCTGCTGAAGCTCCTCGATGATCCGCGCCCGCTTGTCACCTTCGGCTACGAGTTGTGTAATGCGGCTCTTGCGCACCGAGACGATCGCGAATTCGGAACAGGAGAAAAAGCCGTTCAACACGATCATCAGGCAGATGAGCAGTATTTCCAGTGTCATGGTGTCCACGAAAGGCCTCCGTCAAAATTGATCCATTTTCTCCCCTGTGGTTACGATTGTCAACCGTGAGATATAATAAAAAAAGGCCTGCCGGAATTCCGACAGGCCCATGCAGAGGAGGAGCAATAAGCCGATCAGGCTGTCTTGACGTTCACCTTGAGGTTTGCCGTTACCTCGGGATGGATCTTGACCGGGACGGTGTACTCGCCCAGCTGTTTGATCGGCTCGGCCAGTACGATCTTCTTGCGATCGATATCGAAGCCGTTTTCCTTGAGGAAGGCCGCGATTTCCATGTTGGTGACCGATCCGAAGAGCTTGCCTTCCCCGCCAGCCTGGTGCAGCAGCTCGATAGCCACTCCCTCCAGCTTGGCGGCCAGACTCCTGGCGGATTCCAGGGCCTTGTTCTTCTTGTAGGCCAGCTGGCGCATGGCATGGTCAAGGGCCTTGGCGTTCTTCTCGGTGGCCTCGATGGCCAGCCCCTTGGGGAGCAGGTAGTTGCGGGCGTAGCCGGGCGCAACCTTGACGATGTCGCCGATGTGGCCGAGGGTGTCGATGTTTTCCTTCAGAATGACCTTCATGTTTCTCTCCTTTCAAGCCTGATTTACAGGTTTTCCTGTTTTCTGGGGGTGCGAAAGTCACCCCACAGGTCGAATATGCCCAGTGCCGCTACCAAGGCCGCCAGATAAGGCTGAAACAGCAGCATGATGAACAGCAGTAACCGCAGCACCCCGGCGAATGACTGGCGGGCGATGATGGTCAACAGGACGGCCAGCCCCTGCAGAAAGTAGAGCGTCGTGATAACCACGAGCACGTTCAGGGCTGGTATGGTGATGATCGGGTTCCCCGCCAGCATGGCGAATCCGGCCGCTATCAGCAGCCAGACCAGGGACTCCGGGTTTCTGAAATCTTTGAAACTGCCGATCTCCAGCTCAAGGCCCAACCGTCCGGCAAAGCGTTTGACAAGGGACAGGTTGCAGCCGGTCACGGCGATCAGCATGACCGTCAGCAGGGCCGGGTAGATCCTGATGATCACATCGGCCGCCAAGGTCATGGACTGCCTCATCAGGGCGAGTTCATCCCCTTTGATGCCGGCTTGCTCGTAGATGGTGAGCGTCTGGGCAATGCTGGCGTTGATCTCCCTTACCGCCAGCAGATGGATGTTCTGTCCGCTGAGGTTGCTGAACCCCAGCGCCGCCAAGGCGAAGACAACCAGATTGACGGCCGTTGTCCAGGCGATGGTCCTGGCCGCACCATATCCCCTGAGGAGCAGTTCAGGCAGCAGCAGGGCGATCACGCCGCACTGCAGCAGGAAGAGCACCCCGGCCTGAATGCCGAAAAAAGCGGTCAGCAGGGTAGTGACGCCAATGGTTATGATGAGCGCTGTCCCACGACCGCTCCCGAGACGAAAAAAGGCCACCGGAAATGGCGCCAGCAGGCCCGTGAAGAAGCCTGCCGGCGGGAAGACCATGTAGGCGGCAAACAGGATGAACGAAACGGCCGTGCCGATGACCGCAGCGGTCAGCCGTGCCGCAGCGGTGTGGGGCAGCTGGTTAAAAAGCATGCAGCCGGTTGTCAGGGAAGCACGTGAGTCGAGGCTACCGGCAGGAGCGCCAGGTTGCGGGCACGCTTGATGGCCTCGGTGATCTCCCTCTGATGCCTGGAGCAGTTGCCGGAGATGCGGCGGGGAACGATCTTGCCGCGCTCGGAGATGAAATAGCGGAGCGTGCGGGGCTCCTTATAGTCGATGGTCAGGTTTTTCTCGGCGCAGAAGCGGCAGACCTTCCTGCGTTGGAAGGGGCGCTTTTTGCGGGGACCGCCGGGGCCGCCCGAGGGACGCTGTCCGGGGCCGCCTGCGGGACGCTGATAGGGGGTGGATGTTCTTTCATCGCTCATGACGTTTATCCTCCAGGAAATTATTCGTTTGCCGCTTCGGCGGGGGTAACGGCTTCCTCGCTGGTCTCGACCGCTTCGGGCTCGACCAGGGGCGCCTTCTTCTCGGCCACGGGCTTCTCGGGCTGATCGGTGATGTTGACGCTCTGGTACCTGAGCACCTTCTCGTCAAGCCTGAGACGCCGCTCCAGCTCGGCAATCAGCTCCCGGCCGCCGTCGTAACGCAGGTAAAGATAGCGTCCGCGGGCGGATTTCCTGATGGGGTAGGCCAGTTTCCTGATACCCCAGTCTTCCAGCCGGTGAAAGGCACCCTTGTAGGATGCGATCACGTCCTGGACCTTGTCGGCGACGCTCTTGATCTCGTCTTCGCCAAGTTCCGGCTGGAGGATGTAAATCGTTTCGTACTTCCTCATGTCGTGTTTCCTCCTCACGGTTTTCGAGCCCCGGTCCTACCCGGAGCAAGGAGATGCGGCCTAAGCCGCTCTTTTAAAGAACAGTCTTTTTACTACAATTTTGAGGTAAGCGCAATAGGTTTATTATATTTGTTTTTGGATCGTGATGTTTCGACTTGGCCGGTATTTGTTTGTTTGATGTGTATAGTGAGGTCCTGAATATCTGAAGAACTCCGCATCAGGCGCCCGCCCCGCCCAGCTTTTCGGCCAGCCGGGGATCAACGGGAAGCGGGACAACCTCGGCGATCCGAATCCCGCCATATTCTGGATGCGCCGGATTCAGCACCAGGTTCCACGCCTTGCCGTAGGGGAGCATGATCGACGGCACCCGCAGCGCAACGGTTTTTCCCGTCAGCAACCACTCCCTGCCCAACAGCACGGTCCCGGCTGCCGGCGGACGGGCGCTCCAGTTGTCCGGCAGGCTTGCCGCATCCACTTTCTGGATCGTTATCGTGTCGGGGGCTTCGATGGTAACCAGCACAAGGTCCGGTGGGGCGCAGGTTTCAGGATAGTGGGGGAGATATTCCAGCATGGCGCTCGCGGCGCTTTCGGCGGTATACAGCGCCGTCCATCCCTTCGGATTCCAGCGGCCGCCAAAGAGCTGGGCGCCGCGGCCGCTCAGGTCATTGGCATACAGTTGCGGAGCAACCCGATAGAGCAGCATCAGATGAAGATCCCATGCTCAATCCGCCCCAGTTCATCCAGCACCATCTCAATGCCGGGGATGGTGTCGAGCAGCGCGGTGGGAGCAACACCTCCCAGGGCGTAATTCGGTGTCTTCAGCCAGACGGAAACCTTCTTGTCGTCCCGGAAGACTTCCCGGCAGCGGCGGTATACGCGGACAAGCTGAGCGACCCTGTCGGAAAGGTCTAGTCCAAGCGGTGTGTTGGCTTCGACATTTCTCTGTATTGTTCTGCTGGTGGTGTGCAGCCAGGCGGCAACATCCTTTTGGGGGATATCGATCTTTTTGGCCAGTTCGGTAATGGTGGAGCCCGGCAGGCCGGAGCGTATCTTCTCGATCCACTCCTGCTCCGAAAGCGGTCTGACCATGCCGTTATCAAACCCGAACAGAACCGCAAGGAATTGCTCATCCGCTGCTTCGGAACTTCTGCGGGCCTTATGAGTTCTCATGGTGCTCTCCTTTTGATTATTTGTCGCACTTATAGCGACATTTGTCAAGTAACCTGTTTGGGGAGCACAACGTACTCCATACCTGAAATATCAGCGAATCATGGCCCGCCGCGCCCGGAACTTCCGCACCAGCTCCACCGGGTGGTAGGAGAGCTTGGCGTTGCGCAGCCCAGGCTCCCCCAGGTCCTGTTCGCGGTTGATGTAGCGGCAGTCGCTGAACAGCAACCTTGCGAATTCGCGGTTGACCAGTTGCGAGAGTCCCTCCATGAAGGGATCGGCCTTCTCGAAATGGCAGACCGCCGTCTCCCGGTTGAGGCGCTCCCCGAGCGCAAACGCCTTCACAACCCCCTCCACGGTCACGATCACCCCCTCCAGCCCCAACTCCTCCGTCATCGTCACCCCCTCGGCGGCGGCCTCCAACTCCAGGTCCAGGGAGGGGTTCTCCTCGTGCTCTGCCAGGCGGTACCAGGCGTCGAGCAGTTCCAGGCAGCCGCAGCGGCGCGCCGGGGAAAATGCCTCCACCTCGTAGCGGTGGCGGGCCGTGAAGTAGCTGATACGGTTCTTCTTCTTGTGGAAACGGTTGCCCGGCAGGGTGGCCAGGTCCTCCCGCAGGTAGAGATAGTCGCAGGAATCGCGCTCCTCGGTCACCTCCAGGCCCGCGCCCGACAGATACCTTGCCGCAAAGGCCTCGTCCGCACCGTAGAGCTCCTCTCCGGCGCCGAACAGCGTGTCGAGAGCTGCGGCCACATCCCCGCCCAGCGGGGGGAGGAAGCGCCGTCTGCCGTCATACCCTCTTCCCAGCAGCACCAGGGCATCTCTCACGGCGGTCATCCGGTAGTCGTGTGCCCGCCTGAACAGGTACAGCCCGGCGAAGGTCAGCTCCGAGACGCGGGGCTGGAGCCGCTCGAAGATGCCGTCAAAAAGCGCCTTGTCGCTGAATTCGAGTGCCCTGGAGTCCGGATAGAGCGGGATTTCCATTGAGTTCTCCGCGAATTGTTTGTAGTATTCCACCATTAATGTATCATATCAGATAATTTCAAGTGGGGGGGGCAGCTATGGCCATAGCCATGAAGATCGCCGGTCACATCTCCAGGTCGTCCTGGATCCGCAGGATGTTCGAGGAGGGGGAGCGGCTGCGGCTGGAGTTCGGCGCCGAGAACGTCTACGACTTCACCCTGGGGAACCCGGACGTGGAGCCCCCCAAGGCCTTCTACCGCGAGCTGCTGGCACTGGCGCAGAACCCGCTGCCGGGCATGCACCGCTACATGAACAACGCCGGCTACGCCGAGACCCGCGCCGCCGTGGCGGCCAAGCTGGCGAAGGATTCCGGGCTGAACGTGACCGCCGATCACGTCATCATGACCTGCGGTGCGGGCGGGGCGCTCAACGCGGTGCTCAAGACCATCCTCAACCCCGGCGAGGAGGTCATCATACTGGCCCCCTATTTTGTGGAGTACAAGTTCTACATCGACAACCACGGCGGCGTGCCGGTCGAGGTCTGGACCGACCACGAGACCTTCCAGCTGGACATCGACGCCATAGAAAAGGCGCTGACCTCCAGGACGCGGGCCATCATCGTCTGCTCCCCCAACAACCCCACCGGCGTGATCTATCCCGCCGAGAGCCTGAAAAGGCTGGGGGATATCCTCAAGGACATCCACCGGCGCACCGGCCACCTCATCTACGCCATCTCCGACGAACCATACGCCCGCATCGCCTTTGACGGCAAACATGTCCCCAATATCTTCCCGCTGGTGGAGAGCTCGATCATCGTCACCTCCCACAGCAAGGACCTGGCCCTGCCTGGTGAACGCATCGGCTACCTGGCGGCCAATCCGCGTATGGATACGGTCTTGCAGTTCATGGAAGGGGCCGTATTCAGCAACCGTACGCTCGGTTTCGTCAACGCCCCGGCCCTCATGCAGCGGCTGGTGACAAAACTTCAGGACGAGTCGGTGGACATCGCCGATTACCAGGCCAAGCGCGATCTGCTGGTGAGCGAGCTGACAGCCATGGGATTTGAAATGGTCAGGCCGGACGGCGCCTTCTATCTCTTCCCAAAGTCGCCGCTCAAGGACGACGTCGAGTTCGTCAAGCTGGCCCAGAAGCACCACATCCTGCTGGTGCCGGGCGCCGGCTTCGGAGCACCGGGCTTCTTTCGTATCGCCTACTGCGTGGACATGAAGGTGATCGAACGCAGCCTGCCGGCCTGGCGCGCGTTGGCCAGGGAGGTGGGGCTGAAGGGGTAGCCTGTCGGACATAGCCGCGACGCTGGAAAATCGCACAAAAAAGCCGCCTCTTGATCGAGGCGGTTTTTTTTGACCAGGGAAGAGCTGGATTGGGCGGTCGAGGCCGTGGCAATGGCAAAGTAAAGATATACCGATATATATACCGATATTTTATTAAATCTGTTTTCAGGCTATTGCACTCACACCAGAAGTCAACCACGCTTTTATCCAGCCGAGTTACCATTTTAAAACAATTTTCTATTGACAATATTTACCCAAAGTATAGATTTCACCATGCAACGGTTATTGCAACCATTTATGCTTATCCAAAAGAGTGGGACGGATGATCAGTGGAGGTTTTATGGACCTCGATCTGGAGATGCTCGACAAGGTTGTTGATGGTTATGTCGCCGCGCGGCGGGCCGGTGGGCCGAAGAGGGCAGTGGAGGCGCTGCGTTTTGCCGTGTACAACAGCACCGGTCACCGGCACGCCGGAGAGGCATTTCGCAAGATCGGATGCCTCGCCAGGAGCTATGCAAAAATCTACCGGATGATGAGCCATCCCCGCTGCGGGATCGAACTGCCCCTTGCCCTCAGCACCGTCTGCATTTGCGGCGCCAGCATCTTTTTGGCTTCACGTGGGGCTGCCGATGACGAGAACTTTATTCTCCCGGTAATCATGACCCTCAACGGGATATTCATGGTCATGTACATCGTCAGGGAGATCGTCAGGAAATGGTGTGAATTCAGGGTGCTGGCAGCGATCTACGAAGAACTCGCCGAGTTTGCCGGACGGGAGATGACTTGTGCCTGAAAAGGGATCGACCGCTTCCGTTTCGACGCCGAGCAGAGGTTGCGGGCGGGGCTGGCTGAGGCGGGATTGAAGGGGCCTTATCTCAGGCGGGCGGCTGCTTGCTGCGCTCCGTCGCCTTTTCTTCCAGGAACTCGATGAAGTCGATGTTGCGGGTGACGAAGCGCAGGTTGAAGCGGCTCTCGTAGAGGAGGATGGCCGAGGCCGCGAAGAGGAACAGGCCGCCGCCAAGGGCGATCAGGGTGGGAATCCAGCCATGACCCGGACTGCCGTAGGCCACGTTGATGGCAATGGCCAGGCTGGAGGCGACAAACAGCGCGGTGGCGGTATACAGTGCGGCCATGGCCTTCTGGATCAGGGTCGCCCGCCGCTTTTGAAGGGCGATCTGACCCCGCAGGTGCTGCATCCGCTCCTCGGGGTAGGATATCCGTCCTTCCACGAGGGCCTCCACCTCCCCCTTCATCACGTTGACCCGGTCGAAGATCCGCCCCAGGCGGGCCGAGGTGGAGAAGATCAGGGTCCCGCAGGCCGAGATGAGCACCGCCGGGGTGATCATCGAGGTCAGGACGCGTGAGCTGGTGAGGGCCTCCAGTATCTCTTTCTCGTTAATGGCCATGTCAATCCCTGTACCTTTTCAACAGATCCCCGTAGGCGTCTATCCTCCGGTCGCGCAGGAAGGGCCAGATGCGCCGCACCTGTTCGCTCCTCGCCATGTCGATGTCCACCAGCAACACCTCTTCCCGGTCCCGCGACGCCTCGGCCAGGATCTCCCCCTGTGGACCGGCCGCGAAGCTGCTCCCCCAGAAGCGGATACCGCTCTGCGGGTGCTGCGACGAGGGCTCGAAGCCGACCCGGTTGGCCGCCAGGAGCGGCAGGCCGTTGGCTACGGCGTGGCCGCGCTGCACCGTTATCCACGCCTCGCGCTGGCGTTCCTGCTCCGCGGTCGTGTCGGCCGGGTCCCAGCCGATGGCGGTAGGGTAGATCAGCAGGTCGGCCCCGGCCAGGGCCATCAGGCGGGCCGCCTCGGGATACCACTGGTCCCAGCAGACCAGCACCCCCAGCGTCCCGACCGAGGTGCGGACCGGGTTGAAACCCAGGTCGCCCGGCGTGAAGTAGAACTTCTCGTAGAAACCTGGGTCGTCGGGGATGTGCATCTTGCGGTAGTGGCCTGCGATGGAGCCGTCCCTCTCGAACACCACGGCGGTGTTGTGGTACAGGCCAGGTGCGCGGCGCTCGAAGAGCGAGGAGACGATCACCACCCCGAGATCGCGGGCCAGGGCGGCGACGGCGCGGCTCGTCTCGCCGGGGATCGGCTCGGCCAGGTCGAACAGGGCCGGTTCCTCCACCTGGCAGAAGTAGGGGCCGGCGTGCAGTTCCTGCAGCACGATCAGTGCCGCACCGGATGCGGCGGCGCGGCGGACCATGGTGAAGCTCTTCTCCAGGGTGGCCTCCCTGTCGCTGGAACAGCCCTGCTGGATCAATGCGGCCTTGAGGGTCGTCATGGCAGCACCCCCTGGGGGAGTTGCATGGTCACGCAGTGCAGCGAGCCGTGCTGCTCGATCAGCGGCAGGGAGTCGACAGCGATGATCTCGCGGCCGGGGAAGGCCTGGCCGATCCGCTCCAGGGCGAGGCTGTCCTTCTCCTGGTCGCGATAGCTGGGGACCAGCACCGCGCCGTTGATCACCAGGAAGTTGGCATAGGTGGCCGGCAGGCGGTGGGCCTGCTCGTCGAAGCGCGCCTTGGGCCAGGGAAGCGGGATCAGGCGGTAGGGGGAGCCGTCCGGGGCGCGGAAGGACTTCAACTCCTCCTCCATCAGCTTCAACTCCTGGAAGTGCTCGTCACGCGGGTCGTCGCAGGCGGTGTAGGCGATGACGTTGTCCGGACAGAAACGCGCCAGGGTGTCCACGTGGGAGTCGGTGTCGTCACCGGCCAGGCGGCCGTGGTTGAGCCACAGCACGCGCCGCGCCCCCAAAAGCGAGGCCATGGCCTGCTCGACATCGCTCCTGTCCAACTGCGGGTTGCGGTTGGGGGAGAGCAGACATTCCGCAGTGGTGAGGATCGTGCCGAGGCCGTCGCTCTCGATGGCGCCCCCCTCCATGATCAGCCCGATGGTCTTGAGGTTGGGGGCGAGCGCACCCCGCTCCTTGAGGCGCCTGGTGATCAGGTTGTCGTGGTTGGCCGGAAACTTGAGCCCCCAGCCGTTGAAGCCGAAGTCAAGGAGCACCGGCCTGTTGTTGAACATCACCGTGATCGGGCCGAAGTCGCGTGCCCAGGTGTCGTTGTTCGGCATCTCGCCTACGGTGACCCTGGTCATATCCACTCCGGCGGCTGCCAGGTATTCTACGGCCTCCGCGGCATGGGGCGCCGTCAGCAGCACCCGCTCGAAACCGGCGATCCGGCGGATGATATCGGCGAATACCGGGCGGATATCGTCGAGCATGTAGGCCCAGTCGGTGCCTTCGTGGGGCCAGGCCAGAAGGACGCCGTCCTGCGCCTCCCATTCGGCGGGGAGTCTCGGGTTCACTGAACTGTCTCCTTTTCCATTGCAGATGAGCACCCAGTATAGAGAGAGATACCGCCCGGCGCAAGCCCCCTGTGAAGCCGCCGGCCCGCCGCCGCAGTTTTGCCTTGATTTCTCACCCCGCTTGCATTAGAAAACAAGTCTCCCATCTGCGTGTAACCCAATCGTGACGGAGTCCCCGTGAAAAGCCTGACACTGAAAGCCCCCGCCAAGGTCAACTACCTGCTCGACGTAATCCGGCGGCGTCCCGACGGCTACCACGACTTGCGCATGGTCATGCAGCGGGTCAACCTGTGCGACGAGATTACCATCACCCTGACCGGCAACGGGGGGATAGCGGTCAACTGCGGCAAGGAAGGGGTCCCCGACGGACCGGGCAACATCGCCTGGAAGGCGGCGCGGGTCATGCTCGACCTGGCCGGGAGCGGACAGGGGGCCGAGATCGCCATCACCAAGAACATCCCGGTGGCGGCCGGATTGGGGGGCGGGAGCAGTGACGCCGCCAGCGTGCTGATGGGGATGAACGACCTGCTGGGGCTGGGGCTCTCCGACCGGCGCCTGATGGAGATCGGCGTCAAGCTGGGGGCCGACGTCCCCTTTTTCATCTTCAAAAAGACAGCCCTTGCCGAGGGAATCGGCGAACAACTCTGCGCCATGCCGGCGATGCCCCCTGTCTGGGTGCTGCTGGTGAACCCCGGCGTTCACGTCTCCACGGCATGGGTCTATCGAAATTTGCAGTTGACAAACCGGGGGGGGCTGGCTAAACTTCCACATTTTTACGGCACTGTCGATGACATCTGTTCCATCCTCTCGAACGACCTTGAATCGGTGACTATCCCGGCCTTTCCGGTCATAGCCGAAATCAAGGCCGCCATGCTGCGTCTGGGTGCGGCGGGAGCCATGATGTCCGGCAGCGGCCCGACGGTGTTCGGCCTCTTTCGGGACAGGGAGGGCGCCGAACGGGCGCGGGAAACTCTGGTCGGCGACAGCGGCTGGTTTGCCGCCGCGGTGAAAACACTGTAAATATCGGTGAGGAGTGAGACGTGAGAGGTTTTTTTTCAGCTTTTCACCATTCACCGTTCACCAGTCACTGATTGTTGGGGCGTCGCCAAGCGGTAAGGCACCGGATTTTGATTCCGGCATTCCCAGGTTCGATCCCTGGCGCCCCAGCCACTTTTTGTTTTTCGCTGAAAGGTAACCGAACTTCATGGACGTCATGCGCGACAAGATCAGGATTTTTTCCGGAAACTCCAATCCCACCCTTGCCCAGAAGATTTGCGAGAGCCTCGGCCTGCCGATGGGCGCCGCCCGTGTGCGCAGGTTTTCCGACGGCGAGGTGATGGTGGAGATCGGCGAGAACGTGCGCGGCCGGGACGTCTACGTGATCCAGTCCACCTGCGCGCCTACCAACGACAACCTTATGGAGTTGCTGGTAATGACCGACGCCCTCAAGCGGGCCTCGGCCGCGACCATCACCGCGGTGATGCCCTACTACGGCTATGCCCGCCAGGACCGCAAGGCCGCCCCGCGCACCCCCATCACCGCCAAGCTGGTGGCCGACCTGATCACCACCGCCGGTGTGGAGCGGGTGGTCACGGTGGACCTGCATGCCGGCCAGATCCAGGGCTTCTTCAATATCCCCGTGGACAACCTCTATGCCGTGCCGGTCATTCTCGAACACCTGAAGAAACGTTTCGAGGGGGAGCAGGTTGTTATGGTCTCGCCTGACGCCGGCGGTACCGAGCGCGCCCGTGCCTTTGCCAAGCGGCTGAGCTGCACACTGGCGGTGATCGACAAACGCCGCACCGGCCCGAACGTTGCCGAGGTGATGCACCTGATCGGTGATGTGCGCGACAAGGTGGCCATCATTCTGGACGACATGATCGACACCGCCGGCACCCTGACGCAGGCGGCCAAGGCGCTCAAGGAAAACGGGGCGAGCTCCATCTATGCCTGCGCCACACACGGCGTGCTCTCCGGTCCGGCCATCGAACGCATCAACAGTTCGGATATCGAAGAGGTCGTCCTGACCGACACCATTCCCCTGGGAGACAAAGGACAGTTCACTTCGAAGATCAGGATGCTGTCGGTTGCGGATCTTCTGGCCGAGGCCATCCGGCGCATCCATGAGGACGAGTCGGTCAGCTCGTTGTTCGTATGAAAATTGAGCGTAACGCAGCGGATGGACTTTTTCCGAATCCGTAATAAATTGGAGTGTACAGGGTGGGCATTGCCCGCCACTACTAGTGGAGGAACGGTATGCAACAGAAACAGATGAACATCGAGCTGAGATCGAAGGCCGGCAAGGGGATCAGCCGCCAGTTGAGGCGCGAGGAAATGGTCCCCGGCGTCGTGTACGGCAAAGGGATGGACCCGGTTGCGGTGAGCATCAAATACCGTGAGCTGCAGGCTGCCATGGCGGGTGAAGGCGGCCAGAACAACCTGATCACTCTGCTGGGGGGCGGCGGCCTGGACCAGTCCATGGCCATCATTGCCGACCTGCAGCGTGATGCGATCAAGGGAACATTCCAGCATGTGGACCTGCACCGCGTCAACATGAGCGAGAAGTTGCGCATTACCGTGCCGGTCGTCCTCAAGGGCACCGCCGTAGGGGTCAAGGAAGGGGGCCTACTGGACTTCGCCCACCACGAACTGCACGTGGAGTGCCTGCCTGGCAATATCCCCGATCACATCGAGATCGACATCACCGATCTCAAGATCGCCCACTCCATCCACGTCAACGAGATCCCGCTCCCCGAGGGCGTAAAGATACTCGATAACCCCAAGACCCCTGTGGTCAGTGTTCTCGGCAGGGTCAAGGAAGAGGCCCCAGCCGCGGCCTAGCCAGATTATACCAACTCAATGAGCACGTTCGTCATATCGGGGCTGGGCAATCCCGGCCCCCAATACCAATGGACCCGCCACAACGCGGGTTTCCTTTTTTTGGACCGGCTGGCGCACCTGGAGAACATCTCCATCACCCGCAAGTCATTCTCCGGCCTGGCAGGGGAGTGGGGCCGCAAGGGTGACCGCCTGGTCCTTCTCAAGCCGCAGACCTTCATGAACCTCTCGGGCCGCGCCGTCATCCAGGCCCTCCAGTTCTACAAGCTTCCCCTGTCTCAGTTGATCGTCGTCCACGACGAACTGGACCTTCCCTTCGGTGCGGCCAGGTTCAAGCAGGGGGGCGGCCACGGCGGACACAATGGCCTGCGTTCCATCATGGAGCAGCTTGGCAAGGGAGATTTTCTGCGGCTGCGCATCGGCATCGGCAGACCGCCCAAGGGTGACACGACCGGCTATGTGCTGGGGAACATCCCCCCGGAACAGATGGAGTCCCTCCCGCGCGTGCTGGACGGCGGGCTGGAGATGCTGGAGACGATGCTGGACGAGGGGCTCCCCAAGGCGATGAGCCTGTACAACAACCGTAACTTTCTGGAAGGATAGCATATCATGGGTTTCAACTGCGGTATCGTCGGGCTTCCCAACGTGGGCAAGTCCACCATCTTCAACGCGCTGACCTCGGCCGGCGCCGAGTCGGCCAACTACCCATTCTGCACCATCGACCCCAACGTGGGGATCGTGCAGGTGCCTGATCCGCGCATGGATCAGCTCTCGGCCATCGTCAACCCCCAGAAGATCCAGCCCACCACCATCGAATTCGTCGATATCGCCGGCCTGGTCAAGGGGGCCAGCGCGGGGGAGGGGCTCGGCAACCAGTTCCTGGGCCACATCCGCGGTACGGACGCCATCGTCCACGTGGTGCGCTGCTTCGACGACGAGAACGTGGTCCACGTCAGCGGGCGGGTCTCTCCGGCGGACGACATCGAGGTGATCAACACCGAGCTGGCCCTGGCCGACCTGGACACGGTCGAGAAGAAGATCCAGCGCGCCGATAAGCTGGCGCGCAGCGGGGACAAGCGGGCCAAGGACGAGGTCGCCTTCTACCAGCGCGTCAAGGGGCTCCTGGAACAGGTCAGCAAGCTCCGCGGCGTGGCGGAGAACGAGGACGAGCGCCTCTGGCTGCGAGACCTGCACCTCTTGACCGACAAGCCGGTCCTCTACGTGGCCAATGTGGCCGAGGACGACCTCATGGGCGAACACCCCTTTGTGACCCAGGTCCAGGCGATTGCCGCCACGGAAGGCGCCAAGGTGGTCACGATCTGCGGCAAGCTGGAGGCGGAGATATCGGAACTGGAAGGGGATGAGAAGCTGGCCTTCCTGCATGACATGGGTCTGGAGGAGCCGGGTCTGGACCGTCTGATCCGCTGCGGCTACGAGCTGCTGGGACTGATTACCTACTTTACCGCCGGCGTCAAGGAGGTACGGGCCTGGACCATCGTCAAAGGCACCAAGGCCCCCCAGGCGGCCGGGGTGATCCACACCGACTTCGAGAAGGGTTTCATCCGCGCCGAGGTGATCGCCTTTGACGACTACATCGCCTGCAACGGCGAGGCCGGGGCCAAGGAAAAGGGGCTGATGCGGCTGGAGGGTAAGGAGTACGTGGTCAAGGACGGGGATGTGATGCACTTCAGGTTTAATGTCTGATGTGATTCCACATGTGCTTCGGCCGCGGCCTTGATTTATCGGGAGTCCATGGCCGAATAAACGGTTGATAGAGTAAATATTATCGTAAAAGGCGAGGCGCGGGCTTCGCCTTTTTGCGTTTATTACGGGTTGATAGTGATGGCATGGGGGCAGGGGAGGGTGTATAGTGCGGCCATCGTGAGAGTCGCTTAAACAGGTTGCCGTTTAGGAGCTTGGCAATGTCCCATACCCCCGGACAGGAAGCGCGCATAGACCACTAGACCCCCAGTCTAGTGCGCCAAGGTGACAGACTTTAACCAATCGGATAGAGGGAAATTCCGGCAGGCTTGCAGAGTGCCTCGAAGTGACTGTCCAGGGTGGCCACCTGAACCTTGGCCGAGGCGGCGGCAGTAGCAATGAAACAGTCGGACAGGCCGACGGTGACACCTTTGCGACGCAGCTTGCCAGACAATTTACCGGCGGCGGCCCATAATTCGGGTGTTTCGGGCATGAAAGCAAATACGTGCAGGAAGTCATCGAGAACGTCAAGCTCCTTGTCCGATCGCGCTCCCTGCATCAGTTCGGCAAGGATGATGCCGCAGCAGACGACGTGATCGTCGTCGATAAGCCGTGTTACCATGCCGAAATACGGTTCCCGCTGGCGGAAAAACTCTATCCAGACCGAGGTGTCCAGCAGTACCCTAGCCAAGGCGGTTGTCCCCATGGCGCAGTTCATCGGCCGTGCCGGTAAACTCCATCTTCCCGGCCATTGCCTTGATGCGGGCCAGCTTGCGCAGACGGATCTCGTCCTTGACCGCGGTAATGACAGCTTCGGTCTTGCTTCTGGCCCCTACCAGAGTCATCAGTTCTGTCAGCAGGTCCTGGGGAAGGGTAACGGTTGCGCGTGACATGTCCGGCCTCCATGAGTATGTTGCACAAATAATGATACCTGTTTTGTGCTAAACATCAACACAAAAATGGGTAACAAATAGTGAAGTTCAGTGCCCGGTGAATTTATATGCACCCAGTTGGAACAATGAGAAACTGATCGCTGATGATGCGGGGGAAAGGGAGGAATAATGCGCGACGTCATCCTGCATGCCTTTGACTGGCACTACAGCGACATCACCGCCAATGCGGAGCGGATTGCCGCTGTCGGCTACGGCGCTGTGCTTGTTCCGCCGCCGCTTTACAGCGATGAGGGCGGCCGGGAGTGGTGGCAGCGCTACCAGCCCAAGGATTACCGGGTGCTCCGCTCCTGGCTGGGAAACAGGAGCGGACTGGAGGAGGCCATTGTCGCCCTGCATCGTCATGGGGTGCGGGTATACGCCGACATCGTCTTCAACCACATGGCCAACGAGGATCGGCCCGACCGCCTCAACTTCCCAGGTGAGGCCGAACTGCGGCGCTACCGGGAGGAACGGGAGAGCTTCGAAAGGGACCGGCTCTACGGTGACCTGGACGTCGGTCTCTTCTCCCCCTGGGATTTCAATACGGGGGGTGATATCCGCAACTGGCTGGATACCTTTGAGACCACCGAGCACAGGCTTTCGGGTCTCCCCGACCTGGATCTCAACGAGTGGGTGATCGGGCAGCAGCGGGCCTGTCTGGCCGCCCTCAACGCCATGGGGTTCGACGGTTACCGCATCGACGCCGTGAAACACCTGCCCGAGGAACACCTGCGGCGCGTCTTCGAGACGGTCGACATGACCGGCAAGTACCTGTTCGGCGAGGCGCTGACCGCCAATGACCATGAGGAGAGTCTCTTTATCTGGCCGTTATGGGATCGCGAGAGCCTGTCGTTCTACGATTTTCCCCTGCATGAAACGCTGCGGCGGGTATTTGCGCCGGGCGGCAGCATGCGCGAGCTGGTGGATCCGGCCGCCTATGGTCAGGCCCTTCCCAAATGGCGCGCGGTGACCTTCAGCGTTACCCATGACATCCCCAACAACGCAGTTTTCCGCTGGCAGCTGCTTAAGCCGCAGGACGAATACCTCGCCAATGCCTGGCTGCTGGGACGGGACGGCGGCGTGCCGCTGGTCTATTCCGACAACAATCAGAGCGCTGCCGGATACCCGGAAGACCGTGACCGCTGGGCGAACTCCTGGCAACGCAACGACATCACCGCCATGATCCGTTTCCACAATGCCGTCCACGGCCTCTCCCAGTGGCCGCTGTACGAAGACGACGGTTTTCTCGTTCTGGCCCGGGGCGACCGGGGGATTATCGCCATCAACAAAACCGGCATGTGGCAGCATGCCGTCTTCCGCACTCGCGGGCTGCGTCCTGGTGACTATGGTTGTCTGCTGCACGGCCATGGGATGAACCTGACCGGAGATTATTTCACCCTGGCCATTCCTCCCCGTGAGGCGCAGCTGTGGCTTTACGGTTTTCCTCCCCGGATTCAGGCATTTTGATGAACTTCAGTCCAACTTTCGCGCCCTTTCATGAAACAGCAAATAAGCTGTTGACAAAAATACGCCGCCCCCTTACATTGATTTTCATGTTCAATATAAGGCCGGGTTGATCCTCGAAAAGAAAAAGACGTGCAACGACTTTGCCCGGGCCAGGGAACTGCGTTCCACCCGCCAGCGGGACTTCACCTGGATATCTTTCACTCCATCCTCCAACACGTCAGCGTCGAAGAGCTCTGCCTGAAGGTCAAGGCCAGCCGTCCCGGCATCGGTTATGCTACGTTCGGCGCCCTTGTGTGAAAACGAATTTCAAAAGCAGGAGAGGGATGTAATAATGGCAACATGCTGCGGTAAACAGTCGAAAGCGCCCGCAAACAGCGGCGGCACGAAGCGGGTGGCCCTGGTGGGCAACCCCAACGTGGGCAAGAGCGTGCTGTTCAACGCCCTGACCGGGGCCTATGTCACCGTGTCCAACTATCCGGGCACGTCGGTCGAGGTCTCGCGCGGCAATGCCGTGATCGAGGGAGGGCAGTGGCAGGTGATCGATACACCCGGCATGTACTCGATCCACACCATCACCGAGGAGGAGCGGGTCGCCCGCGAGATCCTGCTGCACGAGGCGCCCGACGTGGTTGTGCACGTGCTTGACGCCCGCAACCTGGAGCGCATGCTGGCCATGACCATACAGCTCGTCGAGGCGGAGTTGCCGGTCGTGCTGGTGGTCAACATAATGGACGAGGCCGAGCGCATGGGGTTGAAGATCGACCTGGACCTGTTGCGCGAACGGCTGGGGATACCGGTGATCGGTGCGGCCACCGCCCGCAAGCGCGGCCTTGACGATATCCGCAGCGCCATTGCCGGATACCGCTGCGATGCGGGCAACCCGCGGCGTTTTGCCTATAGCCGCCTGTTGGAGCACGACATCAACGAGTTGGCCGGGCTGATGGAGGGGGAGTACGTCATTTCCCGCCGGACCCTGGCGCTGCTGCTGCTCCAGCAGGACGAGGAGATCACCTCGCAGGTAGCGCATCGCGAAGGGGAGGGGTATCCGGTCATTGCGGAAAAGGTGCGCGAGATCGCCTTCCAGCGCCGCGAATCATTCCACCTCGACCTCTCCCTGGAGCGGAAGGAGATCGTCAGGAGGATGGTCCAGGACGTCTTTGTCGCCCCCCGCGAGCGGGTGACGACCTGGGCCGAGCGTTTCTCGCGTCTCTCGATGCAACCGCTGACCGGCATTCCGCTTCTCTGCATCGTGCTCTATTTCGGGCTCTATCAGTTTGTCGGTGTGTTCGGCGCCGGCACGGTGGTGGACCTGCTGGAGGGGAAGTTTTTCGAGGAGCTGTTCAACCCCTGGATAACGGGGGTGGTGAAAGCCGTCATTCCCTGGGAGATCATCCAGGAACTGTTCGTGGGCGAGTATGGCATCATTACCCTGGGCATTCGCTACGCGGTCGGGATCATCCTGCCGATCGTGGCGACCTTCTTCGTATTCTTCTCGTTCCTGGAGGATACCGGCTACTTCCCGCGTCTGGCGCTCCTGGTCGATCGCGTCTTCAAGCGCTTCGGCATGAGCGGCAGGGCGGTGATCCCCATGGTGCTCGGTTTCGGCTGCGACACCATGGCGACCATGGTGACCCGTACCCTGGAGACGGTGCGTGAACGGATCATCGCCACCGTGCTGCTCTCCCTGGCCATACCCTGTTCGGCCCAGATCGGCGTCATCCTGGCGCTGCTCTCCAAGGCGCCCGGCGCCCTGGCGGTATGGGGGGTGAGCATGCTGCTGCTCTTCGTGGTGGTCGGGTTTCTGGCGGCACGGCTCTTGCCGGGCGAGCCCCCCATGTTCTACATGGAACTCCCCCCCATGCGGCTGCCGCAGTTTTCCAACGTGGTGACCAAGACCTATACCCGCATGCAGTGGTATTTTCTGGAGATCCTGCCGCTGTTCATCCTGGCCTCGGTGCTGCTCTGGTTGGGCAAGATCACCGGTTTCTTCGAAAAACTGGTGGATGCCATGACCCCGGTGATGGCCTTTATCGGGCTCCCCAGGGAGACCGCGGTGGCCTTCATCTTCGGTTTTTTCCGCCGCGACTACGGCGCCGCAGGGCTCTACGACCTGCAGTCCAAGGGGCTGCTGGATGCCCGCCAACTGACGGTCGCGGCGGTGACGCTGACGCTCTTCATCCCCTGCGTGGCCCAGTTCCTGATCATGAAGAAGGAGCGCGGCTGGAAGGTGTCCACCGCCATCGGGGTCTTCGTCAGTCTGGTTGCCTTCGGCAGCGGCTGGGCGCTCAATAAATTGCTTCTTGTTACCGGGTTGTTGGTATAATACGGGTGGTAACAGATGATCTGCGGATTCTGCGGACACGAGTTCGACGAGAGCGAAGGCAAACAGGGGTGCGGCGGCTGCACCGGCGGCTGCCACGGCATCCACTGCCCGCGCTGCAACTACATGAACCCTCTGGAGCCTGCTGTCGTTCGGAAACTGAAAACAATGATCAAGAAATTCCGAAAGCCTTAACGCAAGGGCGCAAGGACGCCATGACGCAAAGAAAAACAACATGTTAACCAAAGTGACTTTAACCGGTTTGGTGAGAAGCAAGTCTTTATAATCAGTAACTATTCAGAACACAAACAGCTTGTACTCACACGAAGGCACGAAGCACACGAAGAAAACCAAAATATCGGAACTTTTTGTAAAATCAGTTGTAACCCAAGGAAATTCTGCCTTTCTTTGTGCCGTTGTGGCTTTGTGTGAGATGGATCTGAATAGTTGCTATAATTAATTTGTTTTTTTGGCATCTTAGCGTCCTTGCGTTAATCTTTTTCTGGTTCAAAAAAGGAGACCTACATATGAAACTGTCCGAAAAGGCCGAGGAGATCCTCGAAGCGTTATGGATCGCGGAGGAGGAGGGGGGGGCGTTCCTCGATCCCGAAAAGATCAGTATTCCCGCTGATGATCCCGCCTTTACGGAGCTGACCGGGCATGCCCTGATCGAGCTGCGTCAGGGGATGGTCTACTTCCGGCCGGAAGGGAGGGAGGAGGGGCGCATGACCATCCGCCGCCATCGCCTGGCGGAACGGCTGATGATGGACGTGCTCAACATCCGCGGCGAGGCGGGTGACTACAAGGCCTGCCAGTTCGAGCACCTGCTCAACGAGGGGGTGGATGCCAAGGTCTGCACCATGCTCAACCACCCCGCCACCTGCCCCCACGGCAAGCCGATCCCGCCGGGTGAGTGCTGCGCCGAGGCCCGCGCCCTGGGCGACCTGGGGGTGGTGCCGCTGACCGAGTTCAAGTCGGGGCAGGAGGGGGAGATCGCCTACATCCAGACCGAGGACAGCAAGAAGATGCAGAAGCTGATGGCCATGGGGGTGCTGCCGGGCAACAGGATCCTGCTGATGCAGGCCTTCCCCTCCTACATCTTCCGGGTCGGCTTTTCCGAGTTCGCCATCGACACGAACCTGGCCAGGGAGATATTTGTCAGGAAGTAGGAGGAGCGGAGGAAAGGCAGCCATAGGAAGAGGAGCAAGGTGGGGGTGGGGTTCGATTTTTTAGGGACTTGGAATAAACGGATATACCAAATTTTGCGCTCAGATTCGGGTCAGATTTGTTGTCACTGATTGAGCAAAACCGCAGGCGTAGCAGGGCTACGTCGAGGATTTTGCGATTGAAGTGGCGGCAAAGATGACCTGTTAAAGCCGCTCTTCCGGTGACATGACCGGGGAGCGGCTTTTTTGTTCGTTCTACAGCTTTTCCACGGATTCGGTGATGCGGGCGGGGGATGTTTGCAATGCCTCGGCGAGTTGGAAGGTGGTGACGAGGGAGGGTTGTTTGAGGCCGCATTCAACGTGGAAATGAAGGAGCGGTACAGGCCGCTAAACAAAGCCGAGTTCAACGTGTTTGCCGAATACCCGTGCGATCTTTTCGAGTGTTTTCAGAGTTGGGTTGGCCTTGCGGGGATTTTCAAGGCGCTGGTAGACCTGATAGGCGATGTTCAGCTTGCGGGCGATTTCGGCCTGAGAAGCGTCGGCCCGCAGCTTGCGGAGCATGATGGCTACCGCCACATGCGGCGCCACGGTGATGGGATGAATGTCTTCACCGCTGATGCCTGACGGTTCGGGGATGCTGAAGTTTCTTTCAAAATCGGATGCCAGGCAGCCATTAAGGGCATCCTCCGCATTCAGGAGGGCTTCCTCGATGGTGGCGCCGAAGGTAACGACATTCTCCAAATCAGGAAAGGTCACCAAAAAGACATCATCTTCTTTCACCTGACTCCGTGACGGCAAGTTCAGTAAATTTGCTTATTCCAGATGTAACCAGTTGATGTTCTTTGATAATTGAGCTATTTTGCTACGCAACAAAAACTCACCCGGCAGGTGAATTCATGAAGCGTCTCATCATCGAGC
>JACPFJ010000034.1 GCA_016182975.1 Deltaproteobacteria bacterium
CTTTCGAACTTGTATGCTGTTCGCTCGTCCCGAGCGGAACCGCAAAGCCAAACTTGAAAAGTTTCGGCCACGATCGCGGACTCGACTCACGATGTAGCCCTGTGGCCGAACACTGCATCGCCCGTTCGGCTTTTTACTCGCGCCGAAAACATTGGGATACTCTGTTGTTCTAAGGAGTGCGGTTGCTGCGGCTCGAAGGGATGATCCTCGCTCTGTCGGAGGTGCGCTCGTTCACCACGGCGAGCGGCTGTCGCAAGCCTGCCAGTCTCGAGGGTGCGTCACCATGACTGGGTACGGCATCGGCGATGGACTAACGATTCGGCTGCAGCGGAGAGTGGCGAAAGCTGATAGGAGTGTACCTCCTCGGATCGATGCCACGCTGCGGCAGCTCTTCCTCGTCGTCTTCCTGATCCTCTGTCCGGCGGTGTACGCACAGTCCATTTTCACGGTCGCGGGTGGTGGCACCGACGACGGGCGTCCTGCGACCGTAGCAGGACTTAGCTATCCTTCAGGCGTGGCCGTGGACGCGGCAGGAAATCTCTACATTGCGGATTCCTTTACCAATCGGATCCGAAGAGTAGCAGCAGGGAGAGGGATCATCACGACGGTTGCAGGCAACGGCTCTGAAGGGTTCAGCGGGGACGGCGGTGCCGCGACGGCGGCGGCGCTCTCCGAGCCGTTTTGTGTGGCCCTGGATTCCGCAGGGAATCTCTACATCGCGGACCGTTCCAACCATCGGATACGAAAAGTAGCCGCCGAGAGCGGCATCATCACGACGGTTGCAGGCAATGTCTCTTTTGGGTTTAGCGGGGACGGCGGTGCCGCGACGGCGGCGGGACTCTTGTTTCCTTCCGGTGTGGCCTTGGATTCCGCAGGGAATCTCTACATCGCGGATACCAACAATGCTCGGATCCGAAAAGTGGCAGCTGGGAGCGGGATCATCACGACGGTTGCAGGCAACGGGTCTCGTGGGTTTAGCGTGGACGGCACTGCGGCGACGGCGGCGGCACTCTACCATCCTGAAAGTGTAGCCCTGGATTCCGCGGGGAATCTCTACATTGCGGATAACCTTAACGATCGGATCCGAACAGTGGCAACCGGGAGCGGCATCATCACGACGGTTGCTGGCAACGGGTCTCGTGCGTTTAGCGGGGACGGCGCTGCGGCGACGGCGGCGGCACTCTCCTCTCCTCGTGGTGTGGCCCTGGATTCAACAGGGAATCTCTACATTGCGGATACCCAGAACAATCGGATCCGAAAAGTAGCAGCCGGGAGCGGGATCATCACAACGGTTGCTGGCAACGGCTCTTTTGGGTTTACGGGTGACGGCGGTGAAGCGACGGCGGCTCAACTCAACATCCCTTTTGGTGTGGGCCTGGATTCCGCAGGGAATCTCTACATAGCGGACAGCGGCAACCTCCGTATCCGAGAAGTAGAAGCCGAGAACGGAACCATTACGACGGTTGCAGGCAACGGCTCTATCGGGTTTAGCGTGGATGGCAGTGCAGCGACGGCGGCTGGCCTCAACTTGCCTCGTGGCGTGGCCCTCGATTCCGCTGGGAATCTCTACATTGCGGATGACCTTAACCATCGGATCCGAAGAGTAGCAGCGGGTAGCGGGATCATCACGACGGTTGCAGGCAACGGCTCTCGTGGGTCTAGCGGTGATCGGGGTGGGGCGACAGCGGCTCAACTCAATAACCCTGTGGGCGTGGCCCTGGATTCCGCGGGGAATCTCTACATTGCGGATACCTCTAACTATCGGATTCGAAAAGTAACGGCCGAGAGCGGGATCATCACGACGGTTGCAGGCAACGGCTCTCGTGGGTTTAGCGGTGACGGGGGTGAAGCGACTGCGGCTCAACTCAACATCCCTTTTGGTGTGGCCCTCGATTCCGCAGGGAATCTCTATGTTGCGGATCTGAGCAACCATCGGATCCGAAAAGTAGCAGCCGGGAGCGGAATCATCACGACGGTTGCAGGCAGCACCGAACCGAATGGTCTCGGTGGGTTTGGCGGGGACGGCGGTGCAGCGACGGCAGCGAAACTCGACAATCCTTC
>JACPFJ010000036.1 GCA_016182975.1 Deltaproteobacteria bacterium
CAATGCGCCCCATCGACGCAAAATACGACAACATATGCAACGAAATGTTCAATCTTCTAACCGAGTTGCATCTCGTTGCAACATGATTTCTACTACCAACATGTTGTCAGACGATAGGCGCTAAGCGCCTAAGCGCCTAAAACGCTCTACCGCCAGCGACAGTTAAGCTACCTCGGCCAGCGGCAGCATGGTGATCTCTTCGTCGACAGGGGACCTGAAGGACAAGAAAAACCCCCCGTCCGGACAAACCGGAACAGGGGGTTTTTTCATAGCATGGGCCTCGCGGCCCAAGCCTTACTTATATTCCGGCATCTCATCGAACTGCAGATATTTGTAGATCTTCTCCTTGTTCGGCTCGATCTTCTCCTTGTAGGCCTTGAGGTACTCGGCCGGGGTGGGGAGCTTGCCCATAAGCGCCGTTACCGCACCCAGCTCGGCCGAACCGAGGAAGACCTTGGCGCCGTCGCCGATGCGATCATCGAAATTGCGGGTCGAAGTGGAGAACATATTTACCCCGTCGGGTACGCGGGCCTGGTTGCCCATGCAGAGCGAGCAGCCGGCGATCTCGATGCGGGCGCCGAAGGCGCTGTAGACCGAGAAGTAGGCCTCATCCTTGAGCTGGGCCTGATCCATGCGGGTCGGCGGGCAGATCCAGGTGCGGACGTCCGGGTTGAACTTGCTGCCGCGCCAGATCTCGGCCGCGGCGCGGAAGTGGCCGATGTTGGTCATGCAGGAACCGAGGAACACGTCCTGGATCTTGGTCCCCTTGACCTGGGAGAGCAGCTTGACGTCGTCCGGATCGTTCGGGCAGGCCAGGATCGGCTCGGTGATCTCCTTCAGGTCGATCTCGATCACCGCGGCGTACTGGGCGGCCTTGTCGGCCTTGAGCAGGCTCGGTTTCTTCAGCCAGGCCTCCACGTCCTTGATGCGCTTCTTGAGGGTGTCGGGGTCGGAGTAGCCGTCCTTGATCATCTTCTTCATCAGGGCCACGTTGGACTTGAGATAGGTGGCCACGCTCTTCTCCGAGAGCTGGATGCAGCCGGCGGCGGCCGAGCGCTCGGCAGCGGCGTCGGTCAGCTCGAAACCCTGCTCCACGGTCAGTTCGGGCAGACCCTCCATCTCCAGGATGCGGCCGTTGAAGACGTTGACCTTGTTCTTCTTGGGCACGGTCAGAAGGCCCTGCTTGATGGCCCAGTAGGGGATGGCGTTGACCGCGTCGCGCAGCGTGATGCCGGGGTTGAACTTGCCCTTGAAGCGCACCAGGACGGATTCGGGCATGTCCAGCGGCATGAAGCCCATGGCGCCGGCAAATGCCACCAGGCCGGAACCGGCCGGGAAGGAGATGCCGATCGGGAAGCGGGTGTGGGAGTCACCGCCGGTGCCGACCGTGTCGGGGAGCAGCAGGCGGTTCAGCCAGGAGTGGATCACGCCGTCGCCGGGGCGCAGGGCCACGCCGCCGCGCTCGGAGATGAACGGCGGCAGGTTCTTGTGCATCTTGACGTCGGCCGGCTTGGGATAGGCGGCGGTGTGGCAGAAGGACTGCATGAACATGGGGGCCTGGAACTTGAGGCAGGCCAGTTCCTTCAGTTCGTCGGCGGTCATCGGGCCGGTAGTGTCCTGGGAGCCGACCGTGGTCATCCGCGGCTCGCAGGCGGTGCCGGGGAGGATGCCGGCCGTGCCGCAGGCAACGCCGACCATCTTCTGGGCCAGGGAGAAGGCCTGCTTGGCCTTGGGCTTGGGATTGACCGGCAGGGTGAAGACCGTGGTCGGCTTGAGCCCCAGGGCCTTCCTGGCCTTGTCGGTCACGGCGCGGCCGATGATCAGCGGGATGCGGCCGCCGGCGCGGAACTCGTCGGGCACGGTGTTGGGGGCGATGGTCAACTTGGAGAGGACCTTCTTCCCCTTCTCGTCGGTGATGACCCCCTTCTTGGTGTCGATCACGATCACGTCGCCGGTCTTCATGCCGGTCACGTCGGCCTTGAGCGGCAGCGCGCCGGAGTCCTGAGCGGTGTTGAAGAAGATCGGGGCGATGACGCCGCCGATGATCACGCCGGCGGTCTTCTTGTTGGGGACGCAGGGAATCTCCTCGCCGATTGCCCACAGTACGCTGTTGCAGGCCGACTTGCGCGAGGAGCCGGTGCCGACCACGTCGCCCACGAAGGCAACCTGGAAGCCCTCCTTGCGGAACTTGGCGATGGTCTCCAGGCCGTCCTTGAAGCGGGTCTTGCCCATGGCCAGGGAGTGCAGCGGGATGTCGGGGCGGCTCCAAGCGTCGCCAGCCGGGGAGAAGTCGTCGGTGTTGATCTCGCCGTCCACCTTGTAGACCTTGACCTTGATGGTCTCGGGCACACCCTTGCGGTTGGTGAACCACTCGGCGTCGGCCCAGGACTTGAGAACCTTGGCGGCAGCGGCGTTCTTGCCGGTCGTGGCCAGCTTGGCGACCTCGTCGAAGGCGTCATAGACCAGGGTGATGCCGCACAGGGCCTGAGCGGCCTCGTCAGCCAGCTTCTTGTCCTTGAGCGCCGCCACCAGCGGGGCCACGTTGTAGCCGCCGATCATGGTGCCGAGCAGCTTGATGGCATCGGCAGGGGTGACCAGCGGCGACTTGATCTTGCCGCTGACCACGCCGGCCAGGAACTCGGCCTTGACCTTGGCGGCCGGGTCCACGCCGGGGGAGACGCGATTGGTGATCAGGTCGAGGAGGAACTTCTCCTTCCCCTTGGGGGGCTTGACCAGCAGCTTGCAGAGATCACCGGTCTGCTCCGGGGTGAGCGGCAGCGCGGGGATACCCTGCTTGGCGCGTTCTTTCTCGTGTAGCAGATATGCTTCGATCATCGATGTTCCTCCTTGTGGAATATAGGGTGACATTCAGTCGTGGGGACGCTGTAAAATGCATACTGTATACACTTTCGGCCGTGACTTGTCAATTGGTTATAGCTGGTTGAGGGAGAGTTTCGAGGCTGGTTTTGAAGAAATCAGCGGACCGTGACCGCCGCGTATCCCACCACCTGGCGCCTGTCCCCGCTGACGTCGCCGCTGGTGGCGTAGGCCACCAATTCGGCGCTGCCGGCGCCCAGTTCACGGGCCGCCACCAGCATGACCGCCGAGGGGACCGCCCCGCACATGGTTATGCGCTCGTTGCGGCAGACATCCAGCAGCCCCTCGGGGTCGAGCGCCAGCACCCGGGCCAGGGCCAGTTCGTCCTTGCGCCGGGCCGCGTCGGCAGACTCGTAATGGGTCATGTCCGAACTGGCCACGATCAGGACCTCGGAGCCGAACTCACGGATAGCGGCGGCTATCCCCTCGCCGATCCGGCGGACAGCGGGGTAATCCCCCTGCCCCAGGCAGATAGCGGCGATGGCGACGTCGGGGCGCAGAAGCTGGATGAAGGGGAGCTGCACCTCCAGGGAGTGTTCGTGTTGGTGGGCAACGGAGTCGGATTGGACAAAGGGGACATGCTGCTGAAGAAGGGCGTTGAGGCGGGCGTCAACCGGAACCGGGCCGAGAGGGGTCAGCCATTCGCCGGCCGGGTGGAGCGCCGCGGCTGCACCGATCCCGCGATGGTTGGGGCCGATGATCAGCACTGCGGCGGGGATCTCGATGCCCGAGTAAAGCCTGCCCGCCCCGGCGCCGGAATAGATGAAACCGGCATGCGGCGCGATGATCCCGGTGACCCGCCTCTTGTCCGCCGTCACCGGGATCAACTCCGCCAGATCGCGGCGCAGCTCGGCCGCGCCGCCGCTGTAGAACTGCCCCGCCACCGCCGATTGACGCCGCATGTTGCACCTCCGTATCGCCCACAGGTAAAGGTTTTCGTTCGCAATGCTCACAGGTTAAGGTTAAGCTCAACCTCAACCTTAACCCCATCCTGTCCCAAAGGCAGCTCCTCCTGCCGCTCGAAGTGCGGCGCCTCGTCCAGGGCCTGGATTTCTTTGAGCGTGGGGAGCGCCTTCAGGTCCTTTAGCCCGAATATTTCGAGGAATTCCCTGGACGTGCCGTAGATCAGCGGTCTGCCGGGTATGTCCTTTTTCCCCATGATCCTGACCAGCTTCTTCTCCAGCAGGGTCTTCAGGACGCCGCCGCAGTCCACGCCGCGCAGGTACTCGATCTCGACACGGGTCACCGGCTGGCGGTAGGCCACTATGGCCAGGGTCTCCAGGGCCGATGGGGAGAATTTAGACGTCCTGGCCTTGGCCAGGCGCATGACGTACTGCTGCAGATCGGGACGGGTCCTGAACTGCCGGCCTCCTGCCACCTCCGCGAGGTAGAAACCCCCTCCCCGTTCCTCATGGAATCTGCCCAGTTCGTCCAGGGCCGCCTTGACCGCCTCGCGCTCGTACTCCGGCAGCAGATCGCAGATCCGATCCAGCGACAGGGGGGAATCAGCGGCGAAGATCAGGCTTTCGATGATGGCGTTTAGAGACATGGCGCGTTAGCTCAATCCTTTATTCATGCTTACTGGAAAAGAATGGCCGATTCCCCCTCCGTGTAAACCTGGATGGAGATCCTGTCCTGCTGCACTATCACGTCGTTAAACCTCAGGTTCGTTATATCCCCTTTCAGAAACACGCGCTCCATCAGTTGCACCCGGGCAAGCGCCTTTCCGGCCATCCGGCGGGATTGCTCCAGCTGCCGGGTCAGGTCCATGTTGAGCCTCTCCTGGATCATGCCCCTGATGGTGCCGTGCAGGAACCAGTCTGCCGTCCGCATCAACAGGCTGCTGGTCTGCATGTCGAAGTCCACGTCCTCCACGGAAAAGATGTTGGTCTGCGGGTTGAATACGGGCTTGGCGGTCAGATAGATCACCCCGTCGAGCGAGCCCTGGGTCACCAGCTTGACGACCAGCTTGTCCCCGTTGCCGTACAGGTCGAGATCCTTGATGACGATGCTTTTGCCGTCGGAATCGAAGCGCTTGTCGAGCAGCAGGGGCGACGCGACGCTACGCAGGTCCTTGTAGAAGAGATCGGCGTTCAGGGCGATGCGAAAGGTCTTGTCGAAGCTGTTGACCAGCTTGAGATTGGGCAGGGGCAGCAGAGGTGGAGCAGCCGGCTCCGGTCCCACCACCAGTTCGGCAAACGTGCTGATCCCCACGCTCAATCTTACCCTGTTGTTCTGGGCGTACAGCGGATAAAGCATCACCTCCTGCGGGGTCAGCTTCAGCCAGGCGTTGTAGCTCTTGTCCAGCAAAACCGGCTTCTGGGCAGTGTTCCAGACCTTGGCGACCTGCGCCTTCAGGGGAAACAGCTCGTTGATCTTTTGTGCGAGCAGATCGGACAACACCCTCTGCACCGGCTGGATAAGCCCCTCCACGATGCTGCGCGGCTTGAGAGACAACGGGCCGATGCCGACATCCTCGCGAAGCAGGTCGCTAAGCCCCAGGTAATAGATCTCCGCGTGCAGCCGCCAGTCAGGGGTGATGACGGCCCTGGCCTTGAATTTCAGTTTAAGCGGTATGGCCTGCGTTTCGAACATGCCATAGCCGAGCGACATGGCAACCGGCAGGGTAACATACAGGTAATTGTCCGCGGCGCCGATAACGATCGGCCCGTTGCGCACCACATCCGCGGTCAGCCCCCTGGTCCGGGTCGAACCCTTGTACAAATCCTTGCGGATCGTCTGGTTCAAGACCCTGGCGATTTCGTCCGTGGATGCCTCAATCGGTACGTTGAGCGTGGAAGTCTCCCTTTTCAGCACCGCGCGAAAGGCTTCGTCCCTGGGCCGCTCTGGCGTGAGCGGCTTATTGTCGGCAAATGAGCACGGGGTTACGGCGAAAAGCGATAACACAACCAGCGCCAAGGCCCGTCTTCTCGAAATCATCTATGACCCTCTCAAGATTACTATGGATCAGGCTCGGACAAGATTTTCAGCTTTCATCTGCAAGCTGGCGGGATTATTCGTCGCAGCATAGCAAAAGGGAGTCGTTTTGTACAGAGTTGAAACCTTACGGACCGTACGCAGTAATAGTAGAATTTCCAGCGGGTTTAACTTGACAGGCGGGGCGGGGTCGGACTTGACTCTCTGCTATTTGCTTAAGCTCACTATAGAATATTTACCCGTACTCACTCCTCGAACGCCGCCCTGATGATCGCCGCCTGCTCCTCGGCGTGCAGGCGGTGGGAAGAGACCGCGGGGCAACAGTCCGCGGGGCGGCCGATGAAACGGATGCCCGGACGGCGTTCGGCGAGCCAGGGACGCAGAAAGCCCCAGGCCCCCATGTTCTCCGGCTCCTCCTGGACCCAGAAGCAGGGGGCATCCGCATCCGTGGGGAGTTGCCCCAGGATCTCGTCCAGCAGGTCGCCGCGCAGCGGATAGAGCTGCTCGATGCGGATGATGGCCGTGGCGTTCCCTTCCCTTTTTTCGCGCTCCTCGATCAGGTCGTAGAAGATCTTGCCGCTGCAGATCAAGACGCGCCGGACATGGCCGGGCTCGGCTGCGTCGAGAATCACCTCGCGGAAACCGCCCGAGGCCAGCTCCGCGAGGCTGGAAACGCAGCGGGGATGACGCAGCATCCCCTTGGGGGTGAATACGATCAGCGGCTTGCGGAAGGGCTGCCGCACCTGGCGCCTGAGCAGGTGGAACATCTGGGCCGGCGTGCCGGGATTGGCGACGATCATGTTCTCACGGGCACAGAGCTGCAGGTTGCGTTCGATGCGGGCGCTGGAGTGCTCGGCCCCCTGCCCCTCGTAGCCGTGGGGGAGCAGCAGCGTCACTCCGCTCGCGCGGCTCCACTTGGTCTCTCCGCTGGAGATGAACTGGTCGATGATCACCTGGGCTCCATTGGCGAAGTCGCCGAACTGGGCCTCCCAGATGGTCAGTCCCTGCGGCGTCTCCAGGGAATAGCCGTATTCGAAGCCGAGCACGCCGAATTCCGACAGGAGGCTGTCCCAGGCCTGGAAGCGGGCGCCGCCGTCCGTTACGGCGGCGAGCGGCATGAAGGTGCTGTCGTTGTTCACGTCGTGCAGCACGCAGTGGCGGTGGTTGAAGGTGCCGCGCCGCGTGTCCTGGCCGGAGATGCGCACCGGCGTCCCCTCCTCCGCCAACGTCGCATAGGCCAGCGTCTCGGCGTTGCCCCAGTCGATCCCCTCTCCCGTGACGACCGCATCGCGGCGCCTCTGGATCAGGGCATTGATCTTGGGATGGGGGGTGAAGCCGGCGGGCAGCTCGGCCAGTTGCCGCGCCAGGGCAAGCAGCCTCTCGGCCAGGACGGAGGTCTCCACCGGGGCAGCGCTGTACTCGCGGCTGACCCCGCTCCAGGCGTCCTGGAAGCCGGCGCTTAGCACCTGCGGTTCCTTTTCCAGCGAGGATTCGAGCCTCTCCTGAACGCGCCGCTCGATCCCTGCGATAAGGTCGGCGGCCACCCCTTCCTCGGCGAGCATGGCGGCATAGATGCGGTTCACCGGCGGCCGGTCAGCGATCTGACGGTAGAGGAGCGGCTGGGTGAAGGCCGGTTCATCCCCCTCGTTGTGGCCATGGCGACGGTAGCAGAGCAGCTCCAGCACCACGTCGCGGCCGAAGGCCTGGCGGTATTCCAGCGCCAGGCGGGCGGCATGCAGCGCGGCCTCGGGGGCCTCCCCCTGTATGTGTAACACAGGACAGGCCAGCATCTTGGCCACGTCGGTGGCGTAGCTGGTCGAACGGGCGTCCCTGGGGGGGGTGGTGAAACCGATCTGGTTGTTGAGCACGATGTGGATGGTCCCGCCGGTCCGGTACCCCTCCAACTGGGACATGTTGAGCGTCTCCATGACGCTCCCCTGCCCGGCAAAGGCGGCATCGCCGTGGATCAGGAGCGGCAGGACCCGCCCTGCCCCACCTTCGCCGAAGCGGTCCTGGCGGGCGCGGCACTTCCCCTCAACCACCGGGTTGACCGCCTCCAGATGGCTCGGGTTGGCGGCGATGGTCAGGTGGACCCTGCCGCCGGGGAGATCGACGTCGACGGAATGCCCCTTGTGGTACTTGACGTCGCCATCCACCGCGGCATCGATAGCCGGGGCGTCGCGGAACTCGGCAAAGATGTTCTCGTAAGGCTTGCCGAAGATGTGGGCCAGCACGTTCAGCCGCCCGCGGTGGGCCATCCCCAGGATCATGTCGCTGATGCCGGCGTCCGGGCACCCCCGCACGATGGCGTCCAGCACCGGAATCAGCGTCTCGCCCCCCTCCAGGGAAAAGCGCTTCTGGCCGACAAAATGGCGGTGCAGGAACGCCTCGAACAGGGACGCCTCGTGAAGTTTTTCCAGTATATGGAGACGCTCTTCGCTGCCCGGCAGGAAACGGTTGCGGTGCGGCTCCATCCGGTCGATCAGCCATTGGCGCTCTGCCGGTTCCTGGATGTGCATGAACTCCACGCCGATCTCGCGGCAGTAGGTCTCGCGCAGGGTGGCGAGGATCTCGGCCAGGGTGGCGCGCTGTTTCAGGAAGCTGCGGGTCGTGAAGACGCTATCTAGATCGCTCTCGTCGAGACCGAAGGCGGAGAGCTCAAGCAGGGGATGACCCAAAAGGCAGGGGGAAAGCGGATCGGTGCAGGCCAGCAGGTGGCCGACGGTGCGGTAGCGGTAGATCAGCGTCTGGACGCCGGAGTGCTTCAGGGCCGGCGTCTCTGTCATGGCGGCGCCGGCACGGCCCGGCTCCGCGGCCCCGAACTCGAAGCCGCTGAAGAATATCCGCCACTCCCGCGGCACCGAGGCGGCATCCCCGAGCCAGGCCCGGTATAGGGATTCCACCCATTCGGGGGAAAGGTTCGTGAGAAAGGCATTGTTCATGGCCATGCGCTCCCTGCCCTTGCGGAGATGACAACAGCAGAGTCAAGGATATCACAACAGCGCGCTATCGCAGCTACCAGCTTCGATTTATCGGCGGCAAGGCCATCAGTCCCTCAGTATCTCCGCCACCGGCTTCAGCTTGTAATCGCCCCGCGGGAGGCGCTTCAACTCATTCAGCGAGGTAACACCTGTCAGGACGAGCCTGATACCCTCCTCGAAGATGAGGTTGCCGGGGTCCTCCTCCCGCGCCTTATGCGCGATCACATCGGAGGTCTGCTTCTTCAGGATCAGTTCCCGCACGGTCGGCGTGGCGTTGAGGAGTTCGAAGACCCCCTGGCGCCCCTTGAAGCCGGTATTGCGGCAGGCGCTGCACCCCCTGCCCTTCTTGATGGTATAGGTCAGGCGGTTGGCGAGGATCTGGGCGGCCACGTCCTCGTCGATGCCCAATTCGATCATCTCCTCCATCGTGGGGATGTGTTCCTCGGCGCACAAGGGACAGACCTTCCTCAGCAGGCGCTGATTGATGGCCGAGACGAGCGTGGTGGAGACGAGGAAGTTCTCCACGCCGATATCCACCATCCTGATCACGGCGCCGGCCGAGTCCTCGGTATGCAGCGTGGTGAAGACGCGGTGCCCGGTCAGCGCGGCCTGCACGGCAATTTCAGCTGTTTCGAAGTCGCGCACCTCGCCGATCAGGATCACGTCCGGGTCCTGGCGCATGATGGCGCGCAGGGCACGTGCATAGGTATAGCCCGCCTGCGGCATGAGCGAGCTCTGGTTGACGTAGTCATGGGCATGGTACTCGACCGGGTCTTCGACGGAAATGATGTTTATTTCCGCATCGTTGATCTCGTTGACCACGGCGTTCAGCGTCGTGGTCTTGCCGCTGCCGGTCGGTCCGGTCACCAGGGTGATGCCGCTGGCCTGTCTGATGCAGCGTTTGAAGATCCTTTCGATGCGGGGGGGCATGCAGAGGTCCTCGATACGGGAGACATGGGTCGAGCGGTCCTTGTCGAAGAGGCGCATGACGATCTTCTCACCGTAGATGGTGGGCAGGCTCGATACGCGGACGTCCACAGCATGACCGCCGATAACCCTGGAAAAGGCGCCGTCCTGCGGCAGCCGTTTCTCCTCGATCTTCATCAGGGCGTTCTGCTCGCTGGCCATGATCTTGATGCGGGATACTACCGAGGGGAGGTAGGAGGAATTGATGGCGGCCATCACCTGGAGCACACCGTCAACGCGCATGCGGATATGGATCTCCTGGGCGTGCGGCTCGACATGGATATCGCTTGCCCCCAGACCGACGGCGGTGACCAGTATCTTGTTGACGATGGCGACCGCCTGCCCCTCTTCCATCTTGGGCATGTCGGCCATGTCCAACTTGACGGAGAACAGCTTGCCGATACCTCCCAGGATCGCCGTGGAGGTGGTCAGGACCGGCTCCACGTGACAAGTGGTGATCTGCTCGACCTCCCTGATGGCGCGCTCGTCCATGGGATCGGCCATGGCCAGGGTGATCACCTTGGTCTCCTCGTCGAGCAGTTGGAAGATGGGCAGGATGCGCAGGCGCTGGCACATATTAATGGGCAGGACTCCGGCCAGGGATTTGTCGATCACCTGGAAGTCGTTTTCCGCGATATTGAGGAAGTCGATCTTGAGATGCCGGCTCAGCACCTCGAGAATTGTATTCTCCGTGACGTACTTCAGCCTGATGAGGACCTCCCCCAGGGGGAGGCCGAGCTCCTGCTGTTTGCGCAGCGCCTCGTCAATCTGGAGCTGGGTGACCAGTTTCTGCTCGAGGAGCAGCTCGCCCAGCCGTTTTCTGCTCACGGTTCCCTCCTGGCAATAGCCAAGTCCTGAACCATCTTGATCCCCTCCTGCCTCCCCTCTGTCGTGTTGATCTTGTTGATGGCCCGCGTGATCTTGAACACCTTGGTTATGGTGTCGTTCAGGTTGCAGCAGACCAGCACCCCACCCTGTTCCGCGATGCTCTTGTGGGCGGCCATACAAGCGCCGAGCCCGGAGCTGTCCATGAAATCGGTCTTGCTCATGTCGATGAGCAGGAGAAGGAACCGCTTTTCCAACAGCTTTGCTACCTGGGACTTGAAGAACTCCGCGGTGCTGGCCACGAGATTGCCTACCGGCACGAGCACCACCACCTCGTTGAACATCTCGATCTTCACATCCATAAAACAACCCTCCCTTTCACGATGCCGGTATATCTTTTTCCAGTATCCATACATTGCATGAGTCACGGTATTCATATGAAAAACGGTCACAGAGCTCTCGTATGAGATAGAGTCCGTATCCCCCCTCATCGCGCTCAAGCAGTCCCTCCTCGCTGAGCTCGGCAAAAGCGGTTGTGGGGTCAAAGGGCGCGCCGTCGTTGTTCACCCGGAGCGTCACCCCTTCCGGGGTCCTGACGACTTCGACCCTGACGGCGCGCGAACCTGAATGCTCGACAACGTTGTTCATCGCCTCGGTCGCCGCCATGCAGAACTCGGCGCCGCGTTCGTCGCCGCTGCCGAAACATTCGTCACAGATCCCCCGGAGCGAGGCGCGGGCCAGATCGACATTATCGAAATCCGGCTCAAACAGCAGTGTTATGAGAGCGTTGGCATTCATCGACGCCTCGCAATGGCGAAAACTGTCAGGTCGTCTTCGAGGGCATCGTTGCCGCAAAAATCGGTGAGCTCGAACAGAAGACGTCGGATGAGCTCTTCAGGCGGCACGTCCGCTGTGGCGAGTCTTTCCTGGAGATTGTCGCCGAACTCGCTCCCCTTCGCGTCCTTCGCCTCCACAAGTCCATCGGTGTAGAGAAAAAGTAGCGACCCGGGGGCAAATGGAAGCCGAAGCGTCTCCCAGGTATCGTCGGGGTCCCAGCCGAGCACCGGTCCGGTGGAGTCGATGGCGATAAGACCCCCTTTTTCGATGAGATAAACCGGGTTGTGGCCCGCCGAAACCACGGTCAGGACGGCGCTCGCCTTGTCGAAGGCGGCATAGACCAGGGTCAGGAACATGCCGCTCTCGATAAGCACCTGGCTCAGCATGCGGTTGGCCGCCGTCACGATATCGAGCGGCTCATTCATGTTCCGTCCCAGGGTCTGGAACATCCCCTTGCAGACCGCCATGATCAGGGCCGACGACGTGCTGTGGCCGGAGATGTCGCCGATCAGGAAATGGGTATGGCCTTCGGTTTCAAAGGCGTCGAAGAAATCGCCGCCGATCTGGTTGGAGGCCCTGTAGAAGCTCCCGGTCTCGAACCCCGGAATGTCGAGATGCAGGGGGAGGATATTCTCCTGCACCTTGCGGGCCAGTATCCTCTCGTGTTCCAATTGCCGGTTCTTGTGGGCGAGGTCCTCCATCAGCTGCCGGTTCTTCTTGAGCAAGGCGTGTTTTTCGAGCACCTTGGCAACGGAGATGACGATGGTCTCGCGGATGTTCTCGTCCTTCAGGAGATAATCGCTGGCGCCGCTGCTCAGGGCGGAAATGGCCATGGCAATCTCGTTGTTCCCGGTCAGGATGATGATCGGGACATCAGAGCCCCCTTTCCTGATCTCGGTGATCAGCTCCAGCCCGCTCATCCGCGGCATGTTCATGTCGGAAATCACCAGGCCGGTGTCGGGGAACCTGCCCAGGGCGGCCAGCGCGGCATGGCCATGTTCCGCCGTTTCAACATGGAACCCCTCGGCATCGAGGATCGCCGCCAGCATCTCCGCTACGAAGGGATCATCATCCACCACCACTACCCGGCATGGTTCGCTATTCATGTTGTCCCTCTCCGAAAACTCCTCACGCCACGACCACCCGGTTCCTCCCCCCCTCCTTGGCGCGGTACAGCGCCTTGTCGGACTCGTTGCTGAGCTTGGCCGGATCGCCGCACTCGGGGAACATGGCGATGCCGCAACTGAAGGTGACGGAAAATTCCCCGCCGGCATAGGCATGCCGGATCAGGGTAAAGCTCCCCCTGATCTGGTCGAGCACCTCGCGGGCGGCATCCACGTCGGTTTCTGGGAGCACCACCACGAACTCCTCCCCTCCGTAGCGCCCGACGATGTCGGTCTTGCGCAGACGCTGCTGAAGAAGACGGGCCAGGGTCACGATAACCCTGTCGCCCGTGGGATGTCCGTAGGTGTCGTTGATCTTCTTGAAATGATCTATGTCGATCATGGCGAAGGCCAGGCACGACCCCGAACGCCGGGCACGCATGACGGCGAGTTCCAGGTGTTCATCGCTCATGCTGCGATTGTAGAGCCCGGTGAGGCTGTCCCGCTCCATGAAGTTCCTGATGACGCGCATCCGTTCGGCCCTGATGCTGACCGAGGCGATCAGGTGCTCGGGCTCGATCGGTTTGGTGAGAAAATCGTCGCCACCCATGCGCATGGCCGTCAATTGGCGCTTTATGCAGGTTTCCGAGGAAAGGAATACGATCGGTATGCTGACATAGGCCTCCATCTGGCGAATGGCCCTGGCCAGCTCGTAGCCGTTGCATTCGGGCATGTACATGTCCATCAGGATCAGGTCGGGATTGAAGTTGACCAGGTGTTCGGTGACCTGCAGCGGCTCGTTGAGCACCCGCACCTCCATACCCTGCTGCTGGAGGGTCAGGGCGTAGAAGGCGGAAAGTTCGACGTCGTCGTCTATGATCAGGATACGGTAGGGAGCGACATGATGATCGGCCGTGAGCCGGTCGAGACATTCGACGAGATCGCTGATCGGCACCGGTTTGCAGAAATATGCCTCGCCTCCCGCCTTGACGGCCGCAAGGCGCGCTTCTATGCTGCTTCCGCGTGAGACGAAGATGACCGGCGGGCATTTGCCGACATGCTCCTCGATGGTGGAGACGGCCTCGGCTCCGGAAAAGTCCCCCTCCTGCATGATCATGTCGATGATGATTGCGGCGGGAAACGGGTCCCACGAGGCGTTCAACAGCTCCCGTCGCGAATTGAACTCCCGGGTTTCATACCCGAAGCACTGGATCTGCTCCGCGAGTTTTTTGCAGAAGAGGGGGTCATCGTCGAGGATATGGATCAGCTTGCCTCGCGACTCGGCGGACTGGGCCACGGTCACGGCCAGCAGGTCCTCGCTGCGTTCCTCGATCCGTTCTTCGCTGTTGGCCCTGCTCAAGCCTTTCATCTCCCGGATGCAGCCGCTTATTTCACCCTTCACCCTCTCCAGGGCCTCGCGCCCCAGCGGCAGTGCGGTCTTGAGCATTATTTCCGCCTTCTGGGCGGTCTTTCCCAGCAGGGCGAAGCCGAACGAAGGCGCCGAGCCGGCCAGGGTATGAAACAGCCGGGCGAGGTCCTCCGCCCCCCCCTTGGGCGCGCTGCCATCGAAAATGGCTGTCCAGAGCCGTTCGCACTGGGCGACCTTCTCGGGCAATTGACGCGCGAAATGCTCCCGGAGCGCCCTCAGTTTTTCCTGTGGTGAAGGGGACATATCCGTCATGAAAGACCTCCGTTGACTCTGATAATGCAATTAACCGATCAGGTTCTTGACCGTTTCGAGCAGATTGGACTGATCGAAGGCGCCCTTGACGATATAGGCGTCGGCTCCGACCATGATGCCGCGTCTCTTGTCCTCGTCCTTTTCCCGCGACGTGACGATGATGATCGGCACGTTCCGGTAGCGATCGTCGCCACGCAGCCGTTCGGTCAAGGAGAAGCCGTCGAGCCTGGGCATCTCCACGTCGGTTATGACGAGATCGTACATCTCCGCTCGCGTCTTTTCAAAGGCCTCCTCACCGTCGCCGGCCGTGTCCACCAGATAGCCGTAGGCCTCGAGGATGCTCTTCTCGATCTCCCTGGTATTAATGGAATCGTCCACGACCAGAACCGTCGCCTTGCGCTCCTCGGCGGCCGCGTGCTGCCTTCTCGCCGGCTCCGCGAGTTCGCGCGCCTGCTTGAACAGCTCGGGCACGTGAAACACGTTGATGATGTTGTTCCCCTCGCCAATGGTGGCGCCCGAGACCAGGCGCAGGTTCTGCATGTGGGCCGGCAGCGGCTTTACCACCATCTCTTCCCTGCCCAGGATCTCATCCACCACGAGGCCCAGCTTTTCGTCGCCGTCCCTGACGATGACCAGCAGTCGTTCGTCCGCTTCCCCTTCCGTTTCGCGGGGCAGCCCGAGGACGGCGGCCAGGTCCTCTACCGGTATGATCTGTTCCCGCAGGCGGATTGCCCGTTTGTGGACGATCTCGATGATCTCGCCCTTGCGGACCGAGAGCATCTCGGCGATGGAGGTGGCCGGAAGGGCGCAGGCAAACCCGTTCACGGAGACCAGGAACAGGGGGAATACGGCCAGGTTGAGGGGCAGCCGCAGAAAAAAGGTGGTGCCCTTCCCTTCCTGGGTTTCGATGATGATGGCCCCCTTCAGGTCGTCCACGATGTTTTTCCTGACCACGTCCATCCCCACGCCCCGCCCGGAGAGATCGGTGATGATCGGGCTGGTGCTGAATCCGGGCAGAAAGATCAGGTTGGTGATCTCCGAGCGGGACATGCGACCCAGGGTGTCCGCATCGTACAGCCGCTTGGCCAGGGCCTTTTCACGTATCCGCTCGGACGACATCCCCTTTCCGTCGTCGCTCAGGGCGATGGTGACGCAGCCGCCGTCGTAGAAGGCCGAAAGTGTGATGGTCCCCTTGACGGACTTGCCGGCGGCCGCCCGCTCCTCGGGGTTTTCCAGGCCATGGTCGAGGGCATTGCGGATCATGTGAATCAGGGGATCGCCGATCCGTTCGATGATCTTCCGGTCCAGCTCGGTCTCGCCGCCGTCGACCACGAAGTCGATCTCCTTGCCGTGCTCGCGGGCCAGATCCCGCACCGAGCGGCGCAGCGTATCGAATACGGTGGAAAGGGGGAGCATGCGCAGCTTGAGGGACGTTTCCTGGAGGTCGCCGACCAGATGGTCCTGCATGAGAGAGGCGTCCGACATGGAGCGCACCGCCTGGCGCAGTGAGAGATGCAGTGCTGCCCCGGCCGCGGCCAGTTCGGAGTTCCCTCCCTGGGTACCGTACGAATCCGCCAGTCGTGCCATGAACCGTTCCGTTGCGCGCTCGATCTCGCGCAGGCGCCAGACATGTCTTCTGAACCTGCCGTGCTCGGAGACGATCTCTCCCATCAGCCGGATCAGGTCGTCCAGCTTGGCGGAATTGATGCGCAGGTAATCTGTCTGCTGCTGGGCCTTAGCGGCCGGTTGGGCCGGCCGGGTATCGTCGGCCGCGGCCGGGGCGACGTGCGGCGCCTCCGGCAGCGGGGCTGGTGTGGCAACAACCGGCGCCTCCGGTTCCGCCGGGGCAGCCTTCGGCGCCTCTAATCCGACCGATCCGACCGATCCGACCGATCCGACCGATCCGACTGGAGAGGTTGATGCCGTGGCTGCCGCTGTCAGTTCATCGCACAGGACCTTGGGCGCCTCCCCCAACTGCTCACCCGCGGCCACCTTTCCCAGCATGGCCGACAGGGCGTCCACCGCCCTGAAGAGGATGTCCGCCAGGGGGGGGGAGAGCGAGACCCTGCCGCCCCGCACCGCATCCAGCACATCCTCCATGTGGTGCGACAGCTCCGTGATGGCGGCCAGCTTCATCATCCGCGACGACCCCTTGATGGTATGGGCGGAACGGAACAGGGAGTTGAGCGTCTCGGCGTCGCCGGATGAGCGTTCCAGGTCCAGCAGGCCGGCGCTTATCCGTGAACAGTGTTCACGCGCCTCCTCGACGAAACGCGCCAGAAATTTCGATTGATCGAATGCCATGGGTCACTTTCCCTGGTCTTTTATGAGCGACAGCTTGTGCCGGCAGATGGCCACGAACTGGTCAGCCTTGAATGCAAGGGGGAAAAAGGCCCGTTCATGTTCAGCGAGAGACCCGTTTTCCAGTATCCTGAGTGTCGATTCGTAACCGCTGCGCGCCCTTTTCCTATCACCCCGCGCGTACACGATCTCGGCGGTGTAGAAATGCCCCGGCCAACAGGCGGCGTCCAGGTAGATGGCCTCCCGGAAACGCCTGAGGGCCTCGTCGTAGTTTTCCTCATGCCGCGCAATGATGCCGAGCATGAGGGACGCCTCCAGGCAGAGGGGATCGTTGGCGAGCGCCCGCTTGCAGGCGCCGCGGGCCTCGTCGAAGCGGGATGCGTTCAAGAGTATGCTCCCCTTGAGGGAATGGGCCTTGACAAAGGTGCCGTCACGTCCAATGACGGTGTCGAGGAGTTCGATGGCCGCATCGGGGCGATTGTTGCGGGCCAGTCCAAGGGCATCGTCAAAGAGCGCATGGACATCTGCGGCAACAATGGATGGCGCCCGCTTTTCCGGGGTGCGTGCCCGTGCGTCGATCTTGGATGCATGGCCGTGACGGACTGTTCCTCCCTGCGTGTGTGCCGGAGGCGCGGCAATGCCGCCGGCGCCGGTCGCGGTCTCGTTCTCGCCGCCGGCGCGACGCCGGTAGCGACGATCCTCGATGCGGATGTCCGGCAATTTGCGATATAAAAAGAGCGCATCCATTTCCACCAGTGAGAGGATGCCGAGATCGTGGTGGATAGTCTCCGTGGCGCTGACAAGAAGATAGCCCCCTTCCGTGAGCAGCCCTGCCAGTCGGCTGAAGATCGCCTGCTGCACCTGGCCCGGGAAATAGATGGAGACGTTGCGATACAGGATGACATCGGGCGCCTGCATGGAAGCGGGATAGACCGTGCCGAGCAGGTTGACCACTTCGAAGGTCACATCCTGCCTGACATCCTCCCTGATGCGATACTCTTCCCTGCCGAACGGCTCGAAATAGCGCGCGAGCAGGCCGGCGTCCGCCCCCCGGAAGGAGCTCTTGCCGTAGACACCCTGTTTCGCCCTGTCGATGGCCGTGGCGTCGATATCCACTCCGGTGATCGCAAAGAGCCTGCCGCTTTCGGCCCCGTACCACTCGTGCAGCAGTATGGCGATGGAATACGGCTCCTCTCCGGTGGAACAGCCCGCGCTCACTATCCTGACCTGCCCGCCTTTCCGCTCCCCCACGATCTCCGGGATGAGCCGTTCCACCAGGAGCCTCAGGTGGTCCGGTTCGCGGAAGAAATAGGTCTCATTGACGGTAAGGAGTTCCACCAGCCGGTTGAATTCGGCGGCATCTCCGGTCAGGAGCCCGTAATAGGCATCGCTATCCTCCAACACCCGGCTGGCCATTCTCTGGCGCACCCCCCTGATCAGGGCGACCTCGCGCTCCTTTTCGAAACCGAGTCCGCACCTGGCCAGAAGCAGTTCCTTGAATCTGGCGAGTTTGGCGTTGTCAGGCCCTGTCATCGCTCTGCCCGCCTCGTTCCCTTGTGCCGCCCACAAGCACCGCAAGCTCGGAGGCGATATCGGCCAGCGCCACAACACGGTTCACATACCCGCGCTCCACCGCAAGCCGGTTCATGCCATACACCACGGAACTCTTGGCATCCTGGGCCAGGGTCGTCCCTCCGGCAGTCTTGATCGCCCGCATGCCGTCCACGCCGTCGTCCCCCATGCCGCTCAGGATCACCCCCACCCCATGCGCGCCATAGGCGTCGGCCGCGGAACGCAACAGGGTATCGCAGCAGGGATGATAATGCCTGCACGCCTCCTGGCCTCCGAGAATCGTTGCTCCCTGCCCGGTTATACGCATGGAAAATTCCGATGGATTGACATACACGCAACCAGGACGGATCTGCTCGTTGTTGCGGGCCACGGAGACCTTGAGGGGGGTGCTGCAGTTCAGCCAGTCCGCCATGCCCTGGGCAAAACCATCCGCTATGTGCTGGCTGATGACGATGGGCGCGGGAAAATCCGCCGGAAGCCGCGAGAGGATCTGCTGCAGTGCCTGGGGCCCCCCCGTGGAGGCGGCAATGGCGACGATCCTGCCGTCGGGACGCGGCTGTCCGGCTGCCAAGGGGGTTCTGGCCATTTTCTCCGTACGGGCCCTGACGGCCTGATGCCGGGTAATGTCCACGCCGGCCAGAAGCCGCACCTTCCTGATCAGTTCCTGGCCGCTTTTAGGGTCGATGTCAGGTTTTTCGATGAGATCGAGCGCCCCCTTGGATACCGCGGCAAAGGCCATGTGGACCCCTCCCCGCGCCGTCACCACCAGGATCGGCACCGGATGTTCGGCCATGATCCTTTCTATGGCCTCAAGGCCGCCCAGAAGGGGCATCTCTATATCCATGGTGACCAGATCGGGCTTGAGCGCGGCCACCTTGGCGACGGCCTCCAGACCGTTCGATGCCTTGCCGACCACGGTGATTCCGGGCGCGGAAGAGAGAACGGCGATGATCATGTCGCGGGCCATGGTCGAATCGTCAACCACCAGAACCCGAACGGGACGGTCGGAATGTTTCATGGGTTACCCGTTTCCGCGGACGTGGCGGCTTTGCGAGCGGCGTTGGTGGAGCCGAGATTGAAGGACATGACCAATGAACGCAGTTTTTCCGACAGCTCGGCCAGTTCGTTGGTCACGGCGTTCGAGCTGTGGATGGAATCGCTGGAATAGCGCAGCCCCTGTTCGATGTCCTTGAGCGCCAGCACCACCTGGCTGCTGGCGATCTGCTGCTGCTGGGTGGACAGGGATATCTGCCGGGCGGCCGAGGTGGTCTCCTCCACCCCGTCCACGATGTCGATCAGCATCGCCACCGTGTGGGAGGCGTATTCCTGCCCGTCCACGGTCATCTGGGAACTCTTTTCCGACGACATCACCAGGCGGTTCACCGCATCCAGTATCTCGGTGATCTTCCCCTCGATCTCGGTCGTGGATTCCACCACGCTGTCGGCCAGACGGCGTATCTCCACCGCCACCACCCCGAACCGTTTTCCCGCCTCCCCGGCGCTGGCGGCCTCCAGCGCGGCATTGAAGGCGATCAGCTTGGTCTGGTTGGCGATGTTGTTTATGATCTCCATCACCTTGGTGATCTCTTTCGACTTCCGCCCCAGTTCGACGATCTCGGCCAGGCTGGACTGGATATCCTGGCTGATGTCGTTGATCTTCAAGGTGAGCGTCTCCACCTCGGCGGCCCCGTTCTTGGTGTCCAGCAGGGTCTTGTCGGCGCGCTCCACCACCCCCTGGCTGTGCTGCGCTATCTGGCTGGCCGTGGACGAGAACTCCTCCATGGTCGACGACATCTCTACCACCGAGCTGGAGAGTTCGGTGGCAAACTCGGACTGCTTGTCGACGCCGACAGCGATCACCCCGGCCTGGGCATAGACCTTTTCGGTCACCTCGGACACCATGCCGATGACCTGGCGCAAACTTGCCATGTGCTCATTGAACCAGCGCGCCAGGTCGCCCACCTCGTCGTTGGTGGTTACGGGCACAGTCACGCTCAGATCGTTTTTGAACTCCTTGAGGGTGCGGGAGATGGCCTCGATCGGGCCGGCAATGAACCTTTTGACCAGGAAGATCGCCACGATCTGCAGCAGGATCAGTACGGTCAGCGACAGGCCGCTATACTGGACGATACTGCTCTTCACCTCTTGCCGGATGATGTTCCGTTCCTTGGCCACCGCGGCCTCCACATCGTCCACATAGATGCCGGTCCCCACGATCCAGCCTCTGGCGGGTATGGCCTTGGCGTAGGAGATCTTCGGCTGCATCTGCTCCTGTCCCGGCCTTCTCCAGCTATACTCCAGGTACCCCTCCCCCTTCTCCCGGCAGACGCGGGTGATCTCTCTCAGGATGTAGATCCCGTTGGGGTCGCGCAGATCGTTCTGGTCCTTGCCTTCCAGGCGGGGATCGGGGTGCACGATCATGATGTTGTGAAAATCGTGGGCCCACAGATAGCCGTCCTGGCCGTAGCGCATGTTCCTGACCGCCTTCTTGGCGTCTTCCGGCGGCATCCCCTCCACGACCCGCACCGCCATGTCCACGTAGCCCTTGAGCTGCTGCTGCTTCTCGGACAGCAGCGTTGCGCGGTAGGCCGCGATCCGTTCCTCGCCCCGGGAGAGGATATTCATGATGGAAATGGCGGAGATAACGACGGCTATGGATAAAACGCTGATAAACGTCAGTCCCAGTACCTTTTTCCGCAGTGTGAACCTCACGGTGACCCCCTTGTCGGTGTTTCTGTAATCACAATGCATATAAGCGCCTTCAGGTGCCAGACACGCCGTCCAGGCTGAAACGCTCCATGATCCCCTTCAGGTCGCCGGACATTGTCGCCAGTTCCTTGCCGATGGCATTGATCTGCTGGATCGATGTGGAGGCGTGCCGCGCCCCCTCCTGGATGTCGTGCAACGCGGTCACCACCTGGCTGCTGGCCATCTGCTGCTGCTGCGTGGAGAGGGATATCTGTTTCGCGGACTCGCTGGTGGCGGCGGCCCCGTCCACCACATCGCAGAGCATCTGCATGGTCTGTCCCGAGTACTCCAACCCCTCGCGGATCCCCTTGGACCCCTTCTCGGAGGCGATCACCAGGCGGTTGACCGCATCCATGATCTCCGTGATCTTTCCCTCGGTCTCGCCGGCCGATTCCACCACGCTGTCCGCCAGGCGGCGGATTTCCACAGCCACCACCCCGAACCGTTTTCCGGCTTCACCGGCGCTGGCCGCCTCCAGCGCGGCATTGAAGGCGATCAGCTTGGTCTGGTTGGCGATATTGCCGATGATCTCCATGATCCTGGTGATCTCTTTGGACTTGCGTCCCAACTCCACGATCTCCTGGAGATTGGTCTCGTTGTCGCGGCTGATGTCGCTCATCTTCATGGTGAGGGTTTCAACCCCGGCCGCGCCGTCCTTGGTGCCCTGCAGGGTCCGATCGGCTATATCCACCACCTCGTGGCTGTGATTGGCGATCTGGCTGGCGGTGGAGGAAAACTCCTCCATGGTGGCGGAGATCTCCGCCACCGAACTTGAGAGTTGGCTGGAAAACCCGGCCTGCTGTTCAACGCTGGTTGACAGCTTCTCCGCAAAGGTGAGGACCTTGCCGGTCACCTCGGTGAGCGTGACGATGATCTGGCGCAGATTCTCGGTCATGACGTTGAACATGCGCGCCATTTCGCCCAGTTCATCCCGGGACAACTGCGGCGCCTCCACGGTCAGGTCACCTTCGGCAACCCTGCCGGCCACGTCCCTGACGGAGGCGATACCATCGCGTACGGACAGGAAGCAGCCGATGTTGAGGTAGACGCCCAGCAGAAAGGCCAGGAAGGAGATGGAGAGATAGAGGTACATCTGCGTCTGGAAGGTGCGGATGCGTTCCGTCAGGAGCCCGTCCAGGGCCGGTGAGACAACGTCCATGGCCCTGAAAACCGCATCACCGGCGGCGTTTGCGGCCTTGGACACGTTCTGGGGGAGCGGGCCGAGCGGCGGTTTGGCGGCCGTATAGGCCGTCACGGCCTTCAGAAAGGCCGCCGAAGATGCCCCCACCTCCTGAAACGGACCTTGCAGACGCCGGTTCAGGGCCGGGTTCTTGGCGCAGGCCGCGCGGATGTTCTTGTTGATGGCCTCCACCAGCGTTCCGACCTGGCCGGAAAGCACGATCAGATCAGTCGTGTCGCCAACAGTGGAGCGGTCCGATGCGAGACGTGAGGCGATGAGCTCCGTGCGCGCCAGGCTATCCGCCAGCGGCGGGAGCTTGGTGATCAGGGTATCCATGAGGTAATAGCTGTCGATATCCGGATCAAGGGTGAGGTTGGAATTGTCCGCCACCAGCACGATCAATCCCAGCAGGTCACCCACAAGCGCCGTGTGCGCCTCGAACGTCTGCCGCGCCGATGCCCCTGCCAAGCCGTTCACCTCGGCGAGCCTGGCCTTCAACGCCCGCAGCGGTTCTCCCGTGGCCAACACACCCCCCAGGCTCGACTCGACCCGGTCAAGTTCGCCCAAAACCTGTTCCGGGGCGGTGGCCGCCTTGCCGCCCGACAAGACCGTACGGCGGTTTTCCAGGAGATACGGCGCCATGCCCCTGAGCGCCGCGACATAGCGTACGCCGGCGCGTTCCTTGGCCCCGAACTCCACCTGCCCCCGTATGTTGGTAACGAGGAAATAGGCCAGCAGGGCTATGGGGATGCAGAAAAACAAAGCCGCCACAAGCATCTTGCGTGAGTAAGTCAGCCGTTTCATCAACAGCATGGCCGGATTAAATATCATCATTGCTCGTCACCTCCATATGGGCATCGACAACCCTTCGTTCCCGCAGCAGACGCTGAAAATCCACCAACAGGATCATCCGGTCGCCTTTGACCACGATCCCCCACATTCCCTTACGCAGGGCAAACGGCTCAACCAGGGGAGGAAACGGCCGAACGTCGGCGGCTGCGATCCCGGCCACATCCTCCATTTGATCGATGATCACCCGGTAGCCCCGTGCCTCCCCGGTCCTGATCATGAGGACGCTGGGCGCGCGGTAGGCAACCGTCTCGCCGGCGTAGCCCAGTTCCCGGTGAAACCAGGCCGGATCGTCCGTCCCGTCCCCCTGCCAGGCGAGGGTTCCCTCCACCTGCTCCGCATCGACGCCGAAGGAGACCCCCCCGACGGAAAAGAGAAGCAGATTGAGGCCGAAGGAGCCGTGTGCGCCCTCCGCATCCATCATAACGTTATCTTGGCCGCCAGCTTGCCGATATCCAACAGCGTCACCGTTTCGCCGCCATACCTGATCTCCCCGGCCACCAGGTCGCGGGCCGCGCCGCCCAGCGTCGAAAGCGGGGGCTCGATCGCGCTGAGCGGTATGTCCACCACATCCTCGATGGAATCGATCATCACGCCGGAGTGGAACCCCTCCCACGCCGCCATGGCGATGTGGCTCTTCTTGGGGTCGGCCCGCTCCCCTCCCAGGAAGTAGCGGATGTCGATCACCGATTCGATATCGCCGCGAATGTTGATGAGTCCGGGAAGATACTCTGGAAGGCCCGGCACCCATGAGATCTCACAGGCAGGCAGGATCTCCGAGATGCCGTTGCCGTAAAACGCATAGCGATTCCCACCGGAGGTGAAGATGACGATCTTGACCCGTTCCTCCTCGACATCCACGACGTCCTTTGTACGCTGCCGTTTTTTGAGTTCATCCAGGATCAGTTCGCTTTTCAGTTGTTCATCGGATGCCGCCATATCAGGTTCTCCTCGGTCATACCTGCAATCGACAAAACCAACCGCCTGCGGCTCTTTAGGCACTTTGGGTCCTCCCAAACAAGGAGGAGAGTCAGGGGGTGTCAGCCCGCCTTGCCTCTTCAATCATGAGCCGGGGCACCTCTTTTGTGCCCGGACAGAGCTACAACTTCTCGAAAATAGGTATTTTCATGAAAACGATTTTTCATAACACAGTATACACATTTTTTCCACTGATATATGGGCGGATGGGTGAATGGCTCTGATTCGAAAACCCTTTGTCCCAAATAAAAGGGGGCCACGGAATAACCGTGGCCCCCTTTACCCAACTGAATAATTGCCGAGACCGGCGCAGATCTCAGAACTCAGCCGGCATCGCCTTCACCTGTTCAGCGGTGAACACGGGTCCGTCCTTGCAGACGTAGACGTTGCCCACGTTGCAGCGGCCGCACTTGCCCAGGCCGCACTTCATCCTGTTCTCCAGCGTGGTACAGACCTGTC
>JACPFJ010000037.1 GCA_016182975.1 Deltaproteobacteria bacterium
AACCTGCTCATCTGCTGCTCCTTTCAACTTGAATTGTGGGGACAACTCAAGCCTAGGTGTAGCAGATGGGCAATTTACAGGCAAAGCCAACGGACGCTGACCCCGCCCACAGGACGGGGTTTTATGAGGCTCAATAAAAAAAGACAAAAGCCGCAAAAAAGGCCGCCCTTTTCAAGGCGGCCTTTTTTTGTGGCTGTGTTGCGTAATTTTATTCAGTCCACCGGGTTCCCGCGCGTCTCCACGTCGTAGATCGTCAGCAGGGTTTCCGGGCAGAAGATGCAGACCTCCTTGTGCACCCCCTGTTTCCCCTCGTGCACCCATTCCACCGTGTCGCCGGCCTTGTCGCGCACGAGGGTCACCCGATCCCCGCCGACCCGCTTCAATTCGTTCCACATCTCGTCCATGGTCAGGAGGTCCACGCCGCCGATCACCTCGCTGCTGGACAGGTTGTTCTCAAACCTGTCCAGCAGGTCGTAATCGAGGAAATCGTTCTCCTTCCGATACCATCTCACAAACCGGTGCTCGTCGGTTTTCCGTTCCTTGAGCATGTCCAATATCTCACGTCCCGTCATGACGCGCCTCCTTTTCGCCCCGCCGGACGTTCCCCGTCTCAAGGGGCCGCTTCGGGCAATGGGCTTCGCGGTTCATCCTGCTGCCTTTCATTATACTCCAAGATGAAGGAAATAAAAGCCGGGCCGGCGCTTGTCGCCAGGCAAAAAAACGGGGCAGGCCGTCTTTCACAGCCTGCCCCGTCCGGACACCGGTTTGCACCCTTCCGGATCAGCGCGCCCGCTGTGAGCGTTGCGGATGCCGCGCTGCCGGCACGGATGACGGGTATGCCTGCTTGGCGGGGTGCGGCTGCGCCTTTCCGGGGGCTCCCGCCTTGTGCGCACCGGCAGCAGCAGCGCTGCCCGATGCGGAAGGCTTGACGGCCGCCTGCGGTTTACGGCGTTGCGGCTCGCGCGGCGGGCGGGCGAACTCGGTCTCCCTGTGGGGCGCTGGGACGCTGTAGTCGAAACCTTCCACGGTGCGGCGCTCCAGCTTGGCGTTGAGCCTATTCTCTATCGTGCGCACCATGACCGTATCCTCGGAGGTAACCAGGGTGAAGGCGTCGCCGCTCCGTGCGGCGCGGCCGGTGCGGCCGATGCGGTGGATGTAGGCCTCGGCGGTGTCGGGGATGTCGTAGTTGATGACGTGCGAGATCTGGGAGACATCGATGCCGCGCGCGGCGATATCGGTCGCCACCAGGATCTGGTAGCTGCCGTCGCGAAAGCCGTCCAGCGCGGCCTGACGCCTGTTCTGGGAGAGATTGCCCTGCAGCGAGGCAGCCTTGTAACCGGCCTTTTCCAGCTGTTCGCCCAGGCGCTTGGCGCGGTGCTTGGTGCGGGTGAACACCAGCACCGACTCGGTGTCGGTATGACGCAACAGCTCCAGGAGGAGCGGGGTCTTGAGGTGCTGGGCCACCGGATAGAGGGCGTGGGTGACCGTGACCGGCGGGGCCGTGCTGCCGACCTGCACCGTGACCGGTTCAACCAGGATATCGTTGGCCAGGCGCCGGATGTCATCGGGCATGGTAGCCGAAAAGAGCAGGGTCTGGCGCTTGGGAGGTATCTGTTTGAGTATCCGGCGGATGTCCGGCAGGAAGCCCATATCGAACATCTGGTCCGCCTCGTCCAGCACCAGCACCTCCAGCCGGGAGAGGTCGATGGTAGCCTGGCCGATGTGGTCCAGCAGACGGCCGGGGCAGGCCACGACGATCTCGACCCCGCGCTTGAGCTTTTCGATCTGCAGGTTGACCCCCACGCCTCCGTAGACGGTGATGCTCCTCAGGCGGGACTGCCGTCCCAAAAGGGCGATGGACTCGTGGATCTGCTCCGCCAGCTCGCGGGTGGGGGCAACGATCAGGGCGCGCACGCGGCCCCGTTCCCCCTGCATCAGACGGTGCAGGATCGGCAGCACGAATGCCGCGGTCTTGCCGGTGCCGGTTTGGGCCAACCCCATGAGGTCACGTCCCTGCATGACCGTCGGGATGGCCTGATCCTGGATCGGCGTGGGCGTCGTGTAACCGGCCGACTTGACGCCGGCGGCTACCTGGGGGTGAAAATTGAATCTTTGGAACTCCATAAAACTCCTTTTCTTTTACATTCAAAGCAAAAAGCCCCGCTTCTGGTCGAGGCTTTTGTCGATGCAGTTATTATAAAACAACTCGTTGAATCAGATCAACCCCGTTCCGGCTTGCGGTAGCGCAACGCCTTCCTGCGCCTGCGCGCCGCTTCAAGTTGCTTGCGCTTTTTCTTGACCGATGGTTTCTCGTAAAAGCGCCGCTTCTTGAGATCCTTGAGGACCCCCTCGCGCTGCACCATGCGCTTGAGGTCGCGCAGAGCCCTGTCGATGTCGTTCGCGTGTACGGTGATGCTCATGGGCTCCTCCTCTATGGACATAAAAAAACCCAGGGAGCTTCTAAAGTCCCTGGGGGTTGTCAACTTCAAAAGATAAATTACATTAACACACCTATTACGGTTTGTATGCAAAAAACTTCGCCAGTGCTTTTATTTATCCAATTCCGGCGCTGATAATGCCCGGCATGGAGAGGCGGAGAGGAACTCCTCCGCGCGCACCTCTCTCCCGACCTTCACCCTTTTGTGTTGAGCAACCAGCCGACTTGTGATAGTTTAACAAGCTATTTTGCCATCTCAATCCAATGCGGGAGATATACATGTTCGGCTCCATCATCAAAAAGATCGTCGGCAGCAAGAACGAGCGCGAACTGAAGAAGCTCTGGCCGATCGTCCATAAAATCAACTCGATGGAAGCAACCATCGCGAAGCTTACGGACGAGCAGCTGCGCGGCAGGACGTTCGAGTTCAAGGAGCGTCATGCCAAGGGCGAATCCCTTGACGATCTGCTGCCCGAGGCCTTTGCCGTTTGCCGCGAGGCGGGAAAACGCGCGCTGGGGATGCGCCACTTCGACGTGCAGTTGATCGGCGGCATGGTGCTGCACGCCGGCAAGATCGCCGAGATGAAGACCGGCGAGGGGAAGACCCTGGTCGCCACGCTGCCGGCCTACCTGAACGCCATCTCAGGCCGAGGGGTGCACGTGGTCACGGTCAACGACTACCTGGCCCGGCGCGACGCGGAGTGGATGGGGAGGCTGTACAACTTCCTGGGCCTGACCGTGGGGGTGATCGTGCATGGTGTCGAGGACGAGCAGCGCCGCGAGAACTACGCCGCCGACATCACCTACGGCACCAACAACGAATTCGGCTTCGACTACCTGCGCGACAACATGAAGTTCTCCCTGGAGGACTATGTCCAGCGCGGCTTCAACTACGCCATCGTGGACGAGGTCGACTCGATCCTGATCGACGAGGCCAGGACCCCCTTGATCATCTCCGGCCCGACCGAGGAGTCTACAGACAAGTACTACGTCATCGACCGCATCATCCCCATGCTGGAAAAGGGGGAGGTGATCGAGGTGGAGGCCAACACCCTCTCCGGCAAGCGCAAGGCCTACACCGGCGACTTCACCATCGACGAGAAGGCCAAGAGCGCCACCCTGACCGAGCAGGGGGTCTTGAAGGTGGAGAAGCTGCTCAAGGTGGACAACCTCTACGACCCGCGCAACATCGAGCTCCTGCACCACGTGCAGCAGGCCCTGCGCGCCCACGCCATGTACCGGCGCGACGTGGACTACGTGGTCAAGGACGGCGAGGTGATGATCGTGGACGAGTTCACCGGCCGCCTGATGCCGGGGCGGCGCTGGTCCGACGGCCTGCACCAGGCGATCGAGGCCAAGGAAGGGGTCAAGATCGAGAACGAGAACCAGACCCTGGCCACGATCACCTTCCAGAACTACTTCCGCATGTACGCCAAGCTCTCCGGCATGACCGGCACCGCCGACACCGAGGCCGAGGAGTTCCACAAGATCTACAAGCTGGACGTGATGGTCATCCCCACCAACCGCCCCCTCCTGCGCCCCGACTTCCCGGACGTGATCTACAAGACCGAGATGGAGAAGTTCAACGCCGTCATCGAGGACATCAAGGAGCACTACGCAACAGGCCAGCCATGCCTGGTGGGGACCATATCCATCGAGAAGTCAGAGGTGCTCTCGGAACTCCTCAAGCGCCAGGGGATCCCCCACAACGTGCTGAACGCCAAACAGCACGAGCGCGAGGCCGAGATCGTGGCCCAGGCCGGCCGCAAGGGGGCCATCACCATCGCCACCAACATGGCCGGCCGCGGCACCGACATCCTGCTGGGGGGCAACCCGGAGGCCCTGGCCAGGCAGTGGCGCAAGGGCAATCCCGAGGCGACCGAGGAGCAGTACCAGACGGTACTGGAGAGGTTCCGCGCCGAATGTGCCGCCGAGCACGACGAGGTGGTCAAGCTGGGGGGCCTGCACATCCTCGGCACCGAGCGCCACGAGTCCCGGCGCATCGACAACCAGCTGCGCGGCCGTTCCGGGCGCCAGGGGGACCCCGGTTCATCCAAGTTCTTCCTGTCGCTGCAGGACGACCTGCTGCGCATCTTCGGCTCGGAACGGGTGGCCAAGATCATGGACCTGCTCAAGATCGAGGAGGGGGAGGCCATCACCCACGGCATGATCACCAAGTCCATCGAGAATGCCCAGAAGAAGGTCGAGGCGCACAACTTCGACATCCGCAAGCACCTGATAGAGTACGACGACGTCATGAACAAGCAGCGCGAGGTGATCTACACCCAGCGCCGCGAGATCCTGGCGGGGCAGGAGATCCGCGAAAGCTTCCTGGAGATGCTGGACGAAACCATCGAGGAGATCTGCGCGACCTATTGCATCGATAGGGTTCCGGCCCAGGAATGGGACTGGCAGGCCATCGGCGAGATCGTCTTCAAGTGCTTCAACCTGCATCTGGACCTGCCGCAGGATGTGCTGGCCCGCCTCAACCCGACCAACTTCCGCGACACCCTCAAGGAGCAGGCCCATGCCATCTTCGAGGCCAAGGTAACGGAGATGGGGGACGAGTTGATGGATCACCTGATCAAGGTGATGATGCTCCAGGCCATCGACATCCACTGGAAGGACCACCTGCTGAACATCGACCACCTCAAGGAGGGGATCGGCCTGCGCGGCTACGGCCAGAAGGACCCCAAGCAGGAGTACAAGAAAGAGGCCTACAACCTCTTCATGGAGCTGATCATCCGCATCCGCGAGGAGGTGGTGGAGCGCATCTTCTGGGTGCAGGTGGAGCACAAGGACGAGGTCGAGGAGATAGAGGAGGAGCAGCGCAGCCGGAAGCTGGTCTTCAACCTCTCCGGCGAGGAAGAGCGCCCCAGGGAGCCGGCCAAGAGCGCCAAGGTGGCCGGCAGGAACGACCCCTGCCCCTGCGGCAGCGGCAAGAAATACAAGAAGTGCCACGGCAAGTAGGAGGTCATACACAAACCTGAACCAATACAAAGCCCCGCTTCCTCAATGGACGCGGGGCTTTTTATTCTCCCTCTTTTCTTTGACTGTAGAAGCCGATCAGGAACTCCCCGTCCTTTGGCGACAGATCGAACTTGAAGATGGCTTCCTGGACGAGTGGCTGTACGGGCTGGCCGGGATTCTCCTGCAGGTTGCCGGACACCCATTTAACTGCGCGTCTCAGATCTTCCCCTTCGGGCAATAGATCACGCATGGCTGTAATGCTCCTTTTCGGGTACCTATTTTCCCAGCTCCGCGGCAAGACGGTCCAGGCTTTCGTTCCACCCCTGGCGGCACATCTCCAGTTCCTCGGCCGGCACGTCTCCGGTGCTGCTCTCCAGGGTGAGCAGCGTCCGCCCTTCCTGCTCGGCAAAGGTCACGGTCACCTCCGTTTCCATCGGCCACTCGGCGCTCAACCCGTACTGTGTGGGCGAAGTCACATTCCCTTTTTCATCCGAAAAGCAATCGGTGTAGACGATCCGCTCCGGCTCCACAACCTGGCGATAGACGCCCCTGCCCCAGTACTCCTTGCCATCGGGCGAACGCATGCAGTAGTGCAGGACGCCGCCCGGGCGGAGGTCGATCGTGCAGACGGGCAGCGTAAAGCCGTTCGGCCCCCACCAGCGCATCAGGCGCTCGGGATCGGTCCAGGCCTTGAAGACGAGGCTGCGCGGCGCATCGAAGGTGCGCGTGATGTAAAGCATCTCCTCGCCGGGTTCCTCTGCGTGTTTATATTTTAAGGCGTTCATGGCCTTTCTCCTTTTTATTCTTATTATACACCTCGGAGCGGGGCGGGTCATGGGCGTTTATGGATGGGGATTCAGGGAGCGGCGACGGTGTGGGACGAGGGGGAGATGCCGGCGGGAGCGGATGCTTTTCTATATCGTGCGGACATTCCGGGTGGAGAACGGAACATTTATCCTGTGAACATAGAAAAGATATCAGCAACATAACACTTTGTGACGCGAATTCCGCTCATCCGCCACTCACTTCCAGCCGCAATCCCTCGATCTTCTCAAAATCACGCCGGTTTGAGGTAATCACCGTGTAATCCATGGAAATAGCCGTCGCGGCAATAATCAGATCATGCGCTCCCACCGTGAAACCGCGCTGTACCAGAGATGCCCAGATACTGGCGTAGATGCGGGCGGCTCCCATATCAAACGGGAACACAGGGATCATCTCGAT
>JACPFJ010000039.1 GCA_016182975.1 Deltaproteobacteria bacterium
CCGGCTATCGGTTCCCACCATCAGGGTCCGAAGAGGACTTGCACCTCCAAGTCACTGTTTGACCACCACAGTCAAACAGATGGCGCTTACGCGCCACGCGCCATGCCTGGCGCACAAAGCAAAAGACGGCCCCCCTGTGCGGAGGGCCGTCTTTTTCGTTATGGGTCTGTCGGCGCTCTAGCCTTGTTCAGAGCCTCTTCAGCCAGCGAGCCACGTCCTTGGCGTGATAGGTGATGATGATGTCGGCGCCGGCGCGCTTGAAGCCGATCATGGTCTCCATGACCACCCGCTGCTCGTCGATCCAGCCGTTGCGGGCCGCGCCCTTGATCATGCTGTACTCGCCGGAGACGTTGTAGACCGCCAGCGGCAGGTTGTACTCGTTACGCAGGTCGCGCAGGATGTCGAGATAGGGGAGCCCCGGTTTGACCATGATGATGTCGGCCCCCTCCTCGATGTCGGCGGCCGCCTCGCGCAGCGCCTCCAGCCGGTTGGCCGGGTCCATCTGGTAGCTGCGGCGGTCGCCGAACTGCGGGGTCGATTCGGCCGCCTCGCGGAACGGGCCGTAGTAGCCCGAGGCGTACTTGACCGCATAGCTCATGACCGGGACCTGGTCGAAGCCGTTCTCGTCCAACAACTCGCGGATGGCCGCCACCCGGCCGTCCATCATGTCAGAGGGGGCCACCATGTCGGCCCCGGCCCTGGCGTGGGAGAGCGCCTCCCTGGCCAGCAGATCCAGCGTGGCGTCGTTGTCCACGTCGCCGTCCCTGATGATGCCGCAATGGCCGTGGTCGGTGTACTCGCACATGCAGACGTCGGTGATCACCGCCAGGCCGGGGACCTCCCTCTTGATGGCGCGGATCGTCTCCTGGATGATGCCGCTCTCCGAATAGGCGTCGCTCCCCACGGCGTCCTTTGTTTCCGGTATCCCGAACAGCAGCACCGCCGGAATGCCCAGGGCGTAAACCTCTTTGGCCTCCGCGACGATATGCTCGATGGACTGCTGGTAGATGCCGGGCATGGAAGAGACCTCCTTCCTGATCCCGCTGCCGAAGGCGGAAAACATCGGGTAAACCAGGTCATCTACCGAAAGGGCGGTCTCGCGGACCATGCGGCGGAAGACCTCCTTGCCACGGATCCTGCGTGCCCGGAACTGGGGAAAAAACATGGTATCTCTCCTTAATCTAGAGGCAGGCCCGTCCTGCCGCTTGGCGTTTTGCGATATCACGGAACTATAACAAAAAAAGGCCTATTTTTAACGCAAAGACGCAGGGATGCAAAGAAGATCGTTTATTCCAGGATATTACTTTGCGGCCTTGAGTCGTTGCGCCTTTGCGTTAAGGCTTTTCTGGTTTTTGTGGCTAACCTTCTATTGGGTTATAGGTCGAGATAAAAATGTACTCCAAGCCGGTGCTGAAAAGCAAGCCTGCCCGATCAACCTGCGACCACCGGCAGCACGCTGCCACCCTCCGGCATTACCAGCGCCCGCCAGTCAACCGGCAGCAGGCCTTCGGCAATGTGCAGCGCCTCTTCGAGCGAATGCGCCGGGACCATCCCCATCTCCTCCGCCTGGTGCCCGGAGAGCTGTGATACGAGGATGACCCTGAAGCGTTGCGCCTTCTGCAGCGTGGAATAGGCGGTCTGGCCGTTGATCTCGTAATGGGCGCGCAGGGCGGCCTCGAACTCCTCCAGCCGTTTGTGGCGGAACCAGTTGAAGAAGGTGGAGTTGCCGAAGCCGTCGCGGCACTCGGCCAGGAGGATCATCACCCCGCCCTCTTTCAACGCCTGGGAGGCGTACTCCATGGACTTGTGGGCCTGGATCAGGTTGATGTCCTTGGGGAAGCCGCCGCAGGAGACGACCACCAGGTCGGCCCGCTCGCCCAGCGGAAACGAGAAGCGCTCGCCGTAGAAACGGCAGCCTGCCTCGTGGGCCTCGCGCCACCCTCCGCAAAAGGTGGCGATGATGCGTTTGTCCGGGGTGAGGACCGTGTTGAGGATCATGGCCGGAGCGGCCATGGCGCAGGCCTCGGCCATGGCCTGGTGCACCGGGTTACCTTCCAGGTTGCCGGTGACGGCCAGCGGGTTCTTGCCGCTCCCCGCTGCGGGGTTGAGCACGGCGAAGTGGCTGGCCATGCAGGCCGCACGCGAGGCGATACCCGGCAGTACGCTCTTTCTGCCGCCGCCGAAGCCGGCAAAGTAGTGGAAACCGATGGTGCCGGTCAGGATCAGCCGGTCGGCCTCGACCGCCCGGCGGTTGATTCTGACCTCTATCCCGTTGGAGGTCCTCCCGATCATGACCAACTCCGCCGGATCGTCGCATTCGTGATCAACGACGCGAATCCTCTTGTAGAGCGGCCCGACGATCTTTTCGTGTTCGTGATCGGTCTGTTTGCGATGGATGCCGAGGGCGATCAGGATTTCGATATTGCTGTCGGGGATGCCCTGCCTGTTCAGGCGTTCCACCAGCATGGGGAGGTAGATCTCGCTGCCCGTATAGCGGGTGATGTCGGAGGTGACTATGACCACCCTGTCGTTCGGCCCGAAGGAGGAGAGCACGGCATGGCAGGAATCGAGCGCGTCTGAGACGATCTCGGCGGGTGATTCGGCCGGAAGGGTCAGCGTGGGGGTGATGACTCCCGACAGGCGGTCCGGCGGGAGGTCGAGGGCAAACTGGGTTGAGCCGTATTTCAGTTCCATGGGGTTATATCCAGGCATCACCGCCGTCGTACTGGAGCTCATCCCCCTTGGTTTTGCGCGCCGCCCTGTATTTGGCCTCGCGGGCCAGCCTTCTCACCCGTTCCGTCGCGCCTTCCGTGAGATCGCCCAGCTTCTCGCGGACCTCGCTTCCCGGCGTCGGGGTGAGGAGCAATGCAGCGGTCGCGCCGATCACGGCGCCCGAGACAAAGGCGATGATTGCTGCTGCGGCGTTATCGTTGTTGCAGGACATGGCAGACTCCTTTATCCGTTACGTGGAATGAAATTGATGCGGACAGGCTTTATATCTAGCATAGCAAGCCGCCGGAGTAAAAGCAAAATTTGTTTGGTTGAATGAAATATGCGGATTCCCATTCCCTACCTGTTGAGTGCCACTACATCGTGGACGGAAATATGTGCCAGTACATCGTAGACAAAGTTCTCTGACAATCGAATAACCACCACGTCATTCTGTGAACACCAAATTCAGTCGGAGGTGTTCATGGAAGATGAAATCAAGCA
>JACPFJ010000038.1 GCA_016182975.1 Deltaproteobacteria bacterium
AAACAATGCGCCCCATCGACGCAAAATACGACAACATATGCAACGAAATGTTCAATCTTCTAACCGAGTTGCATCTCGTTGCAACATGATTTCTACTACCAACATGTTGTCAGACGATAGGCGCTAAGCGCCTATGCAGTCATGCAAAAAACATCTGGTAGCTTCAGGAGGTGAAATATGCTGTCCCGTGTAATGTATGAGCAACAATTGCTAGAAGAAATAAAAGGGTTATCCGCACATGAAATGGAGCGCCTGCTCAAGCTGGTGCATCTGGTGCGAGAAGAATTCATGAAACCCAAGGCTACCGTTGAAGCTGCGTCAATAATGAGCTTTGCCGGTTGCCTAAGTGACCTGAAAGCCGAGGATGAGGCCGTATTTGATCAGGCTTCAGCCAGAAGAAGCATGTTTGCTGAGCGAGGGCAAATGCTGTGACCAAGGCACTGTTGGATACAAACATTATTTCCGCCTTTATGAAGGGTAATCCGGCGGTTATGGATTCCGTTTCGCAGTACGTTAAACGTCACAAACACATTTCTTTGAGCATCATCACCCATTACGAACTGCTTCGAGGATTGAAGGCGATTGGCATCGACAAAAAAATAGCTGCGTTTCAGGCGTTCATGGCTCAGTGCGAGATCATTCCGCTCACACAACCAATCATCGAAACCGCAGCAGAAATCTATGCAGCGCTGAAAAACCAGGGGATGCTAATTGAAGATGCCGATATTCTGATTGCCGCCACAGCAATCAACAAGGGGATGTCACTGGTGACGGACAACCTTGAGCATTTCAGGCGGGTGCATGGCTTAAAGACACACAATTGGCTGACTTAATCTCAAAACTGCATTGCAGATAACAAATGCAAACCGCATGCTATAAAGAACAAGACCGAGGTTTTCAAAAAACCCGTAGGTTTGTTTTCCCCCCCTCCACCACAGCCCCACTATCCATTTTAGCTATCCATTCCCGATACCAGTTATAGTTTTGCATATCCCACTCTTCCCCGTAATATCTCGTAACCTGCCGTAATTACATCCAACAAAAATCCGGCACGGCCTGTGCTATAGGCATCTGTCATGAATTCGCCATGCCCCACGACAGACCACAACTCCACACAATATCTGTGTGAATATTCACTCAAGCCTTTTGACGACTGTTACTGCCGGCAGGTTACCGGGCGGACCATTCCCGTCATTACCAAATACTGCATGGAGCGATACGAGGAGTGTCCGGTCTATCGCAAGCATGCTTCCGCCGGTGCCGTAAACGTCGGAGGACAGGCATCCTGCCTGTCTTCAGGCGATGTTTCATCAGCCTGACAAGTTTGCACTGAACAGATATTTAAGCGATAAAACCCGCTTGAAACGCAGGCTGGAAGCCTGCGCTCCCAGAATGTGCCGATCCCTTCAAATACCATGAAAAATATATCCGGAGGCGCCTCATGAAACAAAGACCATCGCTGCTCCACTCCCTTCTGACCTTTGTGCTGATCATGACCATGATCGGCCAGGCTTTTGCCGCGCCTCCGCGCACCATCACCTACCAGGGGTACTTGAGCGGCGCGAACGGACCGGTCAACACCCCGGTGGCCATGACCTTCTCGCTCTACAGCGAGCCGCAAGGGGGGAGGGCGCTCTGGAGCGAGCACCAACCCGCTGTTCCGGTCGTCAACGGTGTCTACAGCGCCCTGATGGGGAGCCTCACCCCCATCGACCTGACCTTCGACTCCATCTACTACCTTGGCGTGGCCGTGGGGAGCGACCCGGAGATGACGCCGCGCCAGGAGCTGTCCGCCGTTCCCTACTCATTCCGGGCGGCCATGGCCGACCAACTGGGGCAGGTCTGCAACGACGGCGAGCTGCTGAGGTACAGTGCGGCAAGCGCAAGCTGGAGCTGTTCGACCGTCCCCGGCGTGCAGGGTTCAGCCGGCCCGCAAGGTCCCATGGGTCCCGTCGGTCCCATAGGTCCTGCCGGCCAGGCCGGAAGCAACGGCAAGGGGGTCCTCTCCGGCGCCGGCGCTCCGACCGCAACGCTGGGGACTGACGGCGACTTCTATCTCGACACCGCCAACTCGATTATCCATGGGCCCAAGAGTGGCGGGCAATGGCCGAACTCTGCCGTCTACCTGGTCGGCCCGCAGGGCTCCCAGGGGGCGCAGGGGGTACAGGGCACGGCCGGAGCGACCGGCGCCGCCGGTCCCCAGGGTGTCCAGGGACTGCAAGGGCCATCCGGTCCTCAGGGCATAACCGGCGCCGACGGCAAGACCATCATCGCCGGTAGCGCCGTGAAAAGCGGCGCGGTCGATCCGCTCCCGGCCGATGGGACTGACGGCGATTTCTACATCAATACGGCAACCAACGTTCTCTACGGACCTAAGGCTTCTGGGGCATGGCCCGTAGTGGGGGTCAACATGATCGGCCCCCAGGGATCGCAGGGGATTCAGGGAGCAACCGGTCCGCAGGGTCCAGCCGGCACGGCCGGGGCCGCCGGGGCGATCGGTCCCCAGGGGCCTCAGGGTCCGGTGGGTCCGCAAGGTCAGACGGGCCAGGACGGCAAGACCATCATCGCCGGCAAGGCGGTGCAAAGCGGCGCAATAGATCCGCTTCCGGCCGATGGGGCCGACGGCGACTTCTACATCAACACCACCACCAGCGTGCTGTATGGCCCCAAGGCGGCCGGACTTTGGCCGGCGGCAGGGGTCAACATGATTGGTCCGCAGGGACCCCAGGGTATGCAGGGACCGGGCGGTCCGGCCGGCCCCCAGGGGATCCAGGGCAGCGCCGGTCCCGCCGGGTCGCAAGGAGCGGCCGGCGCGCAAGGGATTCAGGGAGAGGCGGGTCCCCAGGGCGCCAAGGGGGACAAGGGAGATACCGGTCCACTGGGCGCGCAGGGCCCGGCAGGTGCGACCGGCGCGCTCGGTCCCATTGGTCCTTTAGGACCCATAGGACCCATAGGACCTATGGGACCCCAGGGGATCGCCGGTCTGGACGGCAAGACCGTGATCGCCGGCAAAGCGGTGCTGAACGGCGCGGCTGATCCAGCCGCCGGCGACGGCATCGACGGAGATTTCTATATCAACACCACGACCAACAACCTCTTCGGTCCCAAGGCTGCCGGACAATGGCCGGCGGCCGGGGTCAACATGATCGGTCCCCAGGGGCAGCAGGGGATACAGGGGGCGACCGGTCCCCAGGGGCTCCAGGGGCCCGACGGTCCGGCCGGACCGCAGGGGCAGGCGGGGGTTGCCGGTCCCCAGGGTCTCAAAGGAGACAAGGGTGATACCGGCAGCCAGGGGCCGCAGGGGGCGCAGGGTGCTCAGGGTGCTCAGGGGGTTGCCGGTCCGGCCGGTCTTCAAGGGCTCCAGGGGAGTCAGGGAGCAATCGGTCAGACCGGCCCTGCCGGTCCCCAGGGACCGCAAGGGGTAAAGGGCGACAAAGGGGACCGGGGTGTCCAGGGTGCGCAGGGCATCCAGGGGGGCGCCGGTCCGGCCGGCCCCCAGGGACCTGCCGGGACCGACGGCAAGACCATCGTCGCCGGCAAGGCGGTGCTGAACGGCGTCAACGACCCCGACCCCGCCACCGGCATCGACGGCGACTTCTACATCAACACCGTGACCAACAACCTCTTCGGTCCCAAGGCCAACGGACAGTGGCCGGCCGCCGGGGTGAACATGATCGGTCCCCAGGGGCCGCAGGGGCTGCAGGGTGTCCAGGGCGACACCGGCGCGGTTGGCGCAATCGGTCCGGTTGGGTCTGTCGGACCGGTCGGACCTGTCGGACCGGTCGGACTAGTCGGACCGACCGGACCCGCCGGCAAAGGCGTCCTCTCCGCTCCTGCCGACCCGGCCGCCACCGACGGCATCGACGGCGACTTCTTCATCAACACCGCCTCCAACAAGATCTTCGGCCCAAAAGCCAACGGCGAATGGCCGGCGGACGGCGTCTCCCTGGCAGGCCAGCAAGGCGTTCAGGGGGTTGCCGGAGTTCAAGGGAATACCGGGGTCCAAGGGGCCGCCGGGTCGGCCGGTCCGGCGGGACCCGCGGGACCGCAGGGGGCAATCGGCCCGCAGGGACAGAAGGGTGACCAGGGCATCCCCGGCCAGACCATCATAGCCGGCAACGCGGTCAAGAACGGCGCTGCCGATCCGACCGCCGCCGACGGGGCCGACGGCGACTTCTACATCAACACCACGACCAACGTTCTCTACGGACCGAAGGCCTCGGGCGCGTGGCCGGTGGCCGGGGTGAACATGGTCGGCCCGACGGGTCCGGCAGGGGCGACCGGTTCCCAGGGTTTACAGGGACAGCAAGGACAGCAGGGACTGCAAGGGCAGCAAGGAGCGGCTGGTCCGGCGGGGTCACAGGGGCCGGTGGGCCCGGCGGGTCCGCAGGGGATCATGGGTTCGGCCGGTCCGGCGGGGGCCAGGGGCCCGATCGGCACGGCCGGGGCCGACGGCAAGAGCGTCCTCTCCGGCACGAGCGACCCGGCCGGAACGGTCGGCAATCCGGGCGACTTCTACATCAACACCACCACCAGCAAGCTCTACGGTCCGAAAAACCTCCTTACCGGCTGGCCAACGACCGGCGTCTCCATGGCCGGCGGCGCCGGAGGGGCGGGCGGGATCGTATGGCAGAGCGTCAACTCCACCACCTCGGCCGCCCCTAACAGCGGCTATCTGGCCAACTCCGCATCGCCGGTGACGGTGCTCCTGCCGACAAACGCAAACACCGGCGACATCGTCACCGTCTCCGGCGCAGGGGCAGGGGGTTGGAACGCGGCCACCGGCGGATCGCAGAAGATCCTCACCGGCAGCATAGGCGGGGTCGGGCCATTAGGGCCGTCGGGCGTGACCTGGACGGCCCGGGACAGCAGCAGAACCTGGCAGTCCGTGGCCTCCTCCTCGGACGGAACCAAGCTGGTTGCAGCGGTAAATGGCGGCCAACTCTATACCTCCACCGACTCTGGCGCAACATGGACGCCCCGAGAGAGCAGCAGGTCCTGGCAGTCAGTGGCCTCCTCCGCGGACGGGAACAAACTGATAGCGACGGCGTCGGCAAGCGGCATTTATACATCCAACGATGCCGGGGTTACCTGGATACCCAGGAAGACCGGCAGTGACAACTGGAAGGCAGTGGCTTCCTCCGCGGACGGGAGTAAACTGGTGGTGACGGTAGATTGGGGCCCGATCTATACCTCCAGTGACGCTGGTGTGACCTGGACGGTCCGGAAAGGCGGCAACAGTTACTGGAAATGCGTGGCATCCTCCGCGGACGGCAGCAAGCTTGTTGCGCCGCAATTTACCGGTCAGATCTACACCTCCAGCGACTCGGGAGTGACCTGGACAGCCCGTGATAGCAGCAGATACTGGTGGTCAGTGGCCTCCTCTGCGGACGGGACAAAACTGGTGGCGGCGGAAACCAGCGGCAAGATATATACTTCCACGGACTCAGGGGTTACTTGGATAGCCCGGGCTAGCAACAATTCTTGGACATCCGTTGCTTCCTCCTCTGACGGGAGCACCCTGGTGGCATCCAGCGACCAGATCTATACCTCCGGCGATTCGGGCGTGACCTGGACGGCGCGGGCAAACAGCGGAAACTGGTATGCCGTGGCCTCCTCCGCGGACGGTAGCAAACTGGTTGCGGTGGATAATGGCGGTCAAATCTACACCTCGGTCGCCGCCCCCGCCGGCCCCGCCATTGCCGCCTCCATCGCCGGCAGCCAGGGTAGCTCCATCCAGCTCCAGTACATCGGCAACGACCAGTGGCAGCCGATCTCGTATCTGCCCCAGACCCCCGCTTCCGGCTCGGGCGGCGGCATTGTCACCAGCGGCATCGGCCCCCAGGGTCCGGCCGGCCCCGCCGGCTCGGTCGGCGCAACCGGTCCCCAGGGTCCGGCCGGTCCCACAGGCAGCGCCGGCCCGCAGGGGGCCAAGGGTGACAGCGGTGCAGCCGGCCCGAGCGGCCCCCAAGGCCCGACCGGCGCCCAGGGGCCTGCCGGCGCCACCGGTCCCGCCGGGGCGCAGGGTACCTCCGGCCCGGCCGGCCCCCAGGGCCCGGCCGGCATCAACGGCGCCGACGGCAAGACCATCGTGGCCGGCAACGTCATGAAGAACGGCGCGACCGACCCGACCGCCGCCGACGGCATGGACGGCGACTTCTACCTCAACACCACAACCAACACCCTCTTCGGCCCCAGGGCCGCCGGTGTCTGGCCGGTGGTGGGGGTCAACCTGGTCGGCCCGGCAGGCCCGCAAGGCCCGGTTGGGCCGCAGGGCAGCCAAGGCATCCAGGGGAATGACGGTATCTCCGGCCCCATGGGACCCATGGGCGTCACCGGCGCAACCGGTCCCACCGGTCCGCAAGGCCCGCAGGGAGACCAGGGGCCGCAAGGCCCGCTCGGCCCCATCGGTCCCGCCGGTCCCCAGGGACAGACCGGTGAGGTCGGCCCCATCGGCCAGACCGGTCCCCAGGGCCCGCAAGGCCCCCAGGGATCGCTGGGGGCGACCGGCGCTATCGGTCCCATGGGTCCTATAGGACCTGTAGGACCGATAGGACCCATGGGACCCATGGGCACTGCGGGCATCGACGGCAAAACCGTTATCGCCGGCAAGGCGGTGCAGAGCGGCGCAATCGATCCCGCCGCCACCGACGGCGCGGACGGCGACTTCTACATCAACACCGCCAGCAACACCCTCTTCGGACCCAAGACCGCGGGCGCCTGGCCGGTGACCGGGGTCAACATGGTCGGCCCGGCAGGTCCGGTCGGTCCCCAGGGGCCGCAGGGACAGCAAGGAACGCAGGGAGTGCAAGGAGAGCAAGGCCAGGCCGGTCCGCAGGGGCCCCAGGGCATCCAGGGGGTCAAGGGGGACCAGGGGATACAGGGTCCGGTTGGTCCGCAAGGCGTCTCCGGCCCGGGGGGCAGCAACGGCAAAAACATCCTCAACGGTACGACCTCCCCGCTCCCCGCCGACGGCGCGGACGGCGACTTCTATCTCGATACCGCTGCGGTCATGCTCTACGGGCCCAAGGCGAACGGCGCCTGGCCGACCGTCGGCATTACCCTCACCGGCCCCCAGGGGGCGCAGGGGACGCAAGGCAACCAGGGTATCCAGGGGGTCGTCGGCGAAACCGGTCCCATCGGCGTCCAGGGGTCTCAGGGGGTGCAAGGCCAGACCGGCCCGCAAGGCCCGGTCGGCAATGACGGCAAGACCATCATCGCCGGCAACGCGGTCAAGAGCGGCGCGGTTGATCCGCAGGCCGGCGACGGTACGGACGGCGATTTCTACATCAACACCTCCAGCAACACCCTCTTCGGGCCAAAGGCGGGGGGCGCCTGGCCCACGGTGGGTGTCAACATGATCGGTCCCCAGGGTCCGATAGGCATCCAGGGTCCGATGGGGGCCCAGGGGCCGGCGGGAGCGGCCGGCGCAACCGGCGCAACCGGTCCGCAGGGCCCGCAGGGTCCCATGGGTGCGCAAGGCCAGACCGGCCAGGACGGCAAGACCGTCATCGCCGGCAAGGCGGTGCTGAACGGCGCAAACGACCCGGATACGGCCGTCGGGGCGGATGGCGATTTCTACATCAACACCGTCAGCAACACCCTCTTTGGACCAAAATCGGCCGGCGCATGGCCGGTTGCCGGGATCAACATGGTCGGCCCCCAGGGGCAGCAGGGGGTGCCCGGCAGCCAGGGGCCGCAGGGCGCGGCAGGCCCGGCGGGTCCGCAGGGCCCCCAGGGGGTGCAAGGGGTGCTCGGCCCGGTCGGCCCGACAGGACCGCAGGGGCAGCAGGGGCAGGCAGGTTCCAACGGCAGGACGGTGCTCTCCGGTCCCCTCGATCCGGCCGTCGCCGACGGCAATGACGGTGATTTCTGGATCAATACCTTGTCCAACAGGATTTTCGGACCGAAGATCAGTGGGGCGTGGCCGGCAACCGGCGTCTCCCTGGTCGGCGCCCAGGGCATCCAGGGGGTGCAGGGAAGCCAGGGGATTCAAGGGGTGGCCGGTCCGCAGGGGCAGGCAGGCCCGGCCGGCGCGACCGGTACCCAGGGGGCGACCGGCCCGACAGGGGCGGCCGGTCCTCAAGGGATCGCAGGCCAGACCATCATCGCCGGCAACGCGGTCAAGAGCGGCGCAATCGACCCGACAGGGGCCGATGGGGCGGACGGCGATTTCTACATCAACACGACTACCAACAAGCTGTTCGGACCCAAGGCCAATAGCGCGTGGCCCTCGGCCGGGGTCAACATGGTCGGCCCCACCGGGCCGACCGGCTCCACCGGCCCCCAGGGACCGCAGGGCATCCAGGGGGTGGCCGGTCCTGCCGGCCCGGCGGGAGCGGCGGGCGCCACCGGTCCCCAGGGTCTCCAGGGAGTGGCCGGTCCCCAAGGCCCGACCGGCCCGGCCGGCACGGCCGGGGCGAAAGGGGCGCAGGGCGCGGCCGGCCTCAACGGCACGGCGCTCCTGAGCGGCACGTCCAATCCGTCCCTGGTCGGCAACGCGGGTGATTTCTACATCAACACCACCACCAACAAGCTGTTCGGTCCGAAGAACATCGTCACCGGCTGGCCCACCGCCGGGGTCTCCCTGGTCGGCCCGGCCGGCAGCGGCGTGAACTGGCAGAATGTCTCGTCAACCACCATGGCCGCAAGCAACAGCGGCTACCTGGCCAACTCCGCCTCGCCGGTCACGGTCATCCTCCCCACCAGCGCCAACGCCGGGGACATCGTCACCATCTCCGGCGCCGGGAGCGGGGGGTGGAACGTGGCCACCGGCGGCGCGCAGCAGATCCTGACCGCCAGCATCGGCGGGGTGGCGCCGACATCGCCGGCCGGCGAGACCTGGACGGCGCAGACCGGCGCGGGGAAAGTGAATTGGGATTCGATCGCCATGTCCGGCGACGGCGCTAAACAGGTCGCCGCGGCCGATGGCAAACTCTATACATCGACCGATAGCGGCGCGACCTGGACGTTGCGGAGCGGATATAGTGGTAGCGTTACGTCCGTTGCGTCGTCCGGCGACGGGACAAAGCTGGTGGCCTGTGGAAGCGGCGGCTATATCTACCGCTCCACCGATTCGGGTGTAATCTGGAGCCAGCTGTCGGCAATCGCGGGAAAATGGAACGCCATCGTTTCCTCCCTAGACGGCACAAAGCTGTTAGCGTATGCTTATAATTCCGGCATCTATACCTCCTCCGACTCCGGCGCGACCTGGACGCAGAGGAGCAGCACCATTAAGCTAGTCTACGGCCTTGCCGGCTCCTCCGACGGTTCTAAACTGGCGCTGATAAACTCGGGCAATGTATATACCTCGTCTGACAGCGGCGTCACCTGGACACAACGAATGGTGGCGGGCTCCCCTATTCTCTCATCAATCGCCTCCTCCTCCGACGGAACCAGGCTGGTGGCCGCGCAAAAGGGCGGCCAGATATACACCTCAACGGACAGCGGCATTACCTGGATCGCCAGGGAGAGCAGCCGGGACTGGCTGAAAGTCGCCTCCTCGGCCGACGGCAAGGTGCTGGTGGCCGTGGTGCCGGCTTTCGGTTATGATGTGGTGACTCCCGGCGCCATCTACACCTCCACCGATTCCGGGGCCACTTGGACGGCACGCGCGGGGACGACCACGCAGAAATGGACCACAATCGCCGTATCAGCGGACGGAGGCAAGATGTCCGCCGGGATGATCTATGGCTATCTCTACACCTCGGCCGGTACTCCCGCCGGCCCTGCCACCGCCACCTCCATCGCCGGAAACCAGGGGGCCTCGGTCCAGCTCCAGTACATCGGCAACAACCAGTGGCAGCCGATCTCGTACCTGCCCCAGACCCCGGCTTCCGGTTCGGGCGGCGGCATCGTGACCACCGGTGTCGGCCCCCAGGGACCGGCAGGTCCCGCCGGGGCGACCGGTCCGGCAGGCCCGCAGGGCTCCGCCGGACCCACCGGCGCTACCGGTGCGGCAGGCGCCAAGGGTGATACCGGAGCGACCGGCGCAACCGGCGCGCAGGGTATCCAGGGGCCGCAAGGCCCGCAGGGGGCGACTGGCACGGCTGGTGCGGCCGGGCCAGCAGGTCCGGCCGGCGCGGCCGGCGCACAGGGGGCGCAGGGTATCCAGGGGGTTGCCGGCCCGACCGGTCCTCAAGGGCCCTCGGGTTCGAACGGTCTCGACGGCAAGAACGTGCTGAACGGCGCGGGCGACCCCGCCAACACCGTGGGGGTCAACGGCGAATTCTACATCAACACCGCCAGCAACACCCTCTTCGGGCCGAAGGCGGCCGGCGTCTGGCCCGCCGGCGTCTCGCTGGTCGGCGCGACCGGGGCGACGGGAGCTGCCGGCGCGACCGGTCCGGCAGGGGCGACCGGCGCAACTGGAGCGACCGGGGCGACAGGCCCAGCCGGGCCTCAGGGGCCGGAGGGCGCCCAAGGTGCAATCGGTGCAACCGGCCCGGCGGGTCCGCAGGGGCCGACGGGGGCTGACGGCGCGACCGGTGCGACCGGCGCAACCGGTGCCCAGGGTGTCCAGGGACTGCAAGGACTCACCGGTCCGCAGGGGATTCAGGGCACGCCCGGAACCAGCAGCCCCTTCACCACCACCGGTTCGGACGTGTACTACACCACGGGACGGGTGTCCGTCGGCGACTCGACCTTCGACACCTCCACCCCGGCCCTGACCGTGGCCGGGGCCAAGTACACCGACTCCTCGATCAGCTTCCAGACATTGATCCGGGACAACACCACCGCCTATAACGCAAGTCCTGTGGCGGGTATCAAGTTCCAGACCAAGTTCAACAGCAACGGCGACCTGGCGGGCCTGGGCGGCATCAGCGTGGGCAAGGAGAACGCCACGAGCGGTGATCTGGCCAGTTACCTGGCGCTGCATACCCGCCCGACCGGCACGTCGAACAACATCACCGAGCGGATGCGCATAAGTTCCACCGGGAAAGTCGGCATCAATACCAGCACCCCGGCGGCGGATTTGGAGGTGAAGGAGAGCGACGACGCAAACAACGGAAACGGCGGCATCCGGATCGTCGCCAAGGCAAATAGCAACCATTGGACGATGAATATCGATCCCTCGAATGACTTCGTATTGAACTACCTGGGGGTGTGGCGCGCCTGGTTGTCGCCCACTGCCGGGGCGTGGGTCACCTCTTCGGATCGCCGCCTGAAAAAGGACATCTCGCTGTTGCCGTATGGACTTGCCGAGATCCTCAGGCTCAATCCGGTGACCTATCATATGAACGAACAGGCGGAGACCGACCGCAAGAACATCGGGTTCATTGCACAGGAAATCGAAGCGGTCATACCGGAGATGGTGAGTACTGGGCCGAACGGTATGAAGGGTGTCGCGTATTCGGACCTGGTGCCGGTGCTCACCAGGGCGATCCAGGATTTGAAGGCCGAAAACGACGCCTTGAAGGCGCGCCTGGATGCGCTGGAAAAAGCGGTGTTGGGGAGGTAACACGCCATGAAACGGATTCTCATCGCCCTCCTGCCGGCCCTGGCGTTTCCCGCCCTGGCCGGAGCGGCCGCCATGTCCAGCCCCAACTACCAGATCGTCGGCTCGGTCATCTCCAGCGGCGGCGGCAAGTCGGACTCGACCGACTTCGGCAAGGCGGGGGTCATCGTCGGCCAGGGGGTCTTCATCCCGCCGGCCGACAAGCCCCTGAGCAGCCCGAGCTTTACCGCCAAGGCGGCTGCGCTGGCCGGTCCGACCGGGAGCCTCTCGACCCACACCGGCGACATCAACGGCAACGGCGGCGTGGACATCATCGACGCCCTACTGGCGCTGCGATGCAGCGTCGGCCTTTTTCAGCCCGATGCGACCCAACTTTTCAGGGGGGATGTCGGACCGCTGACCAAGGGGGTGGCCGTGGGAGACGGCAGGATCGATATCGAGGACGCCATGCTGATCCTGCGCAAGGCGGTCGGGTTGTGGTGGTAAGGGTCGGGAGCAATTAATTTCAAACAAACGGAGGCATACATCATGATGAAAAAACTTGGCGGGGCAATCCTGGCCCTGGCTGTTACGGCAATGCTGCATGGCTGCGGGGATGAGCGTCCTATCCCCGGACAGACCTCCCCGTCGCAAACACCCCTTGCGGCGGGGACCTACAAGCTGGCCTTCACGGCCATCAGCACGGCCCGCCTGGACGCCCCCATCAGCGGCATCGACGTGGCGATAGGGCTCCCGACTGGTGTCAGCCTGGACACGACAACCGGCGGCGGCAGCGGGCAGATCGGCCCCGGAGCACTTGCGACCGGCAACGCCATCATCGGCACCGGCCTGGCGTTCGGCAACTACTCGGTCTCGACCCACCGGGCCTATCTGAGCATGGCGACGACCCAGGAGACCTACCGCAGCGGCAATTTCCTGCTGATGAGCTTCAGGGTGGAGCCGGGCGCGGTGGTATCGGAGTACGACATCGTGACGCTCAACGCGACATACCCGAGATACAAGGTGGTGGGGATGGATCAGGCCACGCACAGCTCGGTGGTGCTGACGGACAGGGTAAAGACCACGCTGAGCGTGATCAGGTAAACCTGATCGGGAATCAGGGATCAGGAAAGTCAATAGCTTTCCTGGTTAACACCAATCTCCCGCTGTTCAGGTTCCTCCCCCTTCAAAGCATAAGCGCTAACTTTGAGCTTTTAGTCCCTTCCCCTTCAAGGGGAAGGTTAGGATGGGGATGGGTTTGGTTTTGGTAATTTGCTGAAATTCCACAATCTACCCCATCCCCACCCCGGCCCTCCCCTTGAAGGGGAGGGAGAAAATCATGGTGATTTTGCTTAAGTTAGCGCAAATGCCCCTTGAAGGGGAGGGTGACTTTATCAGCGGGAGATCAGTGCTTCTGCGTGAAACCACGAAAGACTGCAAAGGCGGACACTATAAAAGGTGCGCCGCCTTTTTGCCGTCATAGACATTGACAGGAAGATCGAATTCCAGTACCGTAATCGCGATGTAAGGCCCTGGGGGAGTTCGTCAGAACTGAGATGATTCCGCGGAATCAGACCCTTTGAACCTGATCCGGCTCATACCGGCGTAGGAAAGCGGCTTGTTTGGTGTTGTCCGGTATAGCCGCCTGATTTTTTCAGCGCGGTTTTTTGTTTTTTTCAAGGAACTCTCAATGAGCGACCACAGCAAACCATTCCGGCTCGTCGTCAGCAATCCGGCACAGCCTCCCGCCATCGCGGGGGTCTATCTCATCACCGACCAAGGGGAGCGCCTGGTGGAACGGGTGCGCATGGCCCTGACCGGCGGGGTCTCTGTCGTGCAGTACCGCGCCAAGGGGAGGGAGCGCGGGGCCTGCCTGGCGGAGGGGGGCGAGTTGAGGCGGCTCTGCCTCGGTTTCGGCGTGCCCTTCATCGTCAACGACGATGTCCGGCTTGCCAGGGAACTGGATGCCGACGGTGTCCATCTGGGGCAGGACGACGGCAGCGTTGCCGCGGCACGGGAGCTTTTGGGAACGGGCAGGATCATCGGCAAGTCGACCCACAACCTTGACGAGGCCCTCCAGGCGGAACGGGATGGGGCCGACTATATCGGCTTCGGCGCCATGTACCCCACCGACAGCAAGGCCGTCGCCCATATCCCCGGCACCGCAGGCCTCGCGGCCATCCGCGAGCGGATAAAGCTGCCGGTTGTCGCCATCGGGGGGATCACCACCAGCAATGCCTGCCGGGTGATCGACGCCGGCGCCGACGCCCTGGCGGTGATCTCCTCGGTGCTCTCCAGCCCGCGCCCCGGCATTGCGGCGGCGGAACTGAAGCTGCTCTTCAACCGCAACCGGCCGTTTCCGCGGGGTACCGTCCTGACGGTTGCCGGCAGCGATTCCGGAGGCGGGGCCGGCATCCAGGCCGACATCAAGGTCATCACCCTGCTGGGGAGCTACGCTGCCAGCGTGCTGACCGCCCTGACGGCCCAGAACACGAGGGGCGTCTCCTCGATCCACGGCCTGCCGCCTTCGTTCGTCATCGACCAGCTCGCCACGGTGCTCTCCGACATCCCGGTGGACGTGATCAAGACCGGCATGCTGCACACCCCCGCCATCATCTCGGCCCTGGCGGAACGGCTGGGCGAACGCCAGGCCATGATCCCGCTGGTCATCGATCCGGTGATGATCGCCAAGGGGGGAGCGGCGCTGATGGAACTCGACTCGATCAACGTCTTCCGCGAACAGTTGCTGCCGCTGGCCTACCTGCTGACCCCCAACATCCCCGAGGCGGAGCGGCTTCTGGGGCGGCCGGTGCGCTCGGAACAGGAGATGGAGCAGGCCGCCCGCGACCTGCACGCCCTGGGCGCGGCCAATGTCCTCATCAAGGGGGGGCATCTGACAGGCAGGCACTCAATCGACGTCCTCTTTGACGGCAGCGAATGCCGCACCTTCTCCGGCGAGCGGATCTTCAGCAGCAATACCCACGGCACCGGCTGCTCCTTTGCCTCGGCCGTCGCCACCTTCCTGGCCCAGGGGGAGCCGCTGAGGGGCGCCGTAGAGAAGGGGAAGCAATTTATCACCACGGCGATACGGCTTGCCCGACCCCTCGGTAAAGGCCACAGCCCGGTCAATCACTTTGCCGCTGCGCGACAAATTGATAGGTAGAGGTAAAGGTAGAGGTAAAGAACGGCGATGTTTACGAGTTTCAAGGATATGCCGGTATGGCAGCACTCTATTGCCATCGCAGAAGAAATACATACCCTGACTGAAAACCTTCCAAGGAAGGAAGACTATGGCCTTACGTCTCAGATACGCCGGTCGGCATTGAGCATATCTGCAAATATTGCCGAGGGTTATGGCCGCCAGCATACCCTAGACAAGATAAACTTCTATTTCAACGCCAGAGGTTCTCTGACAGAGACTCAAAGTCACCTCGAATATGCGGCAAGGGTCAGCTATATCAGCACAGACGATCTTGCTCGGCTTGACACACTTCTGTCCCGCCTCTATCACGAAATCAACAAGATCATCGGCTCCCTGCGAGCCTCGAAATGATGTTCTTTACCTCTACCTCTACCTTTACCTGAACGGAGTTCACATGACACAGTTAGAATTCGCCCGCAGGGGTGTCATAACCGAAAAGATGCAGCATGCGGCCGCGGCGGAGGGGGTTGCGCCCGAATTCATCCGCGACGGAATGGCCGCCGGAACCATAGTCGTCTGCCACAACGTCAGGCACGTGGGCGGCACGCCTTTGCCGGTCGGTACCGGATTGCGCACCAAGATCAACGCCAACATCGGCTCCTCCTCAGACGACACCGACATGCAGAAGGAGCTGGAGAAGGCCCGCACCGCCGTCAGGTACGGCGCCGACGCCATCATGGACCTCTCCACCGGCGGCCCCGTGGATGAGATCCGCCGTGCGGTCATCGCCGAGACCGGCGCCTGCATCGGCTCCGTGCCGCTGTACCAGGCCGCCCTGGATGCGGTCAGGGTCAAGAAGAAGGCCATCGTCGACATGACGGTGGACGACATCTTCGCCGGCATCATCAAGCACGCCGAGGACGGGGTGGACTTCATCACCGTGCACTGCGGCGTGACGCGCTCCACCGTCGAACGGATGCGAAACGAGGGGCGGCTGATGGACGTGGTCTCGCGCGGCGGGGCCTTCACCATCGAGTGGATGAACTACAACAACAGGGAGAACCCGCTCTTCGAGCACTTCGACCGGCTGCTGGAGATCACCAAAGAGTACGACATGACCCTCTCGCTGGGGGACGGCTTCCGCCCCGGCTGCCTGGCCGACGCCACCGACCGCGCCCAGATCCACGAGCTGATCATCCTCGGCGAGTTGACCCAGCGGGCCCAGGACGCCGGTGTGCAGGTGATGATCGAGGGACCGGGGCACGTGCCGCTCCACCAGATCCAGGCCAACATCATCCTGCAGAAGCGGCTCTGCCACGGCGCCCCGTTCTACGTCCTGGGTCCGCTGGTGACCGACATCGCCCCGGGCTACGACCACATCACCTGCGCCATCGGTGGTGCCATCGCCGCCGCGGCCGGGGCCGACTTCCTCTGCTACGTCACCCCCTCCGAACACCTGCGCCTGCCGGACGTGCAGGACGTGCGCGACGGCGTGATCGCCTCGCGCATCGCCGCCCATGCGGCCGATATCGCCAAGGGGGTCAAGGGGGCCATGGCAAAGGACATAGCCATGGCAAAATGCAGGAAAGGGCTGGACTGGGATGGCCAGTTCGCCCTGGCGCTCGACCCGGACAAGGCCCGCGAGTTCAGGGCCAACTCACCGGTTGCCGACCACGGGGCCTGCACCATGTGCGGGGAGTTCTGCGCCTACAAGGTGATGGACGAGGCGATGAAACGGTAATAGGAGGATCGAGGTTCGAGGATCTAGGTTCGAGGTTTGTCCTCGTTCCTCGAACCTTTTTCCTCGTTCCTTCCTTAATTGTGTTTCTTGCTGAAATCCTTGAATGATGATTGCTGCGCAGGGGGTCTCTTCGGGGTGGTCAGGTCCCAGATCATCCTGGATAGGCTGCGTTCGATCGGGAACAGAAACAGCGCCAGGAGAAACATCATAAGGAATGCCACGAAAAAACCGACGATCATCATTACAATGATGGCGATGACCTCAACGAACAGGGGCATGGCTGCTTCCTTTCATATGTTTTTCCCGACAGTTTAAAACATACTCCCTTTCAATGAAAATTGCAGTATGTGATTGTCACACCGTGCCGGTGACATGAAAGGTCGCCACGTCTGATGTCCCACCCAATGGTTGCCAACATCTTTGCCGATCTCCCCCCGGCGCTGCCGGACGAGGTGTTCGAGACCCTGGCCGAGGCCGGGGATGTGCGCATCGAGCGGATCGTCTCCAACGGCCAGGCCACGCCGGAAGGGGAGTGGTACGACCAAGGGCGCGCGGAATGGGTGCTGCTCCTGGCGGGGAGCGCCGGGCTGCTGATCGAGGGGGAGGAGGAGCCGCGCCCCCTGAAGCCGGGCGATTACCTGATGCTCCCGGCCCGCTGCCGCCACCGCGTGGCATGGACCGATCCGCTGGAGCGGACGGTTTGGCTGGCGGTGCATATCGGCGGACCTACAAAAATCATTTGAAACGCAAAGACGCCAAGAAGCAAAGTAAAAACAGACTGTTAGCAGAAAAAGGCTCCCGCCTTTTTAGTGAACGACTTTTCCTTGGTAATGCTTTGATTTTCTTGGCGTCTTTGCACCTTTGCGTTAAGGAACTGCTTATTTATGGTGTGGTTGATCGCTGTGGTGAACGGAAACGAGCGGGGAGACTGAATGCAGCACCAAACCACCGTTGAGGCCGAGGACGTGACCGCAGCCGAACACCCCCCCCAGGGGCGCATCTACTTCTTCCTGATCCTGACCACGTTTTTCTGGGGCGGCAGCTTCCTTTTCAGCAAGATCGGTCTGCGGGAGATACCGCCGACACTGTTCGTCTTCGCCAGATTCACGCTGGCGGCCATGATCATGCTGATCGTCTGCTCCCGGCGCCTGGGCAGGCTGGATCGCGGCGCCCTGCTGCGCGGCTGCATCGTGGGGTTGGCCCTGGGGCTGACCAACCTGAGCTTCGTCTTCGGCGTCAAGGGGACCAGCATATCGCGGGCCGGGGTGCTGAACAACCTGTTCGTCCTGTTCATCCCGCTCATCACCAGGGTGGTATGGCGGGACCGCGTCGGGCGGGTGAACCTGGCCGGCATCGCGCTGGCCGTGGCCGGCATCTGGCTCCTGGCCACCGGCGGCGGGGTGGGTTTCAACCGCGGCGACCTGATCTCCACGCTCTGTGCCCTTTTCATCGCCGGTCACATCATCACCGTCTCCAAGGTCCTGCGGGACGATGACGTCTTCCTTGTCTCGCTGGTGCAGTTCGCCACGGTCGCCGTCATGGCCGGCCTGGCCTCACTGGCGCTCCCCACGCCGGAGTTCAGCGTCACGCCGACCGCCGCGATGTCGATCGTCTACTGCGCCATCTTTCCCACCGTGATCTGCTTCACCCTGCAGAACACCTACCAGCGTTATGTCACCCCCACCAGGGCCGGGCTGGTCTACACCCTCGATCCGGTCTGGAGCCTGCTGGCCGGTTTCTTCGTCCTGGGGGAGAGGCTGGACGGTCATGAATGGCTGGGGTGCTGGCTGATCTTCCTGGCGGCGCTATTCCCGCTGGCGGTGCGCTTTGTCGCCGAACGCAGGCTGGTGGACAGATATACAGCGGCTAGCGGCTAGCGGCTGGCGGAATTACCTGAATAGGCACTTCCGGGCTTGAATTTTCGGCGGAAATGGGGTAAGGTGCAAACCCGCTTCCGGAGAGGTGTCCGAGTGGTCGATGGTGCCTGACTCGAAATCAGGTGTACCGAAAGGTACCTAGGGTTCGAATCCCTACCTCTCCGCCAGTATTCAACAGGGTTCGCCGGTTTCCGGCGGACCCTTTTCACGTCATTGAGCCGATGTGCCATTGGAATAAGAAAAAAATTCTCCGAACCTCAAAAAAATATTTACTCCGGAGCGACTCCATGAGAAGTTTGGCGCCTGCGGATTCGGCATATTGAATAGTGAACCTTCCCGAAGGAGGATGTGATGGCTCTCAATCAGTCAATCGTTGCACAACTGGATGTCACGGAAGAGGAACTGACCAAGCTTCTGACCAATGATGTCATCGAGGTGTTTGCTACCATGGTAGGGATGGAGGATCTGCTTCATCTCCCCCTGGTGGTCGATCCGGTCAGCCATTTCAATGACTGCGTCACGGCCATGGTCGGCCTGGCAGGGGCCTACAACGGCATGGTGAGCCTGCATGCCACCCATAATCTGGCCCTCTCCTTTACCTCACAGATGCTGGGGCTGGAGGTGACCGAGATCGATGCCGACGTCCACGACGCCCTTGGGGAGATAACGAACATGATCGCCGGCTCCTTCAAGCACCACCTCTCCAACGCAGGAAACGACGTCAAGATGTCAACCCCTTCGGTGGTGAACGGCAAGGAGTATGTCCTTTCCGTGGGGGTGCCTTCCGATACCCTCACGCTCCTTTTCGATGTCAATGACGAATGGTTTCTCGTCAGTGTTGTTCTGGAGAAGGAATAGCCTGTCATGCCGAAGTTCGTGGTGGTGGCAAACAGCGAGGCAGTAATAAAGACAATTACGGATGTCCTCCAAGCGGATGGGGCGGACGCAATTGCGCTCAGTTCGCTGGCGGAACTGCCGGCGATCCTCAGGGAAGTGCCGGTCAACGGCATTCTGCTGGACCTGGTTACATCCGCCAAGGCCACGGCGCAGGAGAAACGGGAAACAAACGAGCTGATCCAGCTCTATCCGCATGCCAAGACGAAGGTGATCGACCATGAAGTGAAGATCCTCGGCAACAGCAGCTCGTTCCAGCACTTCATACAGGAGTGCCGGTCATTTACGCCCAGGGTTATCCGTAGAGGCAGCCGGCAGGTCCGATTCATAGGATTTCTTCTTTCAACGGACAGCGACTTCACCGATGCCGACAAGACGGTGACGCTCAATATCTCCGACGACGGCTGCTTTGTCTACAGCACCGGGGAGTGGAAGGCGGGCGACCGTGTCTGGCTCCGCTTCAGCGAAAACGAGTGCGTGGTGCAGGGGGTTGTCCGCTGGTGGCAGCCGTGGGGAAACAATAAGAGGATGCCGGGGATCGGGATCAGGTTCGAATTCAGTCAAGCCTAGGAGAGCGTTCAGCTTTTTCCAGGATCAAAAAACGCTCGCGCGAGTCTACTCGGCGAGCGTTTTTGCTATCACCTCGAAGACGTCGGAGGGGAGATCGGGGTTTCGCCGCAGCAAGAGGCGCGAGGTGACTACGGTCGTCTCCTCGCCGAGTTCGAAGCGGAGTTCGACGCCATCGACCAGGTAGTCGGGAGGGAGGTAATCCCTGCGGTAAACGACACGATGCGCGGCATCAGCCATGTTCAAACTCATCTCAACCCGCCATTTGAATTAAGCTGGAAAAAGCTTTGTCCACGAAAGACACGAAATAATCTCTGCAAACCTCACCACAGAGTCACAGAGGGCACAGAGAAAAGCCTTTTATCCTGAAAAAAGCAGTTCAACACAGACACTGAGACACAGAGTAAAAATCAGGCATCAAATCAAAAGATTGCGTATCGAGGATTGTAGGTAGCAGATTCTCCTGACAGGTGAGCGAGATGTTTTTAATTTCTTCAATGATTTCTCTGTGTTCTCTGTGACTCTGTGGTTGAAGTGCCGTTTTCAGGTTTAATGGTTTGGTTTTTTTGGTGTTTTTCGTGGATAACTGCCTTGATCAGGTTTAACCGTAGACCGCCAGCCCCATGACCAGGTCGGCCATCTCGGCCGGATCGTGGGTGAACCTGACCCCAATCTCACCGCCATGCTGCCAGGCAACGGTTGCGCCGAATTGCCCGAAATGGCCGATGTGAAGCCGCACCGCCGTCCCTTGGCCCAACTGGCGGCCGATCAGGAGCTTGGCGCCGCCGACCGAGATGTTCACGATCCGGCAGTCGTGCCACTGCCCGTCTTCCATGATCCGGGCCTCAACCAGGATGGCCCGGCGATCATGCTCCCGTTGGTTCGATGCGCCCGTCTGTATCTGCATGGATGCCACCTTGTTAAACCCGGAAAAAACAGTTGAAACGCAAAGACGCAAGGACGCAGAGTAAAAACAGCCAATTAACAATACAAAAACAGCACCTTTTGGGTGAAGGTTTTTTTTCTATAAGGACTTGATCCTCTTTGCGACTTGGCGCCCTTGCGTTAAGAAACAGCCGTTTTCAGGTTTTATCAGCAGCTCATTTCGATGTCATAGTCCAGACCCCCGCCCAAGTCCCCTCCGGAGGATTGGCCTTGAGGTGCTCGCAGCGGTCGAGGTAGAGCTGCGAGAGTCTGTCCTGCGGATGCAGGCGAAGGGCCTCCCTGAACGACTTGATCGCCAGGTGCCAGCTGCCGCTCCGGTATGCGTTGCGTCCATCCCTGAAATGACCGGTCACCTCCATCACGTTGGGAAACGTCTCATCGGTATGGTAGTCGAGGACCTCGTAGATCCTGACGGGTTGCGTCTTCCCCTTGACCACCACGTCGTCGATGTCGCGGATACGGTAGGTGCCGCGCAGCCGGTGATAGGTGTTCTCGCTGATGAGTATCCTGGTGCTGTACTGCTTGCAGGCGGATTCGAGGCGCGAGGCCAGGTTGACGCCGTCTCCGATGACCGTGTAGTCCATCCGCTTGGGCGAGCCGATGTTGCCGCATACCACCGTATCCGTGTTGAGGCCGACGCCGATCTCGACAGGTTTCTTGCGGTCGGCGGCGCGCCCGGCGTTCCAATTGCGCAAGGCGTTGATCATGGCGATGGCGCAGCGTACGGCGCGGTCCTCGTTGTCGTCATGGGCAACCGGGATCCCGAAGGCGGCCATGATGGCATCGCCGATGAACTTGTCCAGCATCCCCCCTTCGGCCTGGATGCAGTCCACCATGAGGGTGAAATATTCGTTCAGCAGGCTGACCGTGCCGTGGGCGCCCAACTCCTCGGTGAGGGTGGTGAAGCCGCGGATGTCCGAGAAGAGCACCGTGGCGGTCGTGCTCTTGCCGCCGAGGATGTCCTCGCCGCCGGCGAGAAGTTGATCGGCCAGCCCCGGATCCATGTAGCGCGACATGGTGGACTTCATCCGTTTCTCGCCGGAGATGTCCTCGAACATGATCATGGTGCCCAGTTTCTTTCCTTCGCCGCTGATGAGCGGCAGGACCGAGATGTTGGCGGAGACCCTCTTGCCGCCGAATTCGAGCTCGGCGTCCATGGTCAACTCGGGCCTCTGGGTCTGCTCCACCCGCTGCGCCTTCTCCACGATCCAGGAGTTGCGGCCGGCAAAGAAATCGGCCACATCCCTGCCGATGACCTCCGCGCTCTCCACCTTCATGATCCGCTGCCCCGCGGCGTTGCAGGTGACTATCCTGCCGTCCTCGTCGAGGGTGACGACGCCGTTCGACATGCTTTGCAGCATGCTCTCGTTGTAGTTTTTCATGTTCTCGACGTCATTGAACAGCTTGGCGTTTTCCAGGGCGATGGAGACCTGGGCCGTGAACGCCTTCAGGCGGGACTCATCCTCATCGCTGAAGGGACCGCCGCGTCTGTTGAGCACCTGGGTGACGCCGATGGTCTTCCCCTGCTTGTTCACCACGGGGGTACAGAGGATGGAGCGGGTAAAGTAGCCGGTCTTTTTGTCGAAGGCGGGATTGAAACGCAGGTCTGCGTAGGCATGGGGGATGTTCACGGACACGCCGCTGGTGAACACCGCCCCGGCAATGCTCAGGTGATTGGGGAAACGGATCTGGGTGGCGCCGATCCCCTCGCCGACCAGGGACCAGAGCTCATTGCTCCTCTCGTCGTTCAGGAAAAGGGTGGAGCGGTCGGCCTGCAACATCCTGGTGGCTTCACCCATCACCTTGCGCAGCAGGGTGCCCAGTTCGATCTCCGAGGTGATGTCGGCCACCACGTCGAGAAATTCGAGTTCCTGGGCGCGCGAGCGCCGCATCTTCTCGATGAATTGCGCACCCTGCAGGGCGATTGCCGCCTGCATGGTTATGGCTTCGAGAAGCTCCAGGTCATCCCGGGTGAACCTCCCCTGCCTCTTGTTCAGGACCTGGGCGACCCCGATGATCTCCCCCCTGACCGTCCTGATCGGGGTGCAGATCATGTCCCTGGTCACGTAGCCGGTCTGCTTGTCGACCTCGAGGTTGAAGCGCTTGTCCCTGTAGACGTCGTGTACGATGATCCCCTTGCCCGCCTGAAAGACGTGGCCGGCGATGCCGCTCGTGTTGAGGACGCGTATGCGGCGTTTGAAGTTGCCCTGGGCCACGATGGAGTAGAGTTCGCCGGTCTGGCTGTCGTTGAGAAAGAGCGAGCCGCGCTCGGCCCCCACTTCCATGGAGGTCATCTCGACCAGGATTTCGAGGATCTCGTCCAGGGAGTCGATGGCGGCGAGCCTGTGGGAGACGCCGAGAAGCATCTCGGAGCGATAGAGGCGTCTCTCCTGGTCAGCCGCTGTCCCCTTGCCCCTGGCAGCGCCTCTGGCGGCGCCTGCCGGTTTTGCCTGTCGTGCCGTGGAGTTCTCCATCAGTCGCAGTTCGCCTCCCGCCTCTCCTGCAGCGCCTCCCGCAGCGCCCGTATCGTCTGCTGCAACTGTTTCACATCGTCGCGGTAGGCAGCGCGCTCTTCCTCAAGCCGCTCCTCGATAGCCATGCCCTTGCGCTCCATCTCGTTGCGCAACTCCCGGATCGTTGTCTTGAGCTGGAGGTTCTCGTCACTGTCGAGCGCGATGCTCTCCTGAAAGCGCCTCTCGGTCTCGTAACGGACGGCTTCGAGTTCGTCCCGTTGGGCGACGATGGCGGCACGCAGTTGCATGATCTCGTCCTGCGCGGTCGCCAGCGCCTCTTGAATGGAACGCTCCTTGTCGTGCCGCATGGCCTCCAATTGTTCGCGCATGGCGGCTATGGTCCCCTTGAGGTGGCGGTTCTCGTCGAGGGTCTGCTGCAATTCGTCCGTTGTCTGAATGTCTCTTTCCATGGGGCGGGAGCTACATGATGAGCCCATACCTGGTGAGCATCCCGCCAAGGATGGCCTCATCGACCGGCTTGACGATATAATCGTTGCAATCACCCTCGAACATGGCCTCCATCATGTCGTTGGGTGAGCCGAGCGAGGTGGTCATGATGATGATCGACCTGTCGGTCCCTGATACGCCGGCCTCCCTCTCCATGGTGCGTATCCGCTTCAGGGCCTCCTGGCCGTCCATTTCCGGCATGATGATGTCGAGAAATACCAGGGAGTACGGCTTGCCGGCCTTAAGCGCCTGCCCGAACAGCTCTACGGCCTGGAGACCATTCACTGCCCTGGTAACGTCCGTGATGCCGAGGAGGTTGAGCATCAGCTCCATCCTGCTCCCAATGAAGACGTCATCATCGACGACCAGGGTTCTCTGCCCGTTTTCCATGAATCCCTCCGTAAACGTTGGAAATCCGCCTGTTGTTCACACTGCATCTGTATACACCCTTCAGCGGTAAAAGTGAACCGGGATAAATAAAAATGCGGAACAATAACCAAAACAAAGGCTGAATTTAACGCAAAGACGCAAGGATGCAAAGAAAATGGTTTTTTCAGGATATGACTTTGCGGCTTTGACTCCTTGCGCCTTTGCGTTAATGCGTTGCAGGTCATTTAACGAGGGGCGCTTCCCCGTTTCCTTACGAGGCGGTTGTTGAGGGCCGTGCGGGTCATCCCCAGCAGCATCGCCGCCGCCCCCTGGTTGCCGTCGGTCATGGACAAGGCCCGCGTGATCAGATGCTCCTCGGCCTCCTTGAGTGTGGGGAAGTTGTCAAAGACGATCCGCTGCTCCCCCGGTGGAGGGGATTTTACGGCCGGGTCGCCTCCCCTGTTCGGGTGATCCCGGGTGAGCTTTTCGCGAAACCGTTCCACGGACAGCATGCCGGATTCATGCTGCGCCACGGCATCAAAGACCATGGCCTGCAACTCCCGGACATTCCCGGGAAAGGGGTAATTGGCCAGATATGTCATCAGTTCGGGGGGGAAAGAGGGCCTTTTCTTGTTCAGAATGCCCGCCGCCTGTTCGATGAAATGGTCGACCAGCAGGGGGATGTCCTCGCGGCGTTCCCGCAGCGGAGGTATGCAGCAACTGTGCGTGCTGAGGCGGTAATAGAGATCGCTCCTGAAGCTGCCGGACGAGATCATCTCGGGCAGGTTCCGGTTGGTAGTGGCGATCACCCTGGCGGTGCTGCGCCTCGGTTCGTCGGAGCCGAGCGGGTAGTATTCATGCTCCTGGAGAAGCCGCAGCAGCTTGACCTGCGAGCTGTTGCCGAGATCCCCGATCTCGTCGAGGAAAATGGTGCCGTCGGCGGCGGTGGCGATCAGCCCGTCCCGAATCCGGTCCGCACCGGTGTAGGAGCCCTTGCTGTGCCCGAAGAGCGTATCGGAGAAGACCTGATCGTCGAGCCCGGCCACATTGACCGCAATATGCTTGCCGCTCCTTTTGCTCAAGGCATGGATCGTCCTGGCGAAACACTCCTTGCCGACCCCTGTTTCCCCATATATCAGGACCGGCTGGCCGGAGCCGGCGACACTCTCGATATAGTGGAAGATCGCCCTCATCTTGGGATTGACCGTGATGATCGAGGCGAATGCGTCTTCGTGGGCGAGCTTCCCTTCGAGGAGATGCTGTTTTAACGCGGTTACCTCATTGCGCAGCCTGAACATTTCCAGGGCCTTGCCGACCGTGGTGACAAAGCGGCTGATATCCATGGGCTTGAGCAGATAGTCGCAAGCCCCTCCCTTCATGCACTCTACGGCGGTTTCGAGGTCGTTGGAGCCGGTAAGAATGAGAACCTGCGTATGGGGGTGGGAATAGACGATCTGTTTCAGGAGTTCTTGGCCGGACATCCCCGGCATGTAGAGATCCAGCACGACCACGGCAACCTCGTGCTCCGCCAGGGCGGGAAGGACCTGACTGCCGTCGGTGACGGCCAGTATCCTGTTGGGAAAGGCATCGCGCAGGATGCGCGATGAAAAGAGGAGTATCTCCTGCTCGTCATCGACAAGCAGGATTACCTGGGAAGTACTCGTGGTGGACATTGTTCGCCTCGTCTCATATGTGTCCCGCACAACAGGGGAACGGCGCCATGCCGAGGTATCTCACATCTTCCTGCCACAATATAGAGAGTTGCCACAATCGTGGCAACTCATTTTTCTCACCCGCCCCCCCGTGCAAAGAGTAACCATTCAATATGTAAACATAAAAATATAATGGACGCGATGTGGCATGTTTGCTGCTATCTCGGGACATGCCGGTTATGTGGATTACGATGCAATTCGGTTGAAAAATACATGCTGCGGGGAGGCTCAAGATGAAATGGTTCTGCAACCTGAAAATCGGCGCCAAATTGGTGCTGGGGTTTCTCCTGGTGGGAACCTTTGCCGGGATGATCGGTCTTACCTGTCTCATCAAGATCCGTCAGATCCGGGAATCCGACAAGGTCATGTATGAAAGCAACACCAAGCCGCTCGGAGATCTGGGCAACTTGGCGGCGAATTTTCAAAAGACGCGCATGAACCTGCGCGACATGCTCCTGAATGAAGACATGGAGGCCAGGAAAAGGAACGCCGCGACCCTGCTGGCGCTGGATAAACAACTGAAGGAAGACCTCGCCAGGTTCGAGAAAGAGGTTTCCGGGGCCGACGTCCGCAGGGAGACCGACAGCCTGAAGAGCGCAATCGAGAGATACATCCCCGTTCGCGACCGGATCGTGACTCTCTCCCTGGAGGGTAACAGGGACGAGGCCCTGAAGGTGATCCGCAGCACCCTGGCCGTGTCGGTGTCCAAGGGCGTGGATGATTCGATCGACAGGCTGTTTGCCATGAAGATCGGCCAGGCGAGGGAGAAGGCCGAGGCAAACAAGGCCACTGCCGACTCCGCGCTTGTCTTTACCCTGATTATCATGGCGGCCGGCACCCTCATGGCCATCGTGACCGGCTTGATCATCTCGCGGGTTGTTCAAAACCAGTTGGGAGGCGACCCGCTTGAGGTGGCCGATCTCGCCCGCAAGGTGGCGGCGGGCGATCTCTCCATGGAGATCGATACCAACGGCAAGGATGCCGGGAGTCTCATCGTCGCCATGCAGAGGATGGTCGAAACCATCAAGGCCCTGGTGGCCGACGCCAATATGCTTGCCAGGGCGGCGGTGGAAGGCAAGCTGGCGACCCGCGCCGATGCGAGCAAACATCAGGGTGATTTCCGGAATATAGTCTCCGGGTTCAACGCGACCCTGGATGCGGTCATAGGCCCTTTGAACGTGGCGGCCGAATACGTGGACCGCATCAGCAAGGGCAGCATCCCGCCCAGGATCACCGACGATTACAATGGTGACTTCAACTCCATCAGGAACAACCTCAACATCCTCATCGAAACCACCAACGGGATCACCGCGGCGGCCAGGGAGGTGGCCAACGGCAACCTGATGGTGGAGTTGAAGGCACGCTCAACGGATGATGAGCTTATGCACGCACTTTCCGACATGGTCGCGAAGCTGGTGGAGGTGGTCAATAACGTGAAGGGGGCGGCCGACAACGTAACGGCCGGGAGCCGTGAGTTGAGCATCAGCTCCGAGCAGATGTCCCAGGGGGCCACCGAGCAGGCGGCCGCCGCCGAGGAGGCCTCCGCCAGCATGGAGGAGATGTCCGCCACTATCCGTCAGAATGCGGACAACTCCACCCAGACCGAGCGGATCGCCGTCAAGAGCGCGGAGGCCGCCAAACTGGGAGGCAAGGCGGTAGCCGAGACGGTTGCCGCCATGAAGCAGATTGCCGGCAAGATCTCCATCATCGAGGAGATCGCCCGCCAGACAAACCTGCTGGCGCTGAACGCCGCCATCGAAGCGGCGCGCGCCGGAGAACACGGCAAGGGATTCGCGGTGGTCGCCACCGAGGTCAGGAAGCTGGCCGAGCGGAGCCAGAAGGCGGCCGGCGAGATCGACAACCTCTCCGCCACCAGTGTCGAGATCGCCGAAAAGGCCGGCGAGATGCTGGCCCGCCTGCTGCCCGACATCCAGAAGACCGCCGAACTGGTCCAGGAGATCAGTGCGGCCAGCCGCGAACAGGATACCGGCGCCGAGCAGATCAACAGGGCCATCCAGCAGCTCGACCAGGTAATACAGAAGAACGCCGGCGCCGCCGAGGAGATGGCCGCAACCGCCGAGGAGCTTTCCTCCCAGGCCGAATTGCTCCAGGATATCATCGAGTTTTTCGTGGTCGACAATTCGCCCATGGCGCCGCGGGTCGGATTGGCATCTAAATCTCCCCCGCGGCTGCCGCTGCTTCATGCCGCATCCAACGGCTATCACGACAAGGCCCAAAAACCGCTAAAGACGGCAAGGGGAGCCGTTAATGCCGGCGTGAGCCTGAACATGTGGGGTCACGATACCCTTGACGAGGAGTTCGACAGGTTCTAGTACCGCGTAACGCCTATTTCTTCGCGGGTCGGAACAAGCGAAGCGGTTCCGGCAGGTGTGGAAAGCCGCCATAATCGCCGGATGCGCTACGCTTCATCCGGCCCGCATGCTTCGCATCATCCGATGAAACGGGAAGGCATATGCCGAGAGAAACGAGCGAGCATCCGGAGACAAGTGAGGGCCTTGTCGAGGGCCCCGGCCTTGATGGGGGAAGGGGTACCATCCTTGTCGCCGAAGACGACGAGGGGATGCGTGATTCGATAACCGCCATTCTGCAGCATTTCGGCTACGAGGTGATCGAGGCGGTGAACGGCAGGGACGCCGTCTGCACGTTCGAATTCCACAAGGAGCGCGTGGACCTTGTACTGCTTGATGTGATCATGCCGGAAATGAACGGGATGCAGGCCAGGGACCGGATTCTGACCATCAGGCCGGGCGCGAAGATCCTCTTCATGAGCGGCTATAGCGGGGATCTGCTCCATGCACACGGATTGTTCGACAGCGGCCATCAACTGCTGGAAAAGCCGATCAGGCCGCATCTGCTCCTCAACACGATCAGGGATATCCTCGCAGAGAAGGCGTGAGGCCGGGGAGTTTTTGGGGCCGTTCAGCATGAACGCTTGGCTAACGGCCGATTTTGGCATAGAATCGGCCCCATGCGGACTCCGACAGCAAAAGGGGCGTTGAGGCCCACCACCCTCAGGGCAGGCGGCATGCTGGCCATGGCCAGTGCGGTGCTGACCCTGCCGATGTTCCTGTACTCCCTGCAACTCGAAGGACGGCACGACGAGAGCGCCCTAACCATGCAACTCCTCCTGCAGGGGATCGGGACCTTCATCTTCGTGGCGCTCATTGCCACCCTGCGCGGCTTCCTCGTGCGGAACTGCGCCTTCAAAAAGGCCGGCGCGATCATCCTTGGCCTGATCATCCTCAACCTGCTCTATGCCGCGGCCTCTTCCGTGCTCCTCTTCAACCCGGAGGCCCAGGAACAACTCCAGCCCGTGCTCGCCGCACTGGTCATCCTGCTCGGTATCGCCCAGGCCGGCCTGGGGATGCGTCTGTTCGCCCTCGATAACGACCTGGGCGGGATGAAGCGGCCGTACTGCTGGCTGAACATCGCCACCGGCGTCTGTCTCGCCTCGCTGCTGCTCATCCCTCTCGGCATCATCACCAGCGCCGTGGGCGACGTCATGCTCGCAACCATCTTTCTCCGGGAGGCCAGGCGCCTGTCGCCTCCTCCCGAACATTGAAAGGACCGCGGAAAAATGCATATCGAACCCCTTACCCTTGAATCCGGCAACGCCATTGCCCTCTTGCGGACTCTGAACATACACCTCAAGGAGATCGGAGAGGCCCATGCCGTCATGGAGGTGACCGTCAGCGAGGCCCACGGCAACTACATGGGGGGCGCGCACGGCGGGCTGATCGCCACCCTGGCCGATACGGTCTCCTTCTTCCCCAGGCCGCTGCTCCCCTCGGGCCGGCCCTGCACCACCACCAACCTGAACATCACCTACATCAGGCCGGCGGCGGTAGGGGAGACACTGACGGCCAGGGCGGAACTGATCCACATGGGCCGGCGCATGGCGAGCCTCACCACCAGAATCGTCAATCAGGACGCAAAACTCGTCGCCCACGGCACTGCGACCCTGATGCTCCTGTAGTTCCCGTATCCCCTATTGACACCCTGCCTGTTCTCCGCTATGGTTGACGCATGACAACCAAAGGCGGCAGACCATGAACGACCTCACCCACAGACAAAAGCAGGTCCTCGACATCATCGGCGACTTCACGGCAACCTGCGGCTATCCCCCCTCGCTGCGGGAGATCGCCGAGCGCCTGGGGGTCAGCGGCACCCTCGGCGTCAGCAAACACCTCGACGCCCTGGAACGCAAGGGGTATCTCCGCCGCAGGGAGAACAGTCCGCGCGGCATCACCCTGGCAGGGGCCGCCCCGGCCGTCTCCCTCCCCATCGTCGGCCGCATCCGCGCCGGCCGGCTGCACCCCGCCATCGAGGACATCAGCGGCTATCTGGCGGTGGACCGGGGGCTGGTCAAGGGGGAGGGGTGCTTCTTCCTCAGGGTCGAGGGGGACTCCATGATCAACAAGGGGATCCTCGACGGCGACATCGCCCTGATCCGCCCCCAGGGCGTGGCCGAGAACGGCGAGGTGGTGGCGGTGATGGTCGAGGGTGAGGCCACCCTCAAGCAGTTCTTCCGCGAGCGCGGCCGCATTCGCCTGCAGCCGGCCAACCCCAACTACGACCCGATCATCTGCCGCCCCGGCCAGGGGGAGGTGACCATCGTCGGCAAGATGGTCGGGCTGTTCCGTTCCCTGGAGTGAAGCATGGAGCGGATCAAGGCGCCGATACGGGTGGCGGCCGTGTTCGAGCCGGGGCGGCAGATCAGGCCGGTCTGCTTCGACTGGCAGCGCCGCAAGCACACCGTCACCGAGGTCACCTACTGCTGGAAGGGGAAGAGCGGGGAGGACACCCTGCTCTACTTCGCCGTCAGCGACGGCACGGCCCTCTTCGAGCTGATCTACAACACCGTTGACCAGAGCTGGACCCTGGGCGGCGTCGAGGCGCGCTAGGCGTTTACGACATAAAAAACGTTCAGAAAGATATTACTCACGCGACGACGCGACGACGCAACGAAAGGCTTTCAAACAAATCTTTGGTTTCATGTTTTAAACGTCGCGTCGTTGCGTCGTTGCGTGAAACAAGATTTTTTGGTTCCGGCCTGGCCGGCTTAGGAGTCGGATTCCCTCATGTCTTTTCCCCGCATAGACCTGCGCCTGGCGGCGCTCCTGATCGGCGTCACCCTCTCCACGGTGGACTCCAGCGCCCTCAACCTGGCGCTGCCGTCGCTGGCGGCCCACTTCCATACCGATGCCGGCGCCGTCCAGTGGGCCTCCTCGCTCTACCTGATCGGGGCGGCGCTCTCCTTCCTCCCCCTTTCCGGACTGGCGGGGAGGATCGGCACCGTGCGGGTCTACCGCGTCTCGCTGATTCTCTTCAGCCTGATCTCGCTCCTGCTGGCGCTCTCCCCCACCCTGGGGCTGCTCTTTACGCTGCGCTTCCTGCAGGGGATCGCCGGGGCCGGCATCGTCGGCCTGGTGCCGGGGATGACCGCAGCCACCTTTCCGGAGCGGCGCGGCTGGGCTCTGGGGATGGTGGCCGGCTCGGTCGCCGCCGGCACCATGCTGGGGCCGCCCCTGGGGGGCTTCCTGGTGGAGTGGTTCGGCTGGCGCAGCATCTTCCTCATCAACCTCCCCTTCGGGATGGTGGCCTTTCTCCTCTCCGGCCGGCTGACCGAGCTGCGCGGGGTGGGGCTGCGCGAGGGTCTGCGGCGCGCCGTCAGGGCGCCCCGTTTCATGCTGGCCCTCCTGGCCACGACCTGTTTCTTTGCCCAGTCATTCGGCAGCAACCTGCTCTGGCCCTTCTATCTGGAGGCTGGGGGGATGACCCCCGGCCGGATCGGGCTGATGATGCTGGTCCCTCCCGTGCTGCTGATGCTTCTCGGGCCGTGGGCCGGCCGGCTCTCGGACCGGGCGGGGTACGAGCGGATCAGCTGGCTGGGGAGCGCGGTGCTGGCCCTGGCCTCCTGGACCCAGGGTCTCACCGGCCGGGTCCTCCCCGGCCTGGCCGGGATCGGCATCGGCCGGGCGCTCTTCCAGGGCGCGAACAACGCCGCCGTCCTCTCCCAGGCCCCCCCCGAGACCGGCGCGGTCGCCTCGGGGCTCCTCTCCATCGCCCGCGTGGCCGGCCAGGGACTGGGGAGCTTCCTGGCGGGCACCATGTGGGGCGCGCTGGAGCACGAGGGGGCCCGGCACGCCTTCCTGATCGCCAACCTGGTGCTGGGGGGGATGGCGCTGCTGGCGGGGTTGCTGATCCTGGGGCGGGGGCGGGTGGGGGGAGACGACCCCAGATGACGAATAGAGTTTTCTCTGTTACCAGGGAAAGGGGGATGGTATGATGCGCACCGGATTTCAGCGGAGTGGGAGATCGATGAACAGACTGCCGTCATTTCAACTCAGCCTACCCGAAATTCCCGACGCCGGAAGCGGTTCCTTTGCCGCCTGGAAGGCCATGGCGAAAGGGCTTGCGGAGAACGAGACAGACGAAGCCGCCCGTTTGCGACTGGCGCAGGCGGTCTGCGGGATAGCGCTGAACGCCTATTGGAAAGAGGCATGCAGACAGCATCACTGCACATGGGAAATCCGCCCCATTCCTTGCGCCGTTGACAGCTCTTCCGACAGCGTCCTCTCGCTAGCCGACGGCGCCGGCTTTTCCGCCGCAGCCTTCCCTCCACTCCATGCCGGTTACCTTCTCAGCTCGCTGTACACGGTGATGCTCCCCGACACGATGCGCTCAACGCTCGGCGCCTATTACACGCCCCCCGCCCTGGTGGAGCGCCTGTTGGATATGGTGACCGAGGCGGGGTTTGACTGGGAAAAGGGGCGCATCCTCGATCCGGCCTGCGGTGGTGGGGCGTTTCTGGCCCCGGTCGCCGTCAGGATGTTCAAAAGCCTTGACGCCACCGACCCGGCCTTTGTCCTACGTAACATCGCCACCAGGTTGCACGGTTTCGAGATAGATCCCTTTGCTGCCTGGGTCTCCATGGTCCTTCTGGAAACGGTACTCCTTCCGGTCTGTCTCAAGGCGAACAAACGTCTCCCCGACATGATCGAGACGCGGGACTCCCTCATCAGCTCGGCAAGCTCGCAGAAACCATACGATCTGATCATCGGTAACCCCCCCTACGGAAAGATTACCCTTCCTGATCCCCAACGTCAGATCTACAAGAGGTCACTCTACGGCCACGCCAACCTCTACGGACTGTTTACCGACTTGGCCGTCAGACTGGTCAAGCCCTCCGGATTGATCGGCTATGTTACCCCGACCTCCTTTCTCGGCGGTCAGTATTTCAAGGCATTGCGCGCTCTGATGAAGGAAGAGGCGCCGCCGGTGATGATGGATTTCGTCACCGAACGCCAAGGGGTTTTCGAGGATGTCCTGCAGGAGACCATGCTTACCGTCTACAAGCGGGCAGATGGGGGGAATACACCGGTAAGCGTACATTTCCTGAAGCCGAACGGCGAGGATAGCCCGGTGCGGGTACAGGAAGTGGGCAAATTCAAACTTCCCTTCAACGGCGAGGAACCGTGGTTTCTGCCCCGCGACCCGCAGCATGCCGCCTTATTGAATAAACTCATCGCCATGCCCCATCGCCTGGCGGACTACGGTTTTTGCGTCAATACCGGCCAACTGGTTTGGAACCGCCACAAGGGACAGCTCAGGGAGGACAAGGGCAAGGGGTGTTATCCGCTTGTCTGGGCCGAATCGGTGACAGCGGAGGGACGGTTCAGTTTCAGCGCAGTACGGCGCAACCATACGCCATATTTCCATGTCCATCGCGGCCAGGATTTCCTGATAACCCGTGAGTCATGCGTTCTTGTCCAGCGGACCACGGCCAAGGAGCAGAGGAGAAGGCTGATCGCGGCGCTGCTGCCGGAGGCCTTCGTTACCAGTCATGGCGGCGTGGTGGTGGAAAACCACATCAACATGATAAAGCCGATCCCCGGCAAGACCAGCATTTCCCCCGCCACGATAGCGGTCCTGTTAAACACCAGAGCGCTTGATCTGGCCTTCCGCTGCATCAGCGGTAGCGTGGCGGTTTCGGCCTATGAACTGAACTTGCTCCCCCTGCCGTCCCCCGAGCAGATAAAGGAGATCGAAACGCTTGTTGAGGGGGGAGCGCCTCCGAAAATAGTAGAGAATCTTATTGCCCGGATATACGGAGTGGAACCATGACCCGAAGAAAGCTGCCTTCCATCCCTTCACTGCAAACCATCATTGACCGTCTGCCGCTTATCTTTCCTGAAGGGATTGAACACAGGAACTATGTCATCAGGGAAATGGCTGCCAAGACCATCTTTGTCATGTTGTACGCGGGTGCTGTCGAGGAAGCTGACCATTGGCTCAGGCCGGATCAGGTGACCAAGATGACTGATAGCCAAGCTGCTCAAACCACTGACGACGAACGTTTGTCTTGGGCCAAGCTGTCGCTGGTTCCCGGTGGAATGAAGGATGTCTCCGGATGCTGGTATGCTCAGAACACAAGGGAGCCGATCCGGGACGAAACCTTGCGTTCCGGGCTGATCCTGACCGGTGCGGTCATTGAGCGGGCCGGCCTGCCGACCACATCCGCCAAGCCACGTTATGCCTTGAATCGGGAGTTCGCGGCGCTTTTTGCGGAAGACCTCCCTGAAAAGAGAGTCGCCAAAAAGATACTGGAATGGCAGCAAAAATACCTGAATCGCGGTTCATTGGCCCGCATACAGATTCTCAAGCAGGGAGCCGTGGCTGGTGCTGAAGAAAGCGGTGTTCTCGTCTCCTTTCCTAACGGGGAAACCAGGACCATGGCCGTCGGGCCGAGTTCGGTCATCAGCAAGGCTGTCATAGAGGACTTCGCTGCCCGTTTCCTGAAGACCCCCGGCGTCATTTTTCTCAGCGAATCGGGCAACAAGGTCGTTGCGAAAGACGATAAGCTGGCCCGTTCCATCGGTCTGAACATCCAGGCCAACCGCAATCTTCCCGACATTATCCTGGTGGATATCGGTCCCAAGGACCCGTTGCTGGTGTTCGTGGAGGTTGTCGCAACGGACGGGGCGGTAACCACCAGCCGCATGGCGGCGCTCTTGGATATCGCGGTCCAAGCTGGTTTCAACCCGAAGCAGGTCGCATTCGTGACGGCATTTTCCGATCGCCGGGGAGGTGCTTACCGGAAACTCGTGTTGGAGTTGGCCTGGGGATCGTTTGCCTGGTTTGTCTCGGAGCCGGACAATATTGTTGTTCTGAGGCAGAGCGGTAGGAAAAAGGCGGAGAAGCTGTTTGAGTTGGTTTGATTTGGTTTTTTGTACGTTAATTTAATAGCAAAATGAGGCTATAAGGCTCTTTGCCGGAGGTCCGGCTATGACCGAAGGTTTTATCCCACCCCATGGTGGCTACAAGGATCTTCTCTCCCACCAGAAAGCCGAGATCGTCTACGATGCAACGGTATATTTCTGCGACCGCTTCATCGACAGACGCAGCCGAACCCATGACCAGATGGTGCAGGCGGCCCGTTCCGGCAAGCAGAATATCATCGAGGGGAGCATGGCCTTCGGCACCTCCAAGGAGACCGAGATCAAGCTGACGAACGTGGCCCGCGCCAGCCTGGAGGAACTGCTGGCCGACTACCGCGATTTCCTGCGGACCCGCGGCTTGCGGCTTTGGGAAAAGGACAGCAAAGAGGCGTTATATGTGCGCAGGCTTGGAAACAATAGGTCCCATGAGTCCTATAAGTCTTATAAGACCAATGAGACCAATGAGACCAATGAGACATATGAGACTTATAGACCCTACATTGAGACCAGACCGCCCGAGGTTGTGGCCAACATCATCATCTGCCTGATTCACCAGGCCAACTATCTTCTGGACCGGCAACTGAAACAATTGGAAACCGCCTTCGTCAGGGAGGGGGGCCTGCGTGAGCGAATGACCAAGGCCCGCCTTACGGAACGGGGCAAGGCACTTTCCTGATCTGCCGAAGGTTGTCGCATAACCGGAAAATGCGCAAAGACACTGGAACGGCGCTGCCATGGCGATCTCCTCTCCGATGGAGGTAAACGGGATCATGGCACAAGTCCCGCCAGGGAGATTGATCACCATTGATGGGATATGAAGAACGACTACAGAGGCGCCTGCCCCGGCATCTTCAGCTTCTTGTCCTCTTCCGGCCTTTCAAAGGCATTGCAACTCGCCAGAACCTGCCGCGCCATGCCCAGATCGCTGAAGTCGATCCGGCTGACGAAATCCTGCGCGACGGTCATCACCCACAGAAAGGCTGCAGGGTCCTTGTGGTTGCTCAACAGCTTCAGCGACGAGATATACTCGTTACGGTACACGCTGGGGATGATGATCCTGCAGATGCCCGCCGCGATCAGTTCCGAGTTCATCATGGCCCTGGCGGTCCTGCCGTTTCCGTCATCGAACGGATGGACCTCCGCTACGAGATACATCATAAACAGGGCTCGCGCCAGCGGGTCCTCAAGGGAGCGGTAAAACGAGAATCCCTGCCGCAGGGTTCCGCGCACCAGCTCGGGCGCCACGAATACGGTCAAGCCCGCGCGGTTCGCCACCTCCTTGAATTCACCCGGACGCTTGTCCGGTCTCCCCTCCATGATTGATGCGTGGCGGTGGCGCAAGAGATCCATGAACGACCCAAAATCGCCGGGGGTGCGCCTAAATTCATTCAGGTTTCCTACGACCTTGTAGGTTCCGAGGATGTCGTGGGCATCCTCCGGCCTGGACATGGGGATAACACCGGAAAAGACGATACTCAACGCCTCATCGACCTCGAACTCGGTGCCTTCTATGAAGTTGGAGAAGTATGCATCAAAAAAGCCCTCGTTATAAAATGCCTGGTCCGATGCATATGCCCGCTGTCTTGAAGGCAGAACAGCTGCTGCAAGGGTGGCCCGTAATGCTTCGAACTGCTCAAGGCGCATCGGATCGTATGGCTCGCCGCCCGAATACGACCTGGCCGCAGGGGTGACCAGTTCAGCCGAACGGGTCATCAAAAGGGCGCCGATCAACCGGTCCAGCAGGGCAGACTCCTTCTGAAGCCCGAGCAGTGGGGCGATATGCCGCGCATGGTCCCGTATCTTATTCAGTTCATACTCACCCCTGTTGCGAAAGATGGCGGTGAGCCGCTCTTCGACGCCGGCTTGGCCGACCGAGCGGGTACTTGCCTCTCTTGCCTTCGTGGGTGACAGATTTTCGAGGAGTGTTCTGGCGGGCGATGCCATGTACAAACCGCCGATGAACTCATTATCGCCCTCCACGGGGCCGGTTCCCCGGATCTTGACGATCCTCAGGCCGGGCAGTTCGATCACCTTTTTGTAGCCGCATGTCACGAAGACGGAGCCGTCCTTTGCCGGACGGCTTTCCAGCGCAGTGCGAAAACCGATGACCCCGCCGCCGGCAAGAAGTCCTGTTATCTGCCAACGGTTTCGTGCGATAATGGCCTCCACCGTCTCGATCATGTTTCGCGTATAGAGTCGAGGCCCTATTTTTCTGGCTTTTCCACTCTTGACCATCTGCGAGACGGCAAGCGTGATGGAACTGTCCGAGAGGAACACCTCTTGTTGAACATTTATTGCAGCCATAGCCTTTCCTTTTTTCCGTTAAAATATATTTTATGTATCTATAATGGCTTAAAAACATATTATTGGCAACTATAATGCACCTATGTATATTTTTAGTAACTTAAGCTCGGCTCAGGTCGGGACTGGTTTTACACCGTCGTCTCCGCGTCCCCCGCGGTAAGCGCCTTTTCCGGGGTTATTTCACCGTCATGAACCGCACCATCCTCCACATCGACATGAACGCCTTCTTCGCCTCGGTGGAGCAGCAGGCCAACCCCGAGTTGCGCGGCAGGCCGATCGCCGTCACCGGGAGCGGGCACCGCACCGTGATCACCACCAGCTCTTACGAGGCCAGGGCCTTCGGGGTCAAGACCGGCATGGCGGTCTGGGAGGCGAGGCGCTGCTGCCCCGAGCTGATCATCGTCATCGGCGACAACCGTAAGTACACCCATACCTCCCGCGAGATCATGGCCATGATGCTGGACTACACCCCCGAGGTGGAGGTCTTCTCCATCGACGAGGCCTTCATGGACGTGACCCATTCCCTCTCCATCTTCGGCACCCCCGAGAACATCGCCTTTGAGCTCAAGGCCCGCATCCGGAACCGCTTCGGCATCACCTGCTCCATCGGCATCGCCCCCAACAAGCTCCTGGCCAAGCTGGCCAGCGACATGCAGAAGCCGGACGGCCTGACGACCATCCCGCCGGAGGGGATCGCCGGCGTCATGGAGCGCCTGCCCGTGAAGGACCTATGCGGCATCGGCCGCAATACCGAGCGCCAACTGGCGCTGATGGGCATCCGCACCTGCGGCGAGCTCGGCCGCTGCGCCGAGGAACGCCTGACCCGGAAATTCGGCATCCTCGGCCCGCGGCTGAGGCGGATGGGGCAGGGAAGGGACGACTCGCCGGTGGTCCCATTCGGCGAGGAGGCAGAGGTCAAGTCGGTCGGCCACAGCATGACCCTGGAGCGGGACATCGAGGCCCGCGAGGATATCCTCCGTGTCCTCCTGCGGCTCTCCGAGATGGTCGGCCGGCGCGCCCGGCGCTACAACGTGAGCGGCCGGACGGTCAGCCTCTACATCAGGTACGCGGACTTCTTCAGCAGCTTCGGGAGGCAGACCACACTGAAGAATTACATCAACCTGAGCGACGAGATCTACCGGGCCGCCCTGGGCATCCTCGACAGCGTGACCCTGGAGCAGCCGGTCAGGCTGATGGGTGTCACGCTCTCCAACCTCAACCACCAGGCCGAGCAGTTGCCGCTGTTCGAGGAGGAGCGCAAGAGGCTCTTCGCCACGCGGGCCATGGACGAGGTCAACAGCCGCTTCGGGGATACGGCCGTGACCTTCGGCACCCTGCTGCCGGAGCGGGAGCAAAGCGGCTCGTTCGTCATCGCCCCGGCCTGGCGGCCGAGCGGGATCAGGAACGTGGATGTGAAATGACTGGATAGTTTTTTTCTTGACAAGCAAATAATCATATATTATCTATAGTCATAATAGATATTGATCCTCCCCGCCTCAACAAGCGGCAATTTTTTTGCCTTAAATATCCACATAATCTATAGATTTAAAAAGAGCAGCCCGAAAGGAGACAATTCCATGAGCACGATCTACGCGGACAACTCGCAATCCATCGGCAACACCCCGCTGGTGCGGCTGAACCACGTCACCGCCGGGGCCAAGGCCGTTGTCCTGGCCAAGGTCGAGGGTCGCAACCCGGCCTACTCGGTCAAGTGCCGCATCGGTGCCAACATGATCTGGGACGCCGAGAAGCGCGGCGTGCTCAAGCCGGGGGTCGAGATCATCGAGCCGACCAGCGGCAACACCGGCATCGCCCTGGCCTACGTGGCTGCGGCCCGCGGCTACAAGCTGACCCTGACCATGCCGGAGACCATGAGCATCGAGCGCCGCCGCGTGCTGGCCGCCCTGGGGGCCAACCTGATCCTGACCCCCGGTCCCGAGGGGATGAAGGGCTCCATTGCCAGGGCCGAGGAGATCGCCGCCTCCGAACCGCAGCGCTGGTTCCTCCCGCAGCAGTTCAAGAACCCGGCCAACCCCGAGATCCACGAGCTGACCACCGGCCCCGAGATCTGGGCGGACACAGACGGCGGCGTGGACGTGCTGGTCTCCGGTGTCGGCACCGGCGGCACGATAACCGGCGTTTCGCGCTACCTCAAGAACACGAGGGGCAAAAAGATCATCTCCGTTGCGGTGGAGCCGAAGGAGAGCCCGGTCATCAGCCAGAAGCTGGCCGGCCAGGAGATCAAGCCCGCCCCCCACAAGATCCAGGGGATCGGCGCCGGCTTCATCCCGGACACGCTCGACCTCTCGGTGGTGGACCGGGTGGAGCAGAT
>JACPFJ010000040.1 GCA_016182975.1 Deltaproteobacteria bacterium
CAACACCGTCGATTTCAGCACCGGCGTGGTGCAGCTTCTCGAACGCGGCCTGCTCGACATGCAGGGTAATGTGTTCTACCTGACCGGCGCCGGCTTTGAGGCCTTGCGGCGGGATAGGCGCGGGGGGTATGCGCAGGGGGTATGCCCGCACAATTCGTCATCCGATCCGGCGGACGCAGCATGGCGGTCAGTGCTCGCCGCCTGACCATTGGAATTCGGCCTCAGCGGAAGAAAACCGATGAAAGGGACTGACCATGAGAGACCATGACCTGGCAAACAATAAGGTGGAAATCCTTATAGTTGAAGACAGTCCTACGCAGGCCGAAGAGTTGAAATACACCCTGGAACGGCACGACCTTGCCGTATCGATTGCCGCTAACGGCGTCGAGGCGCTCTCACTGATCAGGGAGCGTAAACCGACCATGGTCATCAGCGATATCGTCATGCCCGAAATGGATGGCTATCAACTCTGCCGGGCGATCAAGAATGATGAGGAATTCAGGGCCCTCCCCGTAATTCTTCTTACCGCCCTTTCAGACCCGCGGGATGTGGTCAGAGGACTGGAATGCGGGGCGGATAATTTCATCACGAAGCCATACGATGATAATAAAATTCTGTCTCGTATTCAGTACATTCTTGCGAACAAGCATCTCAAGGATATTGAGAATACCCAGCTCGGCGTGGAAGTGATTCTCGCCTGCGAAAAATATTTCATCAAATCGGACCGCATCCAGATCCTCAACCTCCTGCTTTCGTCCTACGAGGCCGCCATCCAGAAGAATGACGAATTGATCAAGGCGCAGTATGAATTGATGTTGTTCAACGAACGGCTCGAACAGACGGTGGAATCGAGAACCGCCGAATTGCGGGAAAGCGAAGGGCGCTATCGGCTCCTTCTGGAATCGGTGACCGACTATGTTTACACGACGCTGCTGGAGGACGGCGGGCCGATAACCACGTCTCATGGTTCCGGATGCGTGGCTGTGACCGGGTATACATCCGAGGAGTACGCTGCCGACCCCGGCCTCTGGCTCCGCATGGTGCATGAGGCGGATCGACCGATTGTCCTGGAACAGGCCAATTCCGTGCTTGCAGGGAAGACCCCCTTTACCATTGAACACCGCATCATCCACAAGGATGGGCGGATCTGTTGGATACGGAACACGCCGGTGCCGCGCTATAACCAGGAGGGCAGCCTCGTTGCCTGCGATGGGATCGTTACGGACATCACCGAACACAAGCGGTCCGAGGAGGAGATACGAAAGGGGAAAGCGGAGTGGGAACGGACCTTTGACGCCATTATAGATCCGATCATGATTGTGGATATCGGTTACAAGGTTGTGAGGGCCAACAGGGCCATGGCGGATAAATTGGGGGTAACGCCGGACGAGACAATCGGCTTGATCTGTTACACGATTATTCATGGAGTTAATGAACCGCCGCCTTATTGCCCTTATGCCCAACTCCTGGCCGATGGATTTCCCCATCTGGCGGAGATTAACGAACCTCGCCTTGGCGGCCATTTCTTCGTTTCCGGTTCCCCCCTTTATGATTGCGATGGAAAATTATACGGCTGCGTTTGTAACTACCGGGACATTACCGAACGGAAAACACTCGAAAGACAACTCTTCCAGTCCCAGAAGATGGAGGCCATCGGCCAACTGGCAGGGGGGGTGGCCCATGACTTCAATAATATCATCACAGCCATAGTAGGTTTCAGCACTCTCATAGAGATGGGTATGGATAAGGACGACCCCCAGAGAGAGAATATTAACCACGTGCTGGCCTCTGCCGACAGGGCCGCCGACCTGACCAGAAGCCTGCTCGCCTTCAGCAGAAAACAGATCATCAATCCGCAACCGGTCGATCTCAACCAGATCATCGGAAAGACAGAGAAGTTCCTGAAGCGGATCATCGGCGAGGATGTCGACCTCAAGACGTCGATCACACAGGATGTATTGGCCGTCAATGCCGACAGTGGACAAATCGAACAGGTTCTGATGAACCTGGCTGCCAATGCGCGGGATGCCATGCCGAAAGGCGGCCTGCTGTTACTTGAAACGGGGATGGTCGAGATGGATGACGAATATGTCAGGGCCCATGGTTATGGCGATCCAGGTTGTTATGCCTTGATTTCTTTCTCAGACACTGGAGAGGGTATGGATGAAATCATCTGCAAGCGGGTGTTCGAACCGTTTTTCACCACCAAGGAGGTTGGAAAGGGAACCGGCTTGGGGCTCTCCATCGTCTATGGGATCGTCAAACAGCATAACGGCTTCATCAATGTTTACAGCGAACCCGGCAAGGGGACGACCTTCAAGATCTACCTCCCTCTGATACAGCCGGCATTCGCGGAAAAACATACCGGCAACGAAGGGGTTCTCAAAGGGGGCACGGAAACGATCCTCCTGGCCGATGACGATGCCTCTTTGCGGGAGCTGGCTGAAAAGTTTCTCGGCATGTTCGGCTACACAATCATCACTGCCGTGGACGGCAGTGATGCGCTTGCCCGATTCAGCGAAAAAAAGGACAGAATCCATCTGGTCATTCTGGACATCATCATGCCGAAGATAAACGGGAAAGAGGCCTTTGACGAGATGAGAAAGATAAATCCCGATATCAAGGCGATCTTCATAAGTGGTTACACCAATGACATCATCCATAAGCGCGGCATGCTCGACCAAGGCCTCGATTTTGTCTCAAAACCGCTGGATCCCAAAAAATTGTTGTTCAAGGTGCGAGAAGTGCTGGGAGGGAAGACATCATGAATACGACTTGTCAAGGACGGGTGGTAATAGTCGATGATGAATCGGACGTCAGGACGAGCCTGCTCAGGATTATCGAGAAAAGAGGGTACACCGCGTACGGCTTTGAAAACGGCAACGATGCCCTCTCATCCGCTTCTAAATCTTGACAACCTTCAAAATCTGACCCTCGATCTCGGTTACCCGCACCGTATCCCCCACCTGCAATTCCTCATCGGCGTAGCAACACCACTCGTCAACCCCTAAAAGCGGTGCGCCGAACCTGACCGTCCACCGGTCGCAACCGACGTCCGCGCCGCGGACGATAATGCCGGTCGCGCCGACGATCCCCTTCCCGGACGGCCCGGCATGGTTTCTGTTCCCCTTGGGCTTGAGGTATTTGAACCACATCAGGGTAAAACAGATGGACGCCGCAATCCAGAGGACGATCTGCACGGCCGTGGGAAGGGCCGGCCAGAGGGCCTTCAGAACCCCGACCACCAGCGCGCCCAGGCCGAACCAGATGATCGTGAACGACGGAAAGATCAACTCCAGTCCGATCAGGCAGAATCCGGCGATAATCCAGTACCACCACTCGACCTGCATGGCCAATCCTCTTAAGCGATGACTTTCAGAAGATTAGTATACCAGAAGCGAGGCGAATGATAATCAGATGCTTTTTTTGTGCCCGCTTTATCACCTGTATTCTCCCGCATGGTAGGAACTGCGCACGTATGGTCCGCTCTCCACGTGGCTGAAGCCCGCTTCCAGCGCCATATCCCGCAGCCGCTCGAACACCTCCGGCCTTACATACTCCTCTACCGGGTGATGACGCCGGCTGGGGGCCAGGTACTGGCCGATACTGAGATAGTCACAGCCGACCGAGCGCAGATCGCTGAAGACCTGCAACACCTCTCGCTCCGTCTCCCCCATTCCCAGCATGATCCCGGACTTGGTGCGGATGCCCGCCGCCACCTCGGAGCACACCCTGAGGAGCTCCAGCGAACGCCCGTAATCGGCGCCGCTGCGGATGTGATATAGTCGCGGGACCGTCTCCAGGTTGTGGGCGATGATGTCCGGCACGGAGGCGGCAACGCATTCAAGGCTGATGCGGCTCCCCTGGAAATCGGGGATCAGGAGCTCGATCCGGGTTTTAGCTGAAGAGGATCTTATGGCCGCCACCGTGGCGGCATAGAGAGAGGCCCCGCCGTCAGGCAGGTCGTCGCGGGTCGGGCTGGTTATCACCACGTGTGCGAGCCCGAGCCGGGCCACCGCCTCGGCCACCCTCCCCGGTTCGTCGCGGTCCACCGGCAGCGGCGCGCTCTTCTCCACATTGCAGAAGGCGCAGAGGCGGGTGCAGTTCTTACCCAGGATAAGGAAGGTGGCCTGGCCGCAGCCGAAGCACTCCGAGATGTTCGGGCAGAGCGCCTGCTGGCAGACCGTGTTCAGCCGCAGTTCACCCAGGAGCCTGCGCATGTCGCCCTGTTCAGCTGGATTGACCCTCTTTTGCAGCCACTCGGGCTTGCGTTGGATATTCACTCCCCTACCCCTTCCAGATTCCACAGCTCCGTCGAATACTTCCGCAGGAGCAGTTCCCCGGCAATCTGCCGCTCTTGCCCGTTAAGCGTGTCATTATCCAACTCCACGCCGAAGTGCCCCTTGAATGCCGAGGCAAGCCCTTGCCCCACTGTTTCGCCGGTCGCGCAAACCCCGCAATCACGCAGACTCGTCGCGTCCCGCGCCTGCTCCGGGACCCGCTGCCTCATATACGAAAGCCCGGTTTCCGCCCGGTTCACGAGCGGGATCGAGCCGTGCTGAAAGATGGTCCCCTTCTGCCTGCGTTGGGCGTTGCCGCCGATCTTCCCGCCCCCCACGAGGATATCGAAGCTCTCCTTCCCGGCGAAACAGAAGGGGGTCCGCTCGCCCAGCCGCGTTCCAGAGGGGAGGGCATCCACCGCGTAGGCAGCCCTCAGCCCGAGCCCGCGGTAGAAGGCCAGCAGGAAACCGGTCAGCACGCGAAAGGAATCCTTAATCGAAGATGCGGGGGGGATCTGCGAGGGGGCGCAGACGATGGAGTAGGTCAGCTCGTCGGCATGGTAGATCGCGCCGCCGCCCGTGATCCGCCGCACAACGGGCAGTGCCTCCGCCCGGCAGCGTTCCAGGTCGAGCACCTCGGCCCCCTTCTGGAAGCGCCCCAGGGAGAGTGCCGCCGGCTCCCAGCCGTAGATGCGCAGCACGGGCAGCGAAGTTGCCGGATCAAAGGAACGCAGAAGCGCCTCATCAATGGCCATGTTCTCCGCTCCGGGGAGCGGGGAGGACACGATGAGGCGCCAGGTTTTCGCGAGATCGGTCATTTTAACGTCATCCAGGCTAAGCGACGGTACTACCTTTTCACACCAGACAGCAGACGTTCTGCTCCCTGGCCGCCTTGGTCTCGTCCAGCCGGCCGATCGGCATGGTGAGCGGCGCCTCCAGGAGCGCCTGGGGGTTGCTCTCCGCGGTTTTCGCCGCCTCGATCATCACTTCGATGAAGGCGTCCAGCGTCGCCTTGCTCTCGGTCTCGGTAGGCTCGATCATGATGGCCTCCTTGACGATCAGCGGGAAGTAGACCGTGGGGGGGTGGTAGCCCCGGTCGATCAGGTACTTGGCGATGTCGATGGCGTGCACGCCCTGCTTGAGCTGCCTGGAGGCGGAGAAGACGCACTCGTGCATGCAGGTCATGTCGTAGGGCACGTCGTACCAGGGCTTCAGTTTTTCCTTGATGTAGTTGGCGTTCAGCACCGCCTGCTCCGAGGCCCGGATCAGCCCCTCGCGGCCGAGCATGATGATGTAGGCGTAGGCCTTGACCATCACGCCGAAGTTGCCGAAGAAGCTGGCCGTGCGGCCGATGGAACCGGGGTTGGCGGTCTCAAGCCCGAACCGGCCGTCGTCGTCCATGACGATGCGAGGGCAAGGGAGGAACGGGATCAGCCCCTTTTTCACCCCCACCGGGCCGGCGCCGGGGCCGCCGCCACCGTGGGGGGTGCCGAAGGTCTTGTGCAGGTTGACGTGGATCACGTCGAAGCCGATGTCCCCCGGCTTGACCTTGCCCATGATGGCGTTCAGGTTGGCGCCGTCGTAGTACATCAGGGCGTCGTGGGAGTGGGCGATGTCGCTGATCTCCTTGATATGCGGATTGAACAGCCCGAGGGTGTTGGGGCAGGTCATCATCACCGCCGCCACCTCGTCGTTCATGGCCTTTTTGAACAGTTCGATGTCCATGTCGCCGTAGGGGGCGGTGGGGACGGTGATGATCTCGTAGCCCGCCATGGCCGCAGAGGCCGGGTTGGTGCCGTGGGAGGAGTCGGGCACCAGCACGTACCTCTTCCTGTTCCCCTTGGCCTTGTGGTAGGCGGCGATCAGCATGATGCCGGTCATCTCGCCGTGGGCGCCGGCCAGCGGCTGGGTGGTGACCTCGTCCATGCCGGTGATGTCCGCCAGCATCTGTCCCAGGTCGTAGAGCATCCCCAGGGTCCCCTGGCAGAAATCGTTCCCCTGCGGCAGGAGCGCCGTCATGGGATGGAAGGGGGCGAACAGTGCCGCCGCGTTCTCCAGCACCTTGGCGTTGTACTTCATGGTGCAGGAGCCGAGCGGGTAGAAGTTGGTGTCCACCGAGAAGTTGCGCCTTGAGAGGTTGGTGAAATGCCGCACCAGGTCCATCTCGGAGACCTCCGCCAGGCCGGCCTTTTCCCCGCGCAACAGGTTTTCGGGGAGCGGCGCCGCAGTTGGCACGTCCGAGGCGGGCAGTTTCACCCCCTTGCGACCGGGAATGGATTTTTCGTAGATCAGTTGCATAGCGCCGCCTCCAGTTCCTTGACCAGCTGATCGATCTCCTTGCGCGTCCGTTTCTCGGTGACCGTCACCACCATGGCGTTTGCCGAATCCTGGTAGTATCCACCCAGCGGCACGCCGGCGGCGACGCCGTTCCTGAGCAACCCCGCAACGACCTCTTCCGCGGGCTTGGGGAGGAACAGGGTGAACTCGTTGAAGGTGGGAGCCGATTGCAGCACGGTCACGCCGGGAATTCCGGCCAGCCGCTCCTTGGCGTATTCCGCCTTGTCACGGTTGAGGCGGGCCATCTCCGCCAGCCCCTCCCTTCCCACCGATGAGAGAAAGATCAGGCCGCGCAGGGCATAAAGACCCTGGTTGCTGCAGATGTTCGAGGTGGCCTTGTGGCGCTTGATATGCTGTTCGCGGGCCTGCAGGGTCAAAACAAAGCCGCGGCGCCCCTCTTTGTCCACCGTCTCGCCGATGATGCGTCCCGGCATGTTGCGGATGTAGGTCTTTTTGGCGGCGATGAAGCCGAAGGAGGGACCGCCGAAGGAGAGCGGGTTCCCCAGGCTTTGGCCGTCGCCCACGGCGATGTCCGCACCCATCTCGCCGGGGGACTTGAGCAGCCCCAGGGAGATCGGATAGACCGAGGCCACCAGCAGGGCCCCCGCGGCATGGACCTCTTCCGCCAGGGAGGTGAAATCCTCGACGCAGCCCATAAAGTTGGGGTTCTGCACGATCACGGCGGCCACGCCGTCGTCGAGGACCCCTGCCAGCTCGGCCCGGTTGAGCAGTCCGTCCAGGGGCGCGATCTCGACCACCTCCACGTCCAGGTTGAAGAGGTAGGTCTTCAGCACCTGGCGGGAGAAGGGGTTGACGCAGCCGTCCACGACGATCCTGTTGCGGCCGGTCACGCGCAGCGCCATCATGGCCGCCTCGGCGCAGGCCGTGGCGCCGTCGTAGAGCGAGGCGTTGGAGACGTCGAGCCCGGTCAGGCGGCAGATAGCGGTCTGGTACTCGAACAGGGCCTGGAGCGTACCCTGGGAGCACTCAGGCTGATAGGGGGTATAGGCGGTGTAGAACTCGGCCCGGCCGGAGAGATGATCCACCACGGCGGGGATCACGTGGTCGTAGAAACCGCCGCCGATGAAATTGAGCATTGCCCCGCTGTTCTCAGCGGCGATCGATCTCATCCTGGCTAACGTCTCGAACTCGGACATCCCGGGCGGGATGTTGAAGGTCTTGGCCCGCAGTTCGGCCGGTATCGGGGAGAACAGCTCCTCGACGCTGCTGACGCCGATGGCGGAGAGCATCTCCTTGATCTCGGCCGGTGTATGGGGACAGTAATGGCTGTCGTTCATGGTATCTCCTGACAAATGGTAGGGGCGCCGTTCCGGCGCCCATTCATGAGGGCGGGGAAACCCCGCCCCTACAGGGTCTTCAGGAATTCGTCGTACTGCTCCCTGGTCATCAGGCTCTTCAGTTCCGACTCGTCGGCGATTTCGATCCAGGCCATCCAGCCCGCATCCTCGGCGCTCTCGTTGACGATCTCGGGGGCATCGTTCAAGGCCTCGTTCACCTTGACCACTTTGCCGGAGAGCGGCGCATAGATGTCGCTGGCGGCCTTGACCGACTCGATGCTCCCCAGCACCTCGAACTGCTTGACCTGCTTGCCCAGCTGGGGCAGCTCGACAAAGGTCACGTCCCCCAGTTCATGGGCGGCGTGCTCGCTGATGCCGACCGCGCAGATACCCTCCTTGACCTTGACCCACTCGTGCTCCTTGGTGAAATAGATGCTCATTGTTCCTTCCTCCTTGGTATTTGGATCACTCGAAATTGATGCTGAATTGAAATATCTGAGGCAAAAGCAATCGAAACAAAGGCAAATTTTAACGCAAAGACGCAAGGACGCAAAGAAGACCGTTTTCCCAGGATGTTACTTTGCGGCTTTGAACCCTTGCGCCTTTGCGTTATTGTGTTTCAGTTTTTTATGAATCAATCTTCTTTTGGGATATCGGTCAGAAAGCAATTGTGTTTTGGCCGGTTTACGACCTGAGCGACCCGCCCCGGTAGAAGGGGAGCTCGCAGACGGTCGCCTTCATGCTGACCCGCTCGTGGAAGATGGTGAGCGGAGTGCCGATCACCGCCACGTCCGGCCTGACGAATCCCAGGCCGATGCCGCCGCCGAGCATGGGTGAAAAGACACCGCTGGTCACGGAGCCTACGGTCTCCCCGGAAAAGCCGATCTCGTAGTGGTGGCGCGGCGAACGGCGGCCGTCCACCTCGAAGGCCACCTTCCTGCGCATCAAGCCCTGCTCCTGCTGCCTGAGCAGCGCCCCCTTGCCGACGAATTCCTTGCCGAAGTCGACGAACCCTTCCAGCCCCGCCTCCAGCGGTGTCGTGGTCTCGTCAATGTCGCTGCCGTAGAGCGAGTAGCCCACCTCCAGGCGCAGCACATCCCTCGCCCCGAGCCCGGCCGGCTTCACCCGCCCGTCCGAAAGCAAGAGGTCCCACAACTCTCCCACCTTGGCGGCGGGGAGAAAGATCTCGTACCCCAGTTCGCCGGTGTAGCCGGTGCGGCTGACGATGGCCTCGCTGCCGAGAATATCCATGCTCATGAACCGGAAATAGGGGAGAGCGGCAAACCCTTCTCCCAAGGCCGCCGTCAATACGGCACGGGAGAGCGGCCCCTGGATGTCCAGCTTGCCGGTGTCGTCCGAGATGTTGGAGAATTGCCCGCCGGTCAGACGGGAGCGGATCACGTTGAAATCGTTGTCCGCCGTGGCGGCGTTGACCACGATCATGGCCTCTGTCTCGGCCAGACGGAAGACGATCAGGTCGTCGATGATTCCCCCCTGCTCGTTGAGCAGGAAACCGTAGCGCGAGCGTCCCACCGGGATGGATTTCACCGAAAAGGTGAAGAGATCCTCCAGACCGCCGGAGTCGAAATCTCCCTGGTAGAGGAACTCCCCCATGTGGCAGATATCGAAGAGCGCGGCCTGTTCCCGGCACCATCTGTGCTCGGCGATGATCCCCTCGTACTGGATCGGCATGTTCCATCCGCCGAATGGCGCCATCAGCGCATTGAGCGCCTCATGACGCCCGCAGAGCGGCGTTGTCCTCAGCTGTTCCATACTGTTTCTCCTTGATCTGTTAACGGTGATAAGTCGACGTGTTCCCGGGGGTATGCTTGCGTGAGCCGTGCCTTGCCTTCTTGCCGGAGATGCCGGCCAGGGAGAAGATGTCGTTCAGTTGCATCTTCCAGGTCCCTCCCTCGTGGGAGAGCTTGAAATCGCGGGTGCAGGAATCCGCCGTGCCGGGCGTCCCTTCGAGGCCGACCTTGACATATACGGTGGCCTCGGTGCGCTTCTCGTTCAACACCTTGAAGTTCTCCATCTTCTGCCAGCAGCATGCCGGACGGATCGATGCCTCGCGCATCCTGGAGACGAACTGCTCCCTGGATGTCTTGCCGCGGTGGGAGAGGCGCTCGTAGAGCTGTTCATAGCGCCCATCGCGCCACAGATCAAGGGTATCCGACATGGCTTGTTCGAGGCTGGACGGAGCTGTTTCCGCGGAAGCGGGCGAGATGCTTAAAAACAGGACGGACAGCAGAAGAGATGCAATGGCGATGCAAAGCCTCATATGTCTCTCCAAGTGAATTTTTCGCATGGTAGTGCAATTGGCACCACGGTGCAACCCGAAAAACCGGGAAAATGAGAAAATATTTCTTGGAGGGGTTTCAGTGGTTTTACTTGAGTAAATCAATACATGCGAATAGAATATATTTTATTTCGCCCCATGGAGGTGTTCCCTATGCAGTGTCGGGATGAAAAGCTGAAAAAAGTGCTCAATCTGGGCTTCGAGATCTCCCAGATCAAGGACATCGACCTTCTGCTGGAAAAGATATTGGGCGAAGCGCGGGCATTCACCAATTGCGACGCCGGATCGATCTACGTCAGGGAAGGGGACCGCCTCAAGTTCAGCTACGCCCAGAACGACACCATGCAGCGGCGGTTGCCCCCCGGCAGAAAGCTCCCCTACTCGACCTTCAGCGTTCCGATCGACAACACCTCCATCGCCGGTTTCGTGGCCGCAAACGGCGCCATCCTGAACATTGCCGACGTCTACGAACTGGGCGACTCCCTCCCCTACTCCTTCAACCGCTCCTATGACACCCGGACCGGTTACCGCACCCGCTCCGTGCTGACCATACCGCTGAAAAATTTCCGCGGCGACGTCATCGGCGTGCTACAGCTGATCAACGCCATGGATGGATCGGGGAACGTCATTCCCTTCGCCCGGAGCGAGGAAGACGTCATCATCTATTTCGCCAACAACGCCGCCAACGCCGTCGAACGGGCCAAGATGACCCGCGAGATCATCCTGCGCATGAACAAGATGGCCGAACTGCGCGACCCCAAGGAGACCGGACCGCACGTCAACCGGGTGGCCGCCTACTCGGTCATACTCTACGAGGCCTGGGCACGGGCGAAGGGGGTGTCCCAGGAGGAGATCGACAAGAATCGCGACGTGCTGCGCATGTCGGCCATGCTCCACGATGTGGGCAAGGTGGCCATCTCCGACATGATCCTGAAGAAACCGGGGCGCTTCACGCCGGACGAGTACCAGGTGATGAAGCTGCACACCCTGTTCGGCGCCAACCTCTTCGCCGACATCTACTCAGACTTCGACGAATCGGCCGGCATCGTGGCCCTCAACCACCACGAACGCTGGGACGGCAAGGGGTACCCCGGCTACATCGACTCGCTGACGCAGGAGCCGCTCCCCGGCTACGAGGCCGAGGAGGGGGGCGCCCGCGGCAAACAGGGAGCGGAAATACCGCTTTTCGGCCGGATCGTTGCCCTGGCCGACGTCTACGACGCCCTGTCGTCGCGGCGCTGCTACAAGGATGCCTGGGACGAGAACAGCGTCCTCACCACGATCCGGGAGGAGGCGGGCAAACAGTTCGACCCGGAACTGGTGGAGGTATTCATGGAGTGCGTCGACAGCTTCCGCCAGATCGAGAAACTCTACCCGGATGAAGAATAGGTAAAGGTAGAGGTAAAGAACACCTAAACAAAGCGCAGCCCTCTACCTCTACCTCTACCTCTACCTCTACCTCTACCTCTACCTCTACCTCTACCTCTACCTCTACCTCAAAGTCCTCTTCCCGCCGCTTCGGCGAACAATTTCAATTTTGCCATCATGGCCTCGAATTTTGCCGGCTTGAGCGACTGCGGGCCGTCGCTTGAGGCGTGCTCCGGATCGGGATGCACCTCCACGATCAGCCCGTCGGCCCCGGCCGCCACGGCGGCGTAGCACATGGGGGCCACGTAGTGGTGGTTGCCGGTGCCGTGCGAGGGATCGATCACCACCGGCAGATGGGTCTTATCCTTGAGCACCGGCACGGCCGAGAGGTCGAGCGTGTTGCGGGTGGCGGTCTCGAAGGTGCGGATGCCCCGTTCGCAGAGGATCACCGCCTGGTTCCCCTCGCTCATGACATATTCGGCGCTCATCAGGAACTCCTGGATCGTCATGGACATACCGCGCTTGAGCAACACCGGCTTGCCGATCTGACCCACCTTCTTCAGCAACGCGAAATTCTGCGAGTTGCGCGCCCCGATCTGCAGGATGTCGGCGTACTCGGCCACCAACTCGGCGCTCTCCGGATTGATCACCTCGGTGACGACGGGAAGACCCGTCAGGTCGCGCGCCTTGGCCAGGAGCTTCAGGCCGTCCTCTTCGAGCCCCTGGAACGAGTAGGGGGAGGTGCGCGGCTTGAAGGCCCCGCCCCGCAGGATGTGGGCGCCTGCCTTTTTCACCGCCTCGGCCGACTCGATGATCTGTTGCTCGCTCTCCACCGAACAGGGCCCGGCCATGATGATCACCCGTTCACCGCCGATGACCACGTCGTCACTGATCCGCACCCGGCTCGCCTCCTTCTTGACCTCCTTGGAGGCCAGTTTGTATGGTTGCAATATCGGCACCACGTTCTCCACCCCGTGCATGGATTCCAGCGACTGCAACACCGCCTTGCCCCGTTCGTCCCCCACCGCGCCGATCACGTCCCGCGTTGCCCCATGGATCACGTGCGGTTTGTAGCCCAGCTCCCTGATGCGTTTCAGCACCTCGTCCTTCTCCTTCCTTGCCGCACCTGCCTTCATGACGATAATCATTTCCTTCTTCCTTTCCCACTAAAGGCAAAGGGCCGGAAGGTTTCCCCCCGGCCCTGGCCGCCGCATACGCTGCGGCAACGAAAAAGCCGGGAAGACTTCCGTCCGCCCCGGCTTTGTGGTGTGTGTTGTGGTCGCTTCGTTGCGCTTACACCCCTACCCGGGCAGACGGCCTGTAAAAGCCGAACCAAAAGTAAAAGTAAAAGGCGTTGAAGAAGCGGTTTGAGTTCATGGGTAGTTACTTAATCACAGTCGTGATGACCTTGTCAAGATCAAAACGCCTGGACCGTCAGTTGATCGGCGACCTTCACCAGGTTGGGGAGGTCCGGTTTGGTCAGGATCTGGTTGGCCCCCAGCCCGATCCATTTGCGCTTGTTGTCCTCGGATGCCAGGGAAGAGAAGATCACCACGGGAAACTCCCTGAGCGTCTCCTCCTTGCGCACCAGCGAGGTCAGGTGCAGACCGTCCATCTGCGGCATCTCCACGTCGGTGATCAGCATGCTGATATGCGACCTGAAATCGGAACGTCCTGCCCGCAGCTGCCGATCCTCTGCTGGATGATATCCCACGCCTCGGCCCCGTTTTCCGCCTCCTCCACCAGATAGCCGGCCGCGCGCAGGGAACCGCAGAGGGTGTTTCTGATAAAGGGGGAATCGTCGGCAACCAGTATGGTACGCTGGGATCGGTCCTGATCACCCTTCCCTTGCAGCAGCTGGGTTTCATCGAGCGGCCTGAGGGCGCTGTCGGAGCAGAGTTCGCCCACGATCTTCTCGAAATCCAGCACCAGGATGATGCGGTCATCCATCTTTACCAGGCCGGTCACCTGATCGCTGTTCACCGAGCGTGACGGCGGCTCCACGTTCTTCCAGGAGATGCGGTAGATGCGGGAGACGGAATGCACCAGGACGCCCACCATCAGGTTGTTGAACTCGAGCACCACCACCCGGTCGGCCACCATGTCGCCAGTGTTCTTGTTGAGCACCTTGGCCAGGTTGATGACGGTGATGACCTTGTCCCGCAGCTTGATCATCCCTTCCACGCCCGGCTTGGCGTTGACGACCCTGGACAACTGCGGCAGGCGGATGATCTCCCGCACCTTGGCCACGTTGACGCCGTAATAGCACGGCACCACCGTGCCGAGGGAGTCAACCTCGTCAATCCTGAATTCCACGATCTCCAGCTCGTTGGTGTCACTTTCCAGCAGGATCTTGGTCTGTTTCATGAAATGCCCCTTGCGGTTGTTTTGCCGGATTATAGCATGAATTCGCATCAAGGGAAGGGCAATATTGACTATACCCGTCAGCGGCCCGAATCCCCTGAACTTGACACTCCGAGGCGCCTGTGCTAGCTTTTTTCATCCTCACCAGCCAGATTCCGGAGCAACCATGTTTTCCCCTGACATCGACACCTTTCGCGAATTGTCCCGCCGGGGCAACCTGATCCCGGTCTACCGCGAGATCATGGCGGATATGGACACGCCGGTCACCGCCTTCAAAAAGATCGACGATGGCCGTTTCTCCTTCCTGCTGGAGAGCATCGAGGGTGGCGAAAAGTGGGGCCGCTACAGCTTTCTCGGCTCCAGCCCGTCGCTGATCGTCCGCTCAAAGGGAAACGGCGTCGAGATCATCGAGAACGGCGTCACGACCACCCTGACCGTTGACGACCCCCTGGACTGTATCCGCAGCGTGCTGGCACGCTTCACCCCGGTCGAGGTGGAGGGGCTGCCGCGCTTCTTCGGCGGCGCGGTCGGTTATCTCGGCTACGACATGGTGCGCCACTTCGAGCGACTGCCAACGGACAGGCCCGCCCTCATCGGCGCCTGGGACGCCTACTTCCTGATCACCGACACCATCGTCATCTTCGACGCCATGCGCCAGAAGATCAAGGTCGTATCCAACGCCCACCTGGATGGCGACACGACGCCGGAACAGGCCTACGCCAATGCCAAGGAGAAGATCGAGGCCATCATCCAGCGGCTGCGGACGCCGCTGCCGGAGGAAACGGCTCCCCCCTCGGGCAGGCGGGTCGAGTTCCGCTCCAACATGGCGCGCGAGGAATACGAGGCGGCGGTCGAAAGGGCCAAGGAGTACGTGCGCGCCGGCGACATCATCCAGGTGGTTCTCTCCCAGCGCTTCAGCGGCGAACTCACGGCCCAGCCGCTCGACATCTACCGCGTGCTGCGCACCCTCAACCCGTCCCCTTACATGTTCTTCCTGCGCCTCGACGACACGGCCATAGCCGGCGCCTCGCCCGAGGTGATGGTGCGCAAGGAGGGAATGCACGTGGAGCTGCGCCCCATCGCCGGCACCCGGCCGCGCGGCGCAACCGCCGAGGAGGACGCCCGGCTGGCGGAGGATCTTCTGGCCGATCCCAAGGAACGGGCCGAGCACGTCATGCTGGTGGATCTGGGGAGAAACGACCTGGGCAGGGTCTGCGCCACCGGCACGGTCAGCGTGACCGAGCTGATGGTCATCGAGCGCTACTCCCACGTCATGCACATCGTCTCCAACGTGCAGGGGGAGCTGGAACAGGGCCGGGACGCCTTCGACCTGGTGCGGGCCACCTTTCCGGCCGGCACCCTCTCCGGCGCCCCCAAGGTCAGGGCCATGCAGATCATCGACGAGCTGGAGCCGGTGCGGCGCGAGGTCTACGGCGGCGCGGTCGGCTACTTCTCCTTCTCCGGCAACATGGACCTGGCCATCGCCATCCGCACCCTGGTGATCCGTGACGGCAAGGTGCACCTCCAGGCCGGGGCCGGCATCGTGGCCGACTCCGATCCGGCGGCCGAATGGCAGGAGACGGTCAACAAGGGGATGGCGGTGGTCAAGGCCATAGAACTGGCCGAGAAAGGGCTTGAATAGATGCTTTTGATGATCGACAACTACGACTCCTTCACCTACAACATCGTCCAGTACTTTGGACAACTGGGCGAGGATGTGCGCGTCTTCCGCAACGACCGCATCACCCTGGAAGATATCGAGGCCATGCAGCCCGAAAGGCTGGTGATCTCCCCCGGCCCCTGCTCTCCCGAGGAGGCCGGCATCTCGGTTCCCGCCATCCTGCGCTTTGCGGGCAGAATCCCGATTCTGGGGGTCTGCCTGGGCCACCAGTCCATCGGCGCCGCCTTCGGCGGCACGGTGGTGCGCAGCGTCTCGCTGATGCACGGCAAGACATCCGCCATCCACCACGACGGCAGGGAGCTGTTCAACGGCCTGCCCAACCCCTTCCAGGCCACCCGCTACCACTCGCTGGTGGTGGAGCGCTCCACCCTCCCCGACTGCCTTGAGGTCAACGCCTGGGTGGATAACGGCGAGATCATGGGGATGCGCCACCGGGATCTTCCAATCTGGGGGGTGCAGTTCCATCCCGAGTCGATCCTCACCGAGGGGGGGATGGAACTCCTCCGTAACTTCCTGGATATCAGCCAACGCCCGCCGATTTCCTGAAGCCCCTCTGAATCCGTAACGCCCTCACGGATTCAGGCCACTTTCCCGCTTCCCCATCCAGGCCCGGCAGTTTTTTCTTGACAGAATCTTCCGCGCACTACATATTGAAAAAGACTTTCAATACCAATTAATGCCGGGAGGTTGTCGTGAGCAGGGAAGCGGAAAGCGTCAGGCGTTACAGCCCGTTCTTCAAGATACAGAAGGCCCTGAAGGTCCTGGACTACGGGACCGGGACCATGCGCAACGCCCTCTACCTCACGGACCGGGGTTTCCGGGTCTATGCCGCGGACCTGCCGGAACAGGTGGAAAGGCTGCGCAACCGTCCGGCCACGCAGCGGGTAAAACGCCTGCTGGCCACGGACGAGCTCCCGCAGAGCCGCCTGAACGTCGATCTGGTCCTCTCCACCTATGTCTTCAACATCATCATGGGGCAGCAGGAGCGGCACAGCTACCTGGCGAACGCCGCAGCCAACCTGAGGCCGGGCGGCTATCTGCTGATGGAGGTGCGCTGCCGCCGGCCCGGCGACCCCTGCGGCGACTCCTGCCACGACTACTTCAGCTGCGGAGAATGCGCCAAGACCCTGACCCATGACGAACTGGACATGCTGCTTACCCCCCACGGCCTGCGGCGCGTCAGCCACTACTACCGCAGCCATGCCCTGGCGGCCATCTACCGCAGGGAATGAACCCCAAAACGGCAGCTTCTTAACGCAAGGACGCCAAGATGCAAGGAGAAACATGACTATATAGAAAACAGGGCGTCACCCAAAAGGTAACGCTTTTGATTTGCTAATAGCCTGCTTTTACTTTGCGTCCTTGCGTCCTCGCGTTTCAGGTGATTTGAAAGATGGTAGTCAGGCGTGGTGGCGGAAGCAGAACGGGTCCCTGTCGTTGAACGGGTCGAGCCCCATCCCCTGCGTCACGGCCATGCAGCCGCCGCAGACCGCCCGCAGGCGACAACCGGAGCAGGCCGTGCTCCCGGCCCGGTAGCGATGGGCCGCGGCGGACGCGTAGACCTCCTCCAGGCTCTGGGCGATGATGTTGCCAATGGGAGAGGGAAACTTGCGGCAGGCGTGCACCTCGCCGTCGGAGAGGATCGAGACGAAATTGAAGGCGGCGCCGCAGCCGTGACCGGCGCAGCCGCCGAACAGCGAACTATTTTCCTGCTCGAAAATGATGTTGAGCAGGCTGTCCTTGAGGGTCAGCACGGGATGCGTCTCCAGCGCGGCGGCGTATTCCGAAAGGAATGAGCGGTACGCCTCCATTGTGGGCAGTTGCAGGGCGGCCCCCTCGCCGAACTGGGCCAGGCGGTTGAACGTCAGCCCGCCGGTGATCCCCTCCAACTCCTCTGCCAGGGGGATGACCTGGCCGATGTTGTCCCTGGTGAGAGTCAGCATGACCATGTTCGGCACCCCCATACCGGTCAGCATGCGGAGGAACTCCTTCGTCCGCCTGAAGTTCCCCGCCCCCCTGATCTCGTCGTTGTGCGCCTCCAGCCCCTCCAGGCTGACCTGGTAGTAGACCGGCGTCCTGATCCCCATGATCCGCTCGATGGCCGCCCGGTCGGCGGCGTTGCCCAGGATGGCGATCATGAAGCCCCGGTCGGCGGCGGCACGGTACAGATCGAAGAAATGCGGGAACAACAGGGGATTGCCGCCGGAGAGGGAGACCTGGCCGGCTGCGAAGCGCGTGCGGCAGAAACCGCGCAGTTCGTCCAGCAGCGAGACGGCCCGCTCAAAGGGAAATTCCCTGCGATGGCTGCGGTCGTAGCAGTGGCGGCAATGCAGGTCACACTCCTGGGTCAGGTGCCACTGCAGGGTAAACACCTCGGCCTGGAGAAAGCGCCCGTCCGCCGCACCGGCCGCGATTGCCGCTTCACGGCGCAGCCTCGAAGGCGGCGAAAGAACGATCCCCTTCCTGACCGCCTCCCTCAGCACGGCATCCATATTTCCCACCGGAACACCCGCCTCACGGGCCGCATCCTCCGGGGCAATCTCCTCTACCACCAGCTTGATGGCCAGCAGGTCTCCCGCTTCCGCGACCCGTGTGCTTATCCCGCCCGTTCCCGGTTCCCGCCAGACCAGGACGATCTCCGCGCCGGGGCGGACACGGGACAGGTCGCGACGCCTGCTGCTGGTGAAAAGCGGCGCCAGGCCCTTCCAGTCGAGGGAGACAAGCCGCAGCGACGGGTTGAGGATCAGAGGCGTATCACCGGAAGGGAGGGAGGTCTCCGCCGCAGCGGCGATTGAACGCGCCAGCTCGATGCGGGCGAGCCCGGATAGAAAACGGGGGATACCGGGCCCGCCCTGTCGTTCCAGAAAATCCGGCAGTGTGGCCGCCTGCATGCCGTCGCCAGCCCCCTTCAGGAGTCGCTGCCAGGCCTTGACGCCGAGCAGCGAACAACTGAGGGGGAAGATGTCGGAAATTTTCGATGTCATCGCATGGTACCGGTCATGTTGGCAACCGCCTTCCGGACATGGTTCGTAGCGCGACCGCGCTACTTGGACGAGCCGCCTCAGCCGCTGGCGCCCGGTTTTTGCTGGGGCTTTTCGCCCTCCTCCTTGCCGGCGTCCTTGTCGTCCTTCTTCTCTTTCTTCGCCTTCTCGGCGTCTTCCTTGTCGGACTTTTCCGGCTCCTTTGCCTTGTCGCTCGTCTCGGCGTCTTCCTTGGGGGCGCTCCCGGCGCCCTTGGCGCCGCCTCAAGCGCTGTAAGCCGCCTGGGGAGTCACCACCACCGATGCCGCTGCCATCAGGGCGGAGATGCCAAGCCCTGCAACAAGATTTTTGATCGCTTCCTTGTCCATGTTATCACCCCCTCTCCGATCAGGACTCATGCAAACTGCATATTCAGTTTACCTGTGGATATTCGGTTTTCAATCCGGCTTTTGAAATTAACGGACTTATAACCCAAAAGAAGGTAATCAACAAAAATCTGAAACGCATTAACGCAAAGGCGCAAGGGCTCAAAGCCGCAAAGTTATATCCCGGAAAAACCATCTTCTTTGCATCCTTGCGTCTTTGCGTTAAAAAGCCGCCTTTGTTTTGGTTATAGTTCCGGAAATCAACCTTAAAACACACAATATATCAACATATCAGCATGTTGCATATTTCAACCAACGGCGCGACCTTACTCAAGAGACGTTTCTTTTAATTGGCGACATACAATGAATTGAGGATTGTAACACATTGAAAATTCATCGTATTTATATTTGACAACAACCATCTGCTTGGTTAAGATTCAACGTCGCATCCAAACCCTCGAAAGCCGGCTTCTGCCAGGTTGATCAAACCACCCCGCAGTTCGTCCGCGTCGAACTTACCACTCCCTTGAATCATGGCAGGATAATGTCCAATTGTAACTCATCGCAGCCAAGGAGGCACCGGATGGAACCCAACGAACAGCAGAAGAGGACGAAAACAACGGCAAGGACCCCGCTGGTGGTGGCCGCCGAGGACCACAGGTCGTTCCTGGCGTCAATCGTCGAGTCATCAGACGACGCCATCGTCGGCAAGACCCCCGAGGGGTTCATCACCAGTTGGAACCCGGCGGCGGAACGGATGTACGGCTACACCGCGAAGGAGGTGGTCGGCAAGCACATCTCCATGCTCCTCCCCCCGGACCGGCCACGGGAGATGGACGAGATCCTGGCCAAGATCCGCAAGGGGGAGCGGGTCGAGCACTACGAGACGCTCCGCGTGCGCAAGGACGGCGTCAGCATCCACGTCTCGCTCACCGTCTCGCCGATCCACGACACCGCGGGCCGGCTGATCGGCGTCTCCTCCATCAAGCGCGACATCAGCGAGAGAAAGCGGGCCGAGGAGCAGTTCCAGGCCACCTCCCAGTACGTGCGTTCGCTGATCGAGTCGAGCCTCGACCCGCTGGTCACCATCTCCCCCGAGGGGAAGATCACCGACGTCAACGAGGCGACCATCAAGGTCACCGGCATACGGCGGGAGAGGCTGGTCGGCACCGACTTCTCCAACTACTTCACCGAGCCGGAGAACGCCCGCAAGGGGTACGAGCAGGTCTTCTCCAAGGGGTCGGTCATCGACTACCCCCTCACCATCCGCCACAAGGACGGGCGCCTCCTGGACGTCCTCTACAACGCCTCGGTCTACAGGGACCTGCAGGGGAACGTGCTCGGGGTGTTCGCCGCGGCCCGCGACGTCACGGCCCAGAAGCAGGCGGCCCAGTACGCCCGTTCGCTTATCGA
>JACPFJ010000041.1 GCA_016182975.1 Deltaproteobacteria bacterium
GGCCTTACCAACGACGCAACGGGAACCTTTACAGCTTTAACCATGGTCCACGAAATACACGAAAAGCACGAAAGGGAACCTCTGATCACTCCTCAATCGGGATCTTAAGGTAGAACCTGAGATTCACTAAATGTCCTGGCCGTATTTGCCAGTTTCATGTTCGTGCCGTTCGTGCCTAACGTGGACAATTGGTTCTCAAGCGGATCCCGACAGATCAGTGGTTATGCGCCTCCACATACTTGCGCAGCACGGCCTTGATCATGGATTGGTAGCCTTTTCCCTGCTTCTTCTTCTCCGGCCAGCGTATATGGGCCTCCTTGAAGAAGTTGTCGCGAAGGGGCGGAATGTCGGAATAATCAATCTCCTCGTCCTTCATCCGCGTTACCCGCTCCCAATCAGTGCGCGAAGGCCTTGAAGTAGGCTTCTCTTAGATACGCCTCGATAACCGGCAGATCCGCCTCGGCCCAGTCAAGGGCATGCAGCTCCTCCGGAGCGAGCCAGGCAATGGCGGCGTGTTCGTGGAGGACGATCTCGCCTGATTCGATCGCGCATATGTAGGGGTAAAGAGTAACCGTGAGCTTCGTGTATCGATGTGAGGTGGGTGGCAGGCCCTTACCGACACGAACGTGAACGCCCAACTCCTCGAGCAGTTCGCGCCGCATGCAATCCTCCGGAGACTCACCCGGATCGATCTTGCCGCCGGGAAACTCCCACTTGAGCGGCAGGCTCATGGCGGCGCTCCGTTGCGCGGCCAGGACAAGACCATCCTGTTCGATGATGGCGCAAGTGACGTGAATCTGCCTCAGATCGCTCAAGCTGCGGCCTCCGGATAACCCGTGTTCATCCGGGGAAATCGATACGCTCCCCGAGTCCCGCAATCATGCTGCTCAGCAATACCCTGCCCGCAAACTTCATGACGCTCCTTGACACCAATTGATACATTTTGATTCATTATGCTACCCGTTGCCGCTGTTTGGCAGATGAAGCACCTGGATTCAATTCGTTACCGATAGATACAGCTTGACTCAAATTGATACGTGCTGTATGTCATGGATGCCTCGCCCTGGTACAGCTGTTACTCACGCGGAGACGCGGGGATCGCGGAGAAACTGACGAGTAAAAATATTGTTGTTAGAGCCGATTAGGTGATTTTTCGATAATGTAATAGCCAGATTTTACTCCGCGTTCTCCGCGTCTCCGCTTGCAAATGCCTTGCCAGATTCACTGGTGATGCCCCGAACGGCGGCAATGCACACAGAAACACCATAATACACTTTGATACACATTGACACCAATAACAACAACAGGAGCCCAGGGATGACGCCACAAACCAGCCATGAGAACGCACACTCCGCCGGCGCGAAACCGGCCGCTAAAAGGGGGGGCAAAGCCGGCATCAGGGACATCATGGACGATGCCCCGTTATTCGCCGGGCTTGATGGCTTTGTCCTGAAGCGGGACGTGAGCAAGCAGGAGGAGTCGTCACAGGCGGAAAAGGTTGAGGTAGAGGAAAAGTTAAAGGAAAGGGACAAGAAAAGGGCCGTAACAGGGGAGATAAAGGAGGCATCCGCGGAATCCCCGTCTCGACCCGCGCCGGGCGGGCAAAAGGCACCGTCAAGCGAAGCCGGGGCGATACTGCTTTCCGTGGCCGAGATGTGCGCCCTGCTCAAGATCTCCAGGGCCACCCTGGTCAGGATGGACAAGTCCGGACAACTCCCCGGCCGGATCAAGCTGGGGGGATCGGTGCGCTTTCACCGCGAAACGGTCGAGACCTGGCTGAAGGGCCTCATCACCCCCCGCCCCGCCCCGTGAACCATCTCAACTTCTCGCCGTGATCTCGCACAGCTGGACGAATCAGCGCATCCCGCCGCAGATCCCCATCACCAGGCCGTGCATCAGGGTGTAGGGATGCCCGCCGGTCTTGGAGGCCACGTCGCAGCGGTAGAGCTCCTCGAACACCCTTCTCAACTCGTCCAGCCCGAAATTGCGCGCCTGCTGCAGCATCTCGCCCAGAAAATAGGGATTGATGCCGGTTGCCTTGCCGATCTCCGCCTGGGGCGCCTTCTTGTCCAGGAGCTCCCTGACCCGCCACAACTGGCGGAAATGGCGGGCCAGCGCGCCGATGATCTGGAAGGTCTCCTCGCCGTTGCGAAAGAGCGCGTCGAGGCTCCTCAGGGCGTTCTGCAGGTCGCGCGTCCCCAGAAAACGGGCCAGCTCGAAGGCGGTGAAGGCCTTGGTGCTGCTGGCGATGGCGCGCACGTCCTCCACGGTGATGCGGGGACGCTCCCCGGCGTAGACCGCCAGTTTCTCGACCTGCGACGCCAGCTCCTGCAGGTTGTTGCCGATCAGGAACGCGAGCAGCTCCGCGGCGGCCGCCTCGATCTGCCTGCCCTGCGCGGTCGCCTCCCCCTGGATGAAGCCGCCGAGCTTGTTGTCGTAGAGGCGCTTGAATTCCACCAGGGCCCCCTGCTTCTTCAGTTCCAGAAAGAGCTTCTTGCGCTGGTCTACCTTGGCGCCGGTGAAGATCAGGCAGGTGGTAGCGGCCGGGTTGAGGATGTAGGGGAGCAGCACCTCCAGGGCCTCGGCCTTGAGCGCCTCGGCCCGCCTGACAATGACCGCGCGCCGCTCGGCGAACATGGGGAGGGTCTGGGCGGCATCGACGATATCGACCCCCTTGGACTCGTTGCCGTAAAAGGTGTTGAGGTTGAAATCCTTCAGGGACGGGTCAATGGCCCGTTCGAGCAGCAGGCGGGCGGCGCGCTCGACCAGGAAGGTCTCCTCGCCGTAGAGGTAGCAGATGGGGGGTATGTTCCCCTTGCGCAGGGATGTCTCCAGTTCCTGGGCCGTCATCTCAGTAGGAGTGCTCCACGACGGTCAGGAACCTCTGGGCGAGGATGCGCGAGGCGGCCGCGAGCGCCGCCTCCTCGGCCGAGCGCTGAAAGGCCAGGTTGGTGTTGGCGGGGAAATCCTGGGACGCCTGGAGCATTCCCTTCCAGAGCGGGGCCTCCGCCCCCTTGCGGCGCAGCTCCAGTTCCACGTCGATGGTCAGGCGGAATTCCCTGGCCAGGTCCTGGGGTGTGTAGGAGATAGCCCGCGTGTAATACGAGCGCAGGGTGCCGCTGACGCGCAGGTCCGCATCCGCCTCGCCCCCCGCCGGCGCCAATCCCCGCATGGCATGGCCCTCCTCCAGCAGGGCGCGGCGTATCACCGTCTGGGCCGTCGGGCTTATGCTCTCGTTGACGATGAAGGCCACCCACAGCGACTGCCCGGGAGCCAGGCGGTTTCCGGCAGAGCCGGCCAGGCGGTAGCCGCATCCCGCCAGCAGGGAGAGCGCAATGAGGAGACATAGGCCGGTCAGTACTGTCCGTTTAGAAAATTGATAAAAACGTTCCTCCCCCTTCAAGGGGGAGGACAGGAGGGGGATGGGTGTGTTTTTCAGAGGATGCCACCTTCTTAAACCCATCCCCACCCTAACCCTCCCCTTGAAGGGGAGGGGACTTTCAGACTTGTAAAAAACCGACCTGGCTATGCCGGACATCATTCCCCTACCCCACCACGATATTGACCAGCTTGCCCGGCACGCAGATCACCTTGCGCACCTCTTTCCCCTCGATGAACGGCAGCACCTTCTCATCCGCCAGGGCCAGGGATTTCACGGCCTCCTCGTCCGTCCCGACCGGCACCGTCACCTTGGAGCGCAGCTTGCCGTTGACCTGGATGACCACCAGCAGCTCTTCTTCCACCACCGCGTCACGGTCGTACTCCGGCCAGGCGGAGCCGGAGAGGGGCGTGCCGTGTCCCAGGCGTTGCCAGAGCTCCTCGCTGATATGCGGGACAAACGGGGCGAGCAGCAGCACCATGCTCTCCAGGGCCTCCTTCATCACGGCGCCCCCCTGGGGCGTGTTCGACTCCGCTGTCTGGAGCGTGTTGAGCAGCTCCATGACCGAGGCGATGGCGGTGTTGAAGTGGAAGCGCCCCTCGATATCCTCGGTCACCTTCCTGATGGTCTTGTGCACGGCGCGGCGCAGGATGCGCTCCTCCGGGGTGAGCGCGGACAGCTCCGGCGCGCCGGCGTCCCTGATCAGGTCGAGGCGGTCGTGCACCAGCTTCCAGACACGGTTCAGGAAGCGGAACGAGCCGTCCACCCCCTGGTCGCTCCAGTCCAGGTCCTTTTCCGGGGGTGCGGCGAAGAGCGAGAAGAGCCGGGCCGTGTCGGCCCCGTACTTGTCGATCAGGGCATTCGGATCGACCACGTTCCCCTTGGACTTGCTCATCTTGGCGCCGTCCTTGATGACCATCCCCTGGGTCAGCAGGTTGGTGAACGGCTCGTCGCAGCCGATGTAGCCCAGGTCGCGCAGCACCTTGGTGAAGAAACGGGCATAGAGCAGGTGCAGCACGGCGTGCTCGATGCCGCCGATGTACTGGTCCACCGACATCCAGTAATCGACCCGTTCGCGGTCCAGCGGCCCCTCCGTGAACTCCGGGCAGCAGTAGCGCAGGAAATACCAGGAGGACTGCACGAAGGTGTCCATGGTGTCGGACTCGCGCCGCGCCGGTTTGCCGCAGAGCGGGCAGGGAACGTTGCCGAACGACTCCAGCTTTGCCAGCGGGCTCCCCCCCTCGCCGGTGAACTCGACATCCATGGGGAGCCTTACCGGCAGGTCCTTTTCGGGGACCGGCACCACCCCGCAGCTGTCGCAGTAGATGATGGGGATCGGGTTGCCCCAGTAGCGCTGGCGGGAGATGCCCCAGTCGCGCAGGCGGAAGTTGACGGTCTTCCTGCCGATCCCCTCGCTCTGCAGGTAATCGGCGATGGCCTCCTTGGCGGCCTCGCTGGCCATGCCGTCGAAGCGGCCGGAATTGACCATTGTCCCCGCCTCGGTGAAGGCGGCGGTCATGGCGGCCGGATCGAGCGTCTCACCCGCGGGCTGGATGACGACCTGCATGGGGAGGGAGTATTTCCCGGCGAACTCGAAGTCGCGCTGGTCGTGGGTGGGGACCGCCATGACGGCGCCGGTGCCGTACTCCATCAGGACGAAGTTGGCCAGGTAGACCGGCATGCGCGCCCCGGTCAGGGGATTTATGCACCAGGAGCCGGTGAAGACCCCCTCCTTCTCGAACTCCTCGGCGGTCCGCTTGATGCGCTCGGTCTTCTTCACCTTGTCGATGAAGGCCTCCACCTCGCCCCTCCGCTCGGGGGTGGTCAACTCGGCGGCCAGGGGGTGTTCGGGGGCCAGCGACATGAAGGTGGCGCCGAAGAGCGTGTCCTGGCGGGTGGTGAACACCCTGATCGCGCCTGTTCCCCCCTCCAGGGGAAAGTCGATCTCGCAGCCGAAGCTCTTGCCGATCCAGTTGCGCTGCATCACCAGCACCCGCTCCGGCCAGCCGGGGAGACGGTCGGTCCACTCCAGCAGCTCCTCGGCGTATTCGGTGATGCGGAAGAACCACTGGTCCAGCTCCTTCTGGGTCACCGGGCTGGCACAGCGCCAGCAGCCGCCATCCTCCACCTGCTCGTTGGCCAGCACCGTCTCGCACTGCGGACACCAGTTGACGAACGAGGTCTTCTTGTAGGCCAGCCCCTTGGCATACATCTCCAGGAAGATGCGCTGCTCCCAGCGGTAGTACTCCGGATCGCAGGTGGCCAGTTCGCGCCCCCAGTCGTAGGAGAGCCCCATCTTCTTGAGCTGTCCGCGCATGTAGGCGATGTTTTCGTAGGTCCAGGTGGCCGGGTGGCTCTTGTTCTGGATGGCGGCGTTCTCCGCCGGCATGCCGAAGGCGTCCCACCCCATGGGATGGAGGACGTTGAAGCCGCGCATCCGCTTGAACCTGCCGACCACGTCGCCGATGGAGTAGTTGCGCACGTGCCCCATATGGATCCTGCCGGAGGGGTAGGGAAACATCTCCAGCAGGTAGTATTTCCGTTTTGCACGATCCTCGGTCACCGCGAAGGTCTTGGTCTCCTCCCAGTGTCGCTGCCATTTCTGTTCGATATCCGTCGGGCTGTACTTCAGATCCACGGTCGCTTCCTTTCCGGTCGTCATGATATTTATGCGGCAAATGAACACATCAACGGTAGGGGCGGCGCTTGCTCCGCCCGATCGGGGCGCGGCAAGCAGCGCCCCTACATATGTGGTTAGAGAAAATCCCCCTTGAGGAGGATCTCCCGCGCTACCTTGTGCAACGGCACGACCCGGTCGACAACCCCCGTTGCCAACGCTTCACGGGGCATGCCGTAGACCACCGCGGTTTCGTCCGATTCGGCGATGACATGCCCCCCCTGCCCCTTCACCGCCCGTACCCCCAGGCTGCCGTCATTTCCCATGCCGGTGAGGATGACCGCCACCATGCGGCTGCGGTAGATCGACGCGCAGGATTCGAGCATGACATCCACCGACGGGACATAGCGGTCACGCGGGGTCGGTTTCACGACCCTGGCCGTCACCTGCCCCCCATGGATCTCGAAGACGAGATTCATGCCGCCGGGAGCGATGAGTATCTTGCCGGGAAGCACCGCATCCCCGTCCTCCGCCTCCTTGACATCGAACTGCGATGAACGGTTCAGGCGCTCGGCAAAGGCATGGGTAAAACCGGCCGGCATATGCTGTGAGACCACAACGGCAAAGGGGTAGCGCTTCTCGAACGAGGAGAAGATGCTCTGCAGCGCCGGCGGGCCGCCTGTGGATGCGCCGATGGCGACTATATCGATGGGGTGCTGGAGCAAACCTCCGACCGGCTGCACGCCGGCCGGAGGTTTGCTTCGTTCGACGGGCGGGCGCGGATGACGGCGGACAGAGCCCGGCTTGAGATTGACCACCTGGAGGACCTTCTTCTCCAGGTCGTCCCGGATCATGAGCAGGTCCTTGGAGGCGCCGCTGGAGGGTTTGGGGACAAAATCGAGGGCCCCGAGCTCGAGCGCCTTGAAGACCTTGTCCGCCCCCGAGAGGGCGCTGATGACGATCACCGGCATCGAAAAACGGGTGGTCAGGATGCGCAGCAGTGTAAAGCCGTCCATCTTGGGCATTTCCAGATCGAGGGTCACCAGGTCGGGCTTGAGGGCGATCACCTTCTGGATCCCCTCCTCGCCGTTGACGGCATACCCCACCACCTCGATATCCTGAATCCCTTCCAGCATCTTCGTGATGCTGCGCCGGCTGAAGGCCGAGTCGTCGACCACCACAACCTTGACCTTCTTCATGGCTGCCCTCCCGGAACCGCCCGTTCAGGCTTCTGATAGATCATGTCGTTCTTGAAATGGCGCAGGGCGAACAGGGTGGTGATGTTCATCAGCGACTCCGAATGCCCCAGGAGCAGAAATCCCCCGTCGCAAAGGGTATTGTGGAACGATTCCACCACCCGCTTCTTGGCGGCGAGATCGAAATAGATGATCACGTTGCGGCAGAAGATCAGGTCCATCTTGCCGAGCATGATCATGCGGTGCGTGTCGAAGAGATTGAGATGGCTGATGGTGACGAGTCCCCTGATCTCGTCGTTGATCCTGTGGCCGCCGTCCTGCTCCTGGAAGAAGCGCTTGAGGTAATACTCGTCTGTGGCCCGGAAAGACGATTTGCCATACACCCCGCGCCGCGCGTGCTGGAGGACCCGCTGGCTGATGTCCGTGCCGATGATCTCGATCTTCCATCCCCGCAACTCCTCGATATCACGGAGCAGCATGGCGATGGTGAACGGTTCCTCGCCGGTGGAGCAGCCCGCGCTCCAGATGCGCAGTGTGTGGTTGTTGCGGCCGGATTTCTTCCTGATCAGCTCGGGAATGATCTCGTCGGTAAAGGCCTTCAACTGGAACGATTCACGGAAGAAATAGGTCTCATTGGTGGTGAGGATATCCATGACATCCATCAGTTCCTGATCCCGCTTCCGGTTATATTTGAGAAAATGGTAATAGTCGCGGAAGGAGGCGAGATTCAGGGCGGTCAGGCGCCGGGCGAGACGTTTTTCCAGCAGGTATTTCGCCTCTTCGTCGAAATAGATGCCGCAGTGGCTGTATATGGTGTCCCGAAAGAGGCGAAACTCCTCGTCGGACATGAACTGTTCGGCGCCGTTGGGAAACGTCATGCAAACCCTTCCAGCAGCTTCTCTATCTGTAATCTGATCCGTTCGTCGAGCTCATGCCTTACGGCCTGGGAAAGAAAATGCCTGGCCTGTTGCGGGGGGAGCCCGGCAAGCACACCGGCCCAGGCGGCGCGTGCTTCCTCGTTGGGGTGAGCGCTGAGCCGGTCGGCGTGGGCCACGACCCATTCCCCTCCCTGGCGGGCAAGGATGGAGATGGCCAGCGTTACCATCTCCCTGTCGCTGCTTTCAAGGGCCGCTTCCACCAGCTCCATCGCCTCGCGGCTGCCGAGCTGTTCAAGCAGTTCGAGGCAGGTGATCATCAACATCCCCTCGGCCAGCGGCAATACGGTCCGGATGAGGGGGAGCGCGGCCGCTCCTTCGATCCTGGTGATGCTTCTCAACACGGCGCAGCGTACCCAGATGTCCTCGTCGTCAAGGGCATGTTTCAGGGGACCGGCAACGTCCGGGCCGCCGATCACCCCCAGTGCCTCCGCCGCGGCGATACGCACCTCAGGGTCCTCATCGACCAGCGCGATCAACAGGGCGCCGCTCGCCGCTGAAAGTTTCAGCTTGCCGATGGCTGCGACCGCTGCCTGACGGACAACGGGGTCCTCGTCCTTCACCAGCATGGAAAGCCGCTCTCCATCACCCAGGGCGGCATGAAGGACAACCGCGTCCCGTCGCTGTCCCGGCTGTTCCGATTCACCCAACTGCCGGGCCACCGCCTGAATGGCAGCGCGGTCCATGCGGGCCAGCAGCTGCAGGCAGGCAACGGCGGCATTTCTGGCCTCGAAGTCCGCATCACCCAGCAACGCGACGATATCCGGGATACGGTCCGTAAGGCCGAGCCTCCCCGCGGCCGACACCGCGGCCTTGCGGACCAGGGGCGACTGGTCGTGCAGGGCCTCACGGATCAGGACACCGCCGGCACGGTGGGCAAGCTCGCCCACGACCGTACAGATGGCGCTGCGGGACGTCTCGTCAACCCGCGGGTACATCGCGACGAGGGCCTCCATGGCGTCGGCCCCCAGGCGTTTCAGCGACGCAAGCGCGACGCCGGAAAGGCGCTCGCTGGCAAAGGCGGCCAAAAGCGTCTCAAAGCCGCGCATGTCGCCGATTATCCCGAGCAGGACCGTTACGGCCTCGGCCAGGTCGTTATCGTGAACATCAAACTGATCGATCAGTGTCGGCACAACCTGGCCGTGAGACATCCGCCGCAGGGACTCTTCCAGCCCTTGCCGGGCGGTGGCGCTGGAACGTGAAAAGATGCGGTACCACGAGGTGACGGCAGCCCTGCGGGTGCTCTTCTGGCGTGACGTAAAACCCTGCAGCAGGATGGGCGACACCGATTCGTCGCCGATGCTTCCCAGGCAGTCATAGACCCCTTTGCGCAGGATGTCCTGATCGGCCAGCGTGATGATCTCATCGGGTACGGGGACGTGCGAGGTCATTTTACCCAAAGCGGCCAGGGCGCTGAAACGGAACAGGAGCGAATCATTGGCGACGACGGCCCTGATCAGGTATGGCACCGAGCCGGTATCGCCGATATGGCCGAGATGTTCGGCGGCCGCGGAGGCAACGTTGTCATCGGGGTCGTCCAGCGAGGCGAGCAGGACCGGAACAAATTCGGGGCTGCCGATGATCCCCATCACATCGATGACAAACTTGCGCACATCCTTGTCCGTGTCCCCCGACAGCCGGCTCAGGGGGACGGCGGCCCGTACCCCGAGCTTGGCCACGGCCTCGGCAGCGGAGTTTCTCAGTCCTGCATTTTCATGATTGCGGAGCAGTTCCAGGAGCGCCTCGATAGCCTGCTCGTCCGGGTCCGACGTCACAAAGACATCGACCGCTTCCTTGCGCACCCTCCAACTTTCGTCCCCCATGGCGGAAAAGAGCAGGTCGCGTGTTTCCTGCAACGCTCGTCCCCGCAGGGCCTGAAGCGCGGCCCGGCGGGTCTCTTCGTCCCGGGACCGCAGAATGTTCCGGATATCCGACAAACTGTTCACCTTGGTTGTGCTCCTGATGACGTATTAACTGAAAAAGCAATTGAAACGCAAAGACGCAAAGACACGAAGGGAAAACAGCAGGTTAAAAACAAAACAGGCATTGCCTATTGGGTGAATGCTCTCTTTTCCATAAGATCTTCTGTTTCTTTGCATCTGGCGTCCTTGCGTTAAGAATCTGCCGTTTCAAGGATTAAATTAAGCGCTGATGCGGGCAATCTCCCGGTAATCGGCCGGACCGAGCAGGACATCGACGTCCAGGACCATGAAGACGCTTTCCCCGGACAGGCAGACCCCCACCAGGTATTCGCGCCCCACCCCTTCGGCCACGTCGGGCGGCGGCTTGATCTCGCGGGCGGGAACGGAGATGACCTCCATGACATCGTCGACCGCGAGCGCCAGCATCTGGCGCGAGAGGCAGACTATCAGCAGCTTGCCGTTCTTTCCTTCGGCCAGGGGCGTCATCCCGAAACGGTTGCGCATATCCATCACCGGGATGACGGCGCCGCGGAGGTTGATGACGCCGTCGAGAAGCTGCGAGGAGCGGGGAAGGCCGTAGAGCTTTTGCGGCAGGATGATCTCCTTGATCCGCATGATGTCGACGGCAAAGAGGTTGGCCCCCAAGTTGAAGCAAGCCAGTTGGATGTCCTGCGGTTCCCTGTTCATGGTCTGATAGATGCCCCGTTCATCCGTATTCTCCACATACCGGCCAGCAACTCAGAAGAGGTTGATGTCGGTGATCGTCTCCAGATTCAGCAGGATGATCATCCTGTTGTCGGCGCGTCCCAGGCCGGCGACGAACTCGCGGTCGATCCCATCGAGCACGGCCGGGGCCGGCTCAAAATCGTCCATGGCGATGCGGACAACCTGGATAACCTCATCCACCAGCAGCCCGGTAAAGGTCTCGCCATATTTTACCACAACCACCCGTTCCCTGCCGGTGACCGATTCGCGCCTGAGGCCGAGACGGTCGAGCATGTCCAGGATGGGGATGATTATCCCGCGCAGCGAGATGATCCCGGACACAAAGGAGGGGGCGCGCGGCACCTCGGTCACCTGGCGCGGCTTGATGATCTCCTTGATCTGCATGATGTTGATGCCGTAGATCTCATCGGAGACACGGATGCAGAGGAATTCCTCATATTCGTCGGTTGCTTGCGGTGATTGCTCCTCCGGTGACGGTTGCTGTTCCTCGCCGAGGCCGGCGGCCTCCCTCCCGGCCAGGATGATCCCGAGCGGGTCGGTTACGGTGCGGCCGGGAGGGAGGTGCGGCAGGAGAGGCGTCGCGGGAGCGGACGCGGGAAAATCGCCCTCCCTGGCCGCCACGGGCATGGGCGGCGTGCACGCCTCCGCTCGCGGCGCGACCGCGGCCGTCTCCACCCGGGGCTGGGGCGGATTCAACGGGGGAGCCCCAATCGCCCCCTGCCGGGCCTTTTGTCTGATTTTCGCCAGATCCATATACCCTGCCTACATCATGAGTTCGTCTTTGATTTCGTCGATAATGGCCGAATCTATCAGCGCCGCATCGCTGCCGTAGGCCACGAGCAGGGCATTGGTCGCCATGGAGTTGATCCTGCGCGGCACCCCTCCTGTCAGATCGAAGATCTTCTGCACGGCATCGGGGGTGAACAGGCCCGGCGTTCCGCCGGCGACCTCAAGCCGGAAATCGAGGTACTCCATGGTCTCCTCCAGCGACAGCGGCTGCAGGTGATAATGGAGCGCGATCCGCTGTCTGAGCGGCTCGAAACGGGAGGTGGCGAGCATGGCGCGCAGTTCCGGCTGCCCCATGATGACGACCCCGAGCAGGTTGCGGTCGTCCAGCTGAAAGTTGGTCAGGAGCCTGATCTCGTCGAACACCTCGGCGTCGGTGATCATCTGGGCCTCATCGATGACGATGACCGGGCAGACCCCTCTCTGGTAGCTCTCGTAGACCACGGTGTTGATCTGTTCCAGCAGGATGTCCTTGGCCGCGGCCGGCTGCTCGACCTCCAGCAGCCTTGCCGTTGTGCGCAGGAATTCGATGGCGCTGAGCCGCGGGTTGACGATGTAACAGAAACGGTATTCCGAGCCCGCCCGGTCCATCAGGGCACGGGAGAGGGTCGTCTTGCCGCAGCCGATATCGCCGGTCAGAACGGCGATCTCCCGTTCCTCCAGCACGAACTCCAGCCGGGCGAGCGCCTCCTCGTGCCCGCTGCTCAGAAAGAGAAAGCGGGGGTCAGGGGTCTTGCCGAACGGTTTTTCCCTGAATCCGAAGTACGCCTTGTACATGGCCGTCAGTTCCCGCTTTTCATGGCTTCGTTGATCATGCCGCCCACATCGAGCACGAGAATGGTGCGTTGATCCCCCAGGTCGGCGGCGCCGGAAATCCCCCGGAAGCGCCTGAAGGCGGAGCCCATGGACTTGATGACGATGTCCTGCTGCCCGAGCAGGTCGTCCACCACGATGCCGAGCCTTTTTTCGGCGACCCCCACCACTACCACGTAGAACTCGCCCGGCCGCCCCTGGCGGCGATCTATCCCGAAGAAGGTGTCCAGACTGAGCAGCGGCAGTGTGGTCTCCCGCAGTTGGATGACCTCCTTGCGCTCCACGGTCCGGATGTCCTTCCCGGTCAGAAGCAGCGACTCCAGCACCGACGTGACCGGAATGGCGTAGGTCCTGCCGCTGCAGGAGATGATCAGCACCTTGATGATGGCCAGGGTGATGGGAATGGTGATGATGAAGCGCGTCCCCGCCCCTTTCACGGTCTCGATATCGACCATGCCGGAGATGGCGGCGATGTTGTTTCTGACCACATCCATGCCCACGCCGCGCCCCGATACCTCGCTGACCTCGTCGTTGGTCGAAAAACCGGGCATGAAGATGAGGTCGAGCGCCTCCTTGTCGGACAGGTCACCGACATCCTGGACCAAACCCTTCTGCAGCGCCTTGGACTTGATCCTTTCGATATCGATGCCGCCGCCGTCGTCCTCGACCTCGATGACAACGTGGTTCCCCTTCTGATACGACGATATCCTGATGGTCCCCTTCTCGTCCTTGCCCAGGGCCTCGCGCAGTTCAGGCGTCTCGATGCCGTGGTCGATGGCGTTCCTGATGATATGCATCATCGGGTCGGAGATGTCCTCGACGATCAGCTTGTCCAGTTCCGTATCCGCGCCGTTGAACTTCAGTTCCACCTTTTTCCCCTGCTCGCGGGATATCTTGCGGACAATGCGGGACATCTTCTCGTAGAGCTGTCCCACCGGGATCATGCGGATCTCCATGACCCCTTTCTGCAGATCGGTCAGTCTGCGCCCCAGACCCTTGGCGGCCTTGCCCAATTCGATGGAGATGCGCGAAAAGGCCTCCGTGCGCATCTTGGTGGCAATGGCGGAGATGGAGGAATGGGCCAGCACCAGTTCGCCGACGATATTCATCAACTCGTCCAGCTTGCCGATATCGACGCGTACCGTGCGGCTCATGCTCTTGGCGGATTGGGGCTCTTCCGCGCCGGCCGGAGCCGGACTTGGCAAAGGCGGCGGTATCGCTGCGGAGGCATCCCGCTCGTGCTTCACGACCGGGATGCGGGATGGCTGCTGGAGCGGTGGCGAAACCGGCGGCTCGGGGAGGCCGGCCTGGGGGGGCGATGGGAATGCGCCCAGCGCCGTGACGCAGACGCTGTCGCGCTCGATCATCGGCACCCACTCTTCGGGCTTCAGGGTGGTGCCGAAGAGGATGTCGAAATCGATGTTGGTCTCCATGTTCCCCCCCACGCGGGGGAGCGTGCTGATCAACTCGCCGTACGTCTTGAGGAGATCGGAGACCTGCGCCAGTTCCTGGTCGAAGGTGGTCAGCTTGAACGAGGTATGGATGGAGTAGATCCTGCGCCCCTTGGCGAGGTTTTCCAGAAGGCGGTGTTCCTCGTATTCGGTCAGGGCCCCCAGCATCGCCTCCGACAGGCCGAGCTGCGAGAGTGGCGAGCCGCCGCCGGACTTTTCAGGAGGCGCCAGGCAGGCATTGATGCTGGCGATACAGGCGGCGATCTCTTCGGCCTGGTCGGCGCTCCCCCCTTCGGCAACGTTGCGCACGAGCAGGGTCAAAAGCTCATGAGACTGGAAAAGCACCGGCATCAGGGACTGGTCGAGGTTCAACCTCCCCAGACGCAGCCAGTCCAACAGGTTTTCCATGTTGTGGGAAAGCTCGCAGATGTCGTTGAATCCGAACATCCCGGCCAGTCCCTTCAGGGAGTGGGCCCCCCTGAAGATGGAGTTCAACAGGTCAGGATTCAGATCGCTGCGGTCGGCCATGTCGGCCAGGTCGGCAAGCTCGGAGCCGAGCTGGTCCACGATCTCCTCGGCCTCTGCCAGGAAGTCCTTGACCGCTTTGTTTGCCGCTGCGTTGAGATCACTCATAGCTGGTCCCCGGCCCGCCTTCCGCTTCAGGGCCGGTTCAGATACTTCAGGAGCAGTTCCTGAAGTCTGGCTGGATCAAAGGGTTTTACCACATAGTCGTTGGCGCCGAGAAGCCTGCCCTTGTCGATGTCCTTCTGGCTCCCCTCGGTGGAGATGATGATGATCGGTATCTCCTTGTAGTTCGGGTTGTTGCGCAGGTAGCTGATCAATTCCAGCCCGTTGATGTCGGGCATGTTGATGTCGGTGAGGATGAGATCGACATTCTCGCGCGGCAGGAGCCGCAGGGCCTCGAAGCCGTTGGATGCCTCGACGATGCGGCAGTCGACCAGGGATTCGACGGTGGATGTCAACATGGCGCGCATGGCCCTGGAGTCGTCAGCGATCAGGATTGTCTTGGTGTTCACCGGTTGACCCTTTCGTGTGATTAAGAGTTACATGGTACTGCGCACCAGGGGCATGCAAACTGTTGAATGATAACCCATCAATAGCGGCAAGTAAAGCCTGTTATGCAGCCTTGGGAGGGCGTCTGGAAGCGCCGTTTTTGTCTCTGCCGCGAAACATGATCCGCAACGGCACACCGTCAAAACCGAACGCCTCGCGGAACTTGTTGATCAGGTAACGTTCATATGAAAAGTGAATGCTGTCGGGCTGGTTGGTGAAGATGACGAAGGCCGGGGGCCGGGTGCCGACCTGGGTGGCGAAGTAGAACTTGACCCTGCGGCCATGGGCCAGCGGGGCGTGATGGGCGTCGGTTGCCTCGGAAAAGACCCGGTTGAGGTCGGCGGTGGTAACGCGGCGACAGAACTGCTCCATGACATCGTCCACGGTCGCTATGATCTTGCCTGTCCGCTGGCCGGATTTGGCCGAAACAAACACAATCGGCGCATACGCCAGGTATTTGAAGCCGTTGCGGATCTTCTCCACGTAGACACCGAACGTGGCATTGTCCTTTTCCAGGACATCCCACTTGTTGACGACAAAGACACACCCCTTGCCGGCCTCGTGGATATATCCGGCGATGCGTTCATCCTGTTCGGTGACGCCATCCTCGGCACTGATCACCATCAAGACCACATCGGCCCGCTCAATGCTTCTCAGCGCATCGACCACGCTGTATTTCTCCAGTTTTTCCGTGGTCTTGCCCTTGCGGCGGATACCGGCGGTGTCGATGAGAACGTACTGTTTCCTGTTGCAGATGAAGGATGTATCGACGGAATCGCGTGTTGTGCCCGCGGTCGGATTGGCCACGACCCGTTCGAAGCCGAGCAGACGGTTGACCAGCGACGACTTGCCCACATTGGGGCGCCCCACCACGGCGATACGGGTGATCTCGTCATCGGACGGACTGTCGGCGGCGGGGGGGAATACATCCAGCAGGTTTTCCACCAGATCGTTGACGCCGCGGTTGTGCTCGGCGGAGATGGTGTAAAGCTGATCGACCCCCAGGGAGTAGAACTCGGCCGATTCGTTCTCCAGCTTGTCGCCATCCACCTTGTTGACCACGTAAAAGACCGGCTTGGCGACGCGGCGCAGCATCTGCGCCACATCCACGTCGGCCGGCGTCAGGCCGCTGCGCCCATCCATCATGAAGATGATCACGTCGGCCTCCTCCATGGCCAGGCGCGACTGCTCGCGCATCTGCTGCAAGAGCCGGTCCTCGGTCACCGGCTCGAAACCGCCGGTGTCGATCAGGATGAACGGCTTGTCGAAGCGGCTGATCGTGGCGTAGTTGCGGTCACGGGTAACACCCGGGGTGTCGTCCACGATGGCGCGGCGATGTCCCAGCAGACGGTTGAAGAGGGTTGATTTTCCTACATTAGGTCTTCCTACGATGGCTACGATCGGTTTCATAAATTTCCTTGCAGCGGATTCGTGTTTCACTCGTACCCCAGTTCCCTCAGCACCGCGGTCCGCTCGGTCCAGCGCTCCTGCACCTTGACGTACAGCTCCAGGAAGACCCTGGTCCCCAGGAGACGTTCGATGTCCTGCCGGGCCGCCTGGCCGATCCGCTTCAGCATGGCCCCCTTCCTGCCGATCACGATCCCCTTCTGCCCCTCCCGCTCCACCAGGATGGTGGCGGCTATGGCGATCACGCCGTTCTCCCGCTCCTTGAAGGAGTCCACCACCACCGCCGTGGCGTAGGGGACCTCCTCGCCGGTCAGGCGGAAGACCTTCTCCCGCACCAGTTCGGCGCAGACGACCTTTTCGGGTTGATCGGTGAGGATGTCGTCGGGGAAATAGGGTACCCCTTCGGGGAGGCGCCCGCGGACCAGTTCCACCAGGCGCTCCACGTTGGCGCCGCTCTGGGCCGATATCGGCACCACCTCGGCGAAGGGATGGAGGGACGACAGGGCGGCCATCATCTCCAGCAGCCGCTCCCTGGGCTCCACCCGGTCCACCTTGTTCAGCACCAGGAAGACCGGAGCGCCGGTCTTGGCGGCCGTTTGGCGCACGAAGTCGTCGTCCCGCGGCGCCGCGGCGTCCACCACCAGCAACAGCAGGTCGATGCCGGAAATGGCCCCGTAGGCGGCATCCACCATGGCCCGGTTCATCCGGCTTCTGGCGGCGTGGATGCCGGGGGTATCCACGAACACGATCTGGCTCTCCTCGTCGGAGAGTATCCCCCGGATGGTGGTGCGGGTGGTCTGCGGCTTGTCCGACACCGCCACGATCTTCTCTCCCAGGATGCGGTTCAGGAGCGTGGACTTGCCCACGTTGGGGCGGCCGACGATGGAGACGAACCCGGATTTGAACTTGTTGTTTTTCATATGGTTAACACTTATTCTTTCAATCAGAACTTGAAATATGGGTGATCAAATTACTTCTTCGTCCAGGTGTCCTTGAGGGTCACGATGCGGTTGAAGACCGGCTTCCCGGGCGTTGAATCCACCGGATCGGAGTGGAAATACCCCTGGCGTTCGAACTGGAAACGGGATTCCGGGTCGGCCCCGGCAAGACTCGCCTCCAGCTTGGCTGCGGGAAGCACCTCCACCGAGCGCGGGTTTAGGAACTGCCTGTAGTCGGCCCCGCCCCGGTCCGGGTTGGGATCGTTGAACAGGCGGTCGAACAGGCGCACCTCGGTGTCCACGCAATGAGAGGTCGAAACCCAGTGGATGGTACCCTTGATCTTGCGGCCATCGGCTGCGGAACCGCCACGCGAGGCGGGATCGTATTCGCAATGCATCTCCACCACATTGCCATTTGCATCCTTGACCACGCCGGTGCAGCGCACGATGTAGGCGTAGCGCAGGCGCACCTCTACGCCGGGCGCCAGGCGGAAGAATCCCTTGGGGGGCTCCTCCATGAAATCGTCCTCTTCGATGTATATCTCCCTCGAAAAGGAGACCATGCGGCTCCCCATCTCCGGCCTCTGGGGGTGGTTGGCCGCCTCGAACTGCTCCACCTGTCCCTCGGGATAGTTTGTAATCACCACTTTCAGCGGCCTGAGCACGGCCATGGCGCGCGGCGCCCGCTCGTTCAGGTCGCTGCGGACGCACTCCTCCATGATGGACATGTCGATCCAGGAGTCGCTGCGCCCTACCCCGATCAGTTCGCAGAAGGCGCGCACCGCCTCCGGGGTGTAGCCGCGGCGCCTGATCCCCATCAGGGTCGGCATGCGCGGATCGTCCCAGCCGCTCACGGTCCTGCTGGTTACCAGTTCGTGCAGCTTGCGCTTGCTCATCACCGTGTAGGTCAGGTTGAGCCGGGCGAACTCGTACTGCCGCGGCCGGGCCGGCACGGGGAGGTTGTCCAGGAACCACTCGTAGAGCGGCTTGTGATCCTCGAACTCCAGGGTGCAGATGGAGTGGGTGATCCCCTCGATGGCGTCCGACTGGCCGTGGGCGAAGTCGTACATGGGGTAGATCTTCCAGGCGTCACCCACGTGCGGGTGCGGGGCGTGCAGGATGCGGTACAGCACCGGGTCGCGCAGGTTGATGTTGGGGGAGGCCATGTCGATCTTGGCCCTGAGCACCCTGGCGCCGTCGGGGAACTCACCTGCCCGCATGCGGCGGAACAGCTCCAGGTTCTCCTCCACCGGGCGATTGCGCCAGGGGCTCTCCCTGCCCGCCTCGGTCAGGGTACCGCGGTGGGCGCGGATCTCGTCGGCGGTGAGCTCCTCGACGTAGGCCTTCCCCTGTTGGATCAGGAATTCTGCCCATTGGTAGAGCTGTTCGAAGTAATCCGAGGCGTAGTAGAGGTGCTTGCCCCAGTCGAAGCCCAGCCAGGTTACGCTCTCCTTGATGGATTCGATGTACTCCATCTCCTCCTTGACCGGGTTGGTGTCGTCGAAACGGAGATGGCAGCGCCCGCCGAAGTCGCGCGCCAGGCCGAAGTTGATACAGATCGACTTGGCGTGGCCGATGTGCAGGTAGCCGTTCGGTTCCGGCGGAAAGCGGGTGACGATGGTCTGGTGCTTGCCGCTCTTCAGGTCCTCCTCGACGATCGTGCGGAGGAAGTTGGCGGCTATGGGTGCGGTTTCGGTGGACATGGAGACCTCGCAAGATTAAATCTTTAAGCCGGACAAGCCGGAACCAACAAAACATTAATTTTCACGCGACGACGCACCAAAAGTAGGCGCTTTTAAGCGACGACGCGACGTTTAAAACCATGAACCGATTTTTTGTTTAAAATCCTTTCGGTGCGTCGTTGCGTGAGTCATGTCTTGCTTGATTGTTTACTGAAGGCGTAAGCGCCTGAAGTTGTTACCCCGTGAAACCTGTTGATTTTTAACTAGATCAGCTTTTCTCCGTGACCTCTGTGATCTCTGTGGCCATTGATCGTCAAACCAACTCCCCAAGGAGCGAGTTCTGGTAGGCCTGGATTATGCGGACATCGACGAAGCTGCCGATCAGGCCGCTGTCGGCGCTGAAATTGACGATACGGCCGCTGTCCGCCTTGCCGGAGAGCTGGCCGGGACGCTTCCCCTCCCCTTCGACCATGACCTTCTGCAAGGTTCCGAGATATGAGCGGCTGATCTCGCGGGTGATGCCCCTCTGCCGCTCCTGCAACCGCTCCAGGCGCTCGATCTTCTGCCCGCGGGTCAGTTCCTCCGCCAGTTCGGCCGCCTTGGTGCCGGGGCGCGGCGAGTAGACAAAGGAGAACAGGTCGATGTAGCGCACCTCTGCCATCAGGGTCAGCGTCAGCTCGAAATCCTCCTCGGTCTCGCCCGGAAAGCCGACTATCATGTCGCCGGTAATGACCATGCCGGGACGGACCGCCTTGAGCTTGCGGACCTTCTCCAGATAGGAGTCGCGGGTGTAGCCCCGCTTCATCCGTTTCAGGACGGCATCGCTGCCCGACTGGGCCGGAAGGTGCATCTGGCCGCAGAGCTTGGGAACGTCGCCAAAGCAGGCGATCAGTTCATCGGACATATCCTTGGGGTGCGAGGTGGTAAAACGGATGCGCTCGATGCCCGTAACATCGGCAACCTGTCTGATCAGTTCGGCAAAGGTGGGCTCGCTTGCGGTCTTGAGGCCATAGGAGTTGACGTTCTGGCCAAGCAGCACGACCTCCATGACCCCTTCGTCCGCCAGCTGCCGGACCTCGGCCAGGATATCCGCCGAGCGGCGGCTGATTTCGCGTCCGCGAACAAAGGGGACTATGCAGTAGGAGCAGAAATTGTCGCACCCCTGCATGACCGTGACGAAGCGGGAAAGGCGGGATTGTCCCTTGATCGATGGAAACAGGTCCAGACGCCGGTCGTTGTCGATAAAGCCTGTCTCGGAGCGGCGCTCGCCCCGCTCCGCATCACGCACCATATCGGGCAGGAGGTGCAGGTTATGGGTACCGAACACCAGGTCCAGATAGGGGAACTTCCTGAGCAGCGCCTCCCCCTCCTGCTGGGCCACACAGCCGCCGACGCCGATGATTTGCGACTTGCCGTCCCGCTTGTAGATGCGCAGGTTTTCAAGCCGCTTGTAGACCTTTTCCTCTGCTCCACCCCGCACGCTGCACGTGTTGAGCAGGATCATGCCGGCATCGGAGGGATCGTTGGTCGGCGCATACCCCAGGTCGGCCAGCATGGTGACGATCCGTTCCGAATCGTTTACATTCATCTGGCAGCCGAAGGTTTCTATGTAGAGCTGTTTGTCTGGCATGGTGAATTAATCTTTATACGCAATAACAACCCGTAAAGTCAATTAAATAGGGAGATTCCCATCGCCGCCGCTTGACAAACCGGATGACGGACACGTATTGTGGCGACCGGAAAACGGGAGACGGACTCATGGACATTGACTGGAACACCATTGACACCGTCCTGCTGGACATGGACGGCACGCTGCTCGACCGCCATTTCGACGACCACTTCTGGCTGGAGCATGTCCCCATGCGTTGGGCCGCACGCAACGGCACGACACTTGAACATGCCCGCACCCACCTGCATGCCCTGTTCAGGTCACAGGAAAAGACCCTCAACTGGACTGACCTGGATTACTGGTCCGACCGCCTGAAACTCGACATCCCGCTTCTGAAAAGGGAGGTGGAGCATCTCATCGCCGTACATCCCTTTGTCGTCGAATTCCTGCTCTTCCTGAAACAGCACCGCAAGGCGGTATGGCTCGTTACCAACGCCCACTCCAAGACCCTCGACCTCAAGCTGAAGACCACCCGCATCGGGGCCTATTTCGACGGCGTCGTCTCGGCGCATCAGGTGGGGCTTCCCAAGGAGGACGACCGCTTCTGGGGCGCGCTGCAGGGCTTCATAACCTACGACCCCGAGCGGAGCCTGCTGGGTGAAGACAGCGAAACCAATCTCGGCACCGCGCAACGATTCGGCATCCGCTATCTGGTGTATGTCAGCCGCTTCAGTTCAACGATCAAGCCGCTGGCATCGCGCAGATTCGCTTCGATCGAATACTTCAGCCGGCTGATCCCAGCTCAGGGTGAAATGTCCGTAACGATATCCACGGAGTGAGGTGTGACGATACGCAAAGAGCAGCCGGACGGGGACGCTGATTCATCTCCCATCCGGCTGCTCCGCACACCCCGCACCAGTCAAGAACCTACATCCTGGTCAGCCTGGTCCTGAATTTCTCCAGCCGGGACGCACCCTCCTCGATCAACCGGATCAAGTCCTTGCGTGCGCTGCCGGCAACATCCTTTCCTTTTTCCAGCAGGTCGTCGGTCTTGTCGCCGATTGACTCGACAAGGTCGCTGATGGTATCCGAAAGGTCCTCAACCGCATCCTCGGTCCGCGACTTTGCCTTCCTGGCATAGCGGGTGATGTCCCGCCGTGTCCGTTCACCGGTCTGTGGCGCCATAAGCAGGGCCAGCCCCGCTCCAATGATACCGCCCGCCACCATCAGCAATGCCGCCGCTGCTATCTTGTTATTGTTGTTTCCCATGGTAACCCCCCTTTGTTGGAATGTAATTGTAATTGTACCCCAACATAAAAAAAACGAAACACGTGAGTGCCGTTTATCTCCAGGCGTCTACAATACCCTTGTCCTGACATCATTGGCGCTGTTCAGCCGGAAAATCCGGCATGTTGGTGATTGACCCCGGCATTTCGCTCGACCCGCCAATCAGGCATCACGGATTCAAGGTTTATCTTTGCCGGTGGCTATGATATAAAAATGATTACTAAATTTTACGCCAGGGGAATGCGGCATATGAACTCTACCTACGACGTCCTGATCATCGGCGGCGGGCCGGCCGGTCTGGCCACCGCCTATCTCTGCCACAAACACGGCCTTTCCTACCTGGTGCTGGAGTCGGGCAAGGCCATCTTCCAGGGGATCGCCAACACCTATCCCGAGGGTAAGCTGGTCTACGCCTCAAAGCCCAAAGACGCGCCCGAACCGTTCATGGTCGAGGAACTTCGCCCGCCCGACAAACCGGTCACCGTGGAGAGCTACCTGCAGTACGTACAGCACTTTGTTCAGCATGAAAATCTCAATGTTCAGACCGAGGTGGCCTTCGAGGACATCAAGGACGAGCGTGACGGCCTGACGGTCATCACCTCCAGGGGGAGCTTCAAGGGGAGAAAGGTGGTGCTCTCGTTCGGCAGCAACATCCCCAGGGAGCTCTCCGTCTACGGGGATGCCAAGATGGTGGCCAAGAACGTCGATGACGCCGGCAAATACGTCGGCATCAAGACCCTGGTGATCGGCGGCGGCAATACCGCGGCCGACGTGATCATCAACATCCTCAAGGCCAAGCGTGAGGTGGGCGACACGCACCCGGTCTACTGGGCCCACAAGGCCGAGACCTTCGACGTCAACAAGGAGACCGCACAGCGGCTTGGGGAAGAGATCCTGCTGGGAGGGAACATCCGCCTTTTGCCTGGCGCCACGCCGCGCATCGGCGAGGTTGACGAGGAAGGGGTCGACCGCCTGGTGATCCGCATCAACGTGTTCGAACAGGCCGACGGAATCGACCTCTACCACGCCCTGAGCTTTCCCATGAAGAACGTCATCGCCTGTATCGGCTCCCAGGGGCCGGTGCCGATCTTCGACAAGCTCGGCATCCAGATGATCGCCTGCGCCGCCGGGGTCTGCAAGATCGCCAAGGAGGGAGAACGCCTGGTGCTCCTGACCGCGGAGTTCGAATCCACCCGCAAGGGGGTCTACGTCATCGGTGGCGCCATCTCCCCCTCCTTCATGAAGATCAGCGAGGGGGCCATCACCGAGGAAAAGCACCCCAACCTGATCTACACCGCCATCAACGACGCCTATTTCGTGGTTGAGGCGATCAGGAAGAAGGTCGGCAGGTAGAATCGCTCAATAGGGCGAGCCCCCCTCGCCCTTCGCCCCCACCCCTTTCATCTCTGTTATATCCATTTAACCTAAAATCGGCAGTTCCTTAACGCAACGGTGCAAAGACGCCAAGAAAATCAGAACATTACTAAAGAAAAGCCGTTCACCAAAGAGGTGGTAGCCTCTTTTTTGCGAACAGCCTGTTTTTACTTTGCATCTTGGCGTCTTTGCGTTTCAACTGCTTTTTATAGGTTTAATCAGCAACATCCGTGACTATTCGGCATGGCGATGAAACGGATCGGTTTTTTCGCTTGAAATTGCCTTTGGGTTTTCCTGCTGGCTCGGCCTGCCCGGATCAGGGGCGCGCCGACAGATCCGTTGCCTCCGGCGCGACGGCCGGCACGAACCAGATGCCGCCGTTGGGTTCGTTCTGGAAGATGCGGATCAGCTTGAGCCGGCACAGCTCCAGCAGCGCCAGGAAGGTGACGATTACCCTCTCGCGGGTGAACTCCTCGGCCACCAGGTCGTCGAACCGCACGCTGTCCCGCTCCTGGAGCAGCGAGAGGATCTCGTTGATGCAGTCGGCGATGCTGAAGGTCTCTGCCGAGGCCACGTCGTGGAAGCTTTCGGCCGGAATGCGCGCCAGGAGCGCGCGGAAGGCGTCCACCAGGTCGAACAGGTCCAGTTCCAGGGGGCCCTCCTCCGCCTGCTGCAAGGCCAGGTCCGGATCGGGGCAGGAACGGATGAAGACCTCCCGTCCGAGGAGCGCACGCGCACCCAGCAGCTGGCCGGCCTCCTTGTACTGCTGATACTCCAGGAGCCGCCTGACCAGCTCGGCGCGGGGGTCCGCCTCTTCCTCCTCACCCTCTTCCTGCACGTCCTGCGGCAACAGCAGGCGTGACTTGATATGCAGAAGCGTAGAGGCCATCAGCAGGAAGTCGCCGGCCACATCCAGGTTGAGTTCCTTCATCAGCCGGATGTAGTCGAGGTACTGGCGGGTGATGTCGGCGATGGGGATGTCGCGGATGTCGAGTTCGTTCTTGCGGATCAGGTGCAAAAGCAGGTCCAGCGGCCCCTCGAACTTGTCGAGGCGCACGCTGTAGGAATCATGGAACCCGTCGAGGGTAAGGTTTTCCTCGCGGGGGGGGGACGGTACGCCTGCGGACCCGCGTCCCACGGCTAGATCTTCAGCGCGGCGCGGGCCTCGCTCATGACGGCATCCGAGACCAGGGATGCCCGGCGGCTGCCATCCTGCAACATGTCGTCCACGAAACCGGGGTCCTTTGCCAGCTCCACCCGCCTGGCCCTGGGTGGCGCCAGACGCTCGTTCATGCATTCTGCCAGGACCCGCTTGCACTCCACGCAGCCGATCGATGCATTGCGGCAGGCGGGGATGATCTCCTCCAGCCTCGCCTGCGGCACGTACAGGCGGTGCAGGTTGAAGGCCACGCAGACGTCCGGCTCTCCGGCGTCGCTGCGGCGCACCCTGGCGGGGTCGGTCATCATGGACATCACCTTTTTGGTGGTCTCCTCCGCCGTGTCGGAGAGGTAGATGGAGTTGCCATATGACTTGCTCATCTTGCGGCCGTCCAGGCCGAGCAGCTTGGGGGTCGGGGTGAGCAGCGCCTCGGGCTCGGGAAAGACCTGGCCGTAAAGGTGGTTGAAGCGCCGCGCGATCTCGCGGGTGATCTCCAGGTGCGGCAGCTGGTCGTGCCCCACCGGGACTCTGGTCGCCTTGTAGAGGATGATGTCGGACGCCATCAGCACCGGGTAGCCCAGGAAGCCGAAGGTGGAGAGGTCCCTGGCCTCCAGGTTGTCCAGCATCTCCTTGTAGGTCGGGTTGCGCTCCAGCCAGGAGACCGGCGTGATCATGGAGAGGATCAGGTTCAGCTCGGCATGGTGCGGCACCAGGCTCTGCCGGAAGACCAGGCTTCTGGAGGTATCCAGTCCGAAGGCCACCCAGTCCAGCACCATCTCGCGGATGTTGTCCCTGATCCCGGAGGTATCGGCGTATTCCGTGGTCAGGGAGTGCCAGTCGGCAACGAAGAAGAAGCAGTCGAACTCATCCTGAAGGCTGATCCAGTTTTCGAGAACGCCGTGATAATGGCCGATGTGGAGCCGGCCCGTGGGCCGCATGCCGCTGACTACGCGTTGTTTGGTCATCTGTTACCCCGTGAAGAAATGTTTGTCTGGAAATGTAGGGGCAGACCTTGTGTCTGCCCGACTCAGGGCGATCACAAGGATCGCCCCTGCAATCATCTCATCATCAACCTGGTGACCCCCAGCACCAGCCCGCTCTGCGGGCCGGCCAGGAGATGGATTCCGAAATTGAGGACCGGCGAGATGACATAGGAAAAGATGTTGGTGAAGAAGACCAGCACGATGATGATGATCATGCCGTATGGCTCGATCCGCGCCCAGGCCGCCGCCTGGCGGTACGGCAGCAGCCCGACCATAACGCGGCCGCCGTCCAGGGGGGGCACCGGGATCAGGTTGAAGATCGCCAAAAGCAGGTTGATGTAGACCGAGAAGGCCAGCATCATTACGAGCGGTTCCAGGAACAGCGCCAGCGGGGAGGCGGACCCGGCCGGGTTGCCGATTGCCACCAGGGCGCGCAGCAGAAGGGCCGAAACGGTTGCCAGGGTGAAATTGGTGATCGGGCCGGCCGCCGCCACCCAGATCATGTCCCGCCTGGGGTTGCGCAGGTTCTCGTACACTACCGGCACCGGCTTGGCCCAGCCGATGCCGATAAAGAAGATCATCAGGGTGCCGATGATGTCGAGGTGCTTGAGGGGGTTGAGGGTCAGCCGCCCCATCATGCGCGCCGTGGGGTCGCCGAAGCGCCAGGCGATGAAGCCGTGCGAGACCTCGTGACAGGTAATGGCCAGCAGGCCGGGCACGAGCATGACGGAGAGCTTGAGCAGGAAATTTTCCATTGATGGTCCTTGGTTACTTGGATAAACCGCCCGTATTTCTAGCAGAGTGCCGGGGTAAAGTCAATTGTGCACCGGATTCGTCAAATAAAAAAGGCGGGATCGCTCCCGCCTTTAGCAGCTATGCTGTCCTTTAAATATCAACAAGTTAGCTCTCTCGTATTTTGAGTTCTCGCACAAAAACATCAGCAGTTTGATTAGCACATTTAAGGCACTTTCACAACTAAATTCACAATTAAATTTGACGCTAAACAGCAGGTTGTCATGGGTTAATTTTGGATGCCGATGGTGGGTGTGAATCGACATGGAACTCAGACCCATTATCGGCGTCCATGTTGACCCACCTGATTGTGTAATTGCTTTTCAAATCAGCATGTTAACAGAAGACTTGGGTCAAGGTTGGGCGCCTATAAGGGGTCAATGTTGGAAGCCGATTCACATTCATTTTATCCTTATCATATGGATGGCGGTTTTTTTAGTCACCGAAGTAAGTTCAACATTTTCATTGTTCATTTGAATTGAACATAGCAATATATCGAAGACAAGTCATCCAGACTATGATTTCATTGGACAATATATCAATCCGGAAGAGTAAAGGTTGCTCGCTCAAAAACCATGGACATTGAAACCCGCTTCCGCAAGGTTCTCGAATACCACATGGGCTCCAAGCACCATCCCAATCGATTTGCCCCTGGGCCGGGGCATCTTGACTGGGCCAATGAGCCAGATCCCTTCCGCCGTTACGAAGGAGCACCTCTGCTCCGGCTCCCCTTCCTGGCGGAGGACCCCGACGCCAACCACTTCGGTCTTTACCAGCGCCGGGTCCCCTCCCGGTCCCTTACCCTTCCGGCCGTTGCAGCGCTGCTGGAGCTTTCCCTGGGACTATCGGCCTGGAAATCGCACCAGGGCAGCTCCTGGTCACTACGGATCAACCCTTCCAGCGGCGACCTTCACCCCACGGAGTGCCATCTTCTCCTCCCACCTCTCGACGGCACCGTTGGCGGGGTGTTTCACTACGACTCTTATCATCTTGCCCTCGAACACCGGGCATCACTGCCCCATGAAATATGGAAGGCTGCGGAGGAAGTTTTCGGTCAGGGCGGATTCCTGGTGGGACTCAGCAGCATAGCCTGGCGGGAGGCCTGGAAATATGGTGTGCGGGCCTTCCGCTATTGCGGCCAGGACCTGGGACATGCCATGGCGTGCCTCAGCTTCTCCGCCGCCCTGCTCGGCTGGCGGATGATCTGGCTGGACACCGTCTCCGATGAGGAGGTGGCCACTCTGTTCGGTTTGGACCGGTGCAGGTGGCCGGAGCAGGAGGAAGAGATCCCCCAGAGCCTGTTGCTGGTTCAGGCGGACACGTCTGCCGAGTCTCCCCGAGATCTGCCGCCGGGATGGCTTCCCACCTTCGCCGGCCTTTCCTTCGGCGGCGTGCCGAACCGGCTAAGCGCCGAGCATCTGAGGTGGCCCGTCATCGAAGAGGTCATGGTTGCCACTGCCAAGCCCCGGACCTCTGCAACAACCTGCCGCCACCCGGAGTCGGGGTATCTCGAAGGGGAGATTCCCGGTGTTACAGCGGCCGGGAGCATCCGCCGCCGGCGGAGCGCGCTTGCCTTCGACCGCCGGACCCACCTCTCCAGGGAGCACTTTTTCGACATGCTGGACAAGACCCTTCCCCGCGCCGGCTGCGCGCCGTTCGACCTGGTGGCGGAGGAGAGTTGTGTCCACCTCTTCCTCTTCGTTCATAGGGTGCAAGGGGTGGAGCCGGGACTTTACTTCCTTGTCAGGAATGCCGGCGATCTGGAGGAGCTGCAACGGGAGTGCTCGTCCCACTTCCGCTGGAAGAGGGTTGCTGCGGCGGAGCCGCTCCCCCTCTTTCTCCTGCATGAGGGGAAGTGCCAGGCCGAGGCCACCCTGGCCGGGTGCGGCCAGGAGATCGCCGGTGACGGCGCCTTCTCCGTTGCCATGGTCGCCCGGTTCCGCTCCCCTCTGGAAGCGTCTCCCTGGCGTTACCGTCACCTCCATTGGGAAGCGGGGATGATCGGGCAGGTCCTCTACCTGGAGGCCGAAGCCCACGGGATGCGCGGCACCGGGATGGGTTGCTTCTTCGATGACGTGACCCACCACCTCCTGGGCCTCTCCGGTGATGCCTTCCAGGACCTTTACCATTTCACCATAGGCAAGGCCGTGGACGACCCGCGGCTCATCACCCTTCCCCCCTACGCGCACCTGCGGCATCCCTGAATGGATCTTTCCCTTGTACACTAGTACGCAAAGGAAATGAGGGGTAACGGGGTACGATCGAACAACAGGAGAGGACAAGATGTTCGATCAGCGAACCGGTGTATTCCACAGGAGACAACCGCCATGCTCGGAGCGATTGCCGGCGATATCATAGGCTCGGTGTACGAGTACCAACCGATCAAGAGCGAGGAGTTCCCTCTGTTCGGACCTGACAGCCGCTTTACCGATGATACGGTAATGACGGTGGCCGTTGCCCATGCCATCCTTGAAGGCGTCGATTATGCAACGGAGATGAAGACTTTTGGCCGGAGGTATCCCGATGCGGGCTATGGCGGTTCCTTCATCAAGTGGATATTTGAAGACGCCGTACTGCCGTACAACAGTTGGGGGAATGGAGCCGCCATGCGGGTGAGCCCCATCGGCCTGGCGTTCGATAGCGTCAAGCGGGTGCTGCGGGAAGCACAACTGAGTGCGGAGATTTCCCACAATCACCCGGAAGGGATCAAGGGTGCGCAGGCGACTGCCCTTGCCGTTTTCCTGGCGCGGACGGGTGCGGGAAAGGAAGCCATCCGGCATGAGATCACTGGGCGTTTCGGCTACGACCTGAACCGCACCATCACGGAGGTGAGGCCGCGCTACGGTTTCGATGTGTCCTGCCAGGGTTCCGTACCCGAAGCGCTCATCGCCTTTCTCGATTCACGAGATTACGAAGACGCTGTCAGAAAGGCGGTATCGCTCGGAGGGGACAGCGATACGCTGGCGTGCATCGCGGGCGGCATCGCGGAGGCGTTCTACAGGGAGATCCCGCCCGTTATAGTGGATACTGCGCGGTTGCTGCTTCCGGAGGAGTTCCTGGTGGTCATCGACAGGTTCCGTCGGATATATCGGGGGTGAGCAGCGGCGGGAGAGAGAGATTCGAAATCATCAGGCTGTATGACATAAAAATCAGGGTGTGAAGCAAGCAAGATAGCGAAGCTCTTTTCGGCAGTTCGCGCAGAAATCGGTCCCCTTCCGGTCGGTATCGGCCAGGGTGTTGGAGAAGTGCATGACACAGTGCGGGTCCGGGCAATGCTCGAGACCGAGGACGTGCCCCACCTCATGAACCCCTTCCGTAATAATACGTCTCCGAAATAGTTGGTCGTTCCCGGGATGGCCATAGAACTCTTCGCGCAGCCTGGTGACTGAAATCACCGCAACCCCACCCTTGTGGTCCGCCTCACCAAAAGCGAAATTCAGTGGCGGAAGGTAGAGATCGCAATCTGTCACTCCGAGAACATGGGAGACATTCCCTGGTTTGTTTTGTTGCAGCACAGCGAGAATAGCCGAGGAAAGATACTGCCCGCGAGCGTGGTTCAGGGCACGTGCGGGGAGAGTCAACCGCTCCCCACGCTCCACTCGACAGTTGAATACTTCGGCCAGGGCGGCGGCAAGTTCAACAGCCACCTCATTATCCACAGTGCCGACGGGAACGACCATGATATCCGTAGAGGCCCCGTTTCCGTCATCTCTCTTGACCATATCTCCCCCGAACCGCACACGTGGACCTGGTGTGCGATGGGCGGTTTCGTCTCAACGCACTTATGGATTTTGCTATAGCATACCGCTCCAGAAGGTTCACCCTATGATCAGCCCTGAGCCACCGATATCATTGTTTCACCTTGGATGGCCGCCGTACCATCCCGACTGTAAGACATTTCACGCTAAATAGAGGATCATTCCCCTTTGATGCTGATGCAATATAACCTTTGCCCCCTTCTTGGTTTTTTGCACAAGGATTCAAAGCCCAAAGAGATCTCACAAAAAAGCCCCGCCGTTGAATGAACGGCGGGGCCTCTCTTGGGAGCATGGGATCGACGACTTTATGAGCATACGCTCTCCTCATCACCTCTCGGCGTTACCGCCTGCAGGCTTGAACCGGGATATCCGGTACCCGGATCGCCTACCCTTCTCCGATGAAAAACTGCATAGCAGACGACTCGTGGGTATTGGCGGAGTACTTAATGCGTTAGCTGCGGCACCGCAGGGGTCAATACCCGCGACAGCTAGTACTCATCGTTTACGGCGTGGACTACCAGGCTATCTAATCCTGTTTCCAGCGTTCGTTCTGAGCCAGGATCAAACTCTCCAGTTGATACCGAATCATTCGATTCTTAATGAAGTAACTGCTCGGAATCCACTTGGCGTCTACTATTTGGTTATCAAAGATCTGTTATCAGGTTGTTCTCTCTTATTTTTTTAGTATATCAATTTCAGCAACCATATTCAAGATTAATAACGCTTGTTATCAATAAGTTGCATACTATTACATCAAGCATGACCTAAGGCTTGTCGATCCATCCGTTGCCGCGGACAGGGCTCATCATCATGTCGCCAATGTCGTCGCCTCCCAGCAGAAGGCGGCCAACAACTGCCATATGTTGTCGAAGTCGCTCAGACGGCAGGTGCTGAAGGGCGAATTAATATAGCGGCACGGCTCGGTGCGTATGAGTTCATATGTCTCCGGTCGCTTGTGGTGATCCTGCGAAATCCGGCAGTTCAGAGATCGGAGCCGATTGATGATCAGTAGATCTCTTATCCTATTCGCCGGTAGAAAACCCGGCTTCCCGGCATAGGCTCAAAGTACTCCAGAACCGAGGCAGGGAGCACCTCCTTCTCCCCCACCATGAGGACACCTCCCGGACGCAGGGACTCCCATAGCCTAAGCAGCGATACCCGCAGCCGCTCCCCCTTGAAATAGGTAAAGGCAAGGTAACGGCAGAGGGTCAGGTCCATCCCCCTCGGCGGCGGGTCGGTGAGCAGATTTCTCTTCCCGAACCTGACAAGAGCCGTTGCCTTCCCGTCGAGACGCCACAGGGCGTTCGCCTGTGAAAACCAGCGGGTACGGATCTCGTCTGGGACCTCGCGCAGCGTCTCCCACCGGTAGAGGCTCCGGCGGGCACGCTCCAGGCTGGCCTCGTCGATGTCCGTAGCCAGTATCTCAACGGACCAGCCCGGATGAAACGGCCGGATGTATTCAAGCCAGAGCAAGGCCAGGGTGAAGGGTTCCTCACCGCCGCAGCAGCCGGCGCTCCAGATGCTGAGCGGCCTCACGCCGGATATGGTCGCGATCAACTCTGGCAGGACATGATCTTTCAACTCCAGCCACTGTTTCTGCTCCCGAAAAAAGCGGCTCACGGTGACCCGCATCAGATCGGGCAGCAGTGCTGCTTCCTGTGCATCGGAGCGGATACGTTCCAGGTAGTCGCGATAACCCTCAAGGCCCAGCTCAAGCAGCCTCGCATCGACGCGATGCCGACTGGAGCGCCGCCGGTATTTGCGCCACACCAGGCCGAGACCGGGACAGGCCTCCTGAAGAAACCGGTCGAAGGTCATCTTTCACATCCCCTGCTCATTTTCCCGTCCCGCCTGACCCATGAGATAGCTGCTATAATGTTGTTAGAACAGTAAAATAGTAACGACAGGAATGACAGGGGCAAGACCATGAAAATCAACAGTACCGAATTTGGCAGCATCACCATCGACGACGAAATCTACCCATACGATGTCCTCATCCGATTATCAGGGGAGATCAGGAAAAGGAAGAAAAAGTTGTCGAAAAAATATTACGGAACGTCTCATATCGTATCGCTGGAAGAAGCCGAATTCGTCTATGAGAAGGGGTGCCATCTGCTGATCGTGGGCACCGGCCAGAACGGCAACCTGCACCTTTCACCTGAAGCTGTTGAATTCTTTGCTCACAAGGATTGCAAGGTGCTGGCAGAACCCACACCAACCGCGATCTTTACGTTCAACAATATCAAGGGTCGGAAAGGGGGCATGTTCCACGTCACATGCTGACATTCGACATGTTTCCACCGTTTGTAACCACCATGGCACGATCATTTCAAGAGTCCTTCCACTACCTGCCTCATCCCTGCCACCACCCGAGCCATCCTGTTGTAATCAAGGTTGTCCGGCATGTCGGTCGGTCGGTGATAATGGGGATAACGGTACAATGCGGTATCGGTAAGCATTATGGCCGGGTAACCCTCCCGCCAGAAGGAGCACTGGTCGGACCAGCCGACACCGGGGATGATTGCCGGAGCGGCGAGCCCCTCAGAGGGAAAACGGGTCGTCTCGCGGAACGTCCCGATGCAGCGGTGCAGGAGCGAACGGGAACCCAGGTTTGAGACAAATGCAATGAAGTTGCCGGCATGCGGGTAGAAAAGGCCGAGAGGTGGCGGGTAGCTCTGGCTCCCCGCTGTATCCGCGTAATAGCCGATGGTCTCCAGAGAGATCATGGCCGCGATCCGCTCGCGCCGCTTCCTGGCCCCGGCGGCGTAAACCCGGCTTCCCATCAACTTCGACCAGTAAAAAAAGGGAGGTTCCTCGTTGACGAAGGCCACGAAGCGGAGCGTCCTGCCCGGTGGCTCAGCATCACTGAAGAACCTCGCCAACTCCAGTAGCGCTGCCACTCCGGAGGCATTGTCGTCCGCACCGGGCGATCCGGAGACGGAGTCGTAGTGGGCACCGATGATCACGATCTCCTCCGGCTCAGAGGTCCCCTGCAACTGCGCCTCGATATTCTCCACCTGCCTCCCTTCGGCAATGTACGATTCCTCCCGCGGCGTGTAGCCGAGTTTGACAAACATGTCGGTAATATACGCCGCCGCCTTTTGCAGGGCCGAGTAACGCACGATGTTGCGTTCGCCGATGGTCTCCGCCAGCATCTCCACATGCAGTGCGAGCTGACCCGCCAAGTCGTTCTCGTAGGCTGTCAGGGGCGGCAGCACCCCTTTATGGGATCTCCCCGGCATCTTGAACATCCCGTACCCTCCCGATACTACGGCTATACCAATATACCCCGGCTTACAAGGACTGCCATGTCCAGTGGGCGAGACGAGATCACGAAGAAAGTGGCAGCAGGGTATCATCACTTGCCCACGGTTTTGTTTCGGCGCCACAACTGAACGTAAATGACGAAGTTTATGAGAAAGGCGGTGAGGCCGAAGATGATTTGTGAGCGCTGAGTCAGGCCAAGGGGATACAGAACCGGCTCCAGATACTGCTCGATAAAGGTCCCGCGGTAGCCCGATTCTCCTCCCAGCCGCCGGAAATGGTTTTCCACGTAGGTAAGAGGACATACCCAGCCCCCCAGTTCGATCAGAACCCCCCAGACCGCGGCCGGTAGGTGAAGCCGGGCCAGCCACCGCCAGCGCAGCACAGCAACACCTCCCAAGACCACAAAAAGAACGAACAGGGCATGGACAAGAAGCGTCACCTCGGCCAGAAGGACATAGGGCATGTGTTTCTCCCGCAAAACGTCCAGTTACAAGAAAACGGCTTATTTAACCGCCGGGCAAATCTTAACGCAGCGATTCTGCCTTCATTAATCAGTTTACCACGGTTGCATGCTTGTTGATCCATCATTATCTGCCTTTTTCAGTGGCTAACTGCTTGATAGTAAAGGCTCCTATATCTATATTTTTAATGCGAATATTATTGGTGATGCTGCGGCTAGAGCTGTTCATATGAGCTGTTCAGCTACTATTATTTAAAAACGTTTGGTAGATGTTTTTATATATTAGTTGAGTTTTATATAGGAGATGATATAATAAATATGGAAGCGGCGAGTAGGCGAAAAACCTAAGATAATTAACGAAAGTTGTTATCGAAGGCGAAAAGCCGAACGCTACTTCCAACAATTGAGAAACTCCTTGGATATTGGCTGAGGGGTTTTTTCATTTTAACCCTCCGTTGAGGTAATGAGCCTGATTAAATTATCCTCGTTTAGTCAGATAATTGGTCAGCGTTTTAAACACAATTCAATTGCTTGACACAATAAGGTTAAATGTTGCGGTGTTTCAGTATACCCGACTGTTTTCGGGGTAAAATGGATTTATAAGGGAGAAAGAAGACAATGGAAAAAGGCACGATTAAATGGTTTAACGACAGCAAGGGGTTTGGTTTTATTGAACGAGAGAACGGTGAGGATGTATTTGTCCATTTTTCCGCCATCATAGGCGAGGGGTTTAAATCTCTCACTGAAGGCGACAGGGTCGAGTTCGATGTTGTCAAGGGTCCAAAGGGGTTACAGGCGGACAGTGTAAAAAAAGTATAGAGATAATTTGGTATAAAGTGGCGGTCATGGGGACGCCCATAAATATATAACTTTCTCTTCCAGTAACTTATAAACTTATGGGCGTCCCTCTGCTCTTCCGTAACTCCTGAATCCGTGACGTGACTTGTTATTTTGAGGGGTAGTCGGGTGTAATTTTTGCCCCGGCTCCCGAAATTCAAAAAAATCGGCCTCTCAAATGAGGTTGTGACGCTTGTTCTTTGACACTGAACCGTTTTGCTACCCC
>JACPFJ010000042.1 GCA_016182975.1 Deltaproteobacteria bacterium
AGAGCGAACAGAAAAGTCATAACAAATCGGCACGAGGGGACAACTCGGAGCGTGCCTTCTATGAAGGCACGCTTTCAGCACCCCTATGGGGTGCCTTTCAAAGCCCCGTCCTGTGGGCGGGGATTCAACCGCCGTTTACTCGACACAAGCTTCTCGAAGCCGGTGTGACCTTTACCTTCGAAACGGTCATGTCGTCACCGGACAAGGTTGCCTTTTTGAAAAAAGCTCAAGAGTTCGGCTTTCGTACCTATCTCTACTACGTGGCTACTGAAGACCCAGAAATCAACATTTCCCGAGTAGAAAGCCGAGTGGCAGAGGGGGGGCACTCTGTTCCCAGAGACAAGATAGTGGAGCGATATCGCCGTTCGCTGGACCTGCTGGCTGACGCGGTGCAATACGCCAATCGAGCCTACATTTTCGACAACTCCTCCGATAAAAAGGTCTGGGTTGCCGAGGTAACCGACGGGGACCTCCTCGAATTAAAATCCGACACCGTACCCTATTGGTTCAAGACGGCATTGTGGGACAAATTTACCCCTGAAGTAGAGCTTGCCGTTTAAGCTTCTTTACTTGGTTACCCATGAAAGGCATGAAGGATTGGGCCGGCTTTCTCCCTGACCCAAACATGGCGCATTGACACCCCTGGCTGCATTCTATAAAATAATCTACAATAGTTTATAGGGAGGAGTCGCCATGACCGTTATGACTCGACAGGCAAATTTCATGCTCCCCGAAGATCTTCTGAGCGAATTGAAGCAATTGGTCGGTCAGCGTCAGCAGAGCCGTTTCGTAGCAGAAGCTCTACGAAAGGAACTGCAGCGTGAAAAGATGAAAAACGTTTTGAATACCAGTTTCGGCGCATGGAAAGATGAGGATCATCCCGAACTTGGCGAAGGCGTTGATCATTTCGTCAGAAGCCGGAGAAAATCCACCCGTTCGGGACGCGTCGCTTGAGCAGTCTGCTATTGGACACCGATATCATTATCAACCTGCTGCGCGGCAACAGTACGGCACGGGATTTCATCGCCAACAACCTGGAAGAGCACGAAATGCTCTGTTCCGTCATCTCCGTCGCAGAAATCTGGACCGGTATGCGGCCCCATGAGGAAGAGGCCACAAGAAGGCTGATGGACTCACTTAAGATAATCGAGGTGAGCCGGGCCGTGGCGGAAAAGGCCGGAACTTTCAAAGGAACAACCAAAAGCCATTCTCTTGAGCTGGATGACTGCCTGATTGCCGCAACTGCCTATTGCATGGGAGCAACTCTGGCTACGGGAAATGGCAGGCATTATCCGATGAAGGATATTCGCAAGGTTGTGGTGGCGATGTAGCAGGTAACGTCAATACCACGGTTGCATAAGCAGAGATCTCAGGCAATATCAATAGGGCACAAAAAATAGTCCGATGTACCGCCTTTTTCGGAGCCGCTCAGTGGAGACGCCACATTCGCCTGGCGATCATCCCTGGTGAAACGTCCCAGTGGGAAAAGAAGGGATCGACGAACCTCGGCATGCTGCCTTGCACGCTGTCGGCGGTGAAAAAGGCCTGGAAGGATACTCGCCGGTGAAAGAACGGATGATATGACGACCTATCTCATCAAACGCATCCTGATGCTGATCCCGCTCATGGTGGGGATCACCCTGATCACCTTCTCGGTCATCCACCTGGCGCCGGGCGAGCCGGTGGAGATGCAGATGGCCATGAACCCCAAGGTGGGCAAGGAGGCCCGCGAGCGCCTGCGCAAGTTCTACGGCCTGGACCAGCCGCTGCATGTCCAGTACTTCACCTGGGTCGGCAAGCTGGCCCGGCTCGACCTTGGGCGTTCCTTCTCCTCCGACGGCCGCCCGGTAACGGCAAAGATCAAGGAGCGGCTGCCGATCACCATCTCGCTGAATGTCATAGCCCTTTTGCTGGAGTTCGGCCTGGCCATCCCGATCGGTATCCTGGCCGCCACCCACCGCGACACTTGGCTGGACAAGGGGATCACCGTCTTCGTCTTTATCGGTTTTGCCGTGCCCACCTTTTGGTTGGCGCTGCTCCTGATGTACCTCTTCGGGGTGCGGTTGAACTGGCTCCCGATCTCGGGCCTGCACACCCTGGGAAGCGATTCCTACGGTGCCTTGCACTACCTGTGGGACTTGGCCAAGCACCTGGTCATGCCGATCATGGTGGCATCGTTCGGCAGCCTGGCCGGGCTTTCGCGCTACATGCGCTCCTCGATGCTGAACGTAATCGGGCAGGACTACATCACCACCGCCCGCGCCAAGGGGCTCCCCGAGCGGGTGGTGATCTACAGGCACGCCCTGCGCAACGCGCTTCTGCCGCTGATCACCCTGGCCGGCTTCTCCATCCCCGGCCTGATCGGCGGCAGCGTCATCTTCGAGACCATCTTCGCCATCCCCGGCATGGGGCAGCTCTTCTACCAGGGGGTCATGTCACGCGACTACCCGGTGGTGATGGGCATCCTGGTGATCGGCGCCTTCCTTACCCTGATCGGCAACCTGATCGCCGACATCAGCTACGCCCTGGCCGATCCGCGCATCCGGCACGGGGCGTGAAGCGAGAAAGATTCATGGCCTTCAAACACTCATATTTCTACGCAGTATTCTGGCAGCGAATCAAGCGAAACCGCCTGGCCCTCGCTGGCGGCTGCGTGGTGGCGCTGCTGTTCCTGGTGTCGCTTCTGGCCCCGCTGATAGCACCCTACGACCCCAACGGGATCAACGCCTGGCAGGTGCTGGAGCCCCCATCCGTCCAGCACTGGTTCGGCACCGACGAGCTGGGGCGCGACGTCCTCAGCCGTGTGCTCTACGGTGCACGCATCTCGCTCAAGGTCGGCTTCGTGGCGATCGGCATCGCCGTGGCCATCGGCACGGTTGTGGGGCTTGTGTCCGGCTTCTACAGCGGCATCGTCGATGCCGCCCTGATGCGGGTGGTGGATATCATGCTCTGCTTTCCGGCCTTCTTCCTGATCCTGGCGGTGATCACCTTTCTGGAGCCCTCGATCTGGTACATCATGATGGTCATCGGGCTTACCGGCTGGATGGGAGTGGCGCGGCTGGTCAGGGCCGAGACCCTCTCCATCCGCGAGATGGACTACATCATGGCGGCCCGCTGCATCGGCTGCTCCGACAGCCGCATCATCCTTCGCCACATCCTGCCCAACGTCGTCTCGCCGATACTGGTCTCGGCCACGCTGGGGGTCGCCGGGGCCATCCTGACCGAGTCGGCCCTGTCGTTCCTCGGAATCGGCGTCCAGCCCCCCACCCCAAGCTGGGGCAACATCCTGACATCGGGCAAGGACTACATCGAGTTCGCCTGGTGGCTCTCCCTTTTCCCCGGCCTGGCGATCCTGGTCACGGTGCTGGCCTACAACCTCCTGGGGGAGGGGATCAGGGACGCCCTCGACCCGCGGCTGAAGCGCTGACAGGCTGCTTATCGCAACCTGCTCTGCGTGCGCTATTGACGAAAAAAAGGCCCGTTTACCCTGTGAATATCCCAGGGTGAACGGGCCTTTCCGCATGCAGCCATCCCGTCAAGCCTGTTCGAGCGGCTGCGGCCCGAATATCCGGTCTGTCAGCCTGACATACCAGGCCGCCGACTGGACCTGGATGATATAGGCCAGCGCGATCACCAGCGCCGCTTCCGAGCCCGCTGGACCGAAGGCGTTCATGGCGACCGCCAGGGCGATGGAGAGGTTTCGCATCACCGTGCCGTAGACCAGGGCTATGGCGTCGCCGCGCGGGAGCAGGATCATGCCTGTCATGGTGCTGAGGAAATAGTTGATCGCGTAGATGGAGAGCAGCGGGGCAAAGATGAGCAGCAGCGCTTCGGGCGCCGCGATGATGGCGCGGGCCTTGACCGCGATGGCGATGAAGACTATCCCCAGGACGCCGATGGTCGAGAGTCCCGGAAAGCGGGGCGCCCATTTCTCCTGGAACACCTTTTGGGTATAGCGCCTTATCATTGCCTGTTGGGTGGCGTAGCCGGCCAACATCGGCAGAAAGACGATAAATGCGATCTGCTTCATGACCGCTGCCGTATCGATGCCGACATGCGCGCCCAGGAGCCATTGGACGTAGAAAGGCGTTGCCAGGGAGCCTAGGATCAGGCCGATGACGGTCATCTTTACTGCTGCCTCCAGGTTCCCCTTGGCAAAGCCGGTCCAGGAGATGGTCATCCCGCTGGTCGGCACCAGGGCCGCCAGCAACAGCCCGAGCGCCATGAACGGCTGATCCGCGAAGAAAAGCCTGCCGAGGGCGTAGGCGATGAACGGTACAACGGCAAAGTTGATCAACTGCGTCAGCAGTTGCGCCTTGCCGTCGCCACCCTCCAGCACCTTCTTCAGCTTCAGGGTCACCATCATCGGATAGACCATCAGGAAGGTAAACGGGATGATCAGCCCTTTCAGGAAGCCGGCATCAAACATTGCCCCGAAGGCGAAACCGGCCAGCATCATGGCCGGAATCGCCAGCACCAGGTTCTTGTTGAGTCTCGTCAGAATGGCCCACATATCAAAGTTCCGCCCACTGCATGCTCATTCTCCTTTTCGGGATCTATGTGCAACATATAATCCAATTATATAAATGTCAATATGATTGCCCCGTGTCGAGCAAAAGGCCTTCCAATCCCCGGTTGCATTTGTTGTGCTCGGGTTGCAAACAGCAACAAGGCACCGCATCTGCGTTCAGTTGCCATACCCTGTAACCGCTCCACAGAAAAGGGGGCTGCCGGCGCGGCAGCCCCCTGGTGTCGGAAGGGATAAATGGAGTTTGGGGCCTCGATCAGGCCGCCTCGGCCGAGGCGGGGACCGGGGTGCGGGGTTGCTCGATTTCCCTCTCCCTTTCCCTGCTCAAGTAGGTGTAGAGAAGGGGCCCCACGGGCGGCAGGATGATGGCCAGCAGGGTCCAGAAGGCCCGCTTCGGTCCCTTGATCTTCCTCACGGCAATGTCCGCAAGTGCCCACCAGATGCAGATGAACTGAAAGATAACGATAAAGGGGATAGCCGTGAGCAGCAAACCGAATTTAATGTTTTCCATGATGGTCTCCTTTTTGCGCCCTTAACACAACTGCCACAGGGGTTCCAGGGTGATGCCGGGAGCATCGCATCCGCCCTGGGGTTCGGGATTGAATGCCAGTGCCTTGCACCGGCTGCGCAACCAGCGCTCGATCACCGTGTGAACCTCCCCTTCCTGCCTCCATTGAACCCAGATCCCCTCGGAATTAAAGGCTGTCTCATGATGCGAGGGGTTGTCGCTGCAGATTAACCCTTCAGTGCCTAGTTGTCGCATCCAGGTCGAAAGATTCGGAAACTTTTTCGGGTTCCATACCTGGATGCATATTTTTTCGATGGATCTGGTTTCGATACAGACATCGGCCAGGAAAAACAGGCGCGACAGTCCGGAATGGGGTAGCGATAAGGCGCCGTAATAGGGAACGGCGATCCGCGTCTTGCTGTTTTGCTGATTGTTCTTCATGCGGAATTTTTATACAAATGCCGTGCCGAATTGAATGGATTGTGAAGTGGGATTAGGATGTTGGTAATATCGGATAGTTACGGCTTGCCGGTCACGCCCGGGAGAGACTGCTGCGTAAACGTGGTGTTGCAATGCAACAGGTGCTGGTGATGTTGCAACGGGATGCAACAACGGCCTGTACCTGACGGGAGCGCTCGATTCCTTGAATGAAACTGCTTTCGACGTGAAGTCGATGGACGGTTTACAACCCGTACTTCTCCATCTTGTAGCGCAGCGTGCCGCGCGGGATCTTCAGCAGCGTTGCCGTCTGGAGCACGTTGGCGCCGGTTCTCTTCAGGGCCTGACGGATGATGCCGCGCTCGAAGTCCGCCAGGGCATCTTCAAGACCCATGCCTTCAGGGAGTGCGGGAGAGCCGCTGCCCGGCTCGGCAGGGGAGGCGTCCGACTGCTGCGCCCCGCGGATCTCGGGGGGGCGATGTTCGGGAAGCAGGCTGGGGCCGGAACGCATGATGCAGATGCGTTCCATGACGTTGCGCAATTCGCGGATGTTGCCCGGCCAGGCGTAATGCTCCATAAGCGTTGCGGCCTCGGGAGTGACCTCGCGGAACTCCCTTCCGAAGGCGCGGCTGAAGCCGTCCAGGAAAAAGGCTGCCAGGGCGGCGATATCTTCGCAGCGCTCCCTGAGCGGCGGGATATGGATCGGGAAGACATTCAGGCGGTAGAACAGGTCCTCGCGGAAGGTCCCTTCCCCGATCCGTTTGCGCAGATCGCGGTTGGTGGCGGCGACCACCCGCACATCGATGGGGATGTCCTTGACGCCGCCCACACGGCGGATGGTGCGCTCCTGGAGCACCCGCAGCAGCTTGGCCTGCATGGCCATGTCCATCTCGCCGATCTCGTCCAGAAAGACCGTGCCGTGGTGCGCCTCCTCGAACAGACCGGTTTTGCGGCTGACGGCGCCTGTGAATGCGCCCTTCTCATGCCCGAACAGCTCGCTCTCCAGCAGTGTGGAGGGTATCGAGGCGCAGTTGATCCCAATGAAGGCGGCCTCCTTGCGCTCGGACAGATCGTGGATGGCGCGGGCCACCAGTTCCTTGCCGGTACCCGATTCCCCGGTAATCAGGACCGTAGAGGGGATGCGGGCGATCTCGCGAACCTGGGTAACGACCTCGCTGAATGCCCGGCTTCTGCCGATCATGGGTGAGCGTCCCGGCAGGATGCCGTCGGCGCGTTTCAGGTTGCGCACCTCGCGCTTGAGCGTCTGCGTCTGCAGCGCCAGTTTTACTATGACCCTCAGGGCATCCGCCTTGAACGGCTTCTTCATGTAGTGGAACGCGCCAAGCTTGAGCGCATCCACGGCGCTCTCCACCGAACCGTAACCGGTGATGATGATCACCAGCAGGTCCGGATCGAGCTCCTTGAGCGCCTTGAGCACGTCGATGCCGTTTTCCGTGCCCAGGTTGAGATCGAGCAGGGCCAGGTCGATCTCCTCCGCGGCGACGATCTCACGGGCCTCACTGCCGGTTGCGGCGGCGCACACCTGGAATCCCTCGTCGCCCAGGATGCGTTCGACATTCTCGCGGATGAAGGATTCGTCATCGATGATTAGTATCTTTTCCATGGTTGAACCTCGGATAAGGTTGAAACTATTTACATGGCAATCAACAATCAATCAACAGCCCCATCAGAATCGGTCTGATGGGGCGTTCGTGACTAATCGGGCCTTTTACTTTTCTTCGACCCCGCATGGTCCGAATTAGCGGGCAGGCTTGCGAAACGGGCCTTGTTTCTCCATTTCCTTCCAGAATCTCTCCGCTCCGGGGTGGAGCGGGATCTTGATTCCCTTGAGCCCTTTCCTTTGATCCGGATTCCGTCCGAGCGGGTCAATGGAGTGCATCCAGGCAATACCCTGTTCACTGTAAAGAAGCCTGAGAAGGCGATAGACAATTTCCTGGTCCATTTCCTTGTTGGCCACCAGGAGGGCCGCGTCCTCGAAGGTGAGGATGTCGTCCTCCTGCCCGTAGTAGGTTGCGGCGGGGATGCGGGCCTCGCTGTAAAATGGATAGGTCGAATAAAATCCCTTGGCCGCTGCATCATTGTGGAGATTGACGATCTGAATCGGCATCGCCTTGGAGAGTTCGAGGATGGAATCATTGGGATAGCTGACCTGGAGCCAGACGGCATCCACCCCTCTCTGCTTCAATTCGCTGATGCCGATGTCATAACCGACGTAGATCGGGATGATCTTGTCCCAGATTCCCAGGGCCTGGAAGTAGCGCTTGGCTGAGAGCGTTGATCCGGAACCGTGGCTGCCGATTGCGACCCGGAGGCCCGAGAGATCATAGGGTGACCGGATACGGCTGTCACGATGAACCACCAGATGGGACTTTGCGCCATACAGGCTGGCAAGCGCGGTAACGTTGTTCGCCGTTTTCCGTGCACCTCCTTTTTCCAGTTTACCTTCTTTCATCAGAAAGGCGTCCCCTGAAAAGGCGAGGCCCATGGAGTGCCTGTTCTTATCCACATTGGATAGGTTTGCAACCGATCCCCCCGACGGCTCAACGGTGATGTCGACCTCGGCCAGATTTTTGTTGACGAGTTCCGCCAAACCGGAGGCAAGGGTCTGAAAGGTGCCCCCCTTTGGGCCGCCCGACATGACAACCTCGGTTTTCTTCTCCTTGCAGCCGCTCCCCAGAAGCTGGAGAAAGAGAAGAAGCATTGCTGCGGCCGCCGAAATCCATTTTTGTTTCCTGATGAGCATTTGACCCCTTACCCGACGATCAGGGATATAGGTTGATGAAATGGTGTGAAGACTATCACCTCGGACGAGACGTCGTCAATTGGATTCAGGTGGAGAAAGTCCCGGGTCAAAGCCGGCAGGTTTCATGGATTCACGGCAATCGGCAGTTCCAGAATAAAGCTTGTCCCCGCACCTGCCGTGCTTTCCACCCGGATCAGCCCGTGATGTTCCTCGACGACGCGCTGGGTGATGGAGAGGCCCAGCCCGGTCCCGGCGCCCTTGCGGGTAAAGAATGGCTCGAAGATCAGCGGCAGGTCTTCCTCGCGGATACCCGGTCCGTTGTCGGAGATGGTTATTGTAACGCGTTCCGCGTCAGACGTGGTGGAGAGACGAATTTCTCCGCCGCCCGGCATGGCCTCCAGGGCGTTTCTGGTGATGTTCAGCAGCGCCTGCTTGATCTTTTCCGGGTCGAACTTGAAGGAGGGCAGTTCGCCGGCATTCAGTTGAATATTCACCTTCTGCCGCTCGCACTGACGCCGCATGAGCAGGACGGTGTCGTTTGCCACCATGTTCAGGTTGCCCATCCTGAAGTCGGAGCGGGGTGGCGACGAATAGTTCAGCAGGGCGTTGATCAGCCGCTCCACCCGCTCGATCTCGGCCAGCGCCTTATTGATCATGGCCTGGTCGTCAGCCGCTAGAGCGGCGTGGTCATGGAGGTCGTCCAGCAACAGCGAGATGCCTGTCAGGGGGTTTCTCACCTCGTGGGCGATACCGGCCGACAGTTTGCCCAGCGATGCCAGCCGGTCGAGCCGCAGCATCTCCTCGCGCAGCTTCTCCTTTTCCGTCTCGTTGCGCATGGTGACGGTCAGTCCCATCTCGGCATCGCTGCCGATGGGAAACAGTCCCACGTCGAAATAGGTCATGCCGCTCCCCCTGTCTATCGTGAACGGCTCGCGGCCGTAGCCGGAATGCGTGCTCAGGACGCGGTCGATGCGGTCTCCCAGGTTACCCCAGCTGCGGAAGACGTACCTGAAGTGCATGTCCACCGAGGTTTCGCTGCCAAGGAATGCCCTTCCCGTACCGTTGATGGAGGTCAGCAATCCCTCGGGCGAGAAGGTGACGATGGCGCTGGAGATACTCTCCAGGACGCTGGTCTTGAAGTTGCGCTCGTCGAGGATCTCCAGCCGCGAATGACGCAGTTCGTCAAGGGTGGAGAGGAGGCTTTGCTTGCGCCGCTCCAGTTCGTCGGCCATGAAATTGAAGCTGCTGGCCAGGTTGCCGATCTCGTTGGAGGATGTCACCGGGACACGTTCATGGGTGTCGCCGGCGGCCAGCCTTCTGGCGCCATCCGTCAGCTGCCGCAGAGGGCGGCTGATCCCGCGTGAGAGCAGCCAGGCGGAAAGGGCCGAGAGCAGGGCGGTCAGCAGGATGATCAGGGCGCTTAGCGTACGGTGTTCCCGCAGCTCGCGGTTGATCATCCGGCTCCCCTTGCGGGCCGCGTCGTGGAACTGGTCCACCTGGAAACCGATGGTGACGCCGCCGAACACCCCGTGGCGACGGTAATCGCCAGTATCGTACGATATCGGCGCGAACGCCATGATCTTCTTGGCCCCTCCCACGTTGGTGATGTCCACGTACCCGGTGCGCCGGGCCCGAACCTTGGCGGCCACGACCGGGTAGTTGGGGTGGATGAACCCGGCGTGGTCGAGGTTGAAGGGGATGCGTCCGGCCTCGATGTCGGCCTGGCTCGATTTCGCGCTGTAGGGTGGCACCTGTCTGCCGTTATCGTCCACTCCGCGCAGGTCCCAGTACTTGGGATGGGTGATGATCCACCCCTCGTCGTCGAAGAGAAAGGCGTAGTTGCCGCTCTGGTAGGAGGGGAATACCGTGGAGAAGTTCTTGCCCGGATCGATATGCTGGGTGAACTCCATCAGGTGGCGGTGGTCGAGGGAAATGACCACCATGCCGATGAACGAGCCGTCCGGGGAGAAGAGCGGGGAACCGAAGCGGAGCACCCCCTGGTAGCTGGCGCCGTCGAAGGCGTATTCGGGTTCTGAGGCCCCGGCCAGCTGCTCCTGTTTCGAGACGTGGAAACCGGTCAGGTGGGAGACGTAGATCTCTCCCCGCCTCAGTTGCTTGATCCGGTTGAAGTAATCCTCGCTCTTGAATTCGGTTCCGGAGGGTGTGGAGACATCGCGCAGCTCCGAAGGGGTCAGAAAGCGGCCGTCCCTGATGACGATGCGCTCCTTTCCGCGGCTGTCGATAAAGGCGAACGAGCGGTAGAGCGGCACCTGCCTGCGGACCTCCCGCGGTCCGGTGTGAGTGGCGTGTCGTTCCCAGATCTCGCTGCGGCGTATTTCGTAGAAGTTGAGCAGGTTCTGCTGGTCCAGGGGGGTGCGGGAGAGAAACAGCAGGTCGTTCTCGCACTGGCGCAGGAAATTGGCTATGGTCTCGGCCACGTGCTGGGCGCGCATCTGCAGGGATTCCGACGCCTGAATGTCGGCGGTGTCGGCGATCTCCGAGGTGAGGCGGGTATTGATCGAATCCAGGTTGAGAAGCAGGATCAGCGACGACGCCAGAAGCGGCAGCAGGGTGAGCAGCAGCGTAATGATCAGTATCTTTTTGAAAAGGGTGATGCGGGGCACGTCCGCTCCGTGATCCGGGATTGTAATTGTCTGATTACAATGATAATCTCGGCCGCTGTCAAGTGTTCATTTGAGTTGGGCCGGCGGTCTTCGAAAGGGCTGCGCCGGACGGGGGAATAATGGGGTACCGGAATCTTCAGGAGTGCGTGGCCGACCTGGAAAGGCGCGGGATGCTGATCCGCGTCAACGCCCCGCTGGACCCGCGGCTCGAAATAGGGGCCGTGCAGCGGCGGGTCTACCGCTCCGGCGGTCCGGCGCTCCTCTTCACAAACCCCAACGGATGCGCCTTTCCGCTTTTGGGCAACCTGTTCGGCACCCTGGAGCGGACCCGTTTCATCTTCCGCGACACCCTGGATGCGATCCGCCGCCTGGTGGAGCTGAAGCTCGACCCTTTCTCGCTTCTCAGACACCCGCTGGACGCATTCAAGGCCCCCCTGGCGGCATACAATCTGCTGCCGGCCATCACCTCCTCCGCTCCGGTGCTGGAGTGCCGCACCACCCTCTCCAACCTGCCGCAGCTCGTCTCCTGGCCGCTGGACGGGGGCGCCTTCATCACCCTGCCGCAGGTCTACACCGAAAGCCCGGCCCGGCCGGGGTTCGGCAAGTCCAACCTGGGGATGTACCGGGTGCAGATCTCCGGCAACCGTTACGAGCCGGACAGGCAGGCCGGGCTGCACTACCAGATCCATCGCGGCATCGGCGCCCACCACGCCGAGGCCATCGCCAGTGGGGAGCCATTGCGGGTGAACGTCTTTATCGGTGGCCCCCCCGCCATGACGGTGGCGGCGGTGATGCCGCTGCCGGAGGGTATGCCGGAGCTCTCCTTCGCCGGGCTGCTCGGGGGGCGGCGCATCCCCATGGCGCGACTGCCCGGTCGCTTGCCGGTCTCGGCCGAGGCCGATTTCTGCATCTGCGGGGTGCTCCACCCCGGCCGGACCCTGCCGGAAGGACCATTCGGCGATCATCTCGGCTACTACAGCCTGACCCACGACTTCCCCTGCATCGAGGTCGAGGCGGTCTACCACAGAAGGGACGCCATCTTCCCCTTCACCACCGTGGGACGCCCCCCCCAGGAGGACACCAGCTTCGGCGCCTTCATCCACGAACTGACCGACCCCCTGATCCCGGCGGTCGTTCCGGGGGTGCAGGAGGTCCACGCCGTGGACGCAGCCGGGGTGCATCCGCTGCTCCTTGCCATGGCCTGCGAGCGCTACGTACCATACGCGCAAGAGCGCCGGCCCCAGGAACTCCTGACCATCGCCAACGCCTTACTCGGCCAGGGGCAGCTCTCCCTGGCCAAGTACCTCTTCATCGTCGCCCGGGAGGACGCCCCCGATCTTTCCACCCACGACATCCCCGCATTCCTGGGGCACGTCCTGGAGCGGGCGGATTGGCGCCGGGACCTGCACTTCCAGACCGCCACCACCATAGACACCCTGGACTACTCCGGCCACGGCCTGAACGAGGGATCAAAGGTGGTCATCGCCGCGGCCGGACCGGTGCGGCGCAGACTCGCCGGAGAGGTTCCGGCCGGGCTGGAGCTGCCGGCCGGATTCGGCCCGGCAACCGTCTGCCTTCCGGGTATCCTGGCCATCCGGGGGCCGAGATCGGGGCAGGGGAGGGGCGAGGGGGACCCGGCCTTGGAGGGGTTCTGCCGTTTTTACGAGGAACGGAACTGTTTCGAGGGTTTCCCGCTGATCGTGGTCTGCGACGACAGCGCCTTTACTGCGGCCACCCTGAACAACCTCCTCTGGGTGACCTTTACCCGCTCCAACCCGGCCACGGACATCTACGGCGTCGGTGCCGGTACGCGCGGTCGCCACTGGGGGTGCCGCGGGCCGCTGGTGATCGACGCCCGGGTCAAGCCGTTCCATGCGCCGGTTTTGGAGGAGGACCCAGAGGTGGAGCGCAGGGTGGATGAGCTGGGCAAGAAGGGCGGTCCGCTGGAGGGGATCGTTTAGGCGCAGTATCTTAAGACTGGAGTAGTTACCTTTTGTGAACAAACTCGAACAGTAAAAGAACGCGGATGACGCGGATTTAGCGGATTTACGCAGATAAAAATCGATTTTCTGTTTTGGTTTATCCGCGTAAATCCGCTTAAATCGACCCAGAGGGCCTAAAAGATTTGATCCGCGTTCTTTAGGCGCTTAGCGCCTATCGTCTGACAACATGTTGGTAGTAGAAATCATGTTGCAACGAGATGCAACTCGGTTAGAAGATTGAACATTTCGTTGCATATGTTGTCGTATTTTGCGTCGATGGGGCGCATTGTTTTC
>JACPFJ010000043.1 GCA_016182975.1 Deltaproteobacteria bacterium
CTTCCTGGACAAAAAACAGGTCGAGGAATTCGATTACAAATTGCGATAAACACGTTGAGTGTCCACGATGTAGTGGCACAAAAAAGCGTCCACGATGTTAGTGGCACTCAACAACTATGCATTAGAATTTATCATACAGATTATGCAATTCACCCTTTTGGTGATGAATCTATTTGAAAAAAGCTCTGTGATTCCTCTGTGTTCTCGCTTAGAAGCGCCTACTTTTGGCTGTGACTCTGTGGTTGAAGTGCCGTTTTCAGGTTTATAGGTTTATTTGCCCCAATCCCGCGAGTAACGAAAATCCCGGTCTATGGTGCGGTTGGAGACCTTGGCGATCACCGGCATGCGCCGCTTGAAGTGGGAGTTCTGCACCTTGCCGTAGATCGTGTCGATGAACTCCGCGGCAAAACCGGAGGCTACCAGTTCCTCCCTGGTCAGGCGCAGGTCCACCATGCGATAGAGCAGTTCATCCACCTGGCGGTAGGAGAAACCCAACTCCTCCTCATCGGTCTGGCCGGCCCACAGGTCGGCGGAGGGCTTCTTCTCGATCACCTCGGCCGGAACGCCCATGACCTCGGAGAGCTGCCAGACCTGGGACTTGTACAGGTCGCCGATCGGGTTGAGAGCGGATGCCATGTCGCCAAAGAGGGTGCCGTACCCCAGCAGCAGTTCGGTCTTGTTGCTGGTCCCCAGCACCAGGGCCCTGTGCATGGCGGAGTGGTCGAAGAGGATCGTCATCCGTTCGCGGGCCATCTTGTTGCCGCGCCGCATGTTGTCCGCATCGGGAAACATCCCGAAATAGGCGTCCACCATCGGGGTGATCGGCACTACGGAGAAGTTCACCCCGCAGGCATCGGCCACCAGCAGGGCATGGGCCTCGCTCTCCGGATTGCTGCTCCTGTAGGGCATGCAGACCGCGTGCACATTCTCCGGTCCCAACGCCTCGGCGGCGATGAACACCACCAGGGCCGAGTCTATTCCCCCCGACAGCCCCAGCACCGCCTTTCTCACCCCCACCTTATGCACCTCGTCGCGGACGAATCCGGTCAGAATACGTCGCAGCAGATCCGTGTTGGCTGCCAATCCCGCCATCAGACCCTCCTTTCCCGTTCGATGCGTCTCAACTCCTGCATGGTCACGAACAGGTTCTCGTCCCGCAGCATGGGTGAGAAGATCCGTTCCCGGCGCAGCGCCCCCTCGTCGATCATGGCGCTCACGCTGTCCTCCTCCAGAAGCCTGCCCCTGACCAGCGATTCTCCCGATGGTGCGACGTATTCCGACCCGCCCCAGAAGTTGATGCCGTCCTCGTACCCCACCCGGTTGCAGTACAGCACCCGGCAGTTGAGGAACAGGGCCGTGGTGGCGGTAAGTTTCTGCCAGGCGCCGGCCGAGCCGAGCGTTTCCCCCTCCACCCCGCGGCCCGGGCTGCTGGAGAGGCAGAGCAGGGTGGTGGCGCCGTCCATGGCCAGGATGTAAGAGGAGGAGAGGTGCCACATGTCCTCGCAGATCAGGACACCCATGCGGCCCAACCGTGTATCGAAAGCCCTGAAACGCTCGCCCCGCGCCAGGTAGCGCTGCTCGTCGAACAGACCGTAGGTGGGGAGGTAGACCTTGCGGTGCAACTGCCTGATCTCGCCTCCCTCCAGGTAGAGGGCGGAGTTGAAGAAACGGAAGTCGTCGGTCACCTCGACAAACCCCACGGCGATGGAGATGCCGCGGGAGAGTTCGACCAGACGCCGGATCTCGGGGGAGTCGAGCCGGCGGGCCACCTCGGGCACCAGGTCCTTGAGGAAGTAGCCGGTCAGGGCCAGTTCCGGAAAGAGCACCAGGTCGGCCCCGGATGCCCTGGCCTCTTCGATGCGCTCCTCGATGAGCGCCAGGTTGTCGGCGACACAGCCAAGCTTCGGTTTGATCTGGGCCAGAACGGCCGTGAAATTCATGGTGCCTCCTTTAATACGCCAAATCGAATGCATTCACGATATGCTCGACCTTGTGCCGCCCGTCATCAGCCAGCAGGATGGCGATCACGTCGAAACGGGCATTCTGGTCGTGCAGGCGGTTTTTCGAGAGCCAGGTCAGCGCCGCCTTGGATATCTGGCGCTGCTTGAAGGCGTTCACCGCCAGTTGCGGCACGCCGTATGAGAGGTCGCGGCGGGCCTTGACCTCCACGAAGACCAGGCTCTTATCCCCGGGGTCACGGGCGATGATGTCCACCTCGCCCCCCTTGCAGCGGAAGTTGCGCTCCAGGATGCGGAGGCCGCGCGCGGTCAGGAAGGCCGTGGCGACCTCCTCGCCCATATTGCCGACCCCTTTGTTGTCGCGGTCATTCTTCACGGCTGCTGCTCCAGAAACGACGAATCATCGAAGCATCCATCGCTGTTCAGCCCGCGGATGCGGTAGTACTTCTCCAACTCCTCCTCGAAACGCCGCCGGTCGATGGGGGGGATCTCGACGCCGTCGCCGCTCGTGCCCGGCTCGGAGAAGAAGCGCTCCGGCAGCATGTCGTCCCTGCGGGAGAAGCCGTTGGCGCAGTTGTAGAAGCGCTCGGTCAGCACGATGCGGCGGCCTATCTCCTTCAGCCGCTGCGGCGAGTACTCACAGCCGGTGGCGGCGGAGAGCAGTTCGGCGTACTCCTCCAGGCTGGCCCCGAAGAAGGAGAACTTGCAGGCCACCAGCGAGTCCACGGCGGCGTTGGTGTCCTCGGCGATGGTGATGATGCGGGCCTTGCCGGAGAAGGAAAAACGGTCGGTCGGGACCGGTTTGCGCAGGATCTCGTGGGAGATCGGGTAGGCGCGCAGGTGGCAGCCGCCGCGCTGACTGGTGCAGTATGCCAGGGCCATGCCGTAGGCGCCGCGCGGGTCGTAGGCCGGCAGTTCCAGGGACTTGACGCTCATGGAGAGCTCCGGCCTGCCCATCTCCTCGGCCAGGCGGCGCGAGCCGAGGGCCAGCAGTTCCCCCTCGCCCCTGCGCATGGCCATCGCCTCCAGGAGGGGCGGTATCTCTTCCGCCGCGGGGAATGTCCCCCGGATCTCGCCCCAGGCCGCGAGCGTGGCGGCGGCCGTGATGGAGTCCAGCCCCAGGTCGTTGCAGATGTGGTTGGCCTTGACGATGGCGGCCAGGTCTGCCACGTTGTTAAGCGCCCCGAAGTGGGAGACGGTCTCGTACTCCGGCAGGTGTTCCCCTTCCTGCGTGGACTTCTTGCACTGGATCGGACAGCCGTAGCAGCCTGCCTTTTTCGGCTCGCAGGCCTCCCTGATGGCCGGGCCGGAGTAGTTGCCGGAGCGTTCGAAAAAGGTCTTGCGGAAATTCTCGGTGGGGGCCATGCGGCGCTGGGCCATCAGGTCCACCAGCACCGGGGTGCCGAACTCGGCGATCCCCAGGGGACCGGCGATGACCGGCGAGGCCTTGAAGAGCCGCAAGACGTCCTGGCGGGCCTTGGCGAACAGCTCCGGATCGGCGATCTCCGTCCTCCGGTCGCCCTCCACCGTCACCGCCTTGAGGCCCTTGGCCCCCATGACGGCGCCCAGGCCGCCGCGGCCGACCGAATTCCCTTCCCCCATCATGATGTTGGCGAACAGCACGCCGTTCTCGCCGGCCGGGCCGATGGCCGCCACGCTGCCGCGCCCGGCCAGGGCCGCAACCGTGGTGGGGATTGCTTTGCCCCACAGATCCGCTGCGGGGAGGATATCCACCCCATCGGGGCGGATCGCCACGGTGACCGGCGCGGCGCTTTTGCCGGTGATGACCAGGGCGTCCAGCCCGGCTGCCTTCAGGCGCCAGGCAAAGCGGCCGCCGGCCGAGCAATCGCAGATGGTGCCGGTCAGCGGGGAGCGGGAGACCACCGCCAGCCGGGCGGCGGTGGGGGCGGATGTGCCGCAGAGCGGGCCGACGGCGAAGATCAGCGGCATGGCCGGATCGAAGGGGGCGAGGCGGAAGCCCTCCCGCATCAGCCGCACCCCCAGCCCGCGCCCGCCGAGGTACTCCGTGAGCAGCGGGCGGGGGATCTCCTCGCGCCGCGCAATCCCTTCCGTCAGGTCAATCCTGAGTAATGTTCCGGTCCAGCCGTTCATAAATAAACCTGATAAGCGTCAATTGTTTAACGCAAGGACGCAAGGTCGCGAAGGAAATCAAAATTTAATACAGCTTCCGTTCGTTTGCTAACCAGTTGATAAGATAAGCTCTTATCTTGTTGATTTTACTTTGCGCCTTGGCGTCTTTGCGTTTCAAAATATTTTTTCTGATAAACACCCGCACCCCAGCAGGATCTCGGCCACGTCGGCGCAGGTGTTGGCCACCCGGCCGGCCCCCAGCAACTCCTCCGGCCCGCCGTAGCCCCAGGCGCAGCCGATTGTCGTAATGCCGGCCGCCCTGCCGGCCTGGATGTCGTTGATGCTGTCCCCAACCATGACCGCCTGTTTCTGGTTAACGCCGAGATTTTCCATGACCCGCAGAAGCGGCAAGGGGGAAGGCTTCATCTCGGGGAAGGTGTCGCCGCCGCAGACGGCCTCGAAAAACCGCCCGATCCCCAGGGTCTCCAGGATCAGGCGACTGAGGGCCTCCTGTTTGTTGGAGATGATCGCCATGCGGATGCCGCTCCCGGCCAGCGCCTCCAGCGTCTCGGGGACGCCGGGGAAGAGCCTGCTCCTGTCGGCGATGTGGGCGGTGTTGAACTCCAGGAACAGTCCGAGACCTTGCGCGATGTCCGCGTGCGCTTCCGTCCCCAGGGCGCGCTGGACCAGGTTGGCCGTCCCCTTGCCGACCAGACGGCGCACGGATGCCGGGGGGAGCGGCGCCTTGCCGAAAGCGGCCAGCATGTGGTTGACGGCCTCGGTCAGGTCGTCCAGGGAATCCACCAGGGTGCCGTCCAGGTCGAACAGGGCGGTGTTGACGGTCATTCCTTCACCGCTTTGGCCGGTTTGTCCCCCTTGGGCAGTACAATGACCGGCTCTCTGGCGGGGCGGTAGAGCAGGAAGGTCTTGCCCAGTATCTGGGCGACATCGGCGCCGCAGGCCGCGGCCAGCATCGCGGATGCCTCGTTCTTGTCCAGCGTGCAACTCTCCAGCAGCTTGACCTTGATCAGCTCGTGGTGGTCAAGGGCGGCGTTGGCCTCGGCTATCAGGGCCTCCTCGATCTCTTTCTTGCCGATCTGGATAACCGCTTTGAGGCCGTGCCCGAGGGCGCGCAGGTGGCGTTTCTGTTTTCCCGTCAACATCTATACCTCCGTTGTAGTCTTGAAGCCTGACATCTCCTGCTCAAGCGCCAGGATCTGGCGTGACAGACGGGAGACCGCATCTTCCATCACCCTGGTCGACTCCAGATTGCCGGACGCCGACTCCTCCATCTTTTCCGACATCCTTACGATAGCCTCGCTGTTCGTGGACTGCATCCGGCAGGCATCCCTTATCCCCTCGATCATCCTGATGATGGCCTCGCTCGAGTTGACGACGGACGCCCCGGCTTCGTTGTTGGCCCTGGCGAGGGAACGAACCTGCAGGGCAAGATCCCGCATCCCTTCGGCGGCGTCGGTGATGAGTTCGGTGTTATGGGTCTGGGCATCCGTGGCCTTCAGGATCTGTTCCACCATCCGGGCGACACCCTCGATTTCATCGCGCATGCTGGAGCTCTGCCGGGCATGTTCCACCGTGGCGCGGGCAATCTCGTTGATCTGGGCGGTGGCGTTGACCACACCCCCGAGGATCTTGTCCAGGGCCTCGCCGGAGCGCAGCGACAACCCTTCCCCTTCCAGAACCTTCTGCTGCGAAAACCGGATCGCCTCCACCGCCTTGCCGGTTTCCATCTGCACGCCGGTCACGATGGCGGCGATCTCGCTGGTCGAAGTCATGGTGCGCCGCGCCAGGGTCTTGATCTCCTCGGCCACGACCGCGAATCCCTTGCCGTGCTTGCCTGCCTGGGCGGCGATGATGGAGGCGTTGAGCGCCAGGAGCTTGGTCTGTTCCGCCACGTCGTCGATAACCTGGAGGATCGTGCCGATATTGGCTGCCTTGGCCGAGAGGTTCTCGATGACCTTGAATACCGTTAGCGAGGCGTTATGGATCTCGCCGATGCCTGAGATGGTCGTCTCCACCGACGCCTTGCCCAGTTGGGCGTCCCGCAGCACGCCCTCCGAAATGGATGCGGTTTTCTGGGCGTTCTGCTCGATGAAGCGCACCGAGCTGTCCATCTCCCCGACCAGTCCCGCCGTCCTGGTGGAGGTGTCCATCAGGCTGTTGACGCTGACGTTGATATCTTTCTGGGCCCGGGTCATATCGGTAATGGCGTCGCTCACCCGTTCGATCGCGTGGGCCAGCGAATCGATATGGGTGTCGATTTCGGCGATACTGGCGGAAATCTCCTCTATGGAAACGGAGTTCACGGTGGCCGAACCGGCCAGACCATCCACCGCCCTGGCCACTTCTTCCACCGAGCGGCGGATCTCCAGGGCCGTCCCCTTGGCCCCGGCGGCGGATAGCGATTGACGTTCGGCGATGCCGACGCTGGTCTCGGCAACCGTCCCCACATTGCCGCCGATGGCCCGGAGCTCGCGGGTGGCGGTGTGCACGCCGTCAACCATGACGGCAAGGCGCTCCAGCATGCTGTTGAAATTGCTGTTCAGCATGCCGAACTCGTCTTCGGAATCGTCCCGCACCCTCACGGTCAGGTCCCCACCAGCGGTGTGATCCATGGCGCCGGCCAGCCTTTTCACGCGCGGCATGAGCTTGCGCGCCGTCAGCATCCACAGGACCACTATGAAGAAGACCATGTTTGCGACAAAGATTATGTGGACTGGCGAAGGCGTATCTCCCGCGAGGTACATTCCTGCCAGTGAGAGCGCCGCTCCGGCGACGAGCAGCAGACGGAGCAGCTTTGTGCCGAGACTGAGATTCTTTGCCATGGTACCGTTCCATCCTTCACGATTGCGTTAATATACCAGTACTTTCAATAGACTCATCGTGTATAGCACAGCGGGAGAATGCTGGCAAACCTCAATTGAAGCCGTTGGTACATCCGGCTGGAGCCCCACTGTCACGGTCGAGTAATGCTGTTTGTTGAAAAGGATATACATTTTTTCAGTTTCATGCTATTAAAACACAATTTGCAGTCGTGCATTCAAGGCACTGGCGCATCCGCGATCATCAGGAGCTTTGTGAATGAATCCGAGCAAGTACCCCATCTCCACCGCGCTGACATCACTCAATACGGAAACCGCCGCACCGGTCATAGAACCCCAGAAAAAGTCCGCCACCAAGGTACACCACCTGCCTCCTTCCATCTGGAAGAAGATGGTCGGGGACGCCAAGAGCCCGCTCGACAAGGCCATCGAGCGGACGAGGGACTTCTTTTTCCGCGAGCAATTGCCGGACGGCTACTGGTGGGCCGAACTGGAATCCAATGTCACCATCACCGCCGAGTACGTCATGCTCTTCCATTTTCTCGGCATGGTGGACAAGCTGCGCGAGCGGAAGATGGCCCATTATATCCTCGGAAAGCAGACAGAGGAGGGTTACTGGACCATCTGGTACGGCGGCCCCGGCGACCTCTCCACCACCATCGAGGCCTATTTCGCCCTCAAGCTGGCCGGTTACCCCGCCGATCACGTAGCAATGCGCAAGGCGAGGGAGTTCATCCTGGCAAACGGCGGCATCATCAAGGCGCGGGTATTCACCAAGACATTCCTGGCGCTGTTCGGCGAGTTTGCCTGGTTCGGCGTCCCCTCCATGCCGATCGAGCTGATGCTCCTGCCCAACTGGGCCTATCTCAACATGTACGAGTTTTCCAGCTGGTCGCGGGCCACCATTGTCCCGCTCTCGGTGGTCATGGCCGAAAGGCCGGTGCGCAAGCTCCCTCCCTGGGCGCGGGTGCAGGAACTCTACGTCCGTCCGCCGCGACCGACCGACTACACCTTCACCAAGGAAGACGGCATCCTGACCGGCAAGAACTTCTTCATCGGGGTCGACCATCTCCTCAAGGTCTACGAATCCAGCCCGATCCGGCCGTTCATGAAGAGGGCCACCGCCTTGGCCGAAAAGTGGATACTGGACCATCAGGAGCCGACCGGCGACTGGGGCGGCATCCAGCCGGCCATGCTGAACTCCATCCTGGCCCTGCACTGTCTCGGTTATGCCAATGACCACCCGGCGGTGGTAAAGGGGCTGGAGGCTATGGCCAACTTCTGCATCGAGGACGATGAGAGCCTTGTCCTGCAGGCGTGCGTGTCGCCGGTGTGGGATACGGCCCTGACGCTAGTCGCCATGCTGGAGGCCGGCGTCCCGGGAGATCATCCGGCGCTGATCAAGGCGGCGCAGTGGCTGCTGGATCTGGAGGTGCGCCGCAAGGGAGACTGGCAGGTCAAGTCTCCCGATCTGGAGCCGGGGGGATGGGCCTTCGAGTTCCTCAACGACTGTTACCCCGACGTGGACGACTCCGGCTTCGTCATGCTGTCCATCAAGGACGTCAAGGTCCGCGACAAAAAACACAAGGAACAGGCGATCAAGCGCGGCATAAACTGGTGCCTGGGAATGCAGAGCAAAAACGGCGGTTGGGGCGCCTTCGACAAGGACAACACCAAGCACCTCCTCAACAAGATCCCCTTCGCCGATCTGGAGGCCCTGATAGATCCGCCCACGGCGGACCTGACCGGCCGCATGCTGGAACTGATGGGCAACTTCGGCTATTCCAACGGCCATCCCGCGGCCGTGCGCGCCCTGGAGTTCCTGAGGCAGGAGCAGGAGCCGGAAGGTCCCTGGTGGGGGCGCTGGGGGGTCAATTACATCTACGGCACCTGGTCGGTCCTGTGCGGGCTTGAGGCCATCGGCGAGGATATGACCCAGCCGTACATCAGAAAGGCGGCCAACTGGTTCAAGTCCAAGCAGAACATGGACGGCGGATGGGGCGAGGTGTGCGAGTCGTACTGCGACCGTTCGCTGATGGGGAGCGGCCCGAGCACCCCATCCCAGACGGCCTGGGCGCTGCTCTCCCTCTTTGCCGCGGGGGAGGCGCACTCCAAGGTGGCCGCCCGCGGGGTCGAGTACCTGCTGAACACCCAGAAGCAGGACGGCACATGGGATGAGGACGCCTTTACCGGTACCGGCTTCCCCAAATTCTTCATGATCAAATACCATATCTACCGCAACTGTTTTCCGTTGACGGCGCTGGGCAAGTACCGGCGCCTGACCGCGGAAGGTGGGGATAAAGGCTGACGCCTCTGCGGCCGCGCTCGAATACAGTTTTGCAGGGAGGCCCCGGGTTTGCCGCTGACCGGGGCTTTATCATTTATACCAGAATAAGCATTTTTAACGCAAAGACGCCAAGATGCAACGTAATAACAACAAGTTAAGAGTTTGGTTTTGTCACCTGTAAGGTTGATGTAAAAATTTGAATATGTCTTGATTTTCTTTGCTACTTTGCGTCCTTGCGTTAAGTAACCGCTGTTTTTAGGTTTATGCATATGAAGACATTCGTCACCGGTGCGACCGGTTTCATAGGCGCAAGCATCGTCAGGGAACTGCTCAGAGAGGGACGCGAGGTGCGCGCCCTGGTTCGGAGCGGGGCGGATACCTCCAATCTGGCCGGATTGGACGTGGAGCAGTGGCAGGGGGACCTGCGTGATCGCGCCGGCCTGCTGCGGGGACTGAAGGGTTGTGACGTCCTCTACCACGCCGCCGCCGATTATCGCCTCTGGACCCGCGATCCTTCAGAGATGTACCGGATCAACGTCGACGGTACGGCCGCCATCCTGGAGGCTGCCCTGGAAAACGGCCTGTCAAGGGTGGTCTACACCAGCAGCGTCGGGACGCTGGGCAACCCCGGCGACGGGACGCCGGGGACCGAGCAGACGCCGGTGACCATGGCCGACATGGTGGGGCATTACAAGAAGAGCAAGTTCCTGGCGGAGCGGATCGCGGAAGGTTTTGTCGGGCGGGGGCTCCCCCTGGTGATCGTCAACCCCTCGACACCGATAGGTCCCCTGGATATCAAGCCGACCCCTACCGGCAGGATCATCGTCGATTTTCTGAACCGCAAGATGCCGGCCTACCTGGACACTGGGCTCAACATCATCGCCGTGGAGGAGTGCGCCCGCGGCCATATCCTGGCCGAAGAGCGGGGGCGCATCGGCGGGAAGTACATCCTGGGCAACACCAACCTGACCCTGCGTGCGATCTTCGGCCTGCTGGCGGAGATCACCGGCATCCCCGCACCGAGGGTCAGGCTGCCATATACGCCGATCCTGCTGGCGGCCTACGTCAACGAGGGGCTGGCGGCTATCACCGGCAAAGAGCCGCTGATCCCCCTGGCCGGGGTGCAGATGGCCGCCAAGTTCATGTACTTCGACTCGTCCATGGCGGTGGCCGAACTGGGGCTCCCCCAGACATCGGTGAAGGACGCCCTTGAACGGGCGGTGGAGTGGTTCAGGGCGAACGGATACGCATAACTGCGGTTCAAAGTTCAAAGTTCAAAGTTTAAAACCTTGAACCTTGAACCTTGAACCTTGAACAGAGGTTTAATCATGCTACTAGAAACAATCGACAGCCCCGCTGACCTGAAGAAACTGAAACCGGAGCAGCTCCCCGCCCTGGCGGAAGAGCTCCGCCGGTTCCTGCTGGAGACGGTTTCCACCACCGGCGGCCACCTGGGATCGAACCTCGGTACCGTGGAGTTGACCATCGCCCTGCACTACTGCTTCGACTCCCCCAGGGACAGGATCATCTGGGACGTGGGACACCAGGCCTACACCCACAAGATCCTCACCGGCAGGCGCGGGCAATTCCATACCCAGCGCCAGTACAAGGGGCTCTCCGGTTTTCCCAAGCGAAGCGAGTCCGAGCACGACGCATTCGGGGTGGGTCACTCCTCCACCTCCATCTCGGCCGGACTCGGCATGGCTGCCGCTGCCGCCCTGGCCGGCACGAAGAACCACGCCATCGCAGTTATCGGCGACGGCTCGCTGACCGGCGGCATGGCCTTCGAGGCCCTCAACCAGGCCGGTCATCTCAAGAAGAACATGATCGTCATCCTCAACGACAACGAGATGTCCATCTCGCGAAACGTGGGGGCCTTCTCCTCGTTCATCTCCCGCAAGATGACCGGCCGCTACTACCGCGACCTGAAGAAGGAGATGCAGGGGCTGTTGCGGCAGATCCCGGCCATCGGCACGGATATACTCCACTTCGCCAAGCGGGCGGAAAACTCGCTGAAGGGCTTCCTGACCCCCGGTTCGCTGTTCGAGGCGCTCGGTTTCGACTACCTCGGGCCGCTGGACGGCCACGACCTGACGCAACTGGTGGAGGTCTTCAACAACATCAACGAACTGGACGGACCGCTTCTGGTGCATGTCATGACCACCAAGGGGAAGGGGTACAAGCCGGCCGAGGATACCCCGGACAAGTACCACGGCGTGGGCGCATTCGACATCGTCACCGGCAAGGGGTCGCCCAAGGCGGCCGCCAAGTCCTATACCGACGTGTTCGGCGAGACCATGGTGCAGTTGGCCGAGCAGGACCCGAAAATAGTGGCCATCACCGCCGCAATGCCGGACGGCACCGGTCTCAATAAATTTGCGGAACGCTTTCCCAAACGCTTTTTCGACGTGGGGATCGCCGAGCAGCATGCCATGACCTTCGCCGCCGGCCTGGCCGCCGACGGCTTCCGGCCGGTGACCGCCATCTACTCGACGTTTCTCCAACGCGCCTACGACCAGGTCTTCCATGACGTCTGTCTGCAGAAGCTCCCCGTGACCATCGCCATGGACCGCGGCGGCTTGGTGGGTGACGACGGACCTACCCACCACGGTGTCTTCGATCTCTCCTTTTTGCGCCACATCCCGGGTATCACGCTGATGGCCCCCAAGGACGAGAACGAGTTGCGCCACATGCTGAAGACCGCCATCTATTCCGGGACCACCATGGCCCTGCGTTATCCCCGCGGCGCGGGGTATGGGGTGGAAATGGATGCGGAGTTGAGGTCGTTGGAGATCGGCAGGGGGGAACTGCTTGTCGAAGGAGACGACCTGTGCCTCATCGCCATCGGCTCCACGGTCCAGCCGGCGCTCCAGGCGGCCGAAACCCTGCGACTGAAGGGGATAAATGCCTCCGTTGTCAATGCACGGTTTGTCAAACCATTGGATGCCGAGCTTATCGTCTCAGTTGCCAGGAAGACCGGCCGTGTCGTCACCGTAGAGGAGAACGCCCTACAGGGAGGATTCGGCAGCGCAGTGCTGGAGCTCTTCTTCGACAACGGTCTGCAGGACGTGAAGGTCAAACGCCTCGGCATTCCGGACCGCTACATCGAGCACGGCAGCCAGGCGCAACTGCGCAGCGACCTGGGGATCGACGCCGAGGGGATCGCCGCCGCGGCTATGGAATTTGTGAAGTGATGTGTAGGAGCAATCCTCGTGATTGCCCAAAAAGCGGGCGAACACAAGGTTCGCCCCTATGTTGAAAGGATTATATAAATGCGTTTTCCGCTTCGCCTCAACTATGACCTGACCCGCTACATCATCTCCAACAAGCTCAACAAGGTGGATAAATTCCCGTTGGTGCTGATGCTCGAACCGACCCATCTCTGCAACCTGGCCTGCTCCGGCTGCGGGCGGATCCGCGAGTACGCCGATACCATCCAGGAGATGATGTCCCTGGAGGAGTGCCTGAATTCGGTGGACGAGTGTCCCGCGCCGGTGGTCACCATCACCGGTGGCGAACCTTTCCTCTACCCCCATGTCTTCGACCTGATCCGCGGCGTACTGGAGCGCGGCAAGCACATCTATCTCTGCACCAACGGCATCCTGCTCGAAAAGGCGCTGGAGAGCATGACACCCCATCCCAACTTCACCCTCAACGTCCACATGGATGGCCTGGAGGAGACCCACGACCGCATCCTGGAGCGCAAGGGGGCTTTCAGGACAGCCATGGAAGGGATCAGGAAGGCCAAGCAGAAGGGGTTCCGCGTCTGCACCAACACCACCATCTTCAAGGAGACCGATCTGGTGGAGATCGAGATGCTCTTCACCCACCTGGAGGAGATGGGGGTGGATGGCCTGCTGGTGGCGCCGGGCTTCGGCTACGAGGCGGTTGGCGAGAAGCTTTTCCTGGAGCGGCGCGAGATCGAGCGGAAGTTCGCCGAGGTCTACGAGATGAGCAGAAAGCACCGCTTCTACTCGACCCCCATGTACCTCCGTTTCCTCAAGGGGGAGAAGAAGCTGGAATGCACCCCCTGGGGCAACCCCACCCGCAACCCACGTGGCTGGAAGGCCCCATGCTACCTGATCACCGACGCGCACTATCCGAGCTTCAGGGAGATGATGGAGCGAACCGACTGGGGCAGGTACGGTGTCGGCAAAGACCCGCGTTGCGCCCAGTGCATGATGCACTGCGGCTTTGAGCCGACCGTTGTGAGCGAGATCGGCAAGAGCTGGAAGGACATACTGGAGATGATGATCTGGAACCTGACGTGATCGCGCCAAGGCAGTAAAGGAACAGCCGGCGTACCGCCCTTACAACGACGCCTCGCGGGGAATATTTCCGGCGGGGCGTTCGTTTTGTGACGGCCCTTCGTTCATTTATCCGGATTACCCAGATGAGTAGGTTATGCACACACTGTCAAGCAGCGCCCTTCGACAGCTGCAGGTCGAGTCTCAAAAACCGGCCGCATAAAAATCTTATAATCGCTGTAAACCCCCTGATTTTTCGAACGCAAAGAGATCTACGGCGGCGTGTGTCGAGTTTATGCCGATATTCGGCACAGCGGTTGCTATGATAATCCGGTGCGGAGCCGGCAAACCGCTCCGCATACGCGCGGGACCGCGGAATACGGCGATCCTGCGCCGCGGTAACCGGACAGACCGAGGAGGTTCAGAGTGCTCTATAAATCCGTGAACGAATCCTTCAACGAGTTCATCATCGAACGCAGCGACCCCAAGTGCATCCGCTGCAAGGTGTGCGTCCGCCAGTGCGCTTACGAGGTGCACAGCTATGTCGAGACGGCCGACTGCCTGACCGAGGACAATACGCAATGTATCGGCTGTCGCCGCTGCTCGGCCCTCTGCCCCACCGGGGCCATCACGATCCGCTCCAACCAGGAACTCTTCAAGAAGAACGAATCGTGGTCAACGGCCCACATCCGCAACCTCTACGCCCAGGCCGACAGCGGCGGCATCCTGCTGGCCGCCATGGGGAATCCGGCCAAGTATCCGATCTACTGGGACAGCCTTCTGCTGGACGCCTCCCAGGTGACCAATCCCTCCATCGACCCGCTGCGCGAGCCGATGGAACTGCGTACCTACCTGGGTAAAAAGCCTGACAACATCGAGGTCGTCCATAACGAGAAGAGCGGAAAGCCGGAGTTGAAGACTAGATTGACCCCGCAGCTCAAGCTGGAGTACCCCTTCATCTTCTCGGCCATGAGCTACGGGGCGCTGAACCTGAACGCCCATCGCGCCATGGCCGCCGCGGCCGAGGAACTGGGCACGATCTACAACACCGGCGAGGGTGGGCTGCACAAGGACCTCTACAAGTACGGCAAAAACGTCATCGTCCAGGTGGCCTCGGGCCGCTTCGGGGTGAGCGAGCAGTACCTCAACGCCGGGGTGGGGATCGAGATCAAGATCGGCCAGGGGGCCAAGCCGGGCATTGGCGGCCATCTGCCGGGCGAGAAGGTCAACGACCAGATCTCCGAGACCCGCATGATCCCGATCGGCTCCGACGCCATCTCGCCGGCGCCGCACCACGACATCTACTCCATCGAGGACCTGCGCCAACTGATCTACGCCCTGAAAGAGGCCACCAACTACACCAAGCCGGTCTCGGTCAAAATCGCAGCCGTGCATCACATCGCCGCCATCGCCTCGGGCGTGGCCCGCGCCGGGGCGGACATCATCACCATCGACGGCTTCCGCGGCGGCACGGGCGCGGCGCCGCAGGTGATCCGCGACAACGTCGGCATTCCCATGGAACTGGCCCTGGCGGCTGTGGACTCCCGCCTGCGCGACGAAGGGATAAGAAACCAGGTCTCTATCGTGGTCGGCGGCGGGGTGCGTTCCTCGGGCGACGCCATCAAGGCCATTGCCCTGGGGGCCGATGCCATCAACCTGGGAACCTCCACGCTGCTGGCCCTGGGGTGTACCCTCTGCCAGCGCTGCTACACCGGCAAGTGTCCCTGGGGGATCACCACCAACAACCCCTACCTGGCCAAGCGCCTCAACCCGGAGATCGGCGCCGAGAAGCTGGTCAACCTGGTACGCGCCTGGGGCCACGAGATCCAGGAGATCCTCGGCGGCATGGGCTTGAACGCCCTGGAGTCGCTGCGCGGCAACCGCTACAAGCTGCGCGCGGTGGGTCTTTCCGAGAAGGACATGTATCTGCTGGGCGTCATGCCGGCCGGGGAATAAAGGCGGTTCAACGTTAGAAACGGTTCAATGTTCAAGGTTCGATGTTCGAGGTTAAAACCTTGAACCTTGAACGTTGAACCTTGAATAATGTTAAGAGGAACGATAATGAAACGAATCTACTCGATAGAAGACGCCTGTATCGGCTGCCACCTCTGCGAGGTGGCCTGCATCACCGAGCATTCGCTCTCCAAGGACCCGGTCAAGGCCTTCCTGCACGAGGCCGAGCGCCCCATCTCGCGCTGCACGGTGGAGGAGTGGGACGACGGGGTGGTCTCCATCTCCACCAACTGCCGCCACTGCGACGAGCCGGACTGCCTGCGGGCCTGCATCTCCGGCGCCATCCGGAAAAACGCGCAAGGGGTGGTCAGGATCGACACCGAACAGTGCGTCGGCTGCTGGTCATGCGTGATGGCCTGCCCCTACGGCGCCGTCCAGCGCAACCTGAAGAGGAAGAAGGCCAACAAGTGCGACCTCTGCCCGGACAGGCAGACACCGGCCTGCGTGGAGGCCTGCCCCAACAGAGCCCTTGTGTATCGGGAGGGAAGCCAGAAATGAACTACGTCATCGTCGGAAACTCCGTTGCCGCGGTGGGGGCCATCCGCGCCATCCGCACCCTGGACCAGCAGGGCACTATCACCGTCATCTCCCGCGAAAGGCACAACGCCTACGGCCGGCCGCTGATCTCTTACCTTTTGGGCGGGGTGATCACTGAGAAACGCATGGCCTACCTGCCGGAGGGCTTCTACGAAGAGCAGCGCATCAACCTGCTCCTGAACTCCGAGGTGGTGGCGGTCGACAGCGCTGGGAAAAAGGTCAGGCTGGCCGCCGGGGAGTGTGTCCCCTACGACAAGTTGCTGCTGGCAACCGGCGGCGACCCGTTTGTTCCTCCCATCGAGGGGATGGCGGACAAGGACCGGATTTTTACCTTCACCACCTGGGACGACGCCGCCAAGCTGAAAGGGATCGCCGCTGACATCAACCGCGCCGTGGTCATTGGCGGCGGCCTGATCGGCCTCAAGGCGGCCGAGGGGCTGAACCTGATCGACAAGTGCGTCACCGTGGTGGAACTGGCCGACCGGGTGCTCTCATCCGCCTTCGACCGGCCGGCCGGCAAGATCGTGGCCCGCAAGATGAAGGCCAACGGCATCGACGTCATCACCGAGGATACCGTGGTGCGCATAGAAGGGGAGGGGGGCGTGATCAGCGGCGTGACGCTGAAGTCGGGAGACTTCATCCCCTGCGACACAGTCATCGTGGCCATCGGCGTGCGGCCGGCGGCCTCTTTCCTCAAGGGGAGCGGCGTCGAGGTCAACCGCGGCATCGTGGTGGACAACAGCATGCGGACCTCGGTCGAGGACGTCTACGCCGCCGGCGACGTGGCCGAGGCGGCCGATTTTTTCAGCGGCGACAAGAACCCCATGCCGATCTGGCCCGACGCCTATATCCAGGGCGATATCGCCGGCACGGCCATGGCCGGCGGGAGCAAGGAATACGAGGGGGGCCTGGCCATGAACTCGATCGAGTTCTTCAAGGTCTCCACAATCTCCATGGGGGTCACAAATCCGAGGGACCCGTCCGAGTACGAGATCCACACCTACCAGGACATCCAGAACTACCAGTACCGCAAGATCGTTCTCCAGGCTAACCGCCTGGTGGGGGCCGTGCTGGTGGGGAACGTGGACCGGGCCGGCATCTTCTCCGGGCTGATCAGGGAAAAGATCGATATGACCCCCTACAAGGAGAGCCTGATGCTGCCCGACTTCGGTTTCATCAACCTCTCCAGGGATATCAGGAACAGGCTCTTCGCACCCCAGGGGAAGGCGGCCGACAGCGGCCGCGCCGAACGGGCCGCAGGACATTGATCGATTCGTAGGGGCGATCCTTGTGATCGCCCGAATCGGGCGAATACATAAGCCAGGGCGAATACAAGATTCGCCCCTACCGAGGATATACCATGAAACCACAACCAACCCATATCTTCCAGAAGGACACCTCCAACTGCGGCCTGACCGGCTTTGTCTCCAAGAAGGGAAAGCGTGTCGAAGGGGCGGTGATCATCAAGTCCATCTCGCTCATGCACGACCGCGGCAACGGCCTCGGCGGGGGATTCGGCGCCTACGGCATCTACCCGGACTACAGCGATTTCTACGCCTTCCACCTGATGTACGAAAACGCCATGGCCCAGCAGTTGACCGAGGAATACCTGGAGGCCAACTTCCACATCGAGCAGCAGGAGGATATCCCCACCCGCCGCACCAGGGCCATCGCCAACCCGCCGGTCTTCAAGCGCTATTTCGTCGCACCGCTGGAGACGGATGAGTACAGGGAGGCAGTGGAATACCAGGGGATGACCGACGAGGACCTCATCGTTCGCCACGTCATGGCCGTCAACCACGAGATCGACGGGGCCTTCGTGGTCTCCTCAGGCAAGAACATGGGCGCCTTCAAGGGTGTCGGTTTTCCCGAGGACATCGCCGAGTTCTTCCGCCTGGAGGAGTACAGCGGTCACATCTGGACCGCCCACAACCGCTTTCCGACCAACACCCCCGGCTGGTGGGGCGGCGCGCACCCCTTCACCCTGCTGGACTGGTCCATCGTGCATAACGGCGAGATATCCTCCTACGGCATCAACAAGCGCTATCTGGAGATGTACGGCTACCTCTGCACCATGCTGACCGATACCGAGGTGGTGGCCTACATGCTGGACCTCTTGATCCGCAAGCACGGCCTGTCTCCGGAACTGGCCTGTACCGCCCTGGCGCCCCCTTTCTGGTCGCTGATCGACCAGTTGCCGGACAACGAGCGCGAACTCTGCACCGCCATCCGCCAGGTCTACGGCAGCGCCCTGTTGAACGGCCCCTTTGCCATCCTCTTTGCCAGCAACAAGGGGTTGATCGGACTCAACGACCGGGTCAAGCTCAGGCCGCTGGTATGCGCCGAGCATGAGGATTTCGTCTACATGGCATCGGAGGAGTCTGCCATCCGCGAGATCTGCCCCAATCCCAGCCGTATCTGGGCCCCGCGCGGCGGCGAGCCGGTCATAGCCATGGTTGAGGGAAATGCATAAGCCTGTAAAAGGCAGTTGAAACGCAAAGCCGCAAAGACGCAAAGGACAAACAGTCCGTTAGCAATACAATAAGCATTACCTTTTGAGTGGATATTTTTATCTATATCATCTTGATTCTCTTAGCGTCTTGGCGTCCTTGCGTTAAGAAGCTGCCGTTTTTTGGATAAAGGAGATTTTTCCCATGAAGATTGACGCTCAAGGAATCTACTACCGCGATCTCAACCTGAAGATCCGTGAGGCTGTGGCGGCGGGCGCGACGCGGATCGAGCTGGATAACGTCAACGGCCAGTATTTCATCGGCGACGGCATCAACAAGCCGGTGACCATCACCATCAACGGTGTGCCGGGCAACGACCTGGCCGCCTTCATGAACGGCGCCACCATCATCGTGAAGGAAAATGCCCAGGACAACATCGGCAACACCATGAATGCCGGCAAGGTCATCGTTCACGGCCACGCCGGCGACGTCCTCGGTTACGGCATGCGCGGCGGCAGGCTCCACATCAAAAAGGACGTGGGGTACCGGGTCGGCATCCATATGAAGTCCTACCAGGAGAACAAACCGGTGCTTGTTGCCGGCGGGATGGCCGGGGACTTCTTCGGCGAGTACATGGCCGGGGGGGTACTGGTCCTGCTCGGCATGTTCAGCGACGAACCGGCCAAGGCCAAGCACGGCTACCTGTTCGGCACCGGCATGCACGGCGGCGTCATCTATGTCCGCGGCGGCGTGGATGAATCCCGTCTGGCCAAGGAGGTCGGCGTGTTCGAGCTAGATGAGGACGACCGCAGCGATCTGGATGGATACGTCAGGGAATATTGCCGGGATTTCGATCTCGACGCAAAAGAGGTGCTCAAGGAGCGCTTCGTCAAGGTGCTTCCCCGCAGCAAGCGTCCCTACGGGAACATGTACTGCCCAATGCCCAGGTAGAAACCCCCACTCCACATACCCTCTCAATCCGTAAGGGGAAGGCGCCTGGCGCCTTCCCCTTACGTTTTTTACCCATCGACATGTCAACCAGAACGGCAGTTGTTTTTTTGTTAAAAAACTGTCTGCACCAATAAAATCAGTTAGTTGAACATGAAATACCCCTTGCTGATCAATTCCGGATGATTAGTCCATGAAAATCTTCAGCGTTGCCGGAAGCCCATTTTGACGAATCCGGCGATCTGTACCGATGGTTTTAATATTTGTATACGCCGCAAATAAAAAATCATTCTGACAACCATTTGTTTTAACAATAGCCATTAAACAATAAGTTGGCCAATTTGGCGGCTGCTGTAGCATGAAAACGAGTCTATAAATAAATATGCGTTTTACAAAATGAGCTTGAACCAAATAAAAAAGGATGTTATTTGCGTATACATTATAGATATCAGCTAGTTAAAATTAATACTATGAATTGATTTTTGAACATATCCCGCTCCAGTCTAAATTTCGTTTTATTCGGTTCCATACTTACTTCGTTCGATGTGCTCCGGCCTGCCTGTTCGGCAAGGCCCGATCACCTCATTAAAATGACACGCCTGATGTGAAAGGAGGAGATGGCAAAGGGTTTCGACCGGCAGCTAGACGATGTAATAACTGAACATATGAGAAAGGAACAGATCATGGCAGAACGTCAGTACGATTGGGCGGCAATCGCCAAAAATCCCAAGTTCATCGAGCTGCATCACAAAAAAACGGCTTTTCTTTTCGGCTGGTGGATCTTCTCCACCGTGTACTATTTCCTGCTCCCCATCGGGGCGGCCTATGCGCCGGGCCTCTTCAAGATCAAGATCCTGGGGCCGGTGAACTTCGGTTACCTCTTCGCCCTTTCCCAGTTTTTCGTGTCATGGGGTCTGGCAATGTACTATGCCCACGTGGCCAACAAGGACTTTGACCGCCTGACCAGGGAACTGGTCGAGGAAATCCAGTAAAGGAGAATACGACATTGAACATGAGGAAGATCATCATCGCCACCAGTTTGGCTCTCTCGATTGCCGCAGCCGCCTTTGCTGAGGAGCCCAAATCGGCTCCGGCCGCAGCTGCCGCCACCCCCACAGCAGTTACCGCGCCTGCCGCCCCGGCGCTCCAGACGCCCGCCCCGGCGGCAACCCCGGCGCCGGCCAAGCTGGCCGGCCTCAAGGCCAACCCGAAGGTCACCATCCCGATCTTCATGATCATCATCGCCGCCACCATGGCGGTCGTTGTCTGGTCGGCCAAGCGGACCAAGTCGGCCGCCGACTTCTATACGGCCGGCGGCGGCATCACCGGCACCCAGAACGGCTGGGCCATTGCCGGCGACTACATGTCGGCGGCCTCCTTCCTGGGAATCTCCGGCCTGATCTCGCTCTACGGCTATGACGGCTTCATGTATTCCGTCGGCTGGCTGGTGGCCTACATCACCGTGCTTCTGATCGTGGCCGAGCCGTGCCGCAATGCCGGCAAGTATACCCTGGGCGACATCCTCTCCTTCCGCACCGAGCCCAAGAAGGTCCGCGCCGTGGCCGCCATCTCCACCGTGGCCGTCTCCACCTTCTACCTGACCGCCCAGATGGTCGGCGCCGGCAAGCTGATGCAGCTCCTGCTCGGGATCAACTACAAGGTGGCCATCATCGGCGTCGGCATCCTGATGGTCGGCTACGTCGTCTTCGGCGGCATGACCGCCACCACCTGGGTCCAGATCATCAAGGCCGGCCTGCTGATGAGCGGCGCCGCTCTCCTCTCCGTCCTGGTCGGGCTGAAATCGGGACTGAGCCCGCTCCAGTTCTTCCACGACATCGTCGGCAGCCAGAACATCGTCGATCATGTCAAGCTGCTGCCGATCTTCCTGAAAGAGGTCGAGGCCGCCAAGGCAACGACAGCGGACGCCGGGCAGCGCTTCCTCGAACCGGGGCTGTTTCTGACCAACCCGCTTGACCAGATCTCGCTCGGAATGGCGCTGGTGCTCGGCACCGCCGGCATGCCCCACATCCTGATGCGCTTCTTCACCGTGCCGACCGCCCAGGCAGCCCGCAAGTCGGTTATCGTGGCGATGTTCATCATCGGCTCATTCTACATCCTGACCACGCTGCTCGGTTTCGGCGCCGCCATCCACGTCACCCCGCAGGGGATCCAGAAGATCGACGCGGGGGGCAACATGGCAGCCATGATGCTGGCCCAGCAACTGGGGAGCGAAATCTCTCCCTTCATCGGCGACCTGCTCTTGGCCTTCCTCTGCGCCGTGGCCTTCGCCACCATCCTGGCGGTCGTCTCCGGCCTGGTCCTGGCCGCTTCGGCCGCCATCGCCCACGACATCTACGTCAACGTGATCAAGGACGGCCATGCGGACCAGCACGAGCAGGTCATGGCGGCCCGCATCACCTCCCTCTGCGTGGGCATCGCCGGCATCATCATCGGCATCGCCGCCGAGAAGCAGAACGTGGCCCATCTGGTGGCCCTGGCCTTTGCCGTGGCCTCGTCCGGTAACCTGCCGGTCGTCGTCCTGTCGCTGTTCTGGAGGAAATTCAACACGGCCGGCGTGATTGCCGGTCTGGTGGTCGGCACCGTCGCCTCCATTGGCCTCGTGATGGTCTCTCCCAACATGACCTATCCGAACAAGGTTGCCGATGACGCCAAGAAGGCCTACACCAAGCTTGAGAAGGAGATCGCCGACGGCAAGGTGAAGCCTGGAGAGATGGAAAAGACGATGAAGACCATCGAAGCAAAGAAGGCGGCAGAGGCCAAGAATCGCGGCGGCAAGTCGATCCTGGGGCTCGATAAACCGCTCTTCAACCTGAAGAACCCGGGCATCGTCTCGATCCCGCTCGGCTTCCTCGCCGCCATCCTGGCGGCCCTGGCCTTCCCCAGCCGGCGCTCCGAGGAGATGTTCGACGAGATCTATGTCCGCCAGAACACCGGCATCGGCATGGCCAAGGCCGTCGACCACTGATGGTTTGAAAACGCAGGGATTGTGATACTGGTTATAAATTGAGGGAAGGCGTAGCTGCCTTCCCTCAATTTATTGCGGCGTATGCAGGCAGGATGCGGTTCAGATTATCGGGGACGCCCGTGCTAGAACTCAGCCGGCATCGCCTTCACCTGTTCAGCGGTGAACACGGGTCCGTCCTTGCAGACGTAGACGTTGCCCACGTTGCAGCGGCCGCACTTGCCCAGGCCGCACTTCATCCTGTTCTCCAGCGTGGTACAGACCTGTC
>JACPFJ010000006.1 GCA_016182975.1 Deltaproteobacteria bacterium
ATCGTGGCGCCGCTGTCGCCGTCCGTGGCCAGGGCCGTTACGCCCACTACCGTGCCGTTGGCGGCGTTCTCGGCCACGCTGTTGGCGGTGGCGTTGCTGTCGGTGATGGCGCTGACCGCGTTGTCATTGACGTTGGTTACGGCAATCGTGAAGTCACCGGTGTTGGTAGAGCCGTCGGAGCTCGTGGCCAGGACGGTGACGGTGTGGCTCGTGGCGGCTTCATAGTCGAGCAGCGTGCCGTCGGCCACCGTGATCACGCCGGTCGCGGCGTTGATGGCGAAGCGGCCGCCGGCGTTGTCGGTCAGGCTGTAGCTGATCGTGGCGCCGCTGTCGCCGTCCGTGGCCAGGGCCGTTACGCCCACTACCGTGCCGTTGGCGGCGTTCTCGGCCACGCTGTTGGCGGTGGCGTTGCTGTCGGTGATGGCGCTGACCGCGTTGTCATTGACGTTGGTTACGTTCAAGGTGACATCCACCGCTGTCGACCAGTTGCCGGCGGCATCGCGGGCCTGCATTCCGTAGGTGAAGATGTTGGGAGTGGTTTCGTAGTCGTTCTGCGCCACGCTTGCCGCCACACCGGCGGCGGTGATGCTGATCTGACCATTGCCGGCAATGGTGAAGTAGTCGTCGCTGCTGGTGGTGCTGCTATTGGTGCTGAAGCGGAAGCCGGTGACGCCAACCGCATCGGTTGCCGCTACCGTGCCGACCACGGCGTTCGCGCTCTGGTTCTCGGCGTAGCTGAAGTTCTGGCCGGAGGTGACCACAGGCGCTGTCGTATCCGACAAAGTCACCTGTATCGCCTGACTATCCGTAGCTGCAATTCCGTTAACGCTCGTGGTTGCCGTAAGGGTATAGGTTCCAACGGGCAGCGCGGTGGATGAGTAATCATAACTCCACGCCCCGTTAACGCCGGCGGATACATTCTGGGTGAATACGGTTGCGTTGCTTGCATTCTTCAAGGTCAATGTGACAGTGCTGTTCGGGTCCGCAGTACCGTTGAATACCAGATTCGCGTCAGAGGTGATGAAATCGCCTGCCGTGCCGGTGTCATCGGTAATGCCGGAGATTTCGACCTCAGGGAGGTTGTTGAGCGTAATCGTGATGTCCTTTTCGTAGGAGGCGCCCCACTGATCAGTGGCCCGAATGCGGACAGTGCGGGTGGACTGCGTTTCGTAATCCAGGTTGGCGCCGGAAGCCACGTAGAGCTTGTCGCCCGAGAGGGTAAAGCGACCACCGTCATCATTAACAAGGGTAAAGGTATGAGTGTCACCGGCGTTGGGGTCCGTGGCAAAGAGCGACCCGGAGACCGGCGTATTGGCTGCCGCGTTCTCGTTGACCCTGCCGACCGCCTGCACCGCACCGGAACGGACCTCCCAGGCGAAGACGCCGGCCTGGCTGGGGTAGAGATTGGAAGCCGACTCGACAGTGAGCAGGTTAGCCGTACCCGAGCCGGTGACCTCGCCATAATGCACGGTGTCGCCCGCTGTCCAGCCGGCGGTCCCAAATGCGCTTGAACCTGATTTTGCCCATTCAACATCGGCGTAGCGGATCTCGATCCCGAAGTCGCTGGTTCCCAGATTATACAGCCTGATCTGATAGGAATTCCGCTCGGAACCCGTTCCACCAGCAGGTGTTTCGTATGGCGCAACGTCCTTGTAGGTGATCGTGACCACGCCATTGGTACTATCCCGATCAACATAGATGTTTCCGCCCTTCGATATGTCGATATCCGTGAAATGGGCGGCGATCATGGGGGTTGTAACGCCGGAGATTCCGGATGGGTCATAAGTCTCAAGACCGGAGTCAAAGGTAACGTATCCGTTGGAGCCAACAAAAAATTTATCCGTGGCGCTGTAGTTGGTTCCGAAGAAGTTAAATCCCGAGGGGAAAACCGATGAAACGTCGACCTGCCAGTAGGTGTCGTCAAGACTGCCCATTGTCATGTTGGAGCTGTTCAATTCCAGCTCTCCCAGGCCCGCAGAGCCCCCTAGTCCAGTGCTCAAGGCATTGCCTGCGGGAATGGTGTAGGAGATATCCTCCACCAGTTGAATGTTTGTCGGCGGATCGTTGCTGATTATGGTGACCGAAACGGTTGTCGTGGCAGTGACAGACGCATTCCCCGCATCATCGGTGGTGCCGAAAGCAAAGGTGCGGCTGCCGGCGGTGCTGCTGCTTCCGGCGACGTTCTGGTACTGGATGTCGCGGATGACGGCCTGGACCTCGGCGGCGGTCAGGTCGGCGTAGTTGTACTTCTGGATGGTGAAGACGCCGCCGGTATAGGTGACGTTGACCCGCACGCCACCGACGGTAATGTCGCTCTGAGAACCGGAGGTACCGTTCGCGGCGACGGTGGTGCTGCCGAAGATCAGTTTTTCGTTGGCCCCGTCTTGCAGCCCCGCGACCGTGATGGCGATGTTGTTCAATTTGTCCGATGCCTCGACAACTGTCGCGGCATCACTATTGTCGTCAAGACTGACTGCAGCACCATTGGCGCTGGTGACGCTGTGATTGATGCTGCTGCCATTTGACGGGTCGAGGTCAATGACCGGCGCGGTGGTGTCCTGTATGGTCAATTCGTTGCTGGTGCTGTCGGAAAGCATATTGCCGGCGGTATCTTTAATAGTGGCGGTGACGGAGTAGACCCCGTTGAATCCCGCATCGGCGCTGGCAGGTGTGAGGGCATCCGTCGCCGGGACAGTGAGGGTCCAGTTGCCGCCGGTGAGGGTCAGGTTGCCGTCGCCGACGGTGTAGGTCTGGCCGTTGATGGAGACCGAGAGCGACTCGCCGGCGCCCACGGTCGCCGTGCCGGTGATCGTCGGCGTGGTGTCGGCGGTGGCCTGGTTGACGACCGTGACCGGGCCGGTGGGGGCGGTGGTATCGATGACGATGTTCTGGCTGGCGGTAGCGCCGCTTACGGCCTGGAGCGAGTAAGTACCCTCCGCCAGGGTGGTGCCGGTGTAGTCATAGGTCCAGACGCCGCTGCCGTTGGCGGTGACGTTGGTCTGGAAGACCTGGGCGCTGGTGCCGGTATTGGTAAGGGCCAGTTGAACATTGGCCCCGGCAGTGGCCGAACCGCTGAAGACCAGCGTCTGGTCCCTGGTGATGAAGTCGGACAGCACGCCGGTGTCGCTGCTGATGCTGTCGATGGTGACCGTGCCCGCCTTGTCGTGCAGGACCGAGGCGGAATCGGCGTAGGTGTCGCCGGTATCCTCGGTGTAGGCGGCGGTAACGGCGATGACGCCGTTTGCCATGCCGCTCAGATTGAGCGCCGCCAGCTGCCACGTGCCGTTAGCCGCAACCGTGGCTGTGTCCATTATGGTGATTGTGCCGTCAGTAATGGTTACGGCAAGGGTGCTTCCGGCGGAAATGCCGGTGGTACTCCCCTGTATGACTACCGCGTCGTCTTCGCTGGCGGACAGATCACCGTCTCCAATGGGCTCAGTCACCGTCACCGTGGGGGCACTGGCGATCTCTATTGCCTTGGAGGCGCTGGCCGAGTTGCCGACCGCATCGCTGCCGGAGGCGGTGACGCCCAGCGTGTTGCCGAGAGTATATGTTACCGGGCCACCTTGTCCGCCAGGAACCGCTGTTGTGGTATCAACGCTCCATGTGCCGCCGGTTTGCACCGTCGCGGTATAGGTGTAGGTCGTGCCGCCCACCACATTATCAGGGTCAACGACAATTGTTAACGTCGAGCCCGCCGGCAGGTCCGTAGTGCCCGTAATAAGCGGGGTTGTGTCCGGTGTCTTGCTGTTTGACGTAATGGCGATCACCGGCGGGGTGACGTCCACGGTCAGCGTCTGCGTGTCCGTCCCCACGTTGCCGGCCGGATCGGTGGCGGTGGCGGTGAGCAGGACTGGGCCGCTGAGCCCGGCGCCGGGGAAGGTGCCGCTGTACGGCGTCGCGCTACCGGTATCCACCGACCAGCTTCCGTCGGCCTGCACCGTGGTCTTGTAGACGATGTCGGTGTCGCCGTCGTTGTCGGTGTCCAGGTTGAGGGTCAGAACGGTGCCGGCCGGAATGCCGCTGCTGGTTCCGGAGATGAGCGGGGTCGAATCGGCGGTGGTGTCTGCGGTGGCGCCGCCGGAGATGGTGACCGTGGCGAGGGTGTCGACGGTCAGTTCGGACGAGGTAACGTCGGTCTTGGTAGTGCCGCTCCGGTCTACGGTGGCGGTAACGCTATAGGTGTTGTCCGCCAGGGCGAGAGTCGGCGTCAGCGACCAGCCGGTGGCGGTGACGTTCAGGTTGCCGCTGGCGACCGAATAGGTGACGCCGTTGACAACCACGGAAAGAGTATCGCCCGTTATCTGGGTCCAGGCGCCGGTCAGGGTCGGCGTGCTGTCGTTAGTTGTCAGGCTGGTTACAGAGGGCTTGTTGAGCCCCACGGCGCTGGTGCTGTTGCCGTAGGCGTTGGTGGCCGTGGCCGTTACCTTGGCGTACGTGGCAAGGCCGTCCGCCGGCAGGGTTCCGGAGGTGGGTGTCACGCTGCCGATGTCCAGGCTCCAGGTGCCGCCGCTCTGTACGGTTGCGGAGTAGGTCAGGTCCGTGTCGCCGTCGTTGTCACTGTCAATGGTGATAACGATAGGTGCCCCGGCCGATAGGCTGGTGGTGCCGCTTATGACCGGAGTAGTGTCGGAGGCCAAGTTGTCGGTGTTGATGGTGACCGTGGGAGCAGCGGCGGCTCCGGTGGTGTTGAATGCTTGGGTAACGCCGGCATCGGCGTTGCCGCGGCCGGTATTTACGCCGGTGGCGACACTGCTGTTCACGCTCACGGTGATGTCGCCGCTGCTGCTAGATGTGGGGGAGACGACCAGGGTATAGGTGTCGGCATCGACCGTAGTAAACGTGCCCTTGGAACCGTTGTTGACGGTAATGTCAGTGGTATCGAAATCTGTTACTCCCTCGCTGAACTGGAAGGTGAAGGTGACATCGCCGGAGGCGGTGCCGGGGACGTTGTCGGTGATGGTAAGGGTGGGGGTCGCAAGGGATAGTGATGGGAAAGCAACATCAGATACTATGATGCCGCCATCATTTACCGACGCGATGACCGTCAAAGGTCCGTTCCTCAGTTCCTTAACGTCGGCGGTTGCCAGTGTTGCGTTCCAGCCGGAGGATGAATTGCTGTTCACGGTAGCCGTTTTGGTTAATACACCGTCCGTTACGGTCACGCTAAAGGCCGTCGTAAGCGCGGTGTTGAGTCCGGATGACGTAATCCCGGTGATGCTGACTCCGCTTCCGATTTCATCCACCAAAATGACGTCGTTGCTTACATCACCAGCAATAGTTTGAATGGTGATGGAGTTCACGCTCGCATTAGGCGTGGAACTGATGGTTTTCGTAGTCTGCTGGGAAATATTTCCCGCAGCATCGGTCGCGGCCGTCGTGGAGAAGGCACGGATCTCGTATTGTGCCGCATTACCTATATTTCCAGCATTCACCGACCAATAACCAGTCGAGTCGACCACCACATTGGTAGCACTGAATTTCTGTGTAGCGCCATCGTAAACCTGAACCGTAAGGTTCGTTCCTGATGGCAGGTCGGATCGACCTGTTATTAACGCATCGGTCTTTTTTATGGGGGAAGGGGCCGTGATATATATTTGCGGCGCCGTCTTGTCATGAGTCACCGAGGTGTTGGTCGCACTGAGGCTGGTACCGGTAAGGGTTGCCGTTACCGTCAGCGTGCCGTTATCGAGACTGGATAAATCCTTGTTGGTCGCCGACCAATTGCCACTGCCGTCCACCGCGACGTTGTTGTATTCGAGTGAGTTGCCGCTGGCGTCGACGATGACGAGGTCAACCGTAAACCCGGTGGTCGCGGTGCCGGAAATAGTCACCGTGTTGTCCTCGGTTATATTGAGCCATGCAGCGGCCCCTCCAGAGTTGTTAACAGTCGCGTAACCATCGCTCGACGCCGTGCTGGTAATACTGCCGATGGCTATGCTGGGGGTGGTAACGGTCAGCACCTGGGTGTCGGACACCGCGCCGGTGCTGTCGGTGGCAAGGATTCCGTTGGCGCCGATGAAACCGGCGCTCGGCCTGGTGCCGGAGATAGGTGTGGCGCTGCCGGTGTCCAGCGTCCAAGCTCCTCCAGCCGTTGTGACCGAGTAGGTCACGGCGTCGGAGAGGTCGCCGTCGTTACTGGGGTCGAGGCGCACGATGACAAACCCGCCCGCGTTGGAGGAGGTGCCGGTGATGGACGGCGTGGGGTCGGAACCGCTGGCCGTGGCCCCCCCTGTGATATCTACTGCCACCACCGCTGTGTTGGTGATGGTGAGCTCGTTGTCGGTAGTGTCGCTCACGCTGCTGCCGCGGGTGACGGTGGCGGTCACGGGATAGGTGGCGGCGCCAAGCGCACTGCCGCCCGGTATGGTCAGTGTCCATGCATTGCCGCTGACCGCCAGGTTTCCGTCACCGGCCGTGTAGGTGGTGCCATTGACCGCCACCGTGAGGGTGTCGCCGGTGATATTGGTCCAGGTGCCGGTGATGGCCGGAGTTGTGTCATTGGTGTTCAATGTATTGACGGTTGGATGGTTGATGGCTGTTGCCGTGGCGCTGTTGCCGGCCGAATCCGTGGCGGTGGCAGTGACCTTGCTGTAGCTGTAGAGTCCGCCGTTGGGCAGTGTGCCGGAAGTTGGCGTAGCCGTAGCCGTGTTCAGAGACCATACGCCACCGGAACCTACAACCACCTGATAGACGATGCTGTTTGACGTGCCGCTGTTGTTGTCAGGATCTATGGTGACGCTGATCTGCGAACCTACCGGCAGATCGGTTGTTCCGGTAAATGTGGGGGTTCCGGAAATGGCCGTGCTCAATTGATCAATGGTAATAGCCGGTGGTGTCTTGTCGTGCAGAACGCTCGCCGTGTCGGTCGGATCGGCAGTGCCTGCGTTGCTGTCATTGTATGTCGCCGTTACGGTAAGTGTGCCGTCGTTCAGGCCGGAAAGATCCAGGTTCGCCACAGACCATGCGTCATTGCTGACCGTGCCGCTGCCGGAAACGGAGTTTGTGCCGTCGCTGACCGTGAGGCTGATGGTGGTGCCATTGTTCAGGCTGGTCGACGTACCGCTGATGGTCACGCTGTTGTCCTCGGCGTCATTCAGGACGCCGCCGCTGATCGGCTCGGTCACCGTTACCGTCGGCCCGGCCGGAACCGGGTTGCTCGCCGTCATCGGCGCCGTAATCGCCCCCAGCGAGGCGAAGGTGCCGTTCTTGTCGTAGTTGGCGCCGACGCCGTTCAGGTCGCCGTTGATCGGGCCGGGCTGGGTCTGGGTGAAGTTGACATACTGGACGGTGGTGTCCTTGGTGAATCCGGCGATCCCGGCCGTGCCGCGCGGCCCGACGACGCCGGAGCGGTCGGTGGGCGAAGGCTTGGCCAGTACGGCTGCCAGGTCGGCGACGGGGATCTTCCAACTGACGAAGACGTCTGTCTTGCCGTCGCCGGTCAGGTCACTGCCAGCATTGGTGACACCTGGTACCGTCGAAGGTCCCCAGTTGGGGTCGGTAGCTGCCGAGACGGCGCTGACGTTGTAGATGGCGGTGTTGGAGAAAGGATATATTCCGTTGTTGGGGAGCCAACCGGTGGGAAGCGGCGAGGTGGAGGTGGTGCTGGGCGAGATGTTGGCGTCGGTGCCGGGGTCGAGCAGACGCACCGCCTGGGTGTTGTTGCGGCCGTCCACCGACATGAAGAGATCGACCCTGCCGTCCTGGTTGGCGTCCATGCCGACGATGCCAACGCCGCCGAAATACTCGCTGCCTGGAGTGCTACTTGTCGGGTTGTCGATCCGCATCCGGAAGGCGAGATAGTCATCCGTCGTGGTGGCGGTGCCGTTGTCGTCATAGGCGGTGTAGAGGGAGCCGTGGGCGGAATCGCCGATGATGTCGGTATCGGCCGCGCCGGCCTGGCTGTCGCCGTCCGGGTCTTTGCTGGCGCCGTACATGATGGCGGTCCAGCCGCTGCCGCCTGAGAGCGAGATGGTGGAGAGGCGCGCCTGGTAGGCTGCGGCCCCCTCGGCCGTCATCAGTCCGGCCGCCTCGACCGGTCCGGTGACGGTCTCCAATACCCAGTTGCCCCCCAGCGTGGCCGCGCCGGTCTTGTCACCGGAGGCCGCCACGTCCGCGCCGGTCACGTTGCTCAGAGACTGTACGAATTGCTGGCCGATGCTCCCCTTGGCCACGTCGCAGCCATAGATGAGGACGTCGGCGTTCTCGGTCAGGTTGGCGCGCCAGGCGGAGATGTCGTTGGCGCGTGCGGCCAGGGTGTCGCTGTTCAGCTCGGTGGCGCCCAGGAACAGGTCGCCGGGGGCGCCGTGGCTGACGATGTGGATCGCCGACACCTTGCCTGCATCGCGCAGCGCCTGGGTTACCTGGGTCACGCCGTCCCTGTCCGGATCGAGGACGAAAATCTTGACCCCCGGCTTGATGCCGGCCAGCAGGGTCTGGATGTCGGGCACGCGGGCATCGACAAAGGCGACCTCAACCCCGGAGGCGGAAGCAGAGGCATCCGCGACCGGCGTGACCACGCTCTTGGTGAGGGCGCTGATGATCTCCGCGTTGGTGCTCTCTTGGGTGTCCGAGACGGTCTTGTCCGCAACGGGAGGGGCGGCGGCGTCATGATTCCTGTCGGCCACCGCGTCCACGGTGGCAACGCCGGCGGCGTCGAACATGAAACGCGGCTCAAGCGCCATGAAGTGCGAGGAAATTCGCATGCCACTATCGGCGGGATAGCCGTCGGGCCTGCGCCGGGCGCGTCTGTCGGTCTCTGCGGCGGAGGCGGCCATGGTTACTGCCGGCCGGCCCCCTCTCCCCTGGACGATCTCGGCCGCCATGACCCAGGCTTCCCTGGCGACGCTCCAGACATGACGATAGGCTCGGTTCATGCGATTGCTCCTTTTTATACTTATGGGCCGCTAGTCGCTAGCAGCTAGCCGCTGGAATTACCCGCCCCGCTTAGCACAAGAATGTTTGAAAAGGATTGACCAAAGTCAAATAATCAAATTTCGACCCTGCCCTTTTCACGGCAATATATCGGACAGTATCTGAATTCACCGCCGCAGACGGAAATTATCTTGGGGATGCTCATACTGGAGATGTTCCTGCAGTAACAACCGGGAAAAGGTTTCCGCAAAAATTTGCACACCTGGGCCTGCGTTGCAGCAGCAGACCTGTCCTTTATGTGATTCGTTTCCGGCTGCATGGGATACCTCGCCTGAGTGATCGGGTATTCAACATAGCCGTTTTTATGCATCAAGAATGCCGCAAGCTCATCATGCTGATATCATTACGTTAAGATAAATGGGATCGAAAAAATCCCGTCCAAAATGGATAGTTACAGCGTTGTATGTATAGCCAAAATGGCTAGTGGCGGGTGAGAGGCCGCTGGTGGGCAGCATCACAGCCCGTACTTCTCCAGCATGCGTTTGAAACGACGGTATTCGACATCGAGCAGGCGGGCGGCCTGTGTCTTGTTTCCGTCAGCGGCATCCAGCGCCTGCCTGACGGCCTGCTGCTCCAACTCGTCGAGGGTCTGGAGCCGGGGGGAACAGGTTTGAACCTCCCGGTCAGACACGAAGAGGATGCGGGAAAGGGCTTCAGCGGTAAGCGTTTCTCCGGCAAACAGGGCGGCGCGCTTCATGGCGCTCTTCAGTTCGCGGACATTGCCGGGCCAGGGGTGCCTTGCGAGCATCGTCTCCACATCACGCTGGATGCGAGGCGGAACCCTGTTCAACTCCAGAGCGGCCTCAAGCAAAAACGTCCGGGCCAGGACGGGGATGTCCCCGATTCTCTCCCGCAGCGGCGGAACAGTAAGCACCAGATCGCCGAGACGATAGCATAGGTCCTCCCGAAAGCGCCCCTCGCGGGTATCCTTGAACAGATCGCGGTTGCTGGCGGCAATGATACGCGTATCCACCTCCGAGGCCACCGTGCTCCCCACGGGATAAAAGCGTTTCTCCTCGACCGCGCGCAGAAGCTTGGCCTGGATGGCCGGGGGAGCGCAGTCCACGTCGTCGAGGAATAGCGTGCCGCCGTGGGCGGCCTCGAATAGCCCTTTCCTCGAACGGACCGCGCCGGTAAACGCCCCCCTGGCATGCCCGAAGAGCTCGCTCTCGACCAGTGATTCCGGGATGGAGCCGAGGGCAACGGGTACGAAGGGGGCATCCTTGCGGGCGCTCATGCCGTGGATCAGCGCGGCGAGGTGCGACTTGCCCACCCCGGTCTCGCCTTGGAGGATGATCGAGAAGCCGGTTGCGGCTATCTTTTGCACCTGCCGGATCACCTCCCGCATTGCCGGGCTTTCGCCCAGTATAAATCCGAGCGAGGCCTTTTCGCGCTGCCGCGCACGTTCCAGCTCGATCCTCTGCAGAATCGGGGTCGCGGCATGTGTAATGGTCTCCATCAGTTGCCGGCTGTCGAGCGGTTTGCGTACATACGCGCAGACGCCCAGTTCGATGGCCTTGAGCAGATAGGCCGTCTCCGTGAAAGCGGTACAGATGATGACAGGGACATCCGGCGCGGTCTCCCTGATCCGCTGCGTCATCTCCAGCCCATCCATCACCGGCATGTTTATGTCGCTGACAACGATGTCGGCCCGCTCGCGAAGGAAGGTATCCAGCCCCTCGCGCCCGTTGCAGGCGGTGAGCACCTTGTCGAAGTGCATCTCCAGCACGATGCCGACGCGTTCACGCAGATAAGGTTCGTCTTCAACATAAAGGACTTTCAAGGGCAAGGTGTCGTTCGATTCCATCTCGTCTCCATCCGGATAATGTTACCATCGTAGAGACGCGCCGTTGGCGCGTCTGAGACGTCCCAGCGGGACGTCTCTACAGGTACATGTCGCTATTCCGCATTCAACTCTATCATGAACACGGTCCCGTCGGGACCGCTCCGGAAATTCAGACTCCCTCCCATGCTCTCCTCGATGATCAGCCTCGACATGTAGAGCCCGATGCCGGTCCCCTCCCCATCGGACTTGGTAGTGAAATACGGTTCGAACACCTTGTCGGCGATCTCCGGGGATATGCCGCTGCCCGTATCCCGCACCTCGATTGCTATTTTCCCCCCGTCATTGGAGACGGAGAGGTTGATCGTGTCATCCGTGCCGGCAATCATGCCGGCCCGCGAAGGCATCAGGCGGCGTTTAAGGATCGCATCGCGGGCATTGCTGACCAGGTTGAGGACTGCCTGCTTGAACTCATTGGAATACCCGCTGACCTCCACCTGTTCCGCGGAATCATCGTCCACCCGCAGGCGAATGCCCGAGTTGGCGAATTGTGCCTCCACCAGCCGGACGACCTCATGGAGCTTCCCGCTGACGATGAAACGCTCGATCTCCTTCGTCGGCCTGAAGAAATTCCTGAACCCCTCGATGGTATCCGACATGTACTGGAGCTGTCTTTGCGCATCGGCCTCGGCCCGCTCCATGAAGGCGCCGTCCAGGCGCTGCCGTTCCCATGCCATTCTGATGCTCTGGATCGTTACGCCGAGCGTGGCGAGAGGTTGACGCCACTGATGGGCGATGGCGCCGATCATCTCCCCCATGGCGGCCAGGCGGGCATTGCGCGCCAGCAGACGCTCGTGCGCGAGGCGTTTCTCGGTCTCCTCCTCCACCTGCTGGGTGAGGGTGAGGTTGAGCTCCTTGAGCTTGGTCTGGGTCGCCTGCAGCCGGTCAAGGGCATCTTCAAGCTTCTGTTTCTCGGCCACCAGTTTCTCTTCAACCAGCTTGCGTTCCGAAATATCCCGGATGGCGCCGATATAGCCGACAATGGCGCCACCGGCGTCGCGCAGCGGGTTGGAGTTTATCTCCGTCCAGATGAACCCTCCACTTTTCCGCCTCATCTGTATCTCGCAACGCAGCGATCCGGTGCGAATCCCCCGTGATTCCTGTTCGAGCCGCTCCCTGTTGAGCCTGCGCACCATCTCCGCCCCCTCGGCGTTGAGCATGTCGAAGACGGAACGCCCGACGACCTCTTTCCGCGTAAAGCCCCGCATGGCCTGATCCGCATTGCTGATATAGGTAAAGTGGAAATCCCGGTCTATCTGCCAGATGCTGTCGGCCGAATTCTCGGCCAGGGTGCGGAACCTCAACTCACTGTACCTGAGCTCTTCCTGTGCCTGGCGAAGTGTGGTGATGTCACGCAGCGCAATGATCCAGCCATGAAGGTTGCCGCCCGACTCGATGCGCGTCCTGATGACATGCCACGAGCGATTCGACACCCCTTCGTCCAGCATGCATCCTTTACAGGGCATGCATCCTTGACAGGCATCCGCGGCGCCGGTCAGCAAATCCTTAAGTTGGGGATATGGCGCCAGGAGCGTCGAAACCGGAATGCCGATGGAGTCCTTGGGGAGCAGGAAGAGCTCGCGCGCCGCCAGGTTGGCGGTTGCGAGGCGTCCCTCCCTGTCCAGAACGAGAACCGGCTCGCTCATCATCTCAAAGAGGGTGTCGCGCGCCACCGGCACAAGATCGAGAAGGCGGTGGCGGAAGATGGCCGCGCTGTAGCAGATGCCGGAAATGAACAGTGTCGAGGTTGTCATGCTGAACCCCTTGACCGGCGCGATTTGCAGAAGATCAACCAGCACGGGAATGATCGTCGCCGCGATCATCAGGGCGAAGCGCGGCCATTCGCTGCGCGGCGAGCAACGGAAACCGCCGGCGAACAGCACGATGGCAAGGCAATTGACCAGATAGGTGTACAGCAGATGCACGAGGAAATACGGGCCGTTCTTGAACCCCAGCAGCAGGAGAGGGCCACTCCGCAGAAGGTGGAGATCGTAGCGCACAAGGGTGTGAAGTCCATTTGTCCAGCTCAGCAGCAGCATACCGAACGGAATAAGACTCGCCAGCGCGAGTCTGCGCCGCGTCAGCCATTCGCCCCGGCCGACCGACTCCATGGCCAGCGCCAGGACGGAAGGGATAATGATGCAGACGAACGTGGTTCCCAACTTGAAGCAGAGAATCTTGATGGTCAATGATGTTGCGGCGGTGTTGAGGGCGTAGGCGAGAGACCAGCCCGACATGCCGACCATGAGCCAGAAAAGCGGCAGGGCGGCGGGCACATGCCTGCGCCGCCGGGCAAAGGCCGCCAGACAGGCATTGACCACGGCAGAGAAGAGCGGCAGGATTATGTAGGGGGTGAAATAGAAGGGCATGGTTCGGCATTATTCAGCCGAATCTTTCGCGAGGTCAACAACAATCGCATCAAAACGAACACGTTTCACATACAGTGCCGGAAAGTGAAGAAGGATTGGCCCGCGCCATCGGAGAGAGCCGCCGTCGCCATACCCGCCGGCCCATCCGGGTAAAAGGGAGGCTGTTACCAGGTTTCGGGTGCATGGTTGTGTGTCCGGCCCGTGATGTTGTTATGACACGTGCCGTTGCACGACACCACCCCGCCCACCCTCGTGAAGGTCATGCCCGTCAGGGTCGCATCGGCTCCACCGGAGAAGGCCAGGGACACCTCGTTGAAGCCCTTGGCGACGCGATTGCTGTTTCCATGGGTTGCAGCACCCGTTCCACCCCCACTATGACATATGGCGCAGCCCACCACATGGGAGTCGGGATTGGAGTGGCTTCGCGCCGCATTGGGGAATGCCGTCCCATTCGGCCGGCCGGCGTTTGAATTGACATCATCGGCCGCGGCGCCGTGGCAATCGGAGCATTGCGGATCGCGCCCCGGGTTGGCGGCGAGGTGGCAGGAACGGCAGTTGGGAGGCGTTCCGGCCGGCACCGGATAGGGGTCGCCCGGCGCACTGACGGCATGGCACGCCGTACATCCCGTGGAAGATCCTTTATGCGCCGAGCCGGGGTTGGGAAAGGCGTGCACCCCTGGTGAGAGGTCAATGACGCCGTTGACGTGCCTGCCCGGATCGCCGAAGCCGTCGTTGGAGGCGCTCACATGGCCATGGCACCCGTTGCAGGGTGTGTTGCCGGTGAAGCCGCCATGGACGGCGTTGGCTGGCGGGAAGCCGTGGCAGCGGCCGCAGCGCGTCCCCGCCGGGTATGGCGAATTCCAGGTCGGTGACAGGATGACCGCTGCCGGGGGAGGCGAATTGCTGGCCAGTGTCGTTCCATGGCAATAGGTGTTGTCGCAGCGCAGGGTTGCAAGGGTGAAGGAGGGCGCAGCCCCGCCGGCCCTGCTCAGGAGGCCGCCGAATGCCACCGGGCCGCCCTGGACGCCGGCAGTCCCGGCCCTGGCGCGGTTGAAGTGGTCGAGGGTGCCCGTGCCGAGCCCCTGGTGGCATTCGCCGCACAGTGCGCCCGCGGCCACGTTCAAGGCGGCGTGGCTGGTGTGTGTATTGCCGTTGTTCGGGTAGAGCGTGCCGTTGGGCGGTTGGCCGTGACAGGAGCGGCACTGGTTGATGGTCGTGGGCAGCGCGCTCACATGGCATTTCCGGCAGCGCGATGCCCCCGGCACGCCGTTGACGCCGTCAAGGTCGGCTCCATGGCACAGCTTGCAGGCATCGAAGTTGGTTGCCGTACCGTGCCGGAACCAGGGGGTGCCGAGCGGGTCGGGGCTGGAGATGCCGAAGACGGCGGGGATCTGCATGACCGGCGGATGTGCCGTGAGGGCCTTGTGGCAGGTCTCGCAACCGGCCGACAGCCGGCCGATGGCAACATTGAAGCGTGGGTTGCTCCCTGGGCCGCCGCTGGGGTTGTCGGCGTGGCAGCGCTGGCAGAAGATCAGGTTGGCCTTGGCCGCGGCGCCGTGCTGAGCGGGATTGATCCATCCACTGGGATGCAGGCTGCCGTGGCAGAGGGTGTTGTTGAAGCATCCGGGCGCAGTCCCGCTCGGCTGCGGCGGCGGTGGCGGGAGATTTGTCAGAAACCTGCCGCCGGCATGGCACTGGGCACAGGCCGGGGCATTACCGGGGTCGGTGGTGGTGTGCGCGTGGACGGTACTGGCGGCCCAGTTGGCGGCATGCGGAGCGCCGATGCCATGGCAGCCGAAGGCAGGGTCGGACAGGGACGCCGACGAGGAGCACGACACCCCGGAGAGGAGGCCGCCCGCGTATCGGCTGCCGTGGCACCCCTGACAGCGGCTCAGGCCGAGGGATACGCCGAAGCCCTTGGCGTCGGCGCCGTGACTGCCGGGGTTGCGGTAGCCCGTGGGGTGAACGTGGCAGGAGCGGTCGCCGAAGCCCTGGCCGAAACAGCTCACCTTGGCGATGCCACCCCTGAGATCGCCGCCGTGACACTGGCTGCAGATGCTGCCCCTGGCCACCTCGGGGTTGTCGATCGCCCCGGGGAGGCTCCTGAATGCCTCGCGGTGGTCCACGATCCAGTTGGCGGGATGCCTGCCGAATACGTCCACTATGGTGGCGTTGTCGTTGGCCTTGCTGCATCCCCACACGGCGATGATGATCCACAGCATGACGCCGTGTCGTTGTATCCCCATATCCAGCCCCTATCCTTCACGTGACAACCGGCAGTCTGACCGTGAAGGTCGTTCCCTTGCCCACCGTGCTCTGAACTTTTATATCGCCGTTGTGCTTCTTGACGATGTCATAGGAGATGGAGAGTCCCAGGCCGGTCCCCTTGCCCACCTCCTTGGTGGTGAAAAATGGTTCGAAGATCCTGCGCTGGGTCTCCTCCGGGATGCCGCAGCCGGTATCCGCGACGGAAACATGGATGAAGCCGGCATCGCTCCAACTCCTGAGCGTTATCTCCCCCTGGCTGTCAAGGGCATGCGAGGCGTTGACAAGGAGGTTGAGGAACACCTGGGTAAGCTGCTGGGGGTAGCACTTGATCGGCGGCAGGTCGCCCAGTTCTTTCCTGAGGATGGACTTGTACTTGATCTCGTTCCAGACGATGTTGATGGTGCTTTCCAGGCACTCGTTGATATCCGCGCGCTTGAACTCCGCCTCGTCCAGGCGGGAGAACGTCTTGAGATCCTGGACGATCTTGCGCACCCGGTCGGTTCCTTCGAGGGATTCGCGAATGAGATTCCTGGCGTCTTCCATGACGTAGTCGAGCTTGAGACCCCCTTTTTTCTCCTCCAGTTCCCGGAGAATTTCAGGCCGAGCTATTGAGCGGAGCTTTTCTTCCTGGCAGGCGATATATTCAAACATCTTTGTCACATATTTGTCGAGAGTGCTGAGGTTGCTCGACACAAAACCGATGGGATTGTTGATCTCATGCGCAACCCCGGCCGCAAGCTGGCCGATAGAGGCCATCTTTTCCCGCTGCAGAAGCTGCACCTGGGTTGCCTTCAACTCGGCATTGGCGTGCTGCACCAGTTCCCGTTCGGCACGCAATTCTTCCTCCGCCCGTTTCCCCTCCGTGGTGTCCTGGAAGGTTTCAATGGCTGCAACCAGTTCACCCTGACTGTTGCGGACGGGAGCCGCGGTAAAACAGAGATAGCGATCCCTGCCGCCCAGATTCCGATACCACCCTTCCGCCTGCAAGCCTCCGGGAATCAGGGAAGACCTCGAACAAACCGAGTAAAGGGCGTCCATTTCAGCTTCCCGCCCGTCGATGACCAGATCCGCGAGGCCGGGACGTTCACGATCATAGAAGGGCTTCCAGTGACCATCGGTGCCGAGTACTTCCGCTGCGGGTACGCCGGTCAGCTCTTCGCAGGCCCTGTTCCAGATGATGACCGTGTGCTGCGCATCGACAACAAAGATCGGTACCGCGGCGTTGTTGATGAACTCCCCGACGATCATTTCCGCTGTCAAACAAACCGTAAACTGTTTCATCACCCTACCCCCCGCGGCGTTCGCACGCTGAAGGTCGCGCCCTTACCCGCTTCCCTGTTCACAAGGATATTCCGTTGTGCAGCCTATCCATCAAGGGCCTCTCTAACTTTCCGGGCAAGATCGGACGGCACGAACGGCTTCAGCAGAATATCCGAACCACGCTCGCAGAGTCCCTTGCTCTGGAGAAGGTCCTGGCTGTAGCCGCTCATGAAAAGCGTCCTGGCATCGGGCCGCAACCTCTTTATCTCCTTGCTTGCCTCCCACCCGCTCTTCCTCGGCATCAGCATATCCAGGAGAGCCAGGGAGATCCTTTCGCTGTTGGCCCGGAACTCCTCGACGGCCTCAACGCCGTCTTTCGCCAGGATCACGTCATAACCGTAACTGCGGAGCCTGGACTCGACCAACTTCCGTATTGCCGGATCATCCTCCGCAACAAGGATGGTTTCCGTACCCCCGGCGGGTACGGAAAAACGCTCGTCGGATTCGGCATGCGACTCACCACTGAAGAGTGGTATCAGAATCTTGAAGGTGCTTCCCATGCCCGGTTCGCTGTACACATTTATATGTCCTTTGTGTTGCTGAACGATCCCGTAAACAACCGAAAGGCCAAGACCGGTCCCCCTGCCCACCTCCTTGGTCGTAAAAAATGGGTCGAAAATCCTCTTTTGGGTCTCTCCATCCATTCCGGTACCGCTGTCCGATACGGTCAGAAGGGCATAAGGCCCTGGCTCGCCATAACCGTAGGCCTGGATGAATCCTTCGTCCAGTTCATGCAGTTGCGTCTCAATGGTCAGGACTCCGCCGTTGGGCATAGCATCCCGGGCGTTGGCCGCCAGGTTCATCAATATCTGCTCCAATTGGCCGCAGTCGGCGTATATCCTGAAACGATCCGGCGCACAGTTGGTTATGAGCTGAATGTCCTCGCCGATAATCCTCCTCAGGAATTTTTCCACATTCCGGACAATATCGTTCAAGTTGATCGCCTGTGGGGTCATAACCTCCTTGCGGCTGAAGACGAGCAAGCTGCGGGTCAGATTGGTCGCCCTTTCCGCCGCGGTGAGCACCTGATCGATACTCTCACGCTGGGGATCATTCTCGTTGAAATTCTCCTGGACCTGGGTGCCATAACAGAGGATTACCGTAAGGATATTGTTGAAGTCATGGGCGATGCCACCGGCCATCTGGCCGATGGCCTCCATCTTCTGCGCATGCCGCAGCTGCTCTTCCAGGTGCTTGCGCTCGGTGATGTCTTCCTTTACCACCATATAGTTCGTGACGGCGCCACGTTTGCTCCGTATGGGAGATACGATCGCATGTTCCCAGAAAAGCTCTCCGTTCCTCTTTTTACCGAGGATTTCCCCTTCCCACGTGTTGCCGCGCGAGATGGCATGCCATATCTCGTCATGGATCTCGGGCGGCGTGTAACCCGATTTCAGTATGCCCGCCGTGTTTCCGATCGCCTTTTTGGCCGAATAGCCGCTCATTTGAGTGAATTTCGGATTGGCGAATTGGATGATGCCCCTGGTGTCGGTTATGACGATAGAAACCGGGCTCTGTTCGACCGCATGGGAGAACTTGAGGAGCGACTCCTCGGCCTTCTGCCGCTCCTCTATCTCCTCTTCGAGCATGCGCGCCTGCTCTCGGAGCAGCATCTCCGCCAGCATGCGTTCGGAAATGTCGAGGATGATCCCGTCATAGCTGAGGAGCCCCCCCTGGGCATCACGATGCGGAACGAGGGTGTTTCGCACCCAGTGAATACCGCCGTCCTTGTGGTGGATGCGGTGCCTGACGGTCATTGGCGATGTCTCGCCAAGGATGCGCTCCGCGGCGTCCAGCACCGCCGGGCGGTCCTCGTCATGGATCATCCGGAACCACAGGCCGGGATCGGCGGCGTAATCCTCCGGCGTAAAACCGGTCACCGCCTCGCATCCCTGGCCATGGGAGGTCGCTACGGGCTCCCCTTCCCGTATGGTCACGGTATAGACATAGCTGGTCACGGATTCAAGCAGGCGCTTGTAACGCTCCTCGCTCTCCTTGATCTGTCGGCACATTTCCACGAGCTCCGAGGAATGCAGCTTACATCTGCCTTGATAGCGCTCAATCTCCTTGCGCTGGAGGTACAGATCGCGCAAGAGCTGCGCCTTGCTCCGCAGCAACAGCGGTGCTTTTCCTGGAGCGGGCATCGTTACCACCTCTATCCTCATAAATATGACGTTCCCTCCGCCGGTTCAGGTGTCGGGGTTATACGGGATGATCCCACTGCCCAGGGCGTTCTTCCCGGCAATTTTGACCCCAGCGTCCATCGGCAAGGCGCCGTCCAGACAGTTGCTCGTTTTCAAAAACCTGCATGATACCCAGCCGTTCCTGGGCATCACGCATCCAGTCCGGCATGTTGACCAGTTTGGGGCGCACCCCACTCAGTTGAATGCAGTGAAGCCAGACATAGAGCAGTTGGAAACCGCTCAGATCGATTCCATCGATGCCGCTGCAGTCGATAACAACGGTGGCGCCAGGGCTGGCTCTAAGGAATTGCAATTCCGTCAGCAGGGCCGCCTGCTGCACGACCCCAACAATGGTCCAATCTCCGAGCAAATGTGTTGTTGCTGTATATGAATTGGTGACTTCCATGGTCTATCCCCCTTCAGGGAGTGCGGCGGGCAAGGCGACGGCTGAAATGTTCTTGTTTTGACCGATCTGCCCTATAGATAGGCTTCCTCCTAGTAATTCACGAATTCCTGGTCAAATTGGTCGGGGCCGGGTTTATCTCCCAACTGAAGTTTAACGCCGCCATCGACCGCCTTCTTCTCCGGGGCTGCCGCCGCCTTGCGGCCGATGCGAGCCACCTGCGCATTGTGCCGCGGAATGCGCACGGCGCTGGATGTCTGCCGCATCATGCCGACATCTAATTTGAAGAAGCTGATCGTATCTTTCAACTGTTCGGCCTGGCCGGTAAGCTCTTCCGAGGTGGAGGCCATCTCCTCGCTGGCCGAGGCGTTCTGCTGGATGACCGAGTCCAACTGCTGGATCGCCTTGTTGATCTGCTCGGCGCCGCTGTCCTGCTCGCGGCTGGAGGCCGAGATCTCCTGGACCAGCTCCGCGGTCTTTTGAATGTCCGGCAGCATCCTGTCCAGCATCTGGCCGGCCTGCTCCGCTATGGCCACACTGCTGGTGGAAAGCTGACTGATCTCCCCGGCCGCGGCCTGGCTCCGTTCGGCCAGCTTCCTGACCTCGCTGGCGACCACGGCGAACCCCTTGCCGTGCTCCCCGGCCCGGGCCGCCTCGATGGCGGCGTTCAGGGCCAGCAGGTTGGTCTGGCGGGCGATCTCCTCGATGATCGAGATCTTGGTGGCGATCTCCTTCATGGCCGAGACGGTGTCGGCCACCGCCTTGCCCCCCTCCCTGGCGTCGGCGGCGCTTCTGACGGCAATCCGCTCGGTCTGGGAGGAGTTGTCCGCGTTCTGCCGGATGCTGGAGGTCATCTCCTCCATGCTGGAGGAGACCTCCTCGGCGGATGCCGCCTGCTCGCTGGCGCCCTGGGAGAGCTGTTGGGCCGTGGCGGAGAGCTGCCGGCTGCCGGAGGCCACGCTGTCGGAAACCGTCTTGACATTTGCGATCACATCCCTGAGCTTGGCGACGAGCCGGTTGATGCTTGCCGACAAGGCGCCTATCTCATCCCCGCTCTCATGGTCGATGCTCACCATAAGGTCGCCGTTCGCCATTTCATCCATTTTTGCGGCGATCTGTGCAGTGGGACGGACCACGGCCCTGTTTATCACCACCACGAAGGCCGCCGCGATGAGGGCGAATATGATCAGGATGATAGCGATGTTGAGCCAGAATGATTTCATCCCCGCCGCCAGAAGTTGCGAGGCGTCCTGGGATATCATCAGGACCCCGACAACCTCACCGGCGGCATCCTTGAAAGGACCGGCGCCGCTCATGAAATATCCGCTGTCGAGATTCACATCGCTGACCGTAAACCCTTTCAACCCCTTTTCAATGTCCGTTTTCGCGGTGATCTCCACGGCGCGTTTATCATCGGTGGATTGGAGAACGGAAAACCCTTTGACCTTATCCCCCTTGATTGTCGCCGATTTTTTCTGGATGAACTCGTTGGCAAGGAATATGGTGGCATCATTTTTCGTCAGTTCCTTGAACACCGGAAAGATGTGGTCGATCTCCTGGCCGACCTCTATATAGCCGACAAGCGCCCCCTTGTAGCTGACCGGCTGAATGGCCCGCAGTGAAAAGAAATACTTGCCCATCTCGATTCCGCTTGCGATCTTGCCTGTTCTTTGGGCCTCTTTGAAGGTTATGGTCTTTTTATCGTCGCCGAAATCCTTGGGGTTGTGAATCCGGCGTATAATTTTACCGGAAGGCTCGACGAAGTAGAGATGGGTAATCCTGAATCGTTCCTTGAGCTCGTCGAAGAGCGGTTTGGCCTTTACGTATAGCCCTTCGCCGTCCTTTTTCGACATCAGCTCCAGAAACTCGTCTATCCTGGAGATGCCGGCGAGGGTCTTGGCCAGGGCCTCGCGGTCACTCTCGATATAGGAGAAAAAGACCTTGTAGGAACTCTCGGCCTTTTCCTCCATGGCGTTCTTCAACTTGATCTTTTCGCTGCGGTAGTTGATGGCGGCGAAGAGCGCCACCCCGACAATGAACAGGGAAAACAGAACACACAGCAACTTGCCCTTGATGGTTTTTACTTTCATGGCCGATCCTCCTTTTTGGCTTTGATCATATCGTCCGTTGCCGCAAGCACCGTCTGAGCAGGCTGAACACCCCGTCATTAAGACACAAAGATCTCCTCCTCCAGCTTGAAGGTCAGGTACTGGGTCGTTTCCGTAATTTGCGCGACGCTCATGGCCACCTCCTAGTAATTCACGAATTCTTCGTCGATGTGGTCAGCATCGGATCTGTCAGCCAACCGGATACGGACACCTTCGCCGCCCGTCTTCTTCTCATGGCCGCCCCCGCCCTTGAGGGGGATGCGGACCGCCCCTGCCTTGTGCCTGCTTGAGCGTTGGGGAGGCAATGACTGCCTGACGCCGCTTTCGTCCATCCTGAAGAAGTCGATGGTATCCTTGAGTTGCTCGGCCTGGCCGGAGAGTTCCTCCGAAGTGGAGGCCATCTCCTCCGAGGAGGAGGCGTTTTGCTGGATGACCTGGTCCAGTTGCTGGATGGCCTGGTTGATCTGCTCGGTTCCGATGGTCTGTTCCCGGCTTGCGGCGATGATCTCCTGCACCAGGTCGGCGGTCCTTCGGATGTCCGGCACCATCCTGTCGAGCATCTTCCCGGCTGTCTCGGCAATCTGCACGCTGCGGGTGGAAAGCACGCTGATCTCTCCGGCCGCGGCCTGGCTCCGTTCGGCCAGCTTGCGCACCTCGGAGGCCACTACCGCGAAACCCTTGCCGTGCTCCCCGGCCCTGGCCGCCTCGATGGCGGCGTTCAGCGCCAGGAGGTTGGTCTGGCGGGCGATCTCCTCGATGAAGCCGATTTTGGCGGCGATCTCCTTCATGGCCGAGACCGTCTCCGTGACCGCCTTGCCTCCTTCCTCCGCATTGGCCGCCGACTGGATCGCTATCTTTCCGGTCTCTTGCGCATTGTCGGCATTCTGGCGAATGCTGGCCGCGATCTGCTCCATGCTCGCCGATACCTCCTCGGCGGCCGACGCCTGTTCGGTTGCCCCCTGCGAAAGCTGCTGGGATGCGGCGGAGAGTTGCTGACTGCCGGCGGTCACGTTTCCGGCCGCGGTTTGAACGTCGCCGATGACTACCTTCAGCCGCTCCACCATGTTCTTCATGGCGGCATATATCCCGATTTCCGTTTTGCGGCCGGAGGCCATGGAGATGGTCAGGTCACCGGCAGCCAGCCTGTCGGCAATGGCCGCAATGACGCCGGGTTCATCCCCCAGCTGCCTGAGAATCGAGCGCAACAGCGTAATGCCCAACCCCAGCGATATCGCAACGAGAAGCACCGTCAAAACGGCACTGAACACCAGGGCAGCCTTGCTCTTTCCTTCGTACATATCCGCGGTTTTTATGAGGTGCGCGCAAAGCCTGTCCTCCACCTCTTTCATGGCGTCGATCTTCTCGGTTATGGTGGCGAACCAGGCCTCGGGCGCTACGCCAAAACCGCCTTGGGTTCCCTTCGCAAGCGCGATTGCGCGCATCTCTTCCACCTTTTTTGCAGCGGCGGAGCTCAGCTTTTCACGGGTGAAATCCGTCTGTTCCTTTGTTGCGTACTTGTCGAAAAACCCCAGAAAGGATTCCTGGGCGGACACGATCTTCAGGAATCGCTGAAATGACTCATCATCGAAGCGATCCGCGCTGAACACGGCGTTCAGGGTGGCCCGCTCGCGTCCCGCATATTCCTTGGTGCTGACAAAGGCAAGCATAGCCGTGGCGTCGCCCGCCAGATCGGCGTTGGAGGTCATGCGCCCGGCGGCGCCGATCACATCCAGGTAGGCGGCAATCAGACCGCTGTAGTATGAGAAGGACTCTTTTCCCTCCAGCTTCAGGGCGTCCGCGGCCGAGCGTGTCCCGGCCAGCTTGTTCAGGGCTCCTGTCGCCGTCTCCAGTGCGGGCTTGACCAACTCGACGGCGGCTTTGTCCGAGGTAAGGGAGTCTGTGAGGCGCTTTATGGCAGCCGAGGTTTCCTCCCGCTGTTTGGAAAGCTCGGACCTGTATCGCTCACCCCTGGATGCGATCAAGCCGGCTGTCATGCCCCGTTCCTTCTGCAGTTCATGGATCAGCCCACCGGCAGAAACCGCCAGGGCGGAGAGGGATTTGGTGCGCTTCATGTCCCGCACGGCGCTCATCTTTTCGTTCACGTCGAGGATGGAGAAAAAGAGGAGCCCCAGGATGGCCGGAGTCAGCATCAGCAGGAGTTTGTGACTGATTTTCATGATATTGAACATTGTGATCGCTCCTTTTTCTGGTGTATTACTCCGTTTCCCCCGCCGTAACCGATGCCAGCTCGTCGCTGGAAAATACCCGGTCGATATCCAGGATCATCACGAAACAGCCGTCGTGTTTTCCCATACCCCTGATAAAATCCGTGTTGAGTTGCGTGCCGATGCGGGGTACTGCCTCGATCTGGCCCGGCTCCATCTCGTTCACCTCCTGCACCGAGTCGGCCAGTGCCCCCAGCAGGATGGTCTCATCATCCATGCCCACCTCCGCCACGATGATGCAGGTATTGATGGTCTGCTCCGTTTCCGTCATCCCGAACTTCAGGCGCAAGTCGATCACCGGCACCACGCTGCCCCGCAGGTTGATGACACCCCGCATGAAATCGGGGGTCCGGGGCACCTTGGTGACCGTGGTGTATTCCAGGATTTCGCGGACCTTGGCAACGTCGAGGGCAAAGATTTCCTCCTCCAGTTTGAATGTAAGGTACTGGGTCGTTTCCGTAATTTGCGCGACGCTCATGGGCTCCCTCCTAGTAATTCACGAATTCCTGGTCTAATTGATCGGGGTCGGGGCTGTCTCTCAACTGGAGGTGAACGCCGCCTTCGACCACCTTCTTCTCCGCAACTCCCGCCATCTTGCGATTGATGCGGGTCGCCTGAGCCTTGTGTCGCGGAAGGCGTACAGGCTGCCGCATCATCATGACGGCATCAATATTGAAGAAGCTGATCGTGTCTTTCAACTGTTCCGCCTGACCGGAGAGCTCTTCCGAGGTGGAAGCCATCTCCTCACTGGCTGAGGCGTTCTGCTGGATGACCGAGTCCAGTTGCTGGATCGCCTTGTTGATCTGCTCGGCGCCGCTGTCCTGCTCGCGGCTGGAGGCCGAGATCTCCTGGACCAGCTCGGCGGTCTTTTGAATGTCCGGCACCATCCTGGAGAGCATCTCGCCGGCTGATTCGGCCACCTGCACGCTGCGGCCAGAGAGTGTACTGATCTCCCCGGCCGCGGCCTGGCTACGTTCGGCCAGCTTCCTCACCTCGCTGGCGACAACGGCAAAACCCTTGCCGTGCTCCCCGGCCCTGGCCGCCTCGATGGCGGCGTTCAGCGCCAAAAGGTTAGTCTGGCGGGCGATCTCCTCGATGATGCTGATCTTGGTGGCGATCTCCTTCATGGCCGAGACCGTCTCAATGACCGCCTTGCCACCTTCCCTGGCGTCGGCGGCGCTCTTGTTGGCGATCTTCTCGGTCTGGCCGGAGTTGTCGGCGTTCTGCTTGATGCTGGAGGTCATCTCCTCCATGGAGGAGGAAACCTCTTCGGCACTGGCGGCCTGCTCGGTGGCGCCCTGGGAGAGCTGCTGGGCCGTGGCCGAGAGTTGCCGACTGCCCGATGCCACATTGTCGGCGGCGCTGATCACGTCACCTACAACCTGCTTCAGTTTCTCCACCATGTTCCGGATCGCCCCCAGCAACTGGCCGGTCTCGTCCTTGCTCCTGACCTCGACGTTCACGGTCAGATCGCCGCCGGCCAGACTGTTGGCGACACCAACCGCCTCATTGAGCGGACGCACGATACCGCGGGTCGTGAAGAAGGCAATCCCGATGGCACTCAGAATTGCCGCACTGCCAAGCACCAGCATGATCGTGATCAGCTTGCCCACCTCCTTGACCGTATCGAGCGAATTCAACTTGGCCTCATCAGTCTGGCCCTTCTGAAGTTTCTCGACCAGGACCGTCAGTGCCTCGCGCGTGCGGTCGAACTCATCCATTACCTTGTTGCCCGCCTCCATTCCCTGACTGATGTAGACATTGGCCGTGCGCCTGCCGAATTCATGGTAGCGGTCGAATGCCGCGCCAAGCTCTTCAACCTCCTTGACTCCTTTGGCATCGTTTTCTTTCCTGAACATCTCATGAAAGACCGCAAGGGACTCCTTGAACTGTTTTGCGGCCTTCTCGGCCTCCTTGAACCCCTCGGGCCGATGGGTCGCCGCCACATCCGTCAAAACCTCACCAAGCTCCACCAGGGCGATATCCATCTCATAGGCGGCCATAAGCGACGGGATGGATTCCACTGCAACCTGTTTCGATTCGCGCTCGATCTGCCTTAGCTTTACGAACGAAATCGCCACCGTCACCACAAAAATGGCCAAAACCAGACCAAACCCCAATCCCAAACGTGTTCCGATCATCATATTCTTGAGCATGGCGAGAGCCCCCTTTCGTTTATAGATAGTGTCCAATCATCATATTCTCAATATGCCGCCAACATCCCATGAAGCACAGGCGCACTGCATGCCGAATGGGTCTGATCGGAAAGTGTTTCATCGTCCATCATTCACCTCCCTCTCTCATTTGGCTGCTTGCCCTGGAAGATCAATGTAGAAAACATCTTCACTATCGCCGGATCAAAGCTGGCGCCGGACTCGTTAAGTATGTATTCCCGTGCCTTTTCGGCCGGCCAGGCGGGGCGGTAGGGACGATCCGAACACAAGGCGTCCCATACGTCCACAATCGTGAAGATACGGGCCGCCAGGGGTATCACCTCGCCTTTCAAACCACGCGGATATCCGCTGCCATTCCATTTTTCATGATGGTAATAGGGGATATCCAAGGCCGGTCGCAGAAACTCGATCGGTGAGAGGATGCTGAAGGCGATCTCGGTATGCCGCTTCATGATCTCGAACTCCTCGTCGGTCAGTTTGCCCGGTTTCAGCAGAATACCGTCGGGAACTCCCAGTTTGCCGATGTCATGGAGCAATGCGCCGCGACGGATATGGGCCAGCTTATCCTTGCCGATACCCATTGCCTGGGCAAGACGGATAGTCAGGTCCGTCACCCGCTGACTGTGCCCTTCCGTCTCCATGTCACGGAAATCAAGTGCGCGCGACCATCCCACTATGGTGGTGTCATAGGCAAGCAGGAGTTCACTGTGGGACCTCTGCACACTGTCATACAGTTCCGCATTCTCCAGGGCGATGGCGGCCTGTCCGGCCAGTGCCTCCACAAAATCGAGCCACTCCTGGTCGGGATTGAGCGGAGCCCGGTGAAATATCTCAAGAACCCCCTTGACCTGTCCCTTTGCAATGAGCGGAATCCCAATGAACGCCTTGAAACCCTCCTGTTCAATGAGCGTTTTCGGAGTAGCAGCCTCTTCAAAGGAATCGATAATGCAAAAAAAGCGATTGTCGTGTCCCCAGGTGCTGCAACCTTTGAAGCTATCGGCGAGGCGGACAGGGGTGAAGCATGCTTGTTCGGTGGCAAAGCCCAGTCCCGATGCATATTCGAGCATCAGGCTGTGAGGATCTAGCAGGAACACACAGGCAGCATCGATATTCAATTGCATCAACGTCTCACGCATGAACACGTTCAGGGTGATGCCCAGATCGAGGCTGCCGCTGATTGCCTGGTCGATGTTGTGCAGGGCGGCCAGATTACCCATATGCCGTTTGAGCTTTTCCTCCGCCAGTTTGCGCCCGGTTATGTCGGCGATGATGCCGTCGTAGGAGAGGAGGGCGCCCTCCATATCAAGGGAGGGAACAAGGGTATTCTTGACCCAGCGTATCGACCCGTCCTTATGGAATATACGGTGTTCGAAATCCAGGTTTGCGGGCGCAGTCAACATACGTTGCGTCATGCCCATGACCATGGGCCTGTCATCCGGGTGCACCACCCTGTTCCAGAGATCGGGGGCGGCAACAAACTCCTCGCCGGTAAAGCCGGTTACCTTCACGCATCCGGGACGATGTACGGTCTCTACGGGCATGCCTCCTTCGACAGAGACGGTATAGACATAACTGGTCACCGATTCCAGGAGTCTCTGATAACGCTCTCTCCCCTCACTGAGATCCCGAGTCTGGGCTTGTACCCGCTCCTCCAGCTGTTCGCGGTAACGACGGTTTTCGGCCTGCAGCCGAAGACGTTCAAGAGTGCGTCTGATGGTGAGCTCCAGAACTTCTTCGTCGAAGGGTTTGATCAGATAATCCCAGGCCCCCCGGCGGACCGCCTCTATGCCGATCGGCAACGTCCCTTTCCCCGAGATAACGATGACCGGTACGTTTATATATTTGATGTTCAATTCGGCGATAAAGGTCAATCCGTCCATTTCAGGCATTTCCAGATCGGTCAGGACGATATCCGGCCTCTCGCGATCGAATACCTCCAGACCTTCCCTGCCATGAGCCGCATCGAAGACACGATAATCCGTATTCTCCAGGATGGACCGCAGGTATGTGCGGACCGATTCCGAGTCATCGACAATAAGTACTGATATCGGATCATTCATTGGTTTGCCCATTGAAGTGGTTTATCGGCCCGCCAATCCCGCACGTGCATTAGATTAAACCTCACAAAAAATTGTTTACAATGATGGCATTGTGCCGACAGGCGCGTAGGAAAGGGATTACAAGCGCCTATGGGAAAAATCCGAATATTTACGCTGACAGCCGGATTGCGGTTTGTAGGAAAGGGGATATACTTCTGAAGTTCAAAATGGCGCTTCGCGACTCCATCAATAGTCAACAATGGAGCTGATGGGATGAAGATACTTATCGTGGATGACCATGCCGTGGTGCGGGCCGGCACCCGTCTTCTATTGCGTGGGATCGGGGATGAGGCGCTCTTCGATGAGGCCGGAGGTGGTCGCGAGGCCCTGCGGAAGGTTCGCGACAATGACTACGATGTGGTTCTGCTCGACCTGACGTTACCCGATATGAGCGGATACGAGGTGCTGGAGGGGATCAAGCGGGAAAAACCGAGCCTTCCCGTTGTCGTAGTCAGCCTGCATGGAGAGAAACAGTACGTCCTCAGGGCCTACTCCCTGGGGGCCGATGGTTACGTCAGCAAGGATGACGCGCCGTCAGATTTCATCCGGGCCATGAAAAGGGTAGTGCGGGGGGGTAAGTATGTCAGCGAACATCTCATGGATGAAGTGGTATCGGGGCTGAGTATCGGCAACATCGCCGAAAGGGCTCTGCCGAACACTAAGGCCCTTTCCAGGCGGGAAAAACAGGTCGCCGGGATGCTGGCTTCCGGGGCAACAAACAAGGAAGCAGCCTGGCAGCTTTCAATAAGCGTGAAGACGGTCAGCACGTACAAGGCCAGGATCCTCAACAAGTTGAACCTCAAGAACCTGGCCGAACTCGTCAGATACGTGCTTGCCGACAACAACCCGAATCAGGTAGAGGGCGGCAATTGACCTGTGATTGTTGACAGGGCAAGAATGCAAGAAGGGCGGCCATTAGCCGCCCTTCTTGTTTCCACGGAAGATATTCCCGTCACAGGCTCTCGATCAACCGTGTCTGCTTGTAGTTGAGGCGGTTCAAGGCGTGGATATAGGCCTTTGCCGACGCCTCGATGATATCGGTGGATGATCCCTTGCCCACAACGGTGTGAGTCCCTTCGGCCACGCGCACAGTGACCTCGCCCTGGGCGTCGGTGCCGCTGGTGATGGCGCCGACGTTGTACTGCATCAGCTTGGCCCGGGTCTTGGTCAGTTTTTTGATCGCCTTGAGGGTGGCATCGACCGGACCGTCACCCAGTTCGGCGGTGCGTACCGGCTGGCCGTTGATCTCCAGCTGCACGGTGGCGGTGGCCACGGCAAAGGAACCGCAGGTGACCGTGATGTGTCCCAGCTTGTACTTCTCGTCCTCCCGCGACTCGTCGGCCACGATGGCGTCCAGGTCCTCGTCGAAGACCTCCTTTTTCAGGTCGGCCAGGGCCTTGAAGCGGTCAAAGGCCTTGTTGAGCTTGTCGTCGTCCAGGTCGTGCCCCAACTCTTCCAGCCGTTTTTTGAAGGCGTGTCGGCCGGAGTGTTTGCCCAGCACCAGGGCGCTGGCGGACAGCCCGACCGATTCGGGGGTCATGATCTCGTAGGTGGACTTCTCCATCATCACGCCGTGCTGGTGGATACCGGCCTCGTGGGCAAAGGCGTTGGCCCCCACGATGGCCTTGTTGGGCTGCACCATGATGCCGGTGATGGTGGACAGCAAACGGCTGGAGGGGGTCAACTGGTCGGTCGCCACGTTGGTGGCGTACGGCAGGATGTCTCCGCGTGTCTTGAGGATCATGACGAACTCCTCCAGGGAACAGTTGCCGGCACGCTCGCCGATGCCGTTGATGGTGCATTCCACCTGGCCTGCGCCGGCCTGGATGGCGGCGATGGAGTTGGCCACGGAAAGCCCCAGGTCGTTGTGGCAGTGCACCGAGATGATCGCCTTGTCGATGTTGGGGACATTATCCTTCAGGTATTTGATGATGTTGAAATACTCGAAGGGAATGGTGTAGCCGACCGTGTCCGGGATGTTGACCGTGGTGGCGCCGGCGTTGATCACCGCCTCGACCACCTCGGCCAGGAACGGCAAACGGGTACGCACCGCGTCCTCGCAGGAAAACTCCACGTTGGGGGTGTAGGAGGCGGCCCTTTTGACCGCCTTGACCGCCGCGGCCAGTACCTTGGCCGGCTCCATCTGCAGCTTGTACTTCATGTGGATGTCGGAGGTGGCGATGAAGGTGTGGATGCGCCCCTTGTCGCCGGCGTATTTCAGCGCCTCCCAGGCGCGGTCGATGTCCTTGTCGCTGGAGCGGCACAGGCCGGCGATCTCCGGCCCCTTGATCGTCTGGGCCACCTTTTTCACCGCCTCGAAATCGCCATCCGAGGCGATGGGGAAACCGGCCTCGATCACGTCAACGTTCAGCTTCTGGAGTTGACGTGCAATCCGCAGCTTCTCCTCGATGTTCATGCTGTTGCCCGGGGCCTGCTCGCCGTCGCGCAGCGTGGTGTCAAAAATCCTTATCAGTTGGCGTTCGTCCTGCTTCTTTGCCTTTGCCATGTCATGCGCTCCTTTCGTGATCGTGGTCCTGAAATAGAAATGCCTCCGCCCCAGACAGGGACGAAGGCTTAGGCTTCGCGGTACCACCCCGATTTGCCCGACCACGCTTTTGAACGGTCGGACCTCGTTGCACCCTTGACGCGGGAGGACGGCATCAACTACCGGTAATTCGCTGATGCGGCTCCGAGGCGAGTTCGTCGTTTGTGCTTACCGGTTCGCACCACCCACCGGCTCTCTGGAAAGCCCGAAACGACTACTACTCCTCATCACAGCCTTTGAATATTTCAAGCATAGTAAAAAAAAGGGGAATGTAAAGTCAAGTTGTTTTATTTCGGCATCATTGGTGGCAGAGGCGGAAGCTTTCCATGGAGGCGTTCTGCTCCACCAGCATGATGGAAAGCTCTATTCCCCTTCAGTGCGGCATAGCTCTTCAATTAGATCTCTGGACAGCCATAGACCGGAACCGCTGAGCTTTGCAAATGCATCCCGCAACGAAGGAAGCAGACCTCTGCGTTTGGCAAGCACCACTATTCCGGCTGTTCCCTTGCCGGGAACCGTGACCTCTTTGATGACGGCTGCCGGTACGACAATGTGCTTGAAAATCTGCGGCAACAAGTCATGGAGGCCGCTCTTGAAGAGGCAGATCAACGGAGAAGCGTTGACAACGATCCGCTCAATCGGCATCGGACAACTCGTCCAACACCTCACGGGCGCTGTACTGGAAGGGGGAAACCCGGAAACGGCCAAGCTCACCCACGAAGTCCGCCCGTGACACTCCTGCTATCTCGGCAGCCTTTTCCTGCGAGATAAGTGTCATTTCGTACCATTTCACGGCCGCCGCCATGCGCATCTCCTGAACAAATTCATCAGGACTCTTGCGCAGGGCCGAGAATACCCCATCCGGCAATTCCATTTTCAAGGCAACTGACATGGCTTGCTCCTGTTGACTGTCCGGTAACTACCATTATCCCCAATGAAATCTACCATAGACCCCCGAACCTTGCCAACTGTTTCCACTCGGCTCACACTTCTCTTGATTCACTCCCCCAAATACGCCCGCCTGACCTCCGGGTTGCGGGCCAGTTCCCCGGCGGCGCCGGAGAGGACCACCTCGCCGCTCTCCAGCACGTAGGCGCGATGGGCCACGGCGAGGGCCATGGAGGCGTTCTGCTCCACCAGCAGGATGGTCGTGCCGTCGCGGCTGATGGCGGCGATGATCTCGAAGATCCGTTCCACCAGGAGCGGCGCCAGCCCCATGGATGGCTCGTCCAGGAGCAGAAGGCGTGGACTCGACATCAGCGCCCGCGCGATGGCAAGCATCTGCTGCTCGCCGCCCGAAAGGGTCCGTGCCGCCTGCCGGCGCCTCTCCGCCAGGAGCGGGAAGAGGGCGAAGGCCCGCTCGATCCCCCGGGCGAGCTCCTTCCCGCCGGCGAGGGTATAGCCCCCCATCTCCAGGTTTTCCTGGACGCTCATCCGGCCGAAGACCCGCCGTCCCTCGGGCACCTGGCAGACCCCCCGGGCCACGATCCGGTGGGGCGGCTGGCGGGTGATCTCCTCCCCCTCGTAGCCGATGGAGCCGCCCAGCGGGCGTACGATCCCGGAGATCGTGTTGAGTATGGTGCTCTTGCCGGCGCCGTTGGCGCCGATCAGGGCCACGATCTCCCCCCCGCCGACGTGGAAGGAGACGCCGCGCAGGGCGCGAATGGCGCCGTAGCTGACGGAGAGGTTCTCCACGACAAGCATCAGTTCATCGCCCCCTTCCCCAGATAGGCCTCGATCACCGCCGGGTCGCTGCGCACCTCCTCCGGCCTCCCCTCGGCGATCTTGACCCCGTGGTCCAGCACCGCGATCCGGTCGGACAGCCCCATGACGAAACGCATGTCGTGCTCCACCAGGAAGACGGTCACACCGCTGGCGCGGATCTCGCGCAGCATTGCAGCCAATGACCGCTTTTCCTGGGGATTCATCCCGGCCGCCGGCTCGTCCAGGAGGATCAGGGCCGGCTCGATGGCCAGGGCGCGGGCGATCTCCAGGCGGCGCTGCTCGCCGTAGGGGAGGTTGCCGGCCGCCTCGCAGGCCTTGTGGGCCAGGCCCACCCTGGAGAGGCAGTGGGCGGCCAGCTCCAGGAGCCGCCCCTCCTCGCGGCGCACCGCCGGGAGGAATTGCAGCAGCGCGCCTGCAAGGTTCCACACCCCCCTGGTGTGGGCGCCGATCAGGCAATTGTCAAGAACGCTCAGCTCCCTGAACAGGCGGATGTTCTGGAAGGTGCGGCCGATTCCGGCGGCTGCGATGAGGTGCGCAGGCAACCCGGCGATATCCCTCCCCCTGAAGCGTATACCCCCTTCGCTTGGGGTATAGACACCGGTGACCAGGTTGAAGATGGTGCTCTTGCCGGCGCCGTTGGGGCCGATCAGCGCCATGATCTCCCCCTCCTCCACCCTGAGGCCGACGCCGTTCACCGCCACCAGGCCGCCGAAGCGGATGCCTGCGTTATCGAGGGTAAGCAGCGCCATCAGCTGCCCTCCCGCGGGGGGAGCGCACAGCGGCGCCGCAGTCCCAGCTTGCGCAGCAGCATGGCGGCGGAGTCCACCCCCCCAAGGAGCCCGTTGGGGCGGAAGACCATCAATGAAACCAGCAGGGCGCCGTAGACCAGCATGCGGTACTGGGCCATGAAACGCAGGAACTCCGGGGCGGCCGAGAGGAGCGCGGCCCCCAGGAGTGCGCCGGGGATGCTCCCCAGCCCCCCCAGCACCACCATGCAGAGCATGTCCACCGACTTGTGAAAACCGAAGTCCGAGGGATTGATGTACCCCAGGAAATGGGCGTAGAGAGAGCCGCCGACACCGGCCATGAAGGCGCTGATCGCGAACGACTGCACCTTGTAGCGGGCGCAGTTGATACCCATCGACTCGGCGGCGATCTCGTCGTCACGGATCGCCGTCAGGGCCCGGCCGAAGCGGGAATTAGCGATGAAGGCCGAGGCGACGATGGCCAGGCAGACGCAGATCAGCACGGTCAGCGGCATCGGCAGGGGAGAGCGCGGCGGGGGTACGCTCAGGCCGAGCGCCTTGTTGGTGATCTCCAGGTTGAGCAGGCACACCTTGACGATCTCGGCGAAGGCGAGGGTGCAGATCGCCAGATAGTCGCCGGTCAGCCGCAGGATCGGCCAGCCGATGACGGCCGCGGCGGCCGCGGTGACGGTCCCGCTCAGGAGCAGATTGATGGAGAAGGGGACGCCGGTCTTGAGGGACAAAAGCGCCCCGCTGAAGGCGCCGATGCTCATGAAGGCGGCATGTCCCAGGGCGAGCTGGCCGGTCATGCCGGTGATGACGTTCAGGCCCAGCGCCAGGATCACCGCGATGCCGATGTTGACCAGGATCTGGAGGATGTAGGGGTCGATGGAGTTGATCAGGCCTTCCAGCATGTTCAGACCTTGTTCTGCATCTTCTCCCCCAATAGCCCGGTCGGGCGCACCAGCAGCACCAGGACGAGTATGGCGAAGGCGATGGCGTCGCGGTAGGAGGAATAGCCCAGGGCCACCCCGAAGACCTCGGTGACCCCCAGGACCAGCCCCCCCAGCATGGCGCCGGGGATCGAGCCGATCCCACCCAGGACGGCCGCGGCAAAGGCCTTCAGCCCGGCCATCAGCCCCATGTTGAAGGAGACCGCGTTGAAAAGGAGTCCCACCAGCACCCCGCCGGCCGCGGCCAGGGCCGAACCGAGGGCAAAGGTGAAGGAGATCACGCGATTGACGTTGATCCCCATCAGCGCCGCTGTGTTGTAGTCCTCGGAGGTCGCCCGCATGGCCTTGCCGATCCTGGTCTTTTGGACGATGAACTCCAGGGTGACCATCAGTGCCGCGGACACGGCGATGATCAGGATCTGCAAGGTGGAGATGTCGGCGTTGCCGATGCGGATCTGCTGTACCGGGAAGGCCTGCTCCGGAAATGCCTTGGCGTTGGCCCCGAAGATCATCAACGCCAGGGACGAGAGGAAGATCGAGACACCGATGGCCGAGATCAGCGCCGAGAGGCGCGAAGAGCGGCGCAGGGGACGATAGGCGACGAACTCGATCACCACCCCCAGTGCCATGCAGAAGAGCATAGCGCAGCCCATGGCCAGGAAGACGTTCAGCTTGAAGACCCCCACCAGCAACAGCCCCACGAATGCGCCGGCCATGAAGATCTCGCCGTGGGCGAAGTTGATCAGGGTTATGATGCCGTACACCATGGTGTACCCCAGGGCGATCAGGGCGTAGGTGGAACCCAGGGCGATGCCGTTTATGAGTTGTTGCAGGAACATGGAGTCTGCCCCGGACTGCCGGAAGTCGGTGAAAAACCGCTGTTGTTTATCACGGGAAGCATAGTACTGCAAGCGCATTGGCGCAGAGTGGAAAAAAACATCTGTTGTGCCGGAGCGAAAAAGGCTCTATCCTTTCCCGGCTGTTTCATTCATCCGGCAGCCAGACCCTGCCCGCGAGGTTCGACCATGAAAACCAAGTGTAGCATACTACTGATCATGTTGCTTTGCGCCGCGCCACTTTGGGCCACGGCGGCGGAAACCGCCCCCGCTGACGGCCCGAAGGGCCAACCTGCCCCTCTGGCCGCGGCGCAACCCGTGCGAATCGGTTATGTGGATATCAATCGCATTGCCGGCGAATCAGCCCTGGGTAAGTCGTCCCAGGCACAGGCCAAGGAGAGGCAGGGGAAATTCCAGGCCCGGATCGAAACCAAGCGGAAGCAACTCGACAAGCAGAAGGCCGCCCTTGAGGCCAAGTTCGCCACCCTCACCCCCCCGCAACGGGAGGCCAAGGCCAAGGAGTTTCAGAAGAAGGTGGAGGAGTTCCAGAAGTTCGTCATGGATGCCGAAAAGGAGCTCCAGAACATACAGGAGGGGCTCAGCAAGGCCCTTTTCGAGGCGATCGAGCAGGCCGCTGCCGAATACGGCAAGGCCAACGGACTGGCGCTGGTAGTAGTCAAGCGGGAGCTGCTCTATCTGGCAAGCGGGGTGGATAGCCGGGATGTGACCGAGGGCATCCTCGCGCTGTTAAACGAAAAAGTCAAAAAATGACACGGTGGAAACATGGTGTATCTAAACGCCATATATTATGAGCAAGGGAGGTAGCAAGCGATGAAGGGTTTGATGAAATCGGTAACGGCCATCGTGCTGACGGTGCTGCTGGCAGTGCCGGCCTTCGCAGCGGCAGTGGAAGAGTCAAAGGGGGGTAAAGCCGTCACCACCGCCTCGGGTCTCAAGTACATCGACCAGGTGGTAGGCAAGGGAGCAATGCCGGTGAAAGGGAAACAGGTCAAGGTGCACTATACCGGTACCCTGGAGAACGGCAAGAAGTTTGACAGTTCCGTGGACCGCAGGGAGCCGTTCGTGTTCGTGATCGGGGTGGGCCAGGTCATCCCCGGCTGGGACGAGGGGGTCATGAGCATGAAGGTGGGGGGCAAGCGCAAGCTGATCGTTCCCGCCAAGCTCGGCTACGGCGCCAGGGGCGCCGGCGGCGTCATCCCTCCCAACGCCACCCTGCTCTTCGATGTGGAACTGCTGGACGTGCAGAAGTAGTTTTCGTCCCTTCCTGCTTAAGCATGAAAAGCCCGCATTGCGCGGGCTTTTTTGTTTAATTCCGTCAAAATATCCGTGGAATACCAGCAGCAGGTCTGGTAATTAATCCGACGGCGGTTATGCCTACCTCAACGCCTCCAACTCCTCCCAGCGGGCATATGCCCCGGCCAACTCCCACTCCAGCTCCGACAGCCGGGCGTTGAGCACCGCCACCTCGCTTCCGGCGCTCTTGTAGAACTCCGGATCGGAAAGCCGCGTATGCAGCCTTTCCTGTTCCTCCTCCAGGGCGGCGATCAGCTCCGGCAACGCCTCCAGCTCGCGCTCCTCCTTGAAGGAGAGCTTGCGGGGGCGTTCCTTCTGCGGCCTTGCCTTTTCCTGCACCGGCATTGCCGCCGTCGATGCGGCGGAGGTCTCCACGGCCGCCTGCCTGAGCCAGTCGTCGTACCCACCCACGAACTCCCGCACCTCGCCGTTACCGCCCAGAACCAGCGTGCTGGTGACCACGTTGTTGAGGAACTCGCGGTCGTGGCTGACCAGGAGCAGCGTGCCGGAGTACTCCATGAGCAGGTCTTCCAGCAGATCGAGGGTCTCGGCGTCCAGGTCGTTGGTCGGCTCGTCCATCACCAGGATGTTGGAGGATTTGCTGAAGAGCTTGGCCAGGAGCAGGCGGTTCCTCTCGCCGCCGGAGAGGATGCCGACCGGCGACCGGGCACGCTCCGGCGAGAAGAGGAAGTCCTGCAGGTAGCCGATGATGTGGCGCGGCCGGCCGTTGATCACCAGGGTGTCGTTTCCCTCCCCCACGTTCTCCTGCACGCTCTTCTCCAGGTCGAGCTGTTCGCGCATCTGGTCGAAGTAGAGCACCTCCTGGCGGCTGCCCAGCTTGATTGCCCCCGACTGGGGCGTCAGCTCCCCCAGGAGCAGCCTGAGCAGGGTGGTCTTGCCCGAACCGTTGGGGCCGATGATCCCCACCCGGTCGCCGCGTATGATCGTGGCGGTAAAATCCTTGATTACGGGCCGACCGTCAAAGGCGAAAGAGACCCCCTCGGCCTCCACCACCAGTGCGCCGGAGCGCTCGGCCTCATGCAGCTGGATACGGGCCGTGCCTTGACGTTCCCGGCGCTGCCGCCGCTCCTCGCGCAGCTTCTTCAGCGCCCGCACCCGCCCCTCGTTCCTGGTGCGGCGGGCCTTGATCCCCTGCCTGACCCAGACCTCTTCCCGGGCCAGCTTCCTGTCGAACAGGGCTTGGCGGGTGATCTCCGCCTCCAAAAGTGCCTCGCGCCGCTCCACGAACTGGTCGTAGCCGCAGTTGAAGGCGTAGATCCTCCCGCGGTCCAGTTCGGCGATGCGGTTGGAGAGCCGCCGGGCAAAGGCGCGGTCGTGGGTCACGAAGAGTACGGTCCTGACGTTTTTCAGCAGGAACTCCTCCAGCCAGCAGATGGTCTCGATGTCCAGGTGGTTGGTCGGTTCGTCCAGCATGAGGATGTCGGGGGCCGCGACAAGGGCCTTGGCAAGCAGCACCCGGCGCTTGGTGCCGCCGGAGAGAGCGGAGAAGTCGGCATCGGCATCCAGTTGCAGGCGCTTCAGCACCCGTTCCACCTCCTGGTGAAGGCTCCAGCCTCCGGTCTCCTCCAGCGCGTGCTGCAACGCCTCCAGCCGCCCGAGCAGTTCTTCGTCCCCATCCAGCGCCAGTTGATGAGCCACGTGGTGGTACTCCGCCAGGAGCGCGGCGGCATTGCCCATGCCGGAGGCCACCACGTCGAAGACGCTCCCCTCCACCCCCTGGGAGATCTCCTGGGAGACCAACGCCACCCGCAGCCCCTGCTGGCGCTGGATCTCGCCCCCTTCCGGCGGCAGTTCGCCGTCGATCAGTTTCAGCAGGGTCGATTTGCCGCTGCCGTTGCGCCCCAAGAGGCAGAGCCGGTCGCCCGGCTCGATTTGCAGGTTGATGCCGTCGAAGAGCGGCGGACCGCCAAAGGCCAGGGTTATGTTGCGAAGGGAGATGAGTGCCACAAGGTGTCTTCTTTCAATTGCGTTGTTTTGAACGGCCTGAAAACTGGCAGCGTAGGGAGAATACGGTGACTTCTCCCAGTGCCCGACCTGCTGCAACAGAAACCGGTAAGTCTAATTAGTTTCCATCCGGAAACTCCGGATGTGAAACTGTTGGTTTCCGATTCGGAAAGCGGGGATAGGGAGAAGTTCTGCCTACATTCGCAACCGGCTTGTTTCTCGCGTCCGATTCAAACCGCTCTATCTCGTCCATAACCGCCTCGCCACGCCACCTTTGATACTCCGAAGCAGAATCAGCTGCCGTTTTGCGTGCCAAGTGCGGCGCCACATTGGTTATTCCCTGTTGAACTCCTCTTCAAATCCCCTGACTCCGTCAAGTATCTGCTCAAACGGCGGCGGTTCATCGAGGAACATGGCCGTCTGCATCCTTCGTAATCCTGCTTCCATGCCTGCATATCTACACCTGCCGGCATCAGACATCCGGCATCATACCTGAACAGATTTCACTTCAGCTTTTTGATCTCAGCCGTTGAAGTCAGCACCTGCATCTGGCGGATGGCGATTTCGTTAAGACGCTTGAGCCGCTCACCCTGCGTCAGACCCATGTGAATCAGTTCCGCGTTCATGCTCTCGATATTCGCCAGCACCAGAAGCTGCTCGACTGTCGCATAGTCACGCATATTCCCATCTGCCTGAGGATTTCTGTCACGCCACTCTCGTGCTGTCTGGCCGAACAGGGCGACATTCAAGATATCAGCCTCGTTCGCATAGGTGATCGCGGCCTGGGCGGCAGACACTTCAGCAGGAACAAGGTGCAGCTTGATGGCGTCAGTGTGAATGCGGTAGTTGAGTTTGGAAAGAGTACGGTTCAGATTCCAGGCTAGCGAAAGCCGCCTGTTCTCATCCTCTTTGAGTCGCTGAAACTCCTTGATCAGGTAAAGCTTGAATTCCGGACTGAGCCAGGAACCGAATTCCAGGGCAATATCGCTATGGGCATATGTGCCGCCGTAACGGCCGGCGCTGGCGATCAGTCCTTTTGCGCCGGTCAGTTGTATCCACTTCTTTGCCGAAAGAAAGAAACTGTTCCGTCCGGCCTCACTTTTAATTCCCTCGAATTCGAGGGAATTAAAACCTGGATTGTTGATACGCTCCCAGACACCGAGAAAAAGAACCGTATCCTTGTTCTTCAGCCACTGTTCGATCAGAGCGCCACCGCCGTCAAAGTTGCGAACCATATCGGTCAGGGAGATGTAATCCCCTTCTGGTTGAGAAATGATACAGATGGCGGTTCCCTGAACTTCAATAGTATTTCTTTTTGCCATTGTCACTCCTTGTTGCCGGCAATATACCGCAAAAAGGGATGCATCCAGGCCGGCGCTTGAGGCAGATCCTGCAGCAGGCGCTGCCGGTCTTCCGGAGTCAGGAGCTGACGCAGATGGGTGATCTGCTCCTGGGTCACATAGCGTTTGCCCAGCCCCCGCAGCGCCGCGAATACCAGGCCGCTCATCTTGCCCGCGGTCGCCATTTTGCGCGGCGCCCGCCGCCGGAACTGGATGGTGAGCGTTCCGACCTTGATCTTTCGTGGCGGTCCGTCTGTCTCGTAGACTACCCTCATCGGGACCTGCTCGGACAGGTGCAGCATATTGGCAGCCGCAGCCTCGGACGGCTGCAGCCGGACTCCGTCGCGGCGGGCAAATGCCTCGGCGATCATATCCACGGAAGGGGACAAAAGCCCCAGCTTTTCATGCCTGCGCGGAAAATCGTAAAGCCCCCTGGCCAGACGGCGGATCAGACCGCCTCGAACCATCCGGATCAGCGCCATCCCTACGGTGTGCGGAGAGCCGAGATCAAGAAAGTCCGCCGGTGAAAACACCCATCCGGGACCGTGCCCGTGAATTCGGTTTTCGATCTGCTTGCTTACGGTCATAGCGGCAGTTTCTATCAATTTTGTTAAAAAAACAAGCTTATTTTTTTAACAAAATGAGATCGGCACGAAAGGGGTCCAGCCACCCATTTCATGTTGCAATCCGTCACGAATTCACCATAATGCCTGGCAAATAGCTTGTTATCCCACCGCAACTCCGCCTTTACTGCGTCGCCGATGAAGCTTTCCTCGATCGCCTCCCGCGCCCACGGCTCCTTGCAGCAGGCCGGCACCCGGGCCGCACCTTCGGCCATCGCCGGTACATCGCACCAGAGGGCGTTGCGGATGCGTCCGCCGTGGCCTTACACCCCTTGGCCAACTCCCTCTGCGGTCTTCATTTTCACGTTGGCTGTTTTCACCCTGTCGGTCCCATCATCTCGGCCACATCACCCACCCGCCAGACTGTGACATCGCTGCGCTGTTGCCGTTCCGAGCCGCCGCAGTATGACCATGGGGGGAAAATTGCAAGTTCAACTTTCAGATTTTCCCACCCACTCAAATCTCGGCACCAGCCGCCCATCCACCAGCACATCCTCCGCAAACATGGCCAGCGGCCGGACCCACAGGGAGCGGTCACCGTACAGGCAGCGGTAGACCACCAGCCACTCCTCGGTCTCGCTGTGCCGCGCCGTGCCGATCACCTCGTACTCGTTTCCCTTGTAGTGCCGGTAGCGGCCGGGGCGAATCGTTTCCGCCGTCATGTGGCCCCCTGGCCGCCCAGCCGGTAGAAGAGCAGCCCCAGGTACTCCCGCATGGCGGTGGCCGTGCCGTGCAGGGATGCTGAATCGGGCAGAAAGTCGGCCCAGACGGCTGTGTGCCCAGCGCTGGTGACGAAGCCGGCGGGGAGCGGCGTCACCATCACCCCTGCCCGCCGGAATGCCTCCAGCGAGCGGCGCATGTGAAAGGCCGAGGTTACCAGCAGCGGTTGACGGAAGCCGTGCCGCCTGATGATCTCCCGGCTGAAACGGGCGTTTTCCATGGTGTCGCGGCTCTTGTCCTCCAGGATGATCCGCCTCTCCGGCACCCCCAGGTCCATGAGAAAGCGCCGCACCACGGGGGCCTCTGCGGTGCGGCCTCCGAAGACCGCCCCGCCGGAGACGAGGATCGGCAGATCGAGCCGGCGTTGCAGACGGACCGCCGTTACGATCCGGGTCATCATCCCCGCGGATGGGGCTCCGCTCCCGGTCAGGTCGGGCACCTTGTCGTGGAGTCCGCCCCCCAGGAGCACGATCACGTCTCCCTGGGGCTGCCTGGGGATGGCGAATCCCCTTTCGAGCCGTCCCATCAGCATCTGGGATACCTGAGCCGTGGAAAGCGACCAGGCCAGCAGGGCCAGAAGAAGGGCGCCAACGGCCGTAACCCGGCGGCGGAGACGCCAAGACCACAACCCCGCGGCCAGCAGGATCAGGACGAGGATGCCGGGGGGAAGCAGGAAGGCGGCGATGCACTTTTTCAGAATGAACATGCCGGCTTGCCCCCCCTTGTCGGCTCACATGGATATCCACGGCACCCCACTTTTACCCACAATCCGCCGTTATGGCAACCCGAAAGCGCCGTTGCGGTCCAGGGCACGAAAAAGCCCGCACTGGGCGGGCACTCCGGCCGGTCGTTTAGTGAGGGGGATTACCTGGCCTTGACAAAGCTGAGCGCAGCCGAGTTCATGCAGTAGCGCTTGCCGGTGGGGGGCGGACCATCGTCGAAGACGTGCCCCAGATGCGCGTCGCAGCGGGCGCAGAGGACCTCGGTGCGGACCGAGAAGAGTGAGCGGTCCTCCGCGGTGCGGATGTTTTCCTTGGCGACCGGCGCGGTGAAGCTCGGCCAGCCGGTCCCGGAATCGTACTTGGTCTCCGAGCTGAACAGGTCGAGCCCGCAAGAGACGCACTGGTAGGCGCCCTTCTCGTGGTTGTTCCAGTACTCGTTGGCAAAGGCCCGCTCCGTCCCCTTCTTGCGCGTCACCCGGAACTGCTCCGGGGTGAGCGCCCTTTTCCACTCCTCATTGCTCTTGACCACCCTCTCAGTCATGATGTACCCCCTCTTCTCCAGCGACCAGACGCGGATCTGCCCGCTGGTTCCCTTCTGCTCCAATGCCCCCCAGGCAACGGCGCAGAGCACAACGCCGGCAAGGAGCAATCCGGCCGCGACTCCGTACACCTTCATGCGACACCTCACTCGTTTCATCGATCAGTCAAGTATAGCGGAGGGTGATTCTTTTTCAATTTCAATCATTGTATAATCAATTCATGAAGAGAAAGTCGCTAAAAAGGAGGTGCCGTTGTCATGGTAAGCTTTTACGACCCCATGAACAAGTCCGATCTGGCCAGGGTGGAGCTGATCCTGAAAAATGAGGGTATCGGCTACTTCATGCGCCGGGAGACCGAAAAGGGGATCGGACCGTTGCAGATCCTGGTGTCCGAGGAGGATGTGCCCAGGGCGGAAGAGGCCCTCCTCAGCCACTGATGCGAATAAATGTGCAGCCCCGGTAAAAACAGGTTGCCACCCGACAGCCGGCGTGCTATCAGGTTCAGTTTTCGATTTCTGCGCAGGGAGTTTTCAGGATGATCCACCTTTCCAACATCAGCAAACAGCACGGCTCGCAAGCGCTCTTCCGCGAGGCCAGCTTCCAGATCCTGCCCGGCACGCGCAGCGGTCTGGTCGGACCCAACGGCGCCGGCAAGACGACCATCTTCCGCATCATAACCGGCGAGGAGGAGGTGGATGGCGGTGAGATCACCTCTGCCAAGCGGACCACCATCGGATACTTCTCCCAGGATGTCGGTGACATGGCCGGCAGAACGGCCCTGGAAGAGGTAATGGCCGGTTCGGGCGAGACCATGCGCCTGGCCGGCGAGTTGCAGGAGATGGAGGCGGCCATGTGCGAGCCGCAGTCGGACGATGAGATGGCGGCGTTGCTGTCGCGTTACGGCGAGGCCGTGGAGGAGTTCGAGCACCGCGGCGGCTACGATCTGGACAGCCGCGCCCAGACCGTGCTGACCGGCCTAGGCATCGGACCGGACCGTTTTCACCACCCGGTGGAGTCTTTCAGCGGCGGCTGGAAGATGCGCATCGCCCTGGCCCGCATCCTGACCCTCAAGCCGGACGTGCTGCTCCTGGACGAACCGACCAACCACCTGGACGTGGAGTCGATCATCTGGCTGGAGGAGTGGCTGGCCGGCGAATTCGACGGCGCCCTGCTCATGACCAGCCACGACCGCGCCTTCATGAACCGCATCGTGAACCGCATCATCGAGGTGGCCAACAGAACGGTCACCACCTACGGCGGCGACTATGACTTCTACGAGCGGGAATGTGCAGTCCGCCGCGAGCAGCTCCTGGCCAGTCACAAGCGCCAACAGGAGATGCTCGCCAAAGAGGAGGAATTCATCGCCCGCTTCGCCGCCCGCGCCTCCCATGCGGCCCAGGTACAATCGCGTGTCAAGAAGCTGGAGAAGATCGAACGCATCGAGATCCCGGCCGAGGAGCGGGTGGTGCGCTTCGAATTCAACGAACCGCCAAGGAGCGGCGACGACGTGGTGGTGATGGACGGCTTGGCCAAGAGCTGGCAACTGCCGGACGGGCGGGAGCATCCGGTTTTCAGCGGCATCTCCGGTATCATCCGGCGCCAGAACAAGATTGCCGTGGTCGGAGTCAATGGGGCCGGCAAATCCACCTTCCTCAAGGTTCTGGCCGGGCAAACGGGACCCAGCAGCGGCACGGTCGCCCTGGGCGCCAACGTGGAGATGGGTTATTTCAGCCAGCACGCCATGGAGGTGCTGGATCCGCGGCGAACCGTCTTCGAGACCGTTCAGGAGGCCATGCCCCTGGCCAACATCGGCGTGATCCGCAACCTGCTGGGGGCGTTCCTCTTCCAGGGAGACGCCGTGGACAAGCGGATCGAGAACCTCTCCGGCGGAGAGAAGAGCCGGGTCGTGCTGGCCACGCTCCTGGCGCGGCCGGTCAATTTCCTGGTGCTGGACGAGCCGACCAACCACCTGGACATCAAATCCCGTGAAATCCTGCTAGATGCGCTCAGGAACTTCAGCGGCACGGTGGTCCTGGTCAGCCATGACCGCCACTTCCTGCGCTCGCTGGTGGACCGGGTTTTCGAGATCGACCACGGCGAGATGCGGATCTACGAGGGGAACTACGAGTATTACCTGGGCAAGGTGAATGGGGAGGGATGAACGAAAGGCCGGCGAAAGCCGGCCTTTATCGCTCCTGGGGAGGCAGGCGGAGCGCCGTCAGGTTGCGGCGGCTGAGAGGCCGCCCATTTCAAAGCGTCTGTCCAACCTCAATTTTCGTGTGCCGGCAGCGCGGGCATTCAGTGTAAGCGGCGTAGCCGGCAATTTCGGTTCAATACCGCCTGAAGCAGGGAGGCAGAGCATTTGCCGCGCCAGTTCGGCGGATTTACCTCCCAGCCGGTAGATCTTGCCGGCGTCGTCCCAGCGCACCATCCCCCGGCTTTCCAACGTGACCAGCAGCAGAAGCGCATCGTTACGCCTCATGCAGAGCTTGTCCGCCAACGCCCCGATCGTGAGCCGCTCATTGCCGCCGGCCAGTATCTCCAGGAGTTCCAGTGTCTTTTCCGTTGCCTGCACCGTCAGCAGCCGCTTTTCCTTGCTCATTGCCTTTTCTCCGCTTCCTTGGTTGATATCCGCAACGGCGCACGGCGCCGATTCGCGTCTTCTCCACTGTCACCGCCTCTCACAGCGCTCCATCTTGAGCATCAACTCCATCGCCTCGCGCATCAATTGCGATACGCTCCGCCTGGTATGCCGGACAAAGTCGTCGAGCGCCTCCCGCTCTTCGTCACTGATCCTCAGACTGACCACGTTATAACGCGGGCTCTCCTTCATCGACCCCATTGTCTCACCTCTTCTAACGGTGTATTTCGCTAGGCGAAATTCAATTCCTCTTTACAAAACATGTTTACAAGATAATGCACCCTTTGTAAACATTTTTTTTCAAGACGCCGTTCGGATCATCGTAACGCGGCAACAGCAACGAATCAGGCGCTGTTCAGGCGGATCGCGATCGGTCGGAGGTCTGTTTTCGCATGCCCCAATTTCGCTCTGTAAAACATCATTTTGCATCTAATTGCATTTGACTTCTCCCACTGTTTGTGCAAAACTGGCCCCTGTTTCGCAGAACGGAACAAACGGGGCGTTAAAATGAGCAAGGAAACCACAAAACCGGACACGGTGAACGACCGCCAATCGGTTCGCGCCCTTGAGCGCGGGCTGGAGGTGTTGCGCTGCTTCAAGGCCGGGGACCGCTTTCTCGGCAATCAGGAGATCGCCGTGCGAACCGGATTGCCAAAACCGACCATCTCCCGCCTTACCCACACCCTGACCCGGCTCGGCTACCTCAGCTACTCGGAGCGGTTCGGCAAATATCACCTCGACTCGGCGGTCCTTGCCCTCGGCTACTCATACCTGGTCAACATGGATGTGCGCCGGATAGCCCGTCCGCTGATGCAGGAGTTGGCGGAGTACGCCCAGGCATCGGTATCGCTCGGCGTCCAGGACCGGCTAAGCATGCTCTACATCGAGGCATACCGCAGCAGCGCCACTGTCACCCTGACCCTGGACGTCGGGTCCCAGATCCCGATCGCCACCACCTCGATGGGGCGGGCGCTGCTCTGCGCCCTGCCTGAAGAGGAGCGGAATTCCGTTCTCGCACAGGTACAGATCCGCAACGAGTCCGACTGGCCGCGGATCAAGGCGGGCATAGACCAGGCCAGCAAGGATTACGCCGAGCGGGGCTTCTGCCTCTCGCTGGGTGACTGGAAAAGGGATGTTCACGGCGTCGCCGCCCCGCTTGTCCCCACGGACGGGTCCCGCATCCTGGTCTTCAGTTGCGCCGGCGCCGCCTTTCAACTGCGACGCCACATGCTGGAAGACGATATCGGCCCCCGCCTGCTCAACCTGATCACCAATGTCAAGGACGCCCTAGACCGGCACTTATAGCGCCAGGCCGCTCTTTTGTAACCCCACCTGCCCTCCCCTTGGTTTAAGGGGAGGGACGCTTCGGAGTGACGTCAGGTGGAACTTCCTGCTGAGATTACCGAACGGAACCATATGACGAACCTGATTACAGCGGAAGGACTGAAGAAACTGGAGGCGGAATACCACCACCTGTGGCGCGTGGAGCGACCCAAGGTTGTCCAGGGGGTGTCCGAAGCCGCGGCGGAGGGGGACCGCTCCGAGAACGCCGAATATATTTACGGCAAGAAGCGGCTGCGGGAGATAGACCGCAAACTGAAGCACCTGGGAAGCAGGCTGAAGGTGCTCAGGGTGGCCTCTTCGCCCGCCAAACCCGGCGCGGTCTCATTTGGCTGCTGGGTGACCTATGAGGACGAGGAGGGGAGCGAGCGCTGCTATCAACTGGTCGGCCCGGACGAGATCGACGTCGCGCAGGGGCGCATCAGCATCGACTCCCCGGTCGGCCAGGCCCTGCTGCACAAACGACTCGATGACGAGGTCCTCATCCGGCGCCCGACGGGCGAATTGGTCGTGTATATCACCGGCATCAGCGCCGTGAGGCCCGATTCCGCGGCCTAACAGAAGTGCGGCCCGCACGCCCCGCCTCCACACAAATGACCATGCCCCCCCTGGCGAACTCCCCGATCACCAAGCCGATTAAAGCGGCGTCCCCAACTAGCCGCTAGCGGCTAGTTGGGGACGCCGCTTGCGAGGCCGCAAGGGTCTGCTACAATTCATGGCAGCCTCAAATCAACTTCATCTCGAAAGGAAGAATAATATGCGCCGACTCGTCGTTTCCGCCATGATTGCCCTGCTCGCTATCCCCGCATTCGCGATGAAAAAACCCTCTATGCCCTCGGCATGCTCGTATCCCGCTCACTCGCCGCCTTCCGCCTCACCCCCGCCGAGGTGGCGTTCGTGGCGCAGGGTCTTGCGGACTCCGCCACGGGCAAGACCCCGCAGGTGGAACTCAGCGCCTACAACGAGAAGGTCCAGGAGTGGGCCAAGGCGCGCCGCAAGGCCCAGGGTGAGAAGCATGCCGCCGCAAACAAGGAGGTCCTCGACAAGGCGGCCAAGGAGAAGGGTGCGGTCAAGACCGATTCCGGCCTGGTTTATCTCTCGCTGAAGGAGGGGAGCGGAGCCAGCCCGACAGCGACCGACACGGTCAAGGTCAACTACCGCGGCACACTCACCGATGGCAAAGAGTTCGACAGCTCCTACAAGCGCGGTACCCCGATAGAGTTCCGGCTGAACGGCGTCATCAAATGCTGGACCGAGGGGTTGCAGAAGATGAAGGTGGGAGGCAAGGCCAGATTGGTCTGCCCCCGGCGATCGCCTACGGTGAGGCCGGCGCCGGTGACGTAATCCCCCCCAATGCCGCCCTGCTGTTCGAGGTAGAGCTGCTGGAGGTGAAGAATAAGTAGAAGGTGTCAAGCTGTTTGGGAGGAATTCGGCATGATCTGGGAATACAAGATCGTCTTTATCGGCACGGAATCGGCGGACGAGGATGAGTACGAGACGCGCCTGCACGACGGGGTCCACATGTTGAACGAGCTGGGGAGCGAGGGGTGGGAACTGATCGGTTATCTTCCGCACCGGATGCAGGGGCAACGCAACAAGTACCACGTCATCCTCAAGCGCCCCAGGGGTGAGTGAGACGGAGTAACAAAACAGATGGAAAGGCCCGCGGCGAGCGGGCCTTTCCGTTTAAGGAGCCTGCATACAACCTGAAATCTGGTATATTTGTGGTGGAGTCATCTCAATTCCCGGGAGGTCAGCATGCCGGAAACACCTTTATCCAGCGAGGAAACGCCACGCATCCGGGAGATGACCATCGACGACTTTCCCGAGGTCTTCCATATCGGCGAGGAGGTCTTTACCGCCGAGTATTCCCAGAGCCTCTACCGCACCTGGGACGAGTTCGAAATAACCACCCTCTTCAATTCGGACACGGAACTCTGTCTGGTGGCGGAGGCGGGGGAGCGGATCCTCGGTTTCGCCCTGGGGACGACGGTCAAGAAGCACAACTCGCCCTGGAAATACGGCTACCTGGTCTGGCTGGGGGTCCGCAGCGACATCCAGAAGGGGCGCGTGGGGAGCAGGCTGTTCAACGAGATCAGGCGCCGCATGCAGGAACAGGGGGTGCGGATGATCATCATCGACACCTCCGCCGATAACAAGCCGGCTATCCGTTTCTTTCAGAAGCAGGGATTCAACGACATCCAGGAGCATGTGTACATGTCCCTGAACCTGACCCGCAAGTCCAAGAAAAAGGGCGTGAAGAAACCATGAATGACCGACTTGAGAAGGTCTGGCACGCCATCAACCCCGACAGGCTGCGCGGGACGTTCCTCGATCTGTTGGATATCTACTCACCCTCCGGCAAGGAAGAGGACATCCAACTCTACCTGGAAGACATCCTCAGCCGGGCGGGCTTCAAAGTGGAACGCCAGACGGTGGAGCATGAGCGCTACAACCTGCGCGTCACCATGGGGAGCGGAGAGCCGCAGATCTACCTGGTAGGCCATGTGGACACCGTCCCTGCCTGGGATCTGGAGGAATTCGGGCCGCGGGAGGAGGACGGTGTCATCCATGGGCTGGGGAGCGCCGACATGAAAGGGGGGTGCGCCGCCATGGTCGAGGCCTGGCTGGCCCTGGCCGAGGCCCTTTCGCCGGCGGAGCTGCCGCAGGCCGGCCTGCTGCTGGTGGTTGGGGAGGAGGAAAACGGCGACGGCAGCGCCACCTTCCTCAACGATTGCCGCCCGCCGTGGGTGGTCATCGGCGAACCGACCGGCCTGACTGCCTGTTTCGCCCATTACGGCTACATGGAGGCGGGCATCCTCACCCGCGGCCGCCGCAGCCACTCCTCGCTCCCCGAACTGGGACACAACGCGGTGGAATCGATGCTGCGAGTCCTGCTGCACCTGGGGAAAGACCCCCTGTTCGACCGGGAGAGTTCGGAGATCGTCTATTCCATCCGCGAGATGAGCTCCTCGCAGGCCGGCTTTGTCGTCCCCGATCGCTGCGAGGCGTGGATAGACCTGCATCTTCCTCCGGAGATGGACCCGGACACCCTTCAGCAGGCGATCCGCCGCATCCTCGCCAACGCCGGCCGCTCGATCCCGGACCTGGATCTGGACGTCAGCTTCGACTTCGCCTCCCGGGGCTACAACCTGGGGAGCGAAAACCCTCCGGCGCAGCTGTTGCGGATGATCTACCCCATGCTGGGACAACCGTTACAGCTGGATGCCTTCCGCTCCCACTCGGACGGGAACCTCTTTTTTGCGTCGGGCTCAAAGCCGCTGATCCTCGGTCCCGGTTTCCTGGAGACCGCCCATACGCCCGACGAGCAGGTCGTCTTCGATCAGGTGACGACCGCCGCGCACATCTATGCGGCACTTTGTCTGTGGATGGGCAAGGAGTGAGGGGTGAAGGGGAAAAACTGGCGCCGTTCAGGCCGACATCTCCTTCAATTCGCGGATGATCTCCACCTGGCGCTGGAAGATGTAGTGCGAAATCTGCTGTTCCAAGGCCTTGTCGGGCGCTATGGAAAACTTGAGGAGATACGCCCCGTCAAGCTCCGTGGTTCCCAGATGCCGGGCAGGGGCCTTGACCTTGGCTAAGGTGTTCTGGATGATGTTGGGCAGCATGAATTGCAGCATGGTTTCGAAACCGTCCTCGAACGAAGGTGGCTGCTCAAAACGGACGGCCGCGCCGGACATGGAGAGATCCACCAGCCTCCCCTGCAGCGATTCCCCCTGGAGCTCGAATACGGCCTCGGTGGGGGGGTCCAACTCCAGCCGGATCGCGTTGCGGCGCTCGGCCATGAGCTCGGCAAAGAAGAATCCCTTCAGGGTTGCGGCCTGTTTCCTCACATTGACGTAGTGGACATGGGCGCCGACGACATGGGAAAACGCCGGGCAACGGATAAAGGCATAGCGGTCCTTGTTGATGGCAACGGCCTGCTGGGGGTGGATGTCCAGGTCGAGGACGTCCCGGTCCACGACCGCGATCGTGGCGGGATAGCTGATGGGAAGGCCCTTGTAGTAGTTGATCAGGGATACGCGCGTCTTCCCCTGCTTGAGGAGTTCCCTGAAACACGCCAGTATCCGCGTCTGATCATCGTCGTAGGTATTTTCGATCCTCGTGCTGTACAAAAAGGAGAAATCCATGACTGCACTCCGTCGTCTTGGTCGAAGGGATCACAAGGGTTCAGGAAACGATTTTTGATTGTTGTAACACATATCCTTGATTGGATAAATGAAAAAGGAGGGTTCAATGGAGACACGGGAGCAGATCGAGCGTTTTCTCGCCTCACCGGCCTTCGGGGTCGTTGGGGCTTCAACAAACCGCCACAAGTTCGGCAACAAGGTGCTGCGCTGCTACGCGCAGAACGGACGCCGGGTCGTCCCGGTCAACCCCAACGAGAGCGAGATCGAGCAGATCCCCTGCGTGGCCGGCATCTCTGACCTTCCCCCGGAGGTGAAGAGCATCTCCATGATCACCCCGCCGGCGGTGACCGAACAGCTCGTGCCGCTGGCCATCGAGAAGGGTATCGAGAACATCTGGATGCAGCCCGGCGCGGAGAGCCCGGGGGCGGTGGCGCTCTGCCTGCAGCACAACGTCAACGTCATCGCCGACGGAAGCTGCATCCTGGTGGTGCTCGGCTATCACGACCACTGATCCTGAAAACGGCACTTCAACCACAGAGACACAGAGAACACAGAGGAATCACAGAGCTTTTTTAAATAGATTCATTCCCAAAAGGGTGAATTGCATAATCGGTGAGATGTATTCTAATGCTCTGTAAATTAAAAGATTTTCTCTGTGATCTCTGTGACTCTGTGGTGAGGTTTGCAGAATTTAGGCTGATTCATCCCTCCACGTATGCCGATGTCCGCTCCAGCAGGAAGTCGACAAAGGCGCGATTGGCCCGCGACAGGTAGGCGCCCCGCTTCCAGGCGATAACCAGGTCCAGGTGCAGCGGCGGGTCGAACGGCACGGCCGTCAGGTCATCATCGCCGGCCACGACCATGGCGAGGAAGGTGGAGATCCCCATGCCGCCGCGCACCAACGACTTGACCAGCGAGAACAGGTTGGTCTCAAGGACGATCCGCGGCTCGGTACCGCTCCCCTTGATCACCTCGAAGATCAGCTCCCGCAGGTAGTACCCCTCCTTGTAGAACACCAGCGGTTCGCGGACGAACTCCGCGAAGGTAACCGACGGCTTCCGGGCAAAGGCATGGCCGCAGGGCACACAGACCACCACCTCCTCACGCAGGAAATGGCGCACCTCCAGGGTGTCGGGAACGCTGCGCCCGGCAATGACACCCATGTCCAACTCCCCCTGGCCGATCATCTGCTGGATGCGCCAGGCCCCCTCTCCGTAGACCGACAGATTCAGATTCGGATAGCGCTTCTTGAAATCGCGCAGGATTGCGGGAAAGAAGTAGGCGCTCAGCATGGGCGGGATGCCGATACGCACCTCTCCCTTGTTCAGACCTCGCAGATCGCCCATCTCCAGTCCCGCCACCTTTATCCCCTCCAGAATTCCGCGTGCGTGCTCCAGGAATATCTCCCCTTCGGCCGTCAGCGTTACCCGCTTGTCCTGGCGGTTAAAGAGGAGCAGTTCCAGTTCGTCCTCCAGCCTTTTTATGGCCACGCTCACGGCAGGCTGGGCGATGCGGAGCCGCTCCGCCGCCCTGGTGAAGTTCCCCGTTCGGGCAATCTCCATGAAGTATTTCAACTGTCGCACGTCCACAGGCGCCTCCCTTGACGATAATCAATTGTTATCGTAACTATAGTAATTATATATTTTAGTTATTACCAAGCAAGTGCTAATCTGGTCGTACATTCAAGAAAGAGGAGGTGCCGCCATGGCCGATTCAGCTCAGTTCAAGGACCATTTCTCCGGGCATGCCGACGCCTACACCCGCTACCGTCCCTCCTATCCACCGCAGATGTTCGCCTGGCTGGCCGGGCTGACGAAGGGACACGACCTTGCCTGGGACTGCGGCTGCGGCAACGGTCAAGCCGCCGTCGCCATTGCCCCCTACTACCGGCTGGTTATCGCCACCGACCCCAGCCCACAGCAGATCGAGCATGCCCTGCCCCACGAGGGTGTTCGCTACAGCGTGGCCCCGGCCGAGGAATCCGGCATCGCGGGCGCGACAGTGGACCTCATCGTGGTGGCCCAGGCCCTGCACTGGTTCGATTTCGACCGTTTCTACGACGAGGCGCGGCGGGTGGCGCGGCGGGATGGGGTCATCGCGGCCTTCTCCTACGGCGAGGTGCGGCTGGACGGCCCGCCGGACGAGACGGTTTCCCGCTTCTACCACGAAATCATCGGCCCCTGCTGGCCCCCTGAGAGGCGCTACGTGGACGAGCACTATGCCACCATCCCCTTCCCCTTCCAGGAGATCGTCTCCCCTCCGTTTGCCATGGAGATCGACTGGAATCTGGAACACCTGATGGGATATCTGGGCACCTGGTCGGCGGTCAAGGAGTACGAGAGACGCAATGGCAGCGATCCCCTGGCACTCATCGCCGGCGAACTGCGCTCGGCATGGGGCGATCCGCGGCAGGAGCGGCGCATCAGTTGGCCGCTTTCCATACGTGTCGGCCGGATAGCGCCATGACCATGAGTGTCGCCGCCGAGAGCACGGCGCTGAACGAGGGACGGGTCAGCATCGGAACGACAACCTTCCGGCGCGCCAACCTGGCGTTATTCTGCGCCGGTTTCGTCACCTTCGTCACCCTCTACGACGTGCAGCCGCTCTTGCCGCTCTTCAGCCGCGAGTTCAACGTGCCGCCGGCCATGGGAAGCCTGCCGCTCTCGATCAGCACGGCCGCCATGGCAATCGCCATGCTGCTCGCCGGGACCCTCTCCGAGACCCTTGGTCGCAAGCCGGTCATGGCGGTCTCGCTGTTTCTCACCTCGCTTTTGGCCTGCCTGACACTATTCAGCCACAGTTTCTCCACGCTGCTGGCCTTGCGGCTGGCACAGGGGGTCGTCCTGGCCGGGGTCCCCTCGGTGGCCATGGCCTACCTGGGGGAGGAGATGGATGCCCGCTCCATCGGCGCCGCCATGGGGCTTTACATCAGCGGCAACGCCGTGGGGGGCATGATCGGGCGTATCGGCTCGGCCCTGCTCTGCGATTACCTCCCCTGGCACGCCGCCATAGGGATCATCGGCCTCTTCAGCCTGCTCTTGAGCCTAGTGTTCCTGAAGAGCCTCCCCCCCTCGGCCAGCTTCCGGCCACGCCCCTTCCAGGCGCGCTACCTGTTCACCTCCCTCCAGCAACATCTGCGGGACCCCGGCCTGCTCTGCCTGTACGGCCTCGCCTTCCTCGGCATGGGGGGCTTCGTCACCCTCTACAACTACATCGGCTTCCGCCTGCTGGCGCCCCCATACGGCCTGGGCCAGTCTCAGGTCAGCCTGATCTTCCTGGTCTACCTGCTCGGTTCCTTCAGCTCCGGCGTCATCGGCCGGCTGATCCACCGGTTCGGGCGCGGCCCCATGATACGGCTGACCCTCGCAACCATGTTCGCCGGCACGCTTCTCACCCTGGCGACACCGCTCCCCCTGATCGTGGCTGGTGTGGGGATCTTCACCTGCGGCTTCTTCGGCGCCCACGCCATCGCATCCAGCTGGGTGGGGCGACGGGCAAGGAGCGCCAAGGCCCAGGCCTCGTCACTCTACCTCTTCTTCTATTACCTGGGATCGAGCGTCTCCGGGACAGTGGGGGGGCTCTTCTGGGTACACCTGGGGTGGCCGGGGGTGGCGGCCATGATCGGCCTGCTGGTCCTCCTGGCGTTCCTCGTCTCCGCCCTGCTGCTGCGACTGCCGGTGATGGAATAGCCGGCCGGCTGTCCGCAATATGCGCGCCGGAAAGAGAAAAGGCCTGCTTGCGCAGGCCTTTTCTCTTCTCTGTATGCAACGACTCAATCTCCTAATACCCCTGCTTCGGGATACTGGACCGGATCGCAGACGTTTGCCGGATCATGCGCCTTGGCGCCGCATCTGCCGCAGGTTACCAAGGCGTCGGCCGACAGGCTGCTGATCTTCGCCGCGTCGGTGATGTTACATATCTTTTCGCTTTCGCTTGACATGACCTAAACCCCCTTTCGGGAACTGCTTCAATACTTCCTGGGTGTATGATAGCGCAATTCAGGGAAAAGATACATCGGCTTCGTTGTTTTATCCTTGAAAAAGCAGTTCATTAACGCAAAGACGCAAAGTTCGCAAAGAAACCAATCAGTTAATAGAAATCTGGTTGTCACCCCGCAGGTGAACGTGATTTCAGAATTATCTTAGTGTTTTTCCTAGCGTTCTTTGCGTCTTTGCGTTTCAAATGCCTTTTGGGCTTATTATGACGAAGGGCGGCGTTTGGCCGGCTCGTTCCCCGTGTCCCGCGCCTGGGCGGGCTGTCCTGGAAGCGCTATCCCCTTGCGCCTGAATTTCTCCTTATACATCCTCTCGTCGCTGAGCTTGAAGGCGTGGGACAGATCTTCCTCACTTTCCGCGGTCGCGGCGCCCAGCGAGATGGTCACACTGAACTCGTTGTTTGCCCGATTGGCGTCGTCCTGGCATTTCCTGATCCTCTTGACCGCCTCTTCGGCGGCATTCGCGTCCGCCCCGGGGAGGAGCACGGCAAACTCGTCGCCGCCGATACGGGCCACCATGTCCTCGGCGCGAAACGCGGCGATCAGGACCTGCGCGGCCGTTTGCAGCAGCCGGTCGCCAGCCTCGTGCCCCAGGCTGTCGTTGACGCTCTTCAGCCCGTCCAGATCGGCCGAGACGATGCTGACGGGGAATTGCCTGCCCCGCGCCAGCCTCTTCATCTCCTCCTCGAAAAACGCCCGGTTGTAAAGCCCGGTCAGCATGTCGTGGGTGCTCACGTGACGCAGCTGCACCTCCACCCCCTTGCGGGCCGTGATGTCGCGAATGATCGCATGGATTGCGGGCCTGTTTTCATGGATGAAGGGACTCGACATAGCCTCCACGTCAACTGTCCCTCCATCCGGGCGAACCAGCTTCAGTTCCAGGATCGGGGATTCTTCGACTCCGGCAAGCAGCTTCTCGATACTTTCCCGGACAAGGTCGTGATAATCCTCGTGGATAAAATCGAAGACCGACCTGCCGTAGGCGCCGGCCGCGTCTTCCAGCCCCATGAAGCTCAGCCCCGCATGGTTGACGAACACGATCCGTTCGTCCTGGTGGACACAGATGATGTCCGGGGAGAACTCCACCACAAAGCGGTATTTCTCCTCGCTTTCACGCAATGCCTCCTCGGTTCGCTTGCGCTCGGTGATGTCCTCCTGGACGGCTATGAAGTGGGTGATCTCCCCCCGCCAGTTCCTGATGGGAGAAATCGTGGCCAGGGTCCAGAAGCGCTCCCCGTCCTTTTTCCTGTTGTGGAATTCACCCTGCCACTCGCCCCCTGCCGTAATGGTGTCCCACAGCTGCCGGTACACCTGCGCCGACAGGTCGCCCGATTTCAGCATACGCGGCTTCCTGCCGATCAACTCCTCGGCGGCATAGCCGGTCATCTCGCAGAATTTGTGGTTAACGTAGACGATATCGCCGTTGGTGTCGGTAATGGCCACCAGGCAGGCGCTCTGTTCAAGCGCACGGGAGAGCTTGGCTTTCAGAAACATGATGCACTCCGTCAGGGACATTCGCAAATAAAACTGTCCTGTTACCTCTTGCCGCAGGTCCGGCCCCTGGTTAACTATACCTCCCCTTCTCTCGATTGTAAAATGCGGCCGGGCTTGGCAATGCAGCCGGGTGCGCTATACTTGTAAGTCAATTCTGAATTATGAATTTTGGATTTTGAATTTAATTCGAAATTAAGAATTCAAAATTCTCCATTTCCGTAATTGAGGCGGCCATGACCCCGGTATTCCATCCGACCCTCGTCAACTCACCCTTCGAAGACCCCTGCCTCTACGTCGATTTCCTCTTTCACCGGCGTGCCATGCTATTCGACCTGGGCACGCTCACCGCTCTCCCGCCGCGCAAGATCCTCCGCATCGGCCACGTCTTCGTCTCTCACGCCCACATCGACCACTTCATCGGCTTCGATCACCTGCTGCGCCTCTGTCTCGGCCGGGAAAAGCGGGTCCACCTCTTCGGTCCTCCCGGCTTTGTGGATCAGGTCTGGCACCGCCTGGCCTCCTATACCTGGAACCTGGTGTACGCTTACGATACCGACTTCACCATCATCGCCAGCGAGGTCCATCGCGACGGCAGCGGCCTGTCGAGCGAATTTCACTGCCTGCACGGCTTCAAGCCCGAGAGCACCATGGCGCAACACTTCGCGGGCAACCTGATCCACGACGAGGAAGGGCTTTCCGTCCGCACGGCAGTGCTCGACCACAAGACAGCCAGCCTGGCTTTCTCCCTGGAGGAGAAGCTGCACGTCAACATCATGAAAAACCGTTTGGACGAGATGGGGCTTGTGGTCGGTCCCTGGCTGAAGGAGCTGAAAGCGGCCATCATGGCAGGGAAGGCGGACGACACGCCGATCAGGGCGGCAGGGAGAGAAGGGATCACCATACTGACGCTGAATGAGTTGCGGGAGCAGGCGGTCAGGGTCGAGGCAGGGCAGAAGGTCTGCTACGTGACCGACGCCGCCTTTACCCCGGACAACGCCGAACGGATCGTCGCCCTCGCCAGGGACGCCGACTACCTCTTCATCGAGGCCTGCTTTCTGGAGGCGGATGCCGGCCGCGCCGCCGAGCGCTGCCACCTCACCGCCCGCCAGGCCGGGGAACTGGCCCGGCGGGCCGGAGCAGCCAGGGTGATACCGTTTCACTTCTCGCCCCGCTATTCGGGGCAGGGGCAGGAGTTGAGGGATGAGGTCGAGCGGGCGTGGCAGGGGGAGTGAAACTATCAGCGGCGGCATTATCCATGTTGTGTGACAAACAAGTGCACGCAAGGAGCGCAAGCAGATGAACGGATCGGCATGCCGGCCGGCGCTGGCGCTTGTCATGCTTCTCGGTGCCCTCCTCCTTCCCGCGCCCGCCGGCGCGGCCGAGCTGGGGGCTAATTCCACCACCCTGTTCAGGTTCGAGCAGCGGGCCGTCCCCGGCTTTGCCGGAGAGACGGCGGTTCCGGCCACCGAGTTCATCGGGGCGGACCTGGAGAAGCTGGGGGACGGCAATCTCTCCATGCACCTCTACGGCTGGGGGAGGGCGGACCTGGCGGAGCGGAGCAGCGGCAAAGAGCCGAGCGAGGCCGACCTGGCCCATGCCTTCATGAAGTACCGCTTTCCCAGGGCGAACGGAGAGTTGCGGGCCGGGAGGGTCTTCGTCAGGGAGGGGGCCGCGGTGGAACGGATCGACGGGGTCAGCGCCAGGGCCGACCTGAGGGGCGGCCTTGCCCTGGCCCTGTTCGGCGGCGCGCCGGTCAGGCTCGACCGGGACGATGGCAACAAGGGGGAGTACATCGCCGGCGGCAGGGGGAGCTGCCGCCTCGGAGGGGTCCTGGAATTGGGGCTCTCCGGCCTGCACGAGGGGGGCATCACCCCGGACCCCGCCGGCGGCGCCAGGTCCGAGCGGCAACTGGTCGGGGGGGATATCTGGCTGCTCCCCGATCCGCTCGTCGAGCTGAACGGCCACAGCTTCTACAACGCCGCCACCGACGGCCTGGCCGAACACAGCTACCTCGCCACGGTCAGGCCGGGCGATTCCCTGTCCCTGTCCGGCAGCTACAACGAGGTCCGTTTCCGCAACCTCTTCAACGCCACCACGATCCGCTAACTGTTCAATCCCGACGACAGCGGCGGGCAGCGGTCCTTTGGTGCGGCAATCACCTGGCGTGTCCCCGGCCCGCTGGAGCTGACCGCCGACTACCGGCGTCAGAACCGTTTCAGCTCCGCCGACAGCGCCGGCGCCGGCAACTCCCACCGCTACGGAGGGGAGCTGCGGGCGTCCCTGCTCTACAAGCAGCTCCGCTCCGGACTCTCCTATCACCGCAGCGACGGCGCGGGCGGCCTCAACTCCTATCACCAGGCGCGCTGGTACGGCATGTACGACGCGGAGCGCCACGTCGCCAGCCTGGATGCCATCGCCCAGTTCTTCGACACCCCCGTCTTCAAGCGGAAGGAGGCCATCGAGGTGATCGCCTCCCTCGGCTACCGCATCCGTGCGGAGCTGGCCCTGTCGGGGGAGCTCGTCTACGCCCGCAACCCGCGTCTCGACGACGAGGTCAGGGGGGTGCTGCGGCTCAACTACAGCTATAGCTACACAGGCAAAGGGGTAACGAAATGAGAGGGGCAAGGCTCTTGGTTCAGATCGCGCTTCTGGCCGCCATGGTCCCGCTGGCGGCGTGCAGTTGGATGTTCTCCCCGGAAACGTCCCTTCCCGGCCGGCACCCCTTTGATCTGGGAGAGGGGCGGGCGCTGTGCGGCGAGTGCCACGAGGGGCGGATCAAGGGGGTCGGCAAGCCGTTCGCCTCCTTCAGCCATTCGCCGGAATTCGTCCGGAATCACCGTCTCCGCGCGGCCAGGGACGAGCAGGTCTGCGTCCTGTGCCACCACGGCTCGTTCTGCAACGACTGCCACGCCGGCAAGACCGAGATCAAGCCGTCCGTCAAGCTCGGCAACCGGCCGGACCGGGAGCTGATCCACCGCGGTGACTATGTCTCCCTGCACATGATCGACGGCAAGAGCGACCCGACCAGTTGCTACAGGTGCCACGGCAGGGCCAACAACGAAAAATGCGCCGCGTGCCACCGGGGCGGGGGGAGACGATGAACGGCGCTGGCATCCTTCCGGGGGCAATCCTGATCGCCGCCTTGACGGCCATCCTGTGGGGGTGCGGCAGCGCCGGCAAGGATGCCCCCGCCTTCGACATCGCGTCGGGGAGGCACCCGGCCGGCTGGGTGGACGCCGATGGCGGCGGCCACAGGAGTGGGTTCAATGCCGATCCCTCCCAGTGCCGGCAATGCCACGGGAGCGACATCCTCGTCCCCGGAGGCGGGGGAGGGATTAGCGGGGTGGGCTGTTCCTCCACCGGCTTCAACGCCCTGACCTGCCATGCAGACGGCCATCTGCCGAGGATCGCGCCCCACCCGCTGCCGTTCCGGGACCCGGCCCTCCACGGCCCCGCGGCCAAGCGGGATCTGACATTCTGCCGGGGATGCCACGCCGTCCCGTTCAGCGGCGCCCCCGGCGGTAACCCCCGCTTCAACGCGAAGATCGGCTCACTGCTCAATGGCTGCGAGGATTGCCACAACACGGGGACGGCGCACCCCTCGTCGCCTGCGCCGGATTCCGTCCCCTGGCGCGGCCCGGTCAGCCATGGCGACGCCTCCAACCTGGCCGCTGCCTGCGCCCTCTGCCACGGCGCGAATCTGGACGGCCGCGGCGGGGTCGGCCCGGCCTGCTCCACCTGCCACAGCGCCGCCTCCCCCCTGAGCGCGCCGAATTGCGCCTCCTGCCACGGCGCTCCCCCCTCGGGAGCGGTCTTCCCCAACATATCGGGCAGCCACCGGGCGCACAACGCCCTGAACCTCGTCACCGGGGCCTGCTCCACCTGCCACGACAGGGCTGGGATCGGCTCGGCGGAGCATTTCAACCAGACGGTGAACGTCGCCTTCTCCGCCCCCTTCAATGCCGGGTCCGGCGCGGCATCGTACGACCCGGCAAGCGCATCCTGCACGAACGTCAGCTGCCACGGCGGCCTGACGACGCCACCCTGGCGCGGCGGCACGATCGACGTGGACAGACAATGCAACCTCTGTCACCGCTCAAGGTTGCAGGAGCCGCCGGAGCAGTTCAACAGCTACTTCTCCGGGAGGCACGATTTCCACGTCTTCATCTTCGGGACCGTCCCGATGATCTCCCCGACCTGCACCCAGTGCCACGATACCGGCAAGCTGGCCCCGGGACATTTCGGCGGCCTCGGCACCGCCGCCTTCGAGCAGGCGCCGGCAGCGACCATCAGGGACGCGGTCAATTACGCGGGAGGCTCCTGCACGCCGGACAACGCGCCGGGAAACTTCTCCATCGGCTGCCATCCCGCCCCGCCATTGACACGGGTGTGGGCAACGCCATGAACCCAAAAAAACCGTTGTCCACGAAACATACGAAAATCACGAACGATTTCAAAATGCTACATCAGAGGATCTCCTCACCATTGAGGTGGAGTGTTATTCTTTCGTATCTCATTAATTTTAATTCGTGTTTTTCGTGGATAACTGCCTTTTTCAGGTTCAATCTTTCGTGCCGTTTCGTGTCTTTCGTGGACCCGCCAGCCATTTTTAGGATACACTTAGATCAGATAGATACATATGAAGCTGACATCCATCAGATACGATTTCGGACGACCCGAGACAGGAGGACGTCATGAAAAACATCAATATAACGACATGGTTGCGGACCATGGCTGCCTGTGCGGTTATCGGCCTGTTCGCCCTGCTGGCGGCAGGCTGCGGCAGCGGGAGAGAAGGGGGAATGCCGGCGACGGAGACGATAGCGAGCGCGGTAGCGCCAACGACCCTGAACGCCGTGCTGAGCGGGGCCCAGGAGGTTCCGCCGGTCGTCTCCGCCGGTAGCGGCACGGCCACGGTCACGATTGACGCGGCCAGGACCACCATCACCGTAACACTCAACACGACCGGACTGACCGGCGTCACCGCCTCCCACATCCATGCCGGCGCCGTGGGGATTAACGGCGGCGTCATCTTCCCGCTCTTCGCCGCCCCGGCGGCCTTTCCGGCCACCCTGACCAAGACCCTGACCAGCGCCGATTTCACGCCCGACGCGGCCAACGCGGTCAACACCTTTGCCGACGCGGTGAACGCCATGCTGATCGGCAACACCTACATCAACGTCCATACCGTGGCACACCTGGGGGGCGAGATCAGGGGGCAATTGACGCCATAACGGCATGCTATTCAGCCGCATGACAACCGCAACGGAAAGGCCCCGCCGGTGATACCCGGTGGGGCCTTTTTGTCTCTTACCCGGACGGGATCGGGCTTTCAGCACAACAGCGTGACGATCCCCTCGGCAAGGGCGAACTCCAGGAACGGGCGCGCCTCTTCCTCCGGAATCCCGAGACGCTCGGTGATCCGGCCGGCCGGGGTGCGGCCGTCCAGCCCTTCCAGCAGGCGGAAATAGGGTTCGGCCAAGGACTCGGTGCGGACCCCGTCGGCGGCGGGGTAGATCACCGCCCGGGAGCCGCTCGGGGAGAGGCTGTCGGCAAGGGCCCGCAGGTCGGGCGCCCCCCCCTCCAGTATATCCAGGATCTCGTAGTGGAAGACGGCCAGGCGACTGGAAGGCGCCAGGGCGAGTGGGGTATCCAGAATCCTTCTCGGTTTCCGCCGGGCGGGAAGGGAGGGCGGCGGTGCTTGCACGGCCGCGGCATAGTGATAGTGGTAGTCAACCAGATCGAGCACCAGCGGCAACAGGCGCCGCACCCCCTTGCCACTGAAGACCTTGGTCAGGAACGCCCGTTGCAACTCACGGATCTCGTGATCCGCCAGGTCGGCCTCGTTGACCTCCCCGCGTTCGGCCGCCAGCCACTCCCCAAAGGCGCGCAGGAAGGCCGACGGCTTCAGGCCGAGCGCGGCGACTGCGGGGTTGAACCAGGCCACGGCCTTGCCCCTGGTGTAGAAGATGTCGCAGGCGCTTGCAAGTTGCCGGGCCAGGGCCATATCCTCCGCGCTGAAGCTCGGCGAGGAGATCAGGGTGTAGGGTGGATCGGGCAGGTGTTGCAGGCCCAGGGCGGCGCCGCGGCCGGCCAGGGCGGTTCCGGGGAGCACCGCCAGGGGAAAGATGTCCAGGTGGTTGGGGTAGAGCCCGAGGGCGAAATCGAGGCTCTGGCCGAATCCCTTCAGGGTGTCGCCAGGCAGGCCGTACATCAGGTCGAAGCCGAACACGGCGCCGCTCTCGTTCAGCAGATCGACCCTGGCAGCGAAGTCGTCCCGCCGGAAGGCCCGGCCGACATTCCGCAACACACCAGGATCGGCGCTTTGCAGGCCGATCTGCAGCGAGCAGGTGATCCGCGCGAAGAGGCGTGCCATCTCGCGGTCGATGAACTCGCAGCGCACCTCGAAATGGAAGTGGATGCGGGGGGCGATCCTGGCGATCAACCGCAGGATCGCCTTGGCGCGGCGGCTATCCTGATTGAAGGTGGAGTCGAGCACGAAGACCTGGGAGACGCCGGTTGCGGCGAAGTGGCGCAGCTCGGCCTCGACACGGTCGAGTGAAAAGCGGCGCACACCGCGGCTGCCGCGGGCATCGAAGCAGAAGTCGCAGGCAAAGCCGCAACCCCGCGCCAGCTGCCAGAGAACACCCGGATAGCGACGGGTGTCGAGGACGCCGCTCAGCCAGGGGGAGGGGATGACGTCCAGATCGAGCGGCTCACCGGGGGGCGTCGGCTGCGGGCCGTCCTTTCCCCCGGCCACGACTCCGGGGATGCCTTCGACGCCCTGGCCGGCCGCCAGCCGGTTGCACGCCGCCGCGAAGGGGCGCTCCCCCTCGCCGACGATCAGGAAGGCGAGGGGGGCCGCCGACAGCACCCCGCCCGGGTCGGCGGTCACCTCGGGACCTCCGGCGAAGATGGTTACCCCCGGCAGCCGCCGGGCCAGTTCACGGGCGATCTCCAGGCAGATGGCCCGGTTCCAGACGTACATGGAGAAACCGACCGCATCCGGTCGCAGCGCAACGATCTCGGCTGCGCAGTCGGCGGCCGCCTGTCCGGCGAACAGGTCGAGGAGCGTTATCTTCAGCCGGGCATCGTCCGCGAAACCCTTGAGAAAGGCGTTGGCGAGCGGCACGGCCTGGGGGGAGGGACATGGATGGATGGCAACGAGGGCGATGCGCAAGGATCGGTACCTTTCAGATGAAACAGTGGGCATTACACGGCACTCTTTTTATTTACCGGTTTCGCCTTCAGCATGCGGGTCAGCAGGCGGTCCAGGGAGGAGGCGAATCGCTGGCGGTCGGTCATGCCGAACTGGGCCGGACCGCCCTGCACGGCTCCGCCGGAGCGCAGCTCCTGCATCAGGTCGCGCATGCTCAGTCGCTCGCCCACGTTCTCCTCGGTGTACAACTCCCCACGCGGGTCGATCCCCACCGCTCCCTTGGCCACGATCCGCGCCGCCAGCGGGATATCGGCGGTAATCACCAGGTCGTCCGGCGTGGCATGCTCGGCGATATAGTCGTCCGCCACGTCGAAACCATCGGCCACCACCACCGAGGTCACCAGGCGGGAATGATGCTTGGACAGACCCTTGTTCGCCACCAGGCAGACCGGCACCTCCAGGCGCTCCGAGGCGCGGAACACGATCTCCTTGATGACCCGCGGACAGGCATCGGCATCGATCCAGATCTTCATGGTCACCTGGCCTTCACGCAGAGCGCGTACTTGAGGTAGCGCCCCTCGGGAAAGGTGACCGGATAGGGGAAGTCCTCCGGCTGGCCGAAGATGGAGATCACGCGCAGGTCGCAGCCGGCCTGGAGGGCGCCGCGGCGCAACTCCTTGAGGTACTCGGCCAGTTCCACCCTCTGGTGGTTTGAGGATGCGATCAGGAGCCCGTTGTCGCTCAACAGCGGCAAGGCCGCGGCCACCAGATCGGAGGTGCCGCCGCGGGTGGTGAAACGGCTCTTCGTAGTGGTGGAAAAGGAGGGGGGGTCCATCAGGCAGATGTCGTAGCTCTTGCGCGCCTGCGCCAGCTCATGCAGCACCGCCAGGCAGTCGCCGACGATGAACTCGTGGCGCCTGGGATTGATGCGGTTGACGCCGAAGTTTTCCCGGGCCCAGTCGGTATAGCCGGGCGAGGCGTCCACACCGGTCACCAGCGCCGCCCCGGCAACAGCGGCGGCCACCGAGAAGGCGCCGGTATAGGCGAACAGGTTCAGGAACCGCTTCCCCGCCACCCGCCCCATCAGGTCACGGCGGTTCCTGCGCTGGTCCAGGAACAGTCCGGTGTTCAGCCCCTGCTCCAGGCTCACCAGGAAGGCGAGACCGTTCTCCCGCACCTCCAGCCGCTGCGGCGCCGGCCGGCCGGCCAGCAGGCGGCCGTAGTTCTTCGTTTCGCCGGCCGCCTCCAGTTCCCTGGTGTTACGGGGGCGCACCTTCTCGTAGATGCCGGCCGGCGACAGGAGCTCCTGCAGCACCTGCGTGACCAGGGCAAGGTGCGGCCGCCAGGCGGCGCTGTAGAGCTGCACCATCAGGAAGTCGCCGTAGCGGTCCACCGTCAGGCCGGGCAGGCCGTCCCCCTCGGCGTTCACCAGCCGGTAGGCGTCGCTCTCCGCCAGGCAGGCGTGCTGACGGCGCAGTTCGATGGCCGCCCGCAACCTGTTCGTCAGCCACGGCCGTTCCAGCCGCATCCGTTCGCGCGCCAGCACCCTGGCCACGATGCGCTCCTGCGGGTCCAGCAGGGCCGTAGCCAGAAAGCGCCCCTGCCCGTCGCACAACTCCACCACCTGCCCGGCCTGGCTGGCCGGCCACTTGCGCGTATATCCGTCGGCCACGACCCAGGGATGCCCCAACTCCAGCATCCGCACCGTTTCCGGCCCGACGGTCCATTCTCCTGTTCCCATCGCTTTTCCTTTTGTCGTTGTCTTTCTCCGCGGCTCCGCGTCAGGCAGGTTTTACTCAGCACTTCAATCAAAGTGGCATTAATACTAGAAACGGCATTTACTCACGCGACGACGCAACGGCGCAACGAAAATCTTTATACAAATCTTTTGGTTCATGGTCTTAAAACGTAGCGTCGTCGCGTCGTTGCGTGAAACAAGTTTTTTGGTTCCGCCTTGTCCGGCTTAGCTTATAGGCTGATTTTACTCAGCGTTCTCCGCGTCTCCGCGTCTCCGCGTGCAAATGCCTTTTCTAGATTAATTGGGGGGCTGGCTGGAAGCCTCCCTCTCCCAAAAGACCGCTCATATCTCGGAAGGCGTGAATCCCCGCCGCATGGTGTTCTCCGTCACCACCCGCGGGTCCATGAAGTGCAGCAGGTAGTCCGGCCCGCCGGCCTTGGTGCCGACGCCGGACATGGCGGCACCGCCGAAGGGCTGGCGCCCCACCAGGGCGCCGGTGATGCCGCGGTTGATGTAGAGGTTGCCGACACGGAACTCGCGGCGGGCCAGCTCGATATGGCCGGGGCTGCGGCTGAAGATGCCGCCGGTCAGGGCGTAGGGGGTGCTGTTGGCCCACTCGATGGCCTGCTCGAACTCCCTGACGCGCATCACCGCCAGGACCGGCCCGAAGACCTCCTCCTGGGCCAGGCGGTGCCGCGGGGTGATCCCGCCGATGATGGTGAGCGGCACCCAGTATCCCTCCCCCTGCGGCACGTCGCTCTCAAAGAGCAAGGTCCCTTCTTCCTTCCCGATGGCGATGTAATCGAGGATCTTCCGCTGCTGGAGCGCGTCGGCCACGGCCCCCATGCCGAAGGCCGGCTCCTCGGACGGCCCGATCCGCCAGGCGCGGGCCGCGCTTACCAGCCGCTCGACAAAGCGGTCGTAGACGGCATCCGGCACGATCACCCGTGAGCAGGCCGAGCACTTCTGCCCCTGGAAGCCGAAGGCCGAGGAGAGCACCTGGGGCACGGCCTCGTCCAGGTCGGCGTCCGCGTCGATGATGATGGCGTTCTTCCCCCCCATCTCGGCCACGACCCGCTTGACCGCGCCCTGACCGGGATGGACCCGGGCGGCGCGCACGATGATGCGCAACCCCACCTCGCGCGAGCCGGTGAAGGCGATCAGGCTGATTGCGGGGTGGTCCACCAGGCAGTCCCCCATCGAGCCCCCTTTTCCGGGGATGCAGTTGAAGACGCCTGCCGGCAGGCCGGCCTCGCGGAAGAGCTCCGTGAGCTGGTGGCCGATCAGCGGGGTGAGGCCGGAGGGCTTGTAGACCACCGGGTTGCCGCTGACGATTGCGGCCGAGACCATCCCCATGCTGATCGCCAGTGGGAAGTTCCAGGGGGCGATGACCGCCGCCACCCCCCTGGGTTCGTAGAGGTAGTGGTTCAATTCGCCCGGCAGTAGGCCTAGCCGTTGCGGCTCGCCCAGGCGGAGCATCTCGCGGGCGTAGTACTCGAGGAAGTCGATCGCCTCGGTCACGTCGCCATGGGCCTGGTCCCACTGTTTGCCGATCTCCAGCACCTGCCAGGCCGCCAGCTCGAAGATGCGCCGCCGGGCCGCGGAGGCCGCCCCGAGCAGGTACCCCGCCCGCTCACCGGCCGGGGTGGCGCGCCAGGCCGGGAAGGCCCCCCTGGCGGCGGCGATGGCCGCTTCCACCTCGGCTGTGCCCGCCTGGCAGACCAGCCCCAGCACCTCGGAGGGACGGTTCGGGTTGACGCTCGCCAACTGCTCGGGGGTCAGTACCTCGCCTCCGTTGATGTAGAGCGGCCAGGTCCGCCCCAGACGCGAGCGCACCTCGGCAATGGCCCGTGGGAAGGCGGCGCGCTGCCCGGAGCGGGAGAAGTCCGCCTGCGGCTCGTTGGCAAAGGGGGGGAGCCCGCCGGGGGTGGCCGCCTCCCCCTCCGGTTCCAGGGGCTGCTCGCCGCGGCTGCGTGCGGCGCTCGCTGCCGGGTCTTCCAGCAGCCGCTCGATATCCGTCTCCTCGGCAAAGCTCCGGCGCAGGAACGACTCGTTGGCGCTGTTCTCCAGAAGCCGCCGCACCAGGTAGCCCATGCCCGGCATCATGGCGCCGAAGGGGCAGTAGAGCCGCACGCGTCCGGCCGACTTGAGGATCCCCCTGCGCACCGGCTCGGCCATGCCGTAGAGCATCTGGAACTCGTAGCGCGACTCGGGGACGTCCAGGGCGCGCGCCGTCTCCAGCACGGCCGCGATGCTGCGGATGTTGTGGGAGGCGCAGGCAAAGTGGCATACTGCGTGATTCTCCAGGATCCGCCGCGCCTGGCGTTCAAAGGCCGCGTCCGTCTCGGCCTTGATGGTCCATACCGGGACCTCCCACCCCATCTGCCGGGCCAAGACCGTCTCGTAATCCCAGTAGGCCCCCTTGACCAGGCGGATCGAGATGGGGGTGTTCTCTTCCCCGGCCCAGGCCAGGAGCCGATCCAGGTCCTGATCGGTATCCTTGAGGTAGCTCTGCATGACGATACCGATGTGGGGGTAGTCGCGGTATTCCAGCTTGAGCCGGCGGTAGATCTCCAGGGTGATCTCCTTGAAACGGCAGGACTCCATGTCGATGCAGAGAAAACCTCCCAAATCGACCACACGGGCCGCGATCCTCCGCAACCGGGCCAGGATGGCGCTGACCGACCCCTCGAAATCGCGGGGGTTGGCCTGGCTGTAGAGCGCGCTCGGCTTGACCGCCACGTTGATCATCGGGGCGTGCCCCCAGTCCAGGCGCGGATCGCCTCCCGCTCCCGCCAAGCCCTGCCAGCGCATTTGCCCTTCCCGCAACGCATCCAGGAGCTCCAGATAGCCGCCGCAATAGGCCTCGGCCTCCTCCTCGGAGAGGGTCGCCTCCCCCAGCAGGTCCACCACCGCGGCAAAGCCCTCCTTGCGCAGCCTCTCGATGTTCGCGACCGCCTCCCCGGTCGTCTCGCCGACGATGAACTGGCTGGCCATCTCGCGGATGTTGGCGGAGATCGCCCTGTTGAGCAGCGCCCCTCCCAATGGGCCGAACATCCCCGCCATCCTGGCCCCCCTGGCCAGCACCGGCGGCATCTCCTCCTCTTCCCCGAAGTACTCGCGGATATGCCCGCCAAGGAGCCCGGAGTCGCCCAAGGTGGGGAAGACGTCCACGAAGCGGAAGAGCTGCACCTTGAAGCGCTCGTTGCGCAGGCACCACTCCATGACCCTGCCGGTCCAGGCCCCCCTGTCGAACAGGGAAGGCTTCTCGCCGGCAATGGAGGCGAAAAGCTCCCTGCCGCGGCCGATGATCCTCTCGTTGAGTGCTGTGGCATCCATAACGGCTCCTTGCCCGCAAAAAACATGCAGGCTTGAAATATATGCGAACGGCAGGACCATTACAAAACATTTCCTGTTGGCGTGGCTTATCTGCTGTCAGACAAATTATATCAAGGTTTTTGAAACCGGGCTCGGGATACGGCAAGAAGAAAGGCGGACATCTCCTATAAATGCATTCGGTCCACGAAATACACGAAAAATCACGAACAAATTCAAAACAATACTCAAGATGGTCCATTCACCAATGTGGTGAATTGCTATTTTATCGTATCTTACTGTTTTCATTTCGTGTCTTTCGTGTCTTTCGTGGATGATTGCCGTTTTCAGGTCTATTATTCCGGTTGACAACATTAAAACCAAACTGCTAGGTTTGCTGCCATGAAAACCGGTTCCAGACGCATAATCGCCATCCTGCTCCTGTTCGTGGCGATCACCGGCCTGGTGGTGTCGTTCGGCGAGGATGTCCTGTGCGCCGGCGAACTGCCGGGCGCCCATGGGACGGCAAACCCTTCCCGCGCCGATGACACGGCCCAGCTCCATGACGGCAACTGCCCCTGCGCCCCATCACCATCCAACACCCCCAACGACCATTTCTGTGCCGGCGACTGCGGCTGCCCCTGCCATGCACCGCTCGCCGCACGCCCCTTATTGGCGGCTTACTCCCCCGCAATCGTTACGGTCGATTTTGTCGAACCATTCGCTACCCTGCCCGAAGTCTATCTTTCCAAGTTTATTCCCCCGCAAAATCCAGCCTGAAGCGCCACGATGAGGGTGTGACTTTTCCCTCACTCAGAGGGACAGGCCGGTCTTTCTCTCCCATCGTGTCGCGTCCGCAGCCGTTTCAGATCGTCTCCAGCAAAACTGAATAGAAGGAGGTTATTCCTTTGGGAACAACTTTTATTGCAAGAGGAGCGCTGCTCCTTGTGCCCGGCATCCTGTCTCTGCTTACGTCCCTTCCGGCATGGGCGGAGACACATAGGCTGGCACTGCCGCAGGTAGTCGAGTTCGCGTTGCAGAATAACGGCGACCTCAACGCGTTTCGAGAAGAAAAAGGTATCCGTGAAGCCGGCAAGACCAGGGCGGGTCTCCTGCCTAACCCCACCCTTGAACTGGAGGGGGGCACCGGCGCACTGACCGGCAGCAGCGCCGAGAACAGCCTGTCGCTGGGAGTATCGCAGGAGTTCTTTCTGGCGGGAAAGAGGGAAAAACGGCTAGCCATCGCCGAACGGGAACTGGAGATGTTCCGCTGGCAGTTGGCCGATCGGGAAAGGGTGCTTCGCGAAGAGGTGAAGAGGGCATTCTATGATGTTGTCCTGGCCGAACAGCGGATTGCCCTGGCGGATCGTTTCATTGCGCTCAACAGACAGCTCCTGGATGTGGCCAAGGAGCGCCTGGCGGCGGGAGACATACCGGAACTGGAGATGAATCTGGTCAAGGTGGAACTTGCGCGAAGCGAAGGCGCCAGGATCGATGTCGAAAAGGCACTGACCCTTAACCAGGCAAAACTCAGGACGCTTATGGGGCCTTCACATGGCGAATCTCCGAAGATTGCCGGGGCCTTTACGACTGAAATCTCCATGTCGAAAGGCCTGGGCGATCTGAAGCCGCTGGCTGCCGAGAAGCGCCCGGACCTCAGGGCCCTGGAGGTTGAAAAGGGCAGGGGCGAGGCGGACATCACCCTTGCCCGGGCCGAGAGAATCCCCAATCTCACGGCCGGGCTGGCGGTGAAGCGCGACAATACGGCCATCGAGGTCGGCGGAGTAGAGGGGAAGGATACGGCCTATACCATAGGGTTGCGGTTGTCGATGCCCATTCCCCTGTTCGACAGGAATCAGGCCGGCGTTCAGGAAGCCAAAGCCAAACGGAACAGCACCGAAAGCCGATTGCTGGCCGCCATCAGGAATGTTGAGCAAGAGGTTGAGACGGCCTGCGCCAGCTATCTGAACAGTGAAAAGGTCCTTTCCCTGTACAAGACAAATATTATTCCCCAACTGGAGGAAAACCTGAATTTGACCCAGGAAGCCTATCGACTCGGCGAGGTCGGCATTCTGGCGGTCATCCAGGAACAGAAGAAATTTTTCGAGATCAACGAAGGCTATCTGGCGGCACTGCATGACCGGCAGAGCGCTCTCGTGAGGCTCGAAGCAGCAGTGGCAACCGATCTCAGCGGAGGTGCGCAGTGAACAAGAAAAGAATCATCATCGGACTCATCCTGGCCGTGGCCCTGGGGGGCGGCTTTATCTATCGGTTCACCCACCTCAAAAGCGGCGGCGGGGAGCATGGCGAACATAAGGAAGCCGGCCACAAGGAGGAAAAGGGAGGCGGGCATGATGAGGGCAAGGGGCACAAGGAAGAGAAGGCGGGGCACGACGAGCACGGGGAGGCGGGCAGCGTCCAGATGACCGCCGAGGTGCAGAAGCAGCACGGCGTGGTGGTTGCTGCGGCGAAAAGACAGCGGCTGGGGGGCGTGATCAGCGCCACCGGCAAGGTGGAGGCCAATGCCGACCGCATCGCCCATGTGTCGCCCCGCATCTCCGGCAAGATCGTTGCCGTCCGGGCGTCCCTGGGGGATAGCGTCTCAGCCGGACAGGCCCTGGCGACCCTGGACAGTATCGAACTGGGAGAGGCCCTCAGCCGCTACCACCAGTCGAGGACCAGGCTTGGCCTGGCCCACTCCAACATGGAGCGGATCAAGGGGCTGGTGGAGAAGAAGATCGCGGCCAGAAAGGAGATCCTCCAGGCGGAGACCGACTTCAAGACCGCTCAGACCGAGCTGCATACCGACGAAGAACGCCTTGCGCTGTACGGCGTCTCCATCTCCGACCTGAAGGGGGAAGAGCATAAGAGGCCGCTCTTGCCGGTCCGCTCCCCCATCGGCGGCGTCATCACCGAGAAGCACGCCATCGTGGGTGAGTTGGCCGATCCCTCCAAGAGCCTCTACACCGTGGCCGACCTCTCCTCGGTCTGGGTGCTGGTGGACATCAACGAAAAGGACCTGGCCAAGGTCCGCAAGGGGCAGGCGGCGATCATTGCCGTGGGCGCCTTTCCCGACCTGAAGCTGAAGGGGCGCATCACCTACATCGCCGACCTGGTCAACGAGGCCACCCGCACGGTCAAGGCACGGGTCGAAGTGGCCAATCCGGGGCGCAAGCTGAAACCGGAGATGTTCGCCTCCGTGGAGCTGGCGCTGCCGGCCGATTCGTCGCCGGTGCTGGCGGTCCCTGAAGAGGCGATTCAGGAGCTGGAGGGGCGCAGAGTGCTCTTCGTGACCGAAGACGGCACGGAGTTCGAACCCCGCAAAGTGGAAACGGGCCGCACGGCGGGCGGCATGGCGGAGGTGCTCTCCGGCTTGAAGGAGGGGGAGCGCTATGCCGTCAAGGGATCGTTTCTGCTGAAGTCGGAGATGCAGAAGGGTGAGCTGGGCGAACACGGACACTAAAATTCCGTTCAACGTTCCAAGTTCTAAGTTGAAAAACTTTGAACCTCGAACCTTGAACCTGAGGTAAAAATATGCTCGACAAAATATTGCAGTTCGCGCTCCGGCAGCGCCTGCTGATCCTTCTGGCCACCGCCATCCTGATCGGCAGCGGGCTGTGGGCCATGAAGAAGCTGCCGGTGGACGCCTTCCCGGACGTGACCAACGTCCAGGTGCAGATCCTCACCCAGGCCGGGGGGATGGCCCCCACCGAGGTGGAAAAGCTGGTCACCTTCCCCATCGAGACAACCATGGGGGGGCTCCCACGCCTGCACGAGGTGCGCTCGCTCTCCAAGATCGGCCTGTCGGTGGTGACGATCGTCTTCGAGGATGGCGTCGATATCTACTTCGCCCGCCAGCAGGTCTTCGAACGGCTCCAGCAGGCCCGCGACCGGCTCCCCAGGGGGATCGAGCCCCAGATGGGGCCGGTCACCACCGGACTGGGGGAGATCTACCAGTACATCCTGACCTCCGACAAATACGACGTCCGGGAACTGCGCTCCATCCAGGACTGGCTGGTGCGCCCGATCCTGCGCACCGTCCCCGGCGTGACCGACGTCAACTCCTTCGGCGGCCAGGTCAAGCAGTACCAGGTGCTGCTCGATCCGGCCAAGCTGAAGAGTCTGAACCTTACCATCCATGATGTCATGGAGGCGGTGGAGCGGAACAACGCCACCGTGGGGGCTGGCTACATCGAGCACCGCGAGGAGCAGTACATGGTGCGCGGTATCGGTCAGGCCCGCGGGGTGGATGACCTGAATGCAATCGTGGTGAAGAGTGTCGGCGGCACGCCGATTCACATGCATGACGTGGGGATGGTGGCCATCGGCAACGAACCGCGCCAGGGGGCCACCACCCACGACGGCAAGGGGGAGGCGGTGGCCGGTATCGTCATGATGCTGCAGGGCGCTTCCAGCCGCGAGGTGGTGGAGGGGGTCGCTAAAAAGGTCAAGACCATTGAAAAGGCGCTGCCCGAGGGGGTCAGACTCACCCCCTACTACGACCGCACCGACCTGGTCTGGAAGACCATCCGCACCGTCACCACCAACCTCATCGAGGGGGGGCTGCTGGTCATCGCCGTTCTGTTCTACTTCCTGGGGAACGTGCGGGGTGCCGTGATCGTTGCCCTGACCATCCCGCTCTCCATGCTCTTCTCCTTCCTCGGCATGCACTGGCTGGGACTCTCCGCCAACCTGATGACCCTGGGGGCCATCGACTTCGGCATGATCGTGGACGGCAGCGTGGTCATGGTGGAAAACACGGTGCGCCACCTGGCAGAGCGCAAGGAGGGAGAAAGCACCCGCCACGTCATCTTCGCCTCGGCCATGGAGGTGGCCCGGCCGATCCTCTTCGGCGTGCTGATCATCATCATCGTCTATCTCCCCATCGTGACCCTGACCGACATGGAGGGGAAGATGTTCTCCCCGATGGCCTTCACGGTCGGCTTTGCCCTGCTGGGTTCGCTGATCCTGACCATGACCCTGGTGCCGACCCTCTGCTCCTTCCTGCTCAGGGGGAAGGTCGTGGAAAAGGACCCCCGCCTGCTGGTCAGAATTCGCGAGGGGTATCTGCCGCTCTTGCAGCAGAGCCTGGCCAATCCGAAGAGGACGCTGGCCGTCACGGGCGCAGCCCTGGCCGCTTCCCTGCTGCTGGTACCCTTCCTGGGGAGCGAGTTCCTCCCCACCCTGGACGAGGGGAGCATCACGGTGCAATCCTTCCGCCTGCCGTCGGTCTGGGTGACCGACACGGTCAGGAGTTCGGCCGCCGTAGAAAAGGCGATCAAATCGTTCCCCGAGGTGGAAAGTGTCGTTGCCCGCGCCGGGCGGGCCGAGATCGCCTCCGACCCGATGGGGATCGACATCTCGGACATCTTCGTCAGCCTCAAGCCGAGGGGTGAATGGAAGAGCGCCAAAACAAAAGAGGAACTGGTGGACCTGATGCGGGAGCGGCTGGAGAACATACCCGGCATGACCTTCTCCTTCAGCCAGCCGATTGCCCTGCGGGTGGACGAGCTGATCTCGGGGGTCAAATCCCAGATCGCCATCAAGCTGTATGGTGAAGACATGGAGCAACTCAAGGCCAGGGCCAACGAGATCGCCGAGGTGGTCAAAAAGGTGGAAGGGGCCGCCGACGTGCAGGTGGAGAAGGTCTCGGGACTCGCCTACCTGCAGGTGGAGATCGACCGGGCCGCCTGCGCCCGTTACGGCATCAACGTCGCCGACATCAACGAGGTGCTGGAACTGGCCTCGGGGGGCAAGGCGGTCTCGGAGCTGTTCGAGGGGCAGAAACGTTTTGCCGTGGCACTGCGCTTCCCTGCTGCCCTCTCCGACTCACCGGCAAAGTTCAATGAGCTGCTCATCTCCGCCCCTGACGGGGCACGCATCCCCCTGAAACAGCTGGCGCGGGTCAAGACCGAAGAGGGTCCGGCCCAGATCTCCCGCGAGAACGGCTCGCGGCGGATCGTGGTGGAGTGCAACGTCAGCGGCAGGGACATCGGCAGTTTTGTGGCTGACGCCGAGAAGGCACTTGAAGCCAGGGTCAAGCTGCCCGCCGGCTACTACCTGGAGTGGGGCGGCCAGTTCGAAAACCAGCAGCGGGCCATGGCGCGGCTGGCGGTGATTCTCCCCATCTGCCTGGCGCTGATCTTCATCCTGCTCTTCTCCACCTTCAACAGCATCAGGCAGGCGTTCCTGATCATCCTCAACGTCCCCTTCGCCCTGATCGGCGGCATCGTGGCCCTGTTCCTGCGCGGGCTGCCGCTCTCGGTCTCCGGCGCCATCGGCTTCATCGCCCTGTTCGGGGTGGCGGTGCTGAACGGCATCGTCATGGTCTCGTACTTCAACAAGCTGCGCGACGAGGGGCAGTCGCTGGACGAGGCCATCACCAACGGGGCCGCCATCCGGCTGCGGCCGGTCCTGATGACCGCCCTGGTGGCGTCGCTCGGCTTCATCCCGATGGCGCTCTCCCACGGCACCGGGGCCGAGGTGCAGCGGCCGCTGGCCACGGTGGTCATCGGCGGCCTGATCACCTCGACCCTGCTGACGCTGGTCGTCCTGCCGACGCTGTACCGCTGGTGGGAGCGAAGGGCGGAAACAACCTATCTCAAGGAGATTGACCAATGAGACATACATTCTCTTTCTTTCTGTTGATGGCCGTTTTGTTGATTGCGGCCGGTTGCGCTGGTAACCATGAACTCATCAAAGCTGCGGGCATCGGTACCCGTCAGGGGGTGTTTCAGGAAATTTCCCCGGATGCCGCCCCAATGCCCGGCTACGCCGACTTGCGCATCTATTCCTCCCTGAAGACGCATCTACCCGGCGCCTACACAGTTAAAGACATCCACGGTACGGCAGCCTTCAGGATCATGGTTGATATCGACGGTCAGACCACCGAGCTGCAAGGCGACCCGCGCCGGGAAAACAGCGAGGCCCGAATGGCTCGCGACCCGGAGGCCGGCGACGGAATGCGGTACCGGTTTTCAAAGAGCATACGTATCAAGGCTGGAACCCATAGGGTTCTCATCGTCATCCCCTCGGACGGCATAGCACAGGAGCAGGAAATCACCTTGACGGAGAGAAGTAGGAATAGTTTGAATCTGGAGCCTGTCTATGACGCAACGGCCGGTAAAAAGCGGATTGGTTCTTACGGCGAAACCAGTTTCAAGAGGGGGATCAGAGGCTTCAGGATGGTGTTGAACGGATAGGCCATCTGAATGGGGCGCGGAACCTGTCAAAGAGGGAGGCCTGCGGGCCTCCCTCTTTGACAGACGGTTAAAACAGCTTGTGCTCGAATGAGAGGTAGGCCATCACCCCATACTCTCCCTTGGAAGGGCCGACTCCGATCGGCATGGAGATGCCCGGCACGATCTGAAGATCCTTGAGATCAATCGCGAAGCGCAGGCCGGGATTGATGATGAAAGAATTATTGTTTCCCGTCACTCCATCGGAGACAACGGCCTGCTCGGCAGTGCCGACAAACTCCACCAGCGCGTTCAGGTTGCGGTTGACGAGATAGACCAGGCTCATGCCGTAGTTGGTGCTGAAGGTATCCGCCTTTTCCCCGCCCGGTTCCTTGGCGTTGGGCGTAAAGGTCATACCCAGGTTCCAGTGGGTGACGAATCGTTCATTAAGCCTCAGACTGAGCGGCAGGTTGGCCTGAAACCCCACCGCACCGTTGCCCAGCCCTTTCTTGTCGTCGCCGGTAGGCAGGATCAGGGAGAAACGCGGCGAGCATGCCATAACGCCTTCCTTGAAAAGAAGCTGGTAACGATAATTCAGCGCAATGTCGCCGAGTCCGGAGTGCCGCCCCTCGTCCCTGCCGAGCTTTTCGAGCGGAATAGTGTAGGAGAACTGGTGGGCCTGGGTGGGAACCGGCCACTCCTGGGTAAAGCTATAGGCCCAGGTATCCCCCTTCATGTACTGGAAGGTCTGGATGTGCTGAATGACCCCGTCTTCCTGGTTATAGGCCTCTTCCAGAAGAAACGAGTTGTCCTGGATTTCGCGATATGGTCCGTCCGCCATAGCGACGGCGACACTTGCCATGACTGCCAGAATTACCGTCGCCATACGAAACTTGAACATGTTGTCACCTCCGTGATGATCTGGAAATATAACTTGTACCTGCCGTATGACAACCGCTCCACCCTACTCCATCTTCACCGGCACCTTGGCCTTGAGCACGTATTTGCCTCCCTTGACCTCCAGCAGGCAGAGCGGCGACTTGACCGGCTCGCGGTTGGGGCGGATGGTGATGGTGCCGGATACGCCGGGGAAGTCCTTCGTCTGGGCCAGGGCCGCCTTGAACACCTTGGGATCGGCGCTCCCCGCGCGCCTGATGGCATCGGCCAGCATCAGGATGCCGTCATACCCCTGGGCGGCGAACATCTCCGCAGTCTGGCCGGTTTTCTTCCTGTACGCCTCGATGAACCTGGCCTGCTCGGGGGAGGCCTGTTCCGGCGAGAAGCCGAGGTAGGCCATGGTACCCTCGACCGCCTGGCCCCCCAGCTCGATGAAGGTCGAGGGGGAGAGGCCGTCGCCGCCGAACATGTTGACCTTGAGCCCCTGTTTGCGGGCCTCCTTCATCAGCAGCGCCCCCTCGGTGTAGTAGCCGGAGAAGAAGATGATGTCCGGTTTCCTGGCCTTGATGTTGGTGACCTGGGCGCTGAAGTCCTTGTCGCCGTCCTTGATCTTCTCGTCGGCCACGATCTCGATCGCCTTTCCCTTGATCGCCTCCTTGAAGGTCTGCGTCAGCCCCACGCTGTAGTCGTTGTTGTCGGAGGTGATCACCGCCACCCTCTTGTACCCCATCTCCCTGGAATAGTACTCCATCAGGGCCGGCATGGCCACGCTGTCCAAGAGGGTGCTGCGGAAGATGAAATCGCCGATCTCCACTACCCCGGGGCCGGTGGAGCCGGTCGAGAGGAGCACGATCCCGGCCTTCTGGGCGATGGGGGCCACCACCTTGGTGATGCCGGTGGTCGGGTCGCCGATGATGGCCGCCACGTTGTCGCGGCTGATGAACTTCTGGGCCAGGGCGGCCCCCTCCTGCTTGTCGCCGCGGTTGTCGGCCTCGACGATCTCGATCCTCTTCCCCAGCACTCCGCCGCCGGCGTTGAGCTCATCGGCGGCGATCCGCATCCCCTCCAGGGTCGGCTTGCCGAACATGGCCACGTCGCCGGTCAGGGCGCCCATGAAGGCGATCCGGACGGTATCGCCGGCAGTCCCGCCCGGTTTGCCCTCTTCCTTTTTCTTGCAGCCGGCGAGCAAAAGGCCGGCGGAGACGCTCACTGCCGCGAACAGATAGGCTGCCCTTTTGATCTGCATGGTTCCCTCCCGATGGTTTATGGCGGGCACGAGAATGCCCCTGATTGAAACGTTATCTTCAAGCCTCCGCCGTCCTGGCCTTCATGGCGCTGATTCGATCCACGACCCCCATGACGATGATCACGTCATCGGGCTTGAGCATCGTCTCCCGGGGCGGGTTGAAGCGACAGGAACCGTCATTGTCGGTCAAGGCGACAACGGTGACCCCTTCCATGCCGAGGACCCCCGTCTCGGACAGCGGCTTTCCCACCAGGGGGGAGTTGACGGTGATGCGGATCTCCTCGACCCGGACGGTGGCGTCCCGCGAACGCAGCATGGCGTCGAGGAAGCTGACCACCGACGGCCGGATCATCTCCGAGGCCATGCGGAGGCCGCCGATATAGTTGGGCATCACTACCCGGTCGGCTCCCACCATGCGCAACTTCCGTTCCGATTCCTCGTCGCTCGCCTTGGCCACGATCTTCAACTCCTGCCTGAGCCCCTTTGCCGTTACCACCACAAACAGGTTGTCGGCATCGTGGTGGAGGGTGGTGAAGAGCCCTTCCGCCGTGGCGATGTTGGCTGCGACCAGGACCGCCTCATGGGTGGCGTCTCCTTCGATATGGAGGAACTCAGACTCGGTAAGCAGCCTGATCCGCTCCGGGTCGCGGTCTATGACCACGAACCTGTGTCCGGTCCTGGACAGTTCTGCGATGATATGCCGGCCGGTGGCGCTCACCCCGCATACTATATAGTGCCCCTTCAACCGGCTGATGCAGTTTTTCATTTTCCGCCTCCTGATTACATCGGTGAGTTCTCCCTCCACGATGAACGCCGTCAGCACCGACAGGCCGTAGATGAGGATGGCCGACCCGCAGAGTATCAGGACAATGGTGAAGGCCCGCCCCTGGTTCGAGAGATCGTGCACCTCCATGAAGCCGACCGACGCGATGGTGATGACGGTCATGTAAAGGGAATCAAAGAGGCTCCATCCCTCGATGGAAACGTAGCCGCAGATCCCCACGATGAAGACGGCGGAAAGGGCCAGGCAGACTCCGAGCATGCGCTTCCCTATCATCTGCTATCCTTTCCCCCAGGGCCGGCAAATCTCAAACGCGACTTCAACAGCACACGGGTTTTTCCTGTTTGGTCCCGGCTCGTCCGGGTTAGGTCAATTTATCAGCCGTTGATGGTTTCAGCGGCCCTGGCGGCGATCGCGGCGGCGTCCAGCAGGGTGGCGGTCCCCTCGGGAAGCTCCAGCAGGGCGGTCGCAAAGGCATCTCCCGGCGCTGCGGACATTTCAACCTGCTCCTGCGGGACGATCCTGACGACCCGCTCCACCAGGAAGGCCAGGGAGGCGATGGCGGGGTCGAGGACAATGACCTTCTCCCGCCCGCCAGCGCCGGGATGGCCGAGGAACGCGGCCAGGTCCATGACCGCGACAATAGCGCCATGGAAGTTCATGGCGCCGGGATAGCAACTGGGGGCCCCTGGGATGGGCCACATGAGCGGGGGTTCCTCCACCTCGGCCACCTGCGCCAGGTCAAGGGCGTAGAACCGCCCCTGCAGGGTGAAGAGCAGGTATCTGCGCCCGGCCTTTGTCATGCCGTCTGCGGCTCCTCGTCCGGGGCAACCTTGAAGCGCTCCACCACGGCCAGAAGGTCCTCCGCCAGTTGGGCCAGATCCCTCGTGGCCAGGGCCATGTCCTGCATGGCCGCCAACTGTTCCTCGGTCGCGGCCGAGACCTGCTCGGTGGCGGCGGCGTTGTCGTCGGCCACCTTGGCGATCTCATCCACCGCCTTGACCATCTTAGCCGAGCCCTCAAGCTGCATCTGGGAAAGGTCGGCGATGCTGTTGGCCTTGCGCTCCGTCTCCAGGACGGTCTTGAGGATCTCCTGGAAGGCCGAGGCGGTGACGTCGATGTTCCGCTTCCCCTCCTTGATGCTGCGGGAACCGTCCAGGATGGTCTCGTGCACCCGGCGGCTCTCCTCGCGCAGACTCTCGATCATCTCGTTGATTTCGGCCGCCGACCGGACCGAACCGTCGGCCAGCTTGCGCACCTCGTCGGCCACTACAGCAAAACCCTTGCCGTATTCACCGGCCCGGGCCGCCTCGATGGAGGCGTTAAGCGCCAGCAGGTTTGTCTGGCGGGCCACGTCACCGATGAAGTCGGCGATCTTGCCCACCTTTTGCAGCTTGGCCTTGAAGGCGTCGAACTGCCGTCCGATCTCCTCCTGCTGATCGAAGAACTCCTTCATCCGCTCCAGGGAGTCGCCCGCCAGGCTGCCGCCATGCTGGGCGGTCAGGCTGGTCTCGCGGGCGGCCTTGGCCGTCTCGCGGGCACGGGCCGCCACCAGTTCTATGGAGATGGCTATCTCGCGGATGAACCTGGAACTCTTCTCCACCATCTCGGCCTGGGTCTCCGCCCCGCGGGAGATCTGCTCGATGGCCTGGGCCACCTCCTCTGTGGAGGCGTTGATATCCAGGGCGGTGGAGTTGATATCGCGGGCCGATCCGGAAAGGTGCCCGGAACCCTTATTGATGTGTCCCACCAGGTCGCGCAGATTCTGGAGCATCAGGTTGATCAGCGCCGCCAGCTCATGGGTCTCGTCAGGGGTTCTTGAGGCGCGGATGGCCACGTCGCGGGTCAGGTCCCCCCGGCTGATGGATTCGGCGACCTCCGTCAACCTGCCGATGTTGGCGGTGAAACCTTTGGCAAAGGCCCACCCCAGGATCAGCCCGATGGTCATTGCCACGACATAACCCAGGATGCTGCTGATCTCGGCCGAATAACCGAGCAGACCGACCAGCTTGGGGCTGAAGGCCACCGCCGCCACCACCACGACGAAACCGATGATGAATTTATGCCCTATGGGGATACGCATGCCGTCCTCCGTTTTGAATTTGTTACACCCTGCGGTATATGCGCTCCATCGTGCAGAGCGGCGCAAAGCGCAGGCGGGCATCCCCCACCATGGTTTCGGACTTGCCAAGGACAAGGATGCCTCCCGGCGGCAGGATGTCCGCAATCCCGTTCAGGATCCGCTCCTGATCGGGCCGAGTGAAGTAGATCAGGGTGTTGCGGCAGAGCACCAGATTGCTGGCGGCATACCCTCCGACAGCGGCGATGTCCCCCTGCCCGAACGTCACCATCTCCCGTATCTCGGGAATCAGGCGCAGACGCGCCCCATGCCGGCGGAAATAACGCTCCCTGGTCTCCTGCGGGACCTCCTTGAGGCGGTCTTCGTTGTATTCCGCCTGCCGTGCGGCCTCAAGGGTTTCGGCATCGATGTCGGTCCCGAAAATAGTGGTCGCTGTCCGGCGCAGCTCCCTGCCGAAATGCTCCCGCAGCAGGATCGCCAGGCTGTAAGGCTCCTCCCCGCTTGCGCAGCCCAGGCACGAGATGCGCAGGGACTCCGCCAGGCCGTTCCTGCCGGCCCTGAAAAGGGGGGGCAGGACCTCGCTCCGCAGCTTCTCGAACATGGACGGATTGCGGAAGAACTGGCTCACGTGGATGGTGAGCGTCTTTTGGAGCAGATCCAGCTCGAGCGCGTTCTGCCGCAGCAATCCGCAGTAAGCGGCCGCGTCGCGGCAGCGGGTGGAACGCATCCTGATGGCCACGCGCCGCTTCATGCACTTGGCCTTGTAGACGGAGAGGTCGAAGCAACGCCCAATGCTAAGCAGCCTGCCGATTTCCGTCAGCTCCTCGTCACTGATCTCATCAGTGGGCGGCAATGTGCTGTCGATGACGGGTGATGTCACTTTGCTCTTTCCGGGTTGGCATATGGGCAGCCGAAATAGTATGCTATGTACCATGAAGCAGAATACGGCGCAACAGCCTAACAGGATGCCCGCACAGTGAACCTTAAAACGGCAGATTCTTAACGCAAGGACGCAAGGATGCAAAGTAACTCAAGGCTTGTAAAAAACAGGGCATTCACCCAAAAGGTGATGCTTGCCATTTTGTTAACTTACTGTTTTTCCATCGCGTCTTTGCGTCTTTGCGTATCAACTGCTTTTTATAGGATGAAATACCTTATTCCCATTCTGCCGATATTGACCTGCTGCCTTTTCTCCCAGGCCGAAGCGGCATCTTTCGGCATAGCCCGCGGCGCCACGCCGGTCCTCAACTCGCCGGCCTTTGGCGCGGTCTTCGGCGCAAGGGATGGCGCGACCCTGAAGACGGACCGCTGCGGCCAGGTACGGGAGCTGGAGTTCATCGCCCTGCCGGGGACCCCTTTCAGGCTGCTGGCGGAGATCAGAGGCAACGATTCCGTCGTCTACCGGGTGGAGACGGACGACTACCCCACCCCGGCCGGCGGGGCGCTCTACGTGGCAAGCCGTTTTATCGAGCCGATGGAGACGCAGCCGCCGGCGCGAGCGAGGAAGGCGCCGGCGGCCGCGGATATCACGTCCGAACTGAAGGCGGCCGTCGGCTCCCCCTACGTCTGGGGTGGCAACATCCGCGAGGGGATATCCGACCCGGCAGGGTTGTTCCATCGCGAAACCATCCCGGCCGGAAGACGGGAGCGGATGATCCTGGCGGGAGTGGACTGCTCCGGGCTGCTCTACCAGGCCAGCGGCGGCTGGACACCCCGCAACACCGCGCAACTGGTCGCGTTCGGGAATGGCGTGCCCATCGCGGGAAAAAACGCTTACGAATTGGTCGCGCTGCTTGAGCCGCTGGACCTGATCGTCTGGAACGGGCACGTGATCGTCGTGCTGGACAGGGAAACGGTCATCGAGAGCCGGCTGGAGTGCGGCAAGGCGGGGAACGGCGGGGTGAGAACGACTCCGCTCTTCAAGAGGCTGGAGGAGATCATGCGAAGCCGGCGGCCGGCGGATGCGTGGCCGGCGGAGGGGAAACAGCGGGGCGTGTTCGTGGTGCGGAGGTGGATTGTTCCGTAGGGGCGCTGTTTGCCGCGCCCATAAGGGCCACCCGTGCTGACTGCGGGCGCGGCAAGCAGCGCCCCTACCGCTTCCTGCTCTTCTCCGGCACCGGCAGCTTGAGCAGGCGCAGCACCTGGGTCATGTCGTCCCACACCTCCCAGAAGGAGTCCATACTCCCCTCACCCTGCTTGCGCAGCAGAAACGAGGGGTGGTAGGTCGGCATGAGCGGGATGCCGTGGAAGTCGCGGAACTTGCCGCGCAGCCTGGAAATCGGCTCCTTGGTCCCCAGAAGCGTCTGGGCGGCGAACTTGCCCAGCGCCACGACCGCCTCGGGCCGGATGGAGCGGAGCTGCCGCAACAGGAAGGGAGAACAGGCCGTGATCTCGTCCTCTTCGGGGTCGCGGTTCCTCGGAGGACGGCACTTGACCACGTTGCAGATGTAGACATCCTCCCGCTTCAGTCCCATGGCGGTGATGATGCGGTTGAGCACCTGGCCGGCCTCCCCCACGAACGGCTCCCCCTTGAGATCCTCGTCCCCCCCCGGACCTTCCCCGACGAAAACCAGCCGCGCTTGCGGGTTCCCCACGCCGAAGACCAGGTTTTTTCGTGTCTTCGCCAGCTTGCAGCGCTGACACTCCCCCAGTTCCTTTCTGATCTGCCCCAGGGAGTCGTGACGCTGGAGCTCGCCTGTCGGCGCCTCCGCCCCCCCCGCCTTTGGAGCGGCCTGAGCCGGGGATGCCGCTTCAGCCGGGACAGCGCCGGCCATGGCAACGGGAATCCCGTCCAGACCGCTTTCCTGGAGCGCCGCGACATATTCCCTGAGGGATGCAACTGCAATTGTGTGGAAAGAATGCCCTGATTTCATACGCCGAGTTGTATCATCCCCTGTTCTGGAGTAACATTTAGAATCCGAACTGTAGCAGCTACCTTAACCGCCTGTCAAAGTGAAAGAACGAATGCATCCATCTCTATTTATCCTGCTCCTGGCCTTCGTTTGCCTGCCGGCGGAGGCCCAGGCCTGGGGAGGCGGGATCCACCTCCTGGTCGGGCTGAATGTTCTCGAAAATTTTGCCCTGTTCCCCACCGGCGTGGCCGCGATCCTGGCTGCCCACCCCCATGACTACCTGTACGGCTGCATTGCGGCCGACATCATAGTGGGGAAGAAATACACCCATTACATGCTCAATTGCCATCGCTGGCGCATCGGCGGGAAGGTGCTGCAAGCCGCGCGCACGGACAGCGAACGGGCCTGCGCCTACGGCTACCTCTCCCATCTGGCGGCGGATGCCATCGCCCACAATTACTTCGTGCCCTACAAGATCATGCGCTCATTCGCCACCGTGACCATGAAACACACCTATTGGGAGATGCGCTTCGAGACCTTCGTGGAAAAGGATGTCTGGGAACAGGCCAAGGAGGTCTGCCGCAGCGACCAGCGCGCCAACGATGCCCTGCTGCGCAGCGTGCTGACCACAACCATCTTCTCCTTCGGCACCAACAAACGCATCTTCAACTCGATCATGCTCCTCTCGCGGCTGGAAAGGTGGCAGCGGGTCATGCGGACCCTCTCCGCCAATTCCCGCTACGTGCTGGCCAAAAGCGACCGCGACGAATACCTGAAGCTGACCGAGGAGGCGGTCTTCGATCTGTTGCAGCACCCCGACGATGCGGATATCGTGCGCACCGACCCGACGGGGGAGCGGGCCCTGGCCACGGCCGAGGCGCTGCGGAAAAACCTGCGGCTGCTCTACAAGAGCGGCAGGATGACAAAGGCGGCGGGGCTGGAACAGGTGGAGGCGCTCAGGGAGAAGCTGAGGCAGGCGTTACATAAACCTGAATTGCTGGGGGAACTGCACAGCGGGTAGGATGAAAACCAAGCAGGGGTTAAGCACGATGAACCCGTGCTGTCGCCCCTGCCTATGCCTTGGCCAGCTCGGCGGCGATATGTTCGAGGATAACGGCGGCAAGTTCATGCTTGGACATCAACGGGCACTCCACCCTGCTACCATCGCGGAATAGGAGCCAGGCGCGGTTGGTGTCCACGTTGAAACCCGCATCGGCCTGAGTGACGTCGTTGGCCACGATCATGTCCAGGTTCTTCTCCTTCAGCTTCTTCGTGGCCATCGCCTCAAGGTTGTTGGTTTCGGCGGCAAACCCCACCAGAAACGGCCGGCGCTCCAGCCGGCCCAACTCGGCCAGGATATCCGGGTTTCTGACCAGTTGCAGCGTCAACTCCGCGGCCTGTTTCTTGATCTTGGCCCCGTTTCGCTCGATCGGCCGGTAATCGGCCACCGCGGCCGCCTTGATGACCACCGAACAGTCGCCGGCCCGCGCCATGACCGCGGCGCGCATCTCTGCGGCGCTTTCTACGCTCACCAGTTCGACACCCGCCGGGGCCGCCAGGGCAACCGGGCCGCTGACCAGGATCACCCGGCTGCCGCGGCGCCTGGCGGCCATGGCCAGGGCGTAGCCCATCTTCCCCGAGGAGTGGTTGCTGATGAAACGCACCGGATCGATCTCCTCGCGGGTCGGGCCGGCGGTCACCATGACGGTCAGGCCGGCCAGGGCCTTGGGCGTCAGCGCCGCCACGGCCTCCTCGAAGATGGATTCCGGGGTCGCCAGCTTCCCCTCCCCCTCCCAACCGCAGGCCAGTTCACCCTTCTCCGGCGGCACGAACAGGTAGCCCAGCCGCCGCAGCCTCTCCTCGTTATCGCGATAGACCGGGTTGGTGTACATGTTGACGTTCATGGCCGGGGCGATCAGAACCTTCGCCTTGGTGGCCATGACCGTGGTAGTGAGCATGTCGTCGGCGATTCCGCCGGCCAGCTTGCCGATGATGTTGGCCGTGGCCGGGGCGATGATGAACAGGTCGGCCCGGTCGGCCAGGGAGATGTGCCCGATCTCCCGTTCGGCGATCAGGTTGAAGAGCGAGGTCATCACCGGGTTCATGGAAAGGGTCTGGAAGGTGAGCGGGGTGACGAACTCGCAGGCCGCGCGGGTCATGATGACATGGACATGGGCGCCGGCCTTGGTGAGCAGGCGCAGGAGCTCCACCGCCTTGTAGGCCGCGATGCCTCCCGTGACGCCGAGGACGATCTGTTTACCTTTCAGCATGCGCTATGCCTCTTGGAAATACGGGTTATGGCGCTTTTCGTGCCCGATGGTCGTCTGCGGGCCATGCCCCGGATATGCTGTCACCTCGTCCGGCAAGGTAAAGAGCCTGGTCCGGATGGATTCGAGCAACTGTACGTGCGAGCCGCCGGGAAAGTCGCTGCGGCCGATGGAGTCGGCAAAAAGGGTGTCGCCGGTGATGATCTTCCTTTCGGCCTCAAGGTAGAGACAGCAACCGCCCGGTGTATGCCCCGGCGTATGCAGCACCCGCATGCGGCAGGCGCCGAAAGAGATCTCCATGCCGTCTTCCAGGAACGCATCCGGCTTGGGCGGATTTTCCACGCGCAATCCATAGGCACGGGCAACTTCGGCCGCCCGCTCCAGCATGGGGGCATCGGCGGCATGGATCAGCAAACGGGCGCCGAAGCGTTCCACCAGCGGCATGTTGGCGCCCACATGATCGAAGTGACCGTGCGTGTTGATTACCTGACCGATGGTCAACCCATGGCGCTCGACAGCCGTGACGATCCGCTCGGCGTCACCGCCGGCATCCACCACCACACCTTCACGGGTCTCCTCACAGCCGAGGATGAAGCAGTTGACCGCCAGCGGGCCAACCTCAAGAGAATCGAAGATCATTGGTTACAGCTCCTTTATGCGATTTCTGATCAAGCCGTCAGCCAGCCGCTAGCTGTTAACGCGCGCCCCCTGTTGACAGTGCGCCTCGGCTGGTATACATTTCTTGCAGTTCCCACCAGGAGGAATCAGCCATGAAAAGACCCTGGGTAGACCAGGAAAGCTGTATCAGCTGCGGACTCTGCATCTCCGTCTGTCCGGGGGTGTTCCGCTTCAACAGTGCCGGAAAATCGGAGTGCTACGACCCGGCCGGGGCGCCGGAAAAAGACATCCAGCAGGCCATCGACGGCTGTCCGGTGCAGTGCATCAGCTGGCAGAACAACTAAACGCAAAGGAGCTTACCATGCAACGCTGGATCTGCACCATCTGTCAGTACGTCTACGACCCCGCCCTTGGCGACCCCGACCGGGGAATACCGCCTGGGACCGCCTTCGAGTCCCTCCCCGACGATTGGTGCTGTCCCCTCTGCGGCGCCGGAAAAGACGCCTTCGAGATGGAATAGCGGTCGTGCCCCCCTCGCGGGGGGCCGTTTCAGTTCTTCCTGTCGGCCGGCTTGATGATGTCGATCTTCGTCACGCCGGCATCCACCGTGACCCGCCAGACCAGACCGCAGGCGCCGCATTCCTTGACCGGCGACTGATCGGACGTAAACCCGCCGGAATGCATGTCGAGATCCACCGCTGTCCTATCGCCGCAATTCGGGCATTTCATATCCAGGCTCCTGAATTATAATGGTATTTCTATAAATCAATGTTACGCCAGTTCCGGCATGATGGCAATCATGGCCGCAAACAGCTCATCCAGGTCGGCGCGGATCATATCGCCCATATGGGCGATGCGGAAGGTCTGCCCCTTGATCTTGCCGTAGCCGTCGTCAAAGGCGAATCCCACCTCTCCCAGGCGTTTCTTCAACGCGGCCAGGTCGATGCCCCGGCTGTTGCGGGCGCAGGTCAGGGTAAGGGAGCAGGAGCCGGGCTCGGGGAACAGCTCGAAACCGCGTGAGGTCACCCAGCCGCGCACAAAGTCGGCCAGGTCGCGGTGCCGCGCCCAACGCGCCTCCAGCCCCTCTGCAAACATCCGCTCCAACTGGCGGTCCATGGCGTAGATCAGGGAGATGCAGGGGGTGGATGGGGTGTTGTCCTTGGCGTCGTTGGCGGCAAATTCCGTAAAATCGAAGTAGTAGCCGCGCCCCTCCATGCCGGCTGCGCGCCTGAGCGCCTTTTCGCTGGCGGTGAAGACAGTCAGCCCCGGCGGCAGTGCAAACGCCTTCTGCACTCCGAAGATGCAGCTGTCGATCCCCAGTTCGTCCACCGGGACCTTCAGGGCGCTCATGGACGAGACCGTATCGACGATGAACATCACATCGGGGAACTTCCGCATCACCGCGGCGATCTCCGGCAGGGGAGACATGACACCGGTGGATGTCTCGTTGTGGATCATGGTCATGCTGTCATATTTACCCGTTGAAAGCGCCTGTTCGACCGCCTCGGGGGTGACCGGCCTCCCCCACTCGAACCTGAAGGCGTCGGCCTGTTTGCCGCAGCGCAGCGTGACATCGTGCCATTTGTCGGAAAAGGCGCCGTTACAGAAGTTGGCACAGCGTGTCCCCACCAGGTTTCTGATGGCCCCTTCCATGACGCCGAAGGCGCTGGAGGTGGCCAAGAACACCTTGCCCTGGGTAAACAGGACCTTTTTCAGGCCGGATGTGATGCGCCCGTGCAACTCGGCGTACTCCTTCATACGGTGGCCGATCATGGGGGTGGCCATGGCGGCGAGGATGTCGGGATGAACCGGGACGGGGCCGGGGATGAACAGCTTCTTATACATGTCTGCTCCTTGTTGCAAGGAAATTCCGGGACAACCTTACTGATGACTACTGTTACAACAGAATTGTGAAGATAGCAACAGACAGCGGCAAAGTCAAGGAGGCACTTTCAGCTATATATCGTAAATCCGGACAGTTACACCACTAGGGCGGGCCGTTTTCTAGCTGGCGAAACCGTCATACCGCGGACTGAGTCGGTGAAATAGCCGGATAACCCGCGTTTCAGTGACCGGCCCGGCATGCCGCTGATCCGGAGCGGACAGCGCCGAAGCCTCTTCTTCAAGTCGAAATCATCTTTCATTATAGTCAGTTACCACGGCAGAACCTCTTCACCAGCCCCACGCCGCCTTCTTGCATCCCCCCGTTACCTTGGTAGAATTAATAACAGGCATGCTTAATGAATAAGTGTATTGTGGATTTCCACGCAACATCTGCGGAAATCACCCGCATCGTTGCAATGCATCATCTCCCAGGGAGGCAATCATGGCATTTTTCCGTTCAGCACTGCTGCTCTGCCTGCTGCTCTCCGCCGCGCAACCCGCTCCGGCCGAACAGGGCATGGCCATCGATCCGGCCACCTGCCTGGGGTGCCACAGCGACCGGATCTCCATCCAAGCCTTCTCCGGCTCGGTCCATGGCAAGAACGCCTGCACCAGCTGTCATGACGACATCACGGACCTCGTCAGGCACATGCGGAAGGAGATCAAGGTACACAAGGTACATTGCGAACGCTGCCACAAAAGGGAGAACTCCGAGCACTACGCCAGCATCCACATCTCCAGGGGGATCATGTGCGCCAACTGCCACACCGATATCCATACGCACACCTATTGGAAAAACGACAAGCGCCAGGTCATCGCCAAATGCATCCAGTGTCACGACAAGGAGCAGGGGTTCCGGAATTCGGTCCATGGCAGGGCGGTCGCCAAGGGGAACATGGATTCCGCAGCCTGCAACGACTGCCACAACCTCCACGCCATACAGAAGCTGGGGACGGACAGGGAGCACCGCGAGTTTCACACCAAGGTCTGCCTGAAATGCCACAGCAATGAAGAGCTGATGAAACGCAACAAGGTCTTCAACGTTGCCGTCAAGACCTACATGGAGAGCTATCACGGCAAGAACTACCGTCTCGGTTTTCCGGAAAAGGTGGCCGGCTGCGCCGACTGCCACACCGCCCATGCCGTGCTTCCCAAGAATGACCCGAAATCCAGCGTCAATCCCGCCAATCTGGTCAAGACCTGCGCACAGTGCCACTCCGGGGCCACCACGCTCTTCACCGGGTTCTACGCGCACGGCGAGCACGGCGACCGTGAGAACTATCCGATCCTCTACTATACCTTCATCGGCATGACCGGCCTGCTGTTGGTGACCTTCACGGTCTTCTGGATACACACCCTGCTCTGGATGTTCCGCGGCTTCGTGGAGAACCGTGACAGGGAACACAGGCTTGCGTCCGGGGAATACCGCGACCACCTGGTTCCAGAGGCCTACAAACAGTACCGGCGCTTCAAGCCGGTCCACATATTCCTGCACATCCTGGTCATTACCAGCTTCCTCGGCCTCTCCCTGACCGGGCTGCCGCTCAGGTTCAGCGACCAGCAGTGGGCAATGGCCATGATGAATTTCTACGGCGGATCGGCCAACGCCGGCCTGATCCACCGCATCTGCGCAGTGATTACCTTCGTATATTTCGGCGCGGCACTGGTGATGAGCTTCCACTTCCTCTTCATACGCAAGGATATCAAGGGGAACTTCATCCAGCGCCTGTTCGGACCCGATTCGCTCTGCCCCAGCCTGCGCGATGTCAGGGACGTTGTCGGCATGCTGAAGTGGTTCTTTTTCCGCGGTCCGAAGCCCACCTTCGAGCGCTGGACCTACTGGGAAAAATTCGACTTCCTGGCTGTCTTTTGGGGTATGTTCGCCATCGGCGGATCGGGCCTGATGCTCTGGTTCCCCGAGATATTCGGCGCATTCCTGCCGGGCTGGGCATTCAACGTAGCCACCATCGTCCATTCCGACGAGGCGCTCCTGGCCACCGGCTTCATCTTCACCGTGCACTTCTTCAACACCCACGGACGCCCGGAAAAGTTCCCCATGGACTTCGTCATCTTCAACGGCCAGATCGCCAAGGAGGAGATGATCGCGGAACGCGGCGACCAGTGGAGGCGCTACGAGGAAGAGGGACGCACCGAGCAGTTCGCCTGCAAAAGGAGCAGTGGTGTGGTGTACGACTTCCTCTTCAAGGGATTCGGATTCTCCGCGCTTTTGATCGGGCTGGGGCTGCTGGTGCTGATGATCCTGGCCTTCGTGGGTAGCGGACACTGACCATTCGCAGGATTCATGGCAAAAAGGGGGATGCCGCGTCGGCTTCCCCCTTTTCTGTTTCCTGTCCCTGTTTGTGGTTCAAACTCTCAAGACGGTAGCGCAACCTCTTGTGTTCCACGGGCTGATCCGTTGGAGGTTGTACGAGGATGTATTCCGTCGCTGCACGGACTGTGCATACCGAAGTCCCTGTCCAGTTCGCTCTTATTCTTCCTGAAAGCATAGTACTGCATCCCGAACACCACTATCGCAACAGCGATCATGGTAGACACCCCTATGGCTATGATCAGCATTCTCAACCTCCTCTCTGTTGGCCGGTTGATGGTCACCTGCGGTCCGCGTCACGTCATGTCGGAGCAAATCGTCTGAAGCCGCCGACTCCTCAGCCGATCTCGGCGTCCGGGGCGCCCTTTTTTCCTACAAGACCGTAGAGTATAGCCCCCAGCGGCGGGAAGACCAGGATGGCGAGCGCCCATATGGTGCGTTCGCTGCCCGAAAGGCGCCGTGCCGCCAGGTCCGACAGGGCCCAACCGACTGCGGCCAGGGCGAAGATAACCAGAAAAGGGATCATCGGCTTCACAAGGGCGTAGGTAAAGAGTTCCATGTTTATCTCCTTTGTCTGTCCGTCAGAAGAGAGGCGGTTTTCTCCCCACCGCATGACGCAGCGCCGTCGTACCGGCGAGAGCCAGCCATTGGTAGATGGGTACGACCCAGAAAATCACCCGGTTGCGGGGATCGGTGTGAATGAAGAAGCCGTCGAGCATCATGGCTATGCCGAAGACGGCGGTGCCGGCCGATCCGAAGAGGAGCACTATCAGCTGCCGCAGGTTGTGCTTCATCTTGAGCAGGATCGAGCTGAAGCCGAGATACGGGGCCAACAGCCAGAGAGCGGGGGGGAGGAACGACCGCAGCCACCAGCCACCTCCCTGAAGCCACCCCTTGTCGGAGTAGACAATCACCTCCAGGCTGAAGGCGGCCGCCCCGCTGAGCAGGTAGAGGGAAACCCCCCTGATCATCCTCTCCAGCTTCTCCTTGTCCTGCTCGTCGGTGGTAAAAATGGCGGCCATCCTCTTCAACGGGAATGTGATGCGTCAAGGCGCCGACAGTATATGGGAAATCGCATGTTCGCTCAAGCAGAAGTTCCATGGCGCGCATCCTCTCCCTAGTCGAGGGCCTTGCAGAGGGCTCCGGCCGCCTCCATCACGGGAGCAGGGCGCGAGACAAAGGCCGACAGTTTCCTGAAGCCGGTTTTGCGCCGGACCAGATAGTTGTAGGCGATCGGTCCCGCCAGTGGGAGGGCGATCACCGCCAGGGTCCAGATGATGCGGCGCGAGGTCGTTACCTCGCGGAGCGAGAGGTCCACCAGCGCCCACCAGATGGCGATGAACAGGAAGATGGCCGAGAAGGGGATGATGGTGAGCAACAGGCCGAACTTGAGGGTTTCCAGTGTCATGACGATCCTCCCGGAGTCTGTCTCGACTCCTCTTTTTCGTTATGTCCCCGAGGGGACGGTGAATAAATCTACGCGAGCTGCTGAGAGATACGAGGTATGTAAATGTCTAGTGCTTCCCCCCGCGCGGGGGTCCGCCCCCCTTGACCCCGGTATGGCAGGCGGCGCAACGGGTATTGGAGGCGAAGGCCATGGTGCCGTTGTGGCAGGCGCCGCAGTATTTTCCCTCCACAAGCGATTTCATGGTGAAATCGGCGTTTTCCTGGGCTTTCAGCGCCTGCATGTCGAAGGTGCGTGCGTGGCACATGTCGCAGGAGAGCCCCTTCTCCTCCACGTGCAGCTTGTGGGAGAAGAGGACCGACTTCACCGGCTTGGTGTAGACCACGTCGCCGCCGTGGTTTTCCGCCGCCACGGCCGGCATGGCGATGGCGAGGCAAATGGCTATGGTTGCACAATGTTTATTCATGACGTCTCCTCTAATTCTATTTGAATGGTCGCAATTATTTGAAAGCCACCGCTGAGGTGTCCTTTGTGTAAAAGACACTGGGCTTGGTCCCCGCCTCGGGGCGCAGCACCCACACCGGCCGTTCCAACTGGTGGATCGCCTTGTAGAGGTCGCTCCCCTTGTCCGAGAGGTCGCCGAAGACGCGGCAGGAGGCCGGACAGGCGGCGGCGCAGGCGGTGAGCTTTTCACCCTTGGAGAGCCGCGTGTCGAAGCAGAAGTTGCACTTGTCGACCGCCTGCCTATGTTCGTCGAAGTAACGGGCGTTGTAGGGGCACCCCTCCTGGCAGGTCAGGCAGCCGATGCACTTGCTTGTGTCCATCATGACGATCCCGTTGACGGGGTCCTTGTAGGTCGCCTTCGTGGGGCAGACGCGGGTGCACTGCGGGACGTTGCAATGGTTGCAGAGTACCGGGATGAACTCCCGCTTCAGACCGACCGCGTCCGGCATCTCCTTCATCAGGATGCGGGTACGGTACCCCTCGTGGGGGACGTGATTGGTCTCGGCGCAGGCCGCGACGCAACGCTCGCAGTCCACGCAGCGGTTCTGGAAGAGGATCATCCCGTAGTGGGGCTTGTAGGGGTACTGGGCGGTGAACTCCTCCGAGGAGGCGAATACCCTGTCTATCACCGAGACGGCGGAGAAGATTGTCCCCCCGGCGAAGATGCCTGTGATCGCCAACCCCATCTTGAGGAACTGGCGGCGCTCCTCCATGGGGACGTTTTCCATTCCTTCGTTTTTCGTGCTGCCCAGGTCGTGCTTGCTCTGTTTCATGTCGTATGGTCCTCTGTGTGCGCTTGGATTGGTTACGGGTCGTGGGGTCAGTGGTTTTCTTCTACCTTGTGGCCGGCGAAAAGCTTTTCACCCAGAAGGAAGAGGAAGGCGGTGAGCCCGAATCCCCCCAGGGTGATGACCGTTTCGTAGAGCGACGGCGCGTAGGAGAGCAGGTGCTTGTATTCGTTCACCCCCAACTCGTGGTAGACCGGAACGATCTGCCCTACCACCACCAGGTCGTAACGCATTACGAAGATCCCGACGATCATGGCCAGCGCGCCGGAGAACATCATCTTCAGGTTCTCCCCCTTCGAGCGGATGAACATCACCAGCGGGAAGAGCATGCCGAGACCCAACTCGAACACCCAGAAGTTGACGGCGTAGGGGCCGCTCAATAGCGCCATAACCGCCTCGTACTTGCCGGCCGGGCGTCCGGCGAGCCCGGAGATCATCTTCCAGGTGGTGAAGAAGAGGATCACGCAGATCAGGAGCACCCCCAGCTTCGCGGTAACCCGCAGCGCCTTTTTCATGGCCACCGGCATTTCCTCCTTGTTTATCCTGTACCCCAGGAAGTGGAAGAGGATGATCACCGAGCAGCCGGTCATCATGGCCGAGGCGATGAAGTAGATCGGCATGTAGGGGCCGTGCCAGAACTCGCGCCCCATCAGGAGGCCGAATACGGCCCCGAGGTTAGAGTGGGCGGCGATCCCGGCCACCGAGCCGCTGAAGCCGCAGAACACCGCCGGCTTGTGCCTGTCCAGCAGCAGGAAGACGTATTCGGCGAACATGAAGGCCAGGTAGACGCCGTAGAGGGTCCCCATCCACCAGATGTTCGAGGTCAGGTTGGGGGAGATGACGTTGTAGATGGCCATGCGCCAGGGGATCTTGATCTCGAAGGCGATGACGAAGAAACCCGAGAGGATCGTAGCGATCGAGAGGAAGACCGAGCGTTTCGCGATCGGCATGAAGTCCTGGTTGCCGAAGACGTGCCCGATGGAGGAGACCAGGCAGAGCCCGGTGGAAGTGACCACGAAGAAGACATAGGTCGAGATCAGGATGCCCCAGGGTACCTCGCGGTAGACGTTGTAGTACTTGTCGTGACCAGCAACCATGGCGTGAATGCCGAGCCCCGCGGCCGCCAGGACGAGACCGCCGCAGAGGAGCAGCAGGAAGTAGTATCCCATGCTTCCCGACTTGAGCCGTGTGGTGACCATGCTCTCCAGGCCGTTGAGGGTGAGTTGCGCCGTTTCTGCTCCGTTTGCCATTGATTGATCCTCCAGTGTAATGTTCAGGGGCGACGGAACCGCCCGTCCCGCCTAGAATCGCTTCCCGTATACCCGACGGCGGTAGAACTCCGCTCCAATTCCGCTCTCTGGTTGCGTGCCGCACCAGGAGTTCGACGGCTCGCCGCAGCGACAGGCGTTGGCTTCATCCAGTTCTCCGGTTGCCCAGCGCTCCACGAGTTCCGCCACTTCACCCTCCTGCTTTCCCAATACCCAGATGTTCTCGGCGTTGAGGGCGATCTGGTAGTGGGAGCCGCTGTCGCTGCAGATGACGCCGCTGAATCCCAGTTCGCGCATCCAGACCGAGAGATTCGGCTCCTTCTTGGGGTCCCAGACCTGGATCTCTATCCGGGCGACCTTTCTTGATGCGGTGTCTACGGCCGCGACGAAAAAGAGCCGTGAAAGGCCGAGAGGGGGGAGTGTGAGGCTGCCGTAATAGGGGACAGCGACGAATACCGTATGGCTTGACTGTTGTGCGATCATGCCATTCCTTATTCCAAGGTTCGTGCCGAACAGAGGAAAACGAGACAATCTACTTAAAAAAACGCCTTATTACAGGGAGTTATTGCGGTATTGCCGAGGTGTTACGCGAGTGTTGCATGCTGTGTGTGCGTTGCAGCTGCAACGCACGGGAAGGGGATGGCGCATCTACATGATCTATTTTGAATATATTTAAACTTGCATATTGTATGCAAAACGGTGGGTTGCGTCGGAGGTGCGGAGGGGTGTTGCGGAAAGTGTTGCACGAAGGGGAGGTGTTGCGGCGTGCAACACCTCCTTCTTTCAGGCGTCGGCGAGGCCGTTTTTTTTCATCCAGCGCCAGAGGGTGGTGCGGTCCACGCCCAGCTCCCGGGCCACCTGGGAGCGGTTTCCGTTGTGGCGTGCCAGAAGTTGCGCCAGCGTCTCGCGGCTCATCTGGACGGGTGCGGCGGGCGCCGGCTTGTCCGGTTCGTTGCCGTGGTCGGGGTCGGGGGAAAAAACCGCGGGGGGGAGTTGGTTGGCGCCGATTTCGCCATTGCGGCAGAGGATCACCGTCTGCTCCACGATGTTGAGCAGTTCGCGGACATTACCGGGATAGTGATAGTGGAGCAGCACCTTGAGCGCCTCCGACGAAAACCCGCGGATCTTCTTGCCGTAGCGTCCGTTGAAGCGGTCCAGCGCCATGTCGATCAGGAGCGGAATGTCCTCGGGACGTTCCCTGAGGGGGGGGATCTTGAGTTGCACCACGTTGATGCGGAAGAAGAGGTCGCGGCGGAAGGTCCCCTCGGCCACCATCTCCTCCAGGTCCCGATGCGTGGCGGCCACGAAGCGGACATCGGCCTTGAGGGGGTTCTTCGCCCCCAGCGGCTGGTATTCCTTGTTCTCCAGCACCCGCAGGAGCTTCACCTGCAAGGGAAGCGGGAGATCGCCGATCTCATCCAGGAAGAGCGTCCCCCCCCGCGCCATCTCCAGGCGCCCTGGACGGTTTTCCACAGAGCCGGTATAGGCACCCTTGCGGGCGCCGAAGATCTCGGACTCCAGGAGCGGCTCCGGGAGTGCACCGCAGTTCACCACCACCAGCGGTCCTTCGCGGCGCGGCGAGAGGTCGTGGATAGCGCGGGTGAACAGCTCCTTGCCGGTGCCGCTGTCGCCGTTCAGGAGCACCGTCGCCTCGGTGGCGGCGACGTCCGGGAGCACGTCGAAGAGGCGCCGCATGGCCGGGTTGCGGCTGACCAGGTCGCGGAAGGAGTACTTCTCCTTGATCTCACGCTTGAGCAGGTAGATCAGCGACAGATCGCGAAAGGTCTCCACCCCTCCTACCGCCTGCCCCTGGGCATTGCGGAGCACCGAGGCGCTGATGGAGATGGGGACCTTCCGGTTCTCCTTGTCGGTGATGTCCAGTTCCCGGTTCACCACCGCCTCCCCGCTCTCCTGCGCCTCCCGGAGCGGACAGGCGGAGAAACAGACCCCGGTACGGAAGATGTCGTGGCAGCGGCGTCCCACCGCTTCCCGCGCGCTGTAGCCGGTAATCTCCTCGGCAGCCCTGTTGAAGGTGGTGATCCGCATCTCCGAATCGACAGTGAACACCCCGTCCGCAACACTGTCGAGTATCGTCTTCAGGTATTCCAGGTGTTCACAATTCTCTTTTATCTCCATCGGATGCTCCTCACGCATCTATCGGAAAAGGCCCGATAATATCCGCTTCGGGATTGAAATGCCGCGAAATTCCGGCCATCGTGAGCCAATATCCGGCGCTATCGAGTTAAACGCTTCACAATCCTGCTGACCCTGTCCGCATCGAAAGGGAAGAGACGAAGGGGAACGCGCTCTTTACCAAATTCTTTGTAAATTCTATACCTGGCACAAGCCTCGTAATGCATAAGACAATATCTGTTTTTAATATAATCCGCTGATTTCGGCATGTTATCCATTATGTCAATAAAAAACTGACAGTTGTTTATGTTTTCACATGCCATGGCAGGACCCCACCTTTTATATTCTAACTTATATATATGTTTATTACGATTGTCAATCTCCCGTTTTCTCCAGGTAGACACGCCTGTCGGAGAGATACGTCCCTGCAACACTTACATACTGTTTATTACCTGCCTGTCATTCATCCTTACCTGGAAAAATATATGGACTGGCAATAGAATAATGTTATATTATTTGGGACTATTACAGTTGTTTTCTTCATGTATCCCTTATTTTACGGCCATAAACAGTGTCGCATTCTTCCGCAACAGGTTCTCAAAATCACTCAGGGGGCAACCGTGAACGAGGAACGCCGGGAAGTGGAGAAGAGGTCCGAGGACGTAGTATCTCAAATGGAGGCCCTGGTGACGCGGGTAGCCGAGCTGGAGGCGCGTCTGGCAACACAGGGAGCACAACCAGCCACAGAGTCCGCAACGAAATCGAGCAAGACGCAAGTCAATAAGGATGATCTTCTCCTGGGCGAACCGGACGACATCTCCGAAGAAGTACTAAGCTGGGCCAGCAGGACCGCGCTGCTCCCCCGCCTGGCGACCCTCTGTTTCCTGATGGTGATCGCCCTTGCGCTTCGCACCGTCACCGACAACCAGCTTATCAACACCCTGGCCGGCTCGGCCCTGGGAATGGGGTATGCAGCCGCCCTCATCCTTGCCGGCTGGTACCTCTACCGCAGCACGAGTCCCCTGGCGCCGGTCTTTGCAGCCTGCGGCGCACTCCTCATGGCAACCATCGTGGTGGAGACCCACATGCGTTTCCTGTCGCTTCCCCTGGTGCCGGCCTACATTACCCTGATAGCAACCGGCATCGCCATGACCGTTATCAGCTACCAGTTCAAGGCATTCCTGCCTGTCTCCGTCGGTACACTCGGAATGTGCCTGGCCGGTGCTGCTATAGACTACCCGCACCCCTACTTTCCCTATCTGTCGATGATCCTCTGGACAGCAAACCTGCTCGGCTTCTACGCCGCCAGCCTGAAACGCTGCTCCTGGCTGAGATGGACGGTGCTGATCGTCACCCTGCTGATGCTCCAGCTCTGGGGCTTTGGCCTGGGCGCGGCCTTATCCAGGCAGCAGCAGCCGGCTCCCGGACTGGCTCCGCTCTGGTTCCTGCCAGTGCTCGGAATCTTTGTGGCAAGTTACCTGGCCATCTCCGTCCTGGGTATCGTCCGCAGCGGCAGCGACAGGGTGTCCCGCTTCGATTTTTCCCTGCCGACCGTCATTGCGACTTGGTCTTTCGCCGTCGCGCACCATGTGGTCGGCGCTCAGGGCGGAAACCTGATGATCTTGGGGTGGACCGCCATTGTCGTTGCGGCCCTGCACGCAGCGCTGGCATGGTGGCTGGCCGGCCGGGAGATCCCAGGAAAACCGGGGACCAATGCGCTGGTCGCCGGCGGAGCCGTTCTGCTTCTCCTTGGTCTCCCCAAAGCACTCGGGCAGCCGCTCTTTGCCCTGCCTCTGCTCGCCGCGGCGGCCCTTGGCCTGGCCCTCACCTCCAGGACCTGGAGCAGCGGCGGTGTTCGCTTCACATCCTACCTCCTCCAGGTGGCAGCCACAGGAATCCTGGCCCTGTTCGTCCTCTCGGGACCACCAGACAGCAACCTGTTCGCGGTCATCGTTGCCGCGGCCATGCAGGCAGCGATCGCCATTGTCCACTACCGCTGGTGCCGCACTAACGCGCCTCCTGCCGACTCCGAATTTTTCGGCCATATCGACCGGCGCGACCTTGGTGCGGCGGCACTACTCATGGCCGCCCTGGTGAGCGGCTTCTTTCTGCTGAGAAGCGGGGTCTATCTCTCCCTGCGGGGTGCTCCCGGCGATCTGGCCAACTCCTTCCGTTGCAGCCAGTCGATCATCATCAACCTTGCGGCCATCGGGCTCATGCTGCTCGCCCTTATTCAACGCAACAAGGAATTGCGCAACCTGGCGATCCTGGTAACCGTTGTGGGCGCGATCAGGGTCTTCCTCTACGACATGTTCGGAACCCACGGTGTTCCGCTGGTTCTGAGCGTATTCTCCTTCGGCCTCGCCGCAGCCGTGGAGTCCATCATGCTGGGCCGCTGGCAGCACCAGACCACCCACACCGGGCGGGCCGAGCAACCGGCTGCCCAACAGGCCCAGGAGCCCGAGGATGCCGAAGCTGTCTAGTACCCCCCCTCTCAACAAAAAAGGCGTGCGGAAAATCGCACCCCTTTTTTGTTGAGCAGCCCCCGAGCCATTGATTAGTGAGAGTCCTCCTTGAGCCCGAAGACCGGCATCACCTTGGTCAACCCGTAGAACAGCACGTAGGGGGTCAGCAGCACCATCAGGGCGCCAAAGAAACCTTCCTTGAACGTCTCCATATCATGGGGCCAGATCGGCAGGACGTATTCCATGAAGCCGGAGTAGGATGCCGAGAAGGCCTGCCCGCCGATAACAACGTTCCAGCGCATCATGAACACCCCGACCAGGACCATGAGCGTGGCGGCCACCGCCCGGCGAATGGTCAGCCGCGGCAGCAACAGGAGGATGAAGGGGAGCAGGTTGCCGAAGCCGTACTGGAGGATGAAGATCTTGGTAAAGTCCTTCTCGTAGATGACCTTTCGCAGGATATCCCAGGACTTGACGGCCGTGTAGCCGCGGAAAATCAGGTCGAGGAGTTCGAGGGTGATTGCCAGCACCAGGAACATGACCAGGTACTTGGTGGTCATGGTCACCACGTGGAGCTCGGCGCTCTTCAACTCCTCGGTGCTCGGAAGATAAGGCTTGTTGCGGCGCTGCCAGGCGTAGATCAGCTTGCGCAGCTCCATGGTGACGACATAGGTGATGATACAGAGGGCGATCCCCGAGACAACCGCCGAGCAGATGAATATGACCGGCATCAACGGCGTCATCCAGAGCGCGTTGGCCTTGACCGACCCGAAGATGAACCCGGCATATCCGTGGAGGAAGCAGGCCACCGGGATACCCAGGCCGGCCAGGAATTTGACCGCCTTTTCATCCTTTTCCAGGGCATGTTCGCCGACATCCCAGGCCCCCAGGGTCAGCACCGTATAGAGGAGGTGTCTGAAATTCTGAACCGGGGTCCTCTTGTCTCCCAGTTGTCTCAGTTCAAGGGCTGTATCTACGAAATATTTGCGGTAGACAAACCACAGCTCCGAGGCGACGATCATCGCATAGGTGGTGAAGACGATGCCGAACGCGGCAATCGCCGAGGTGAAGTGGGGGGTCATCATCACCTCTATCCCCCGCTGCGGCTGCTGCAGGTGCAGCATGAGCGGCATCATCGCCACCGGCAACAGGGCGAAGGAGAAGACCAGGGAGAAACGGGCGATCTCCTTTAGCTGCTTCACCCCGAAGACGTGGTAGAGGGAGGAGAGGACGAAGGCGCCGGCCACAAGACCGGTCATGAACGGGTACATGACGATCTGGATGGTCCAGTAGATGTATTCGTTCGGATAAACGAAGAATTCCTTGATAGTCCAGGCTTCACCGTGCACCATGGCTATTTTACCTCCCTTGAGAGACCTAGATAGAAGACCTGCGGTTTTGTGCCGTACTCCTCCTTCAGGATAGCGACCCGCTCGGTCATGATGATCTTGGTCACCGGATCGTTCGGGTCCTTGATGTTGCCGATCCGGCGCGCCCCGAACGGGCAGGCGTCAACGCAGGCGCTCTTCATCCCCTTGCTGATGCGGTGATAGCAGAAGTTGCATTTCTCCGCCACACGATGGACAGGGTGAAAAAAGCGCACCCCGTAAGGACACCCCATGATGCAGTAGCCGCAGCCGATGCACCAGCTGCGGTCGACGAGCACCACGCCGTCCTCGGTCTGGTAGGTGGCGCCGACCGGGCAGACCTGCACGCAGGGCGGATTGTCGCACTGGTTGCAGAGCTTGGGCACGAAGAAGGCCTTGTCGATGTCTTCGTTCCTGATCTCCAGCGGATGTTCCGCACCCTGATCGATCTTCGTCGAGGTAAAACCGTCCAGGGCGCCCTTGGGAGAGTCGACATGGATCTTGCCGTCCTTGGTGACGACGTAGCGTTCCACCCAGGTACGGGTGACGTTGGCGTCATAGGGGACCTCGTTTTCGATCTTGCAGGCCCGCACACACAAACCGCATCCGACGCACTTGTGGGTGTCGACCAGAAAGACCCAGCGAACCTTGCCGCTGCCGCTTTTCTCAGCCCTGAGCCGGCGCGGATTGAATATCTCCAGGGCGGTGAGAGGGATGGCCAGCCCGCCGGCCACGAGAAGCGCCTTTTTGCAGAAGTCGCGACGGTTGATCATTTCTTCACCTCCCGCTTCGGATTGTGGGGGTAGTGACACATCGTGCACTCCGCCTCGACATGGTGAGTGAGCGGATTGATGCCGCGGATATCGCCACGTCCGCTGGTCTTGTAGGGAAGGCGGGCGTGGCAGCGGATACAGTGTTCGCGACGCCGGTCGATGGAGAGGGTCGGGGGGTCGTCAGGGTGGCCAAGGGCCGGACCATGGCAGTTTTCACATTCGATGTTGGCGTGCGGAGAAGACTTGATGTCGTCGTACTTGTCCCGATGGCATTCCTTACAGTAGGCTACGGTTTTGTACTTGACCTTGACGGCCTTCCACTCCGCCTCGTTTCCCTTGCGGTACCAGCCATACATGTAGCCCCGCTCGTGAACCCCGAAATCGGCGGGCACCAGCACTGTACGAGCGGCAAGGAACAGCAGCACGACCCCGATGACCAGAAACAGCGGTCGCAATACATGGTTTTTCACATCCGCACCTCCTGCCGGTATTTATTTGGTTCTTGACGATTGCTGCCCGAGCATTCTCCGATCGAGACATCAAATTTAAGCAAATATAACATTGTTTATCTGAACAATACTGATTTGGCCGCACAAATTCAATATATATTTTGTTGGGATTAGAACAAAGGGGAAAATAGTCTTACCATGCTGATAAACTGAAGTTTCCCTTTGACAAACCAGGTCGCTTAATGTAGATTTGTAAAGTTTTTTAAGTACCTGCAATTTGCAAATTTTTGGTGAAAAAGGAGAAGCTAAATGGCAATCAGGAAAACGGCAGGCTACGCCTGGAACCTCATCAGCCTGATCGGCATGATCCTGGCGGTGACCGCGGCCGGCCTCATAATCGTCTTTCTCGCTTTTGAAGCGATCACCGGTGTTGAACATCCCTATCTGGGTCTCATGACCTATTTCCTGTTTCCGGGCATGTTGATCTTCGGCCTTCTGCTGGTCCCGCTCGGGGCATGGAGGGTGCGCAACCAGCGGCGGGCTTCAGCCATCGAGGGGATGCTGTCGCTTGAGGAGGAGATACCGCAGTTCCCGCGGCTCGACCTGAACGACCCTCACAGACGCCACCTGTTCATCTTCTTCATCGTGGCTTCCGTGGTCTTTGTGCTGATCGTTGCCATCGCCTCGATCAAGGGGTTCGAGTTCACCGAGTCGACCACCTTCTGCGGTGAGCTCTGCCATGTGGTGATGGAACCGGAGCATACCGCCTGGAGCAACTCCCCCCATGCCAAGGTCAAATGCGTGGAATGCCATGTCGGGCCGGGTGCCGCCTGGTATGTCAAGGCCAAGATCTCGGGCATGAGGCAGCTCTATGCCGTCGCAACCCACACCTACCCGGAAACGATCGAAACACCCATCGAGAACCTCCGCCCCGCCCGCGAAACCTGTGAGCACTGCCACTGGCCGGAGAAGTTCTATGCCGGACGCGAAAAGATATTCTATCACTACGCGCCAAACGAGGAGAACACCCCTCGGGAAAGCCGGCTCCTGCTCCATATCGGCGGTACTCCGAAAAAGGCCAATGCCAGCGGAATCCACTGGCATATTGGCCGCGATGTCACCTACATCGCCAACGATCCGAAACGGATGGATATTCCCTACATCTCCGTCAAGGGTGATGATGGAAAAATAACCGAATACCTGAGCACCGAGCGCCCTCTTACCAAGGAGCAGATCGAAAAGGGGAAGAAGCGCCTCATGGACTGCACCGATTGCCATAACCGGCCGACCCATATCTACCGCTCACCAGGCGAAGAGCTGGACAAGCATTTTGTATCCGGAAGCATAGACCGCACCCTCCCGTATATCAAGAAGGTGGCGGTCGAGATCCTCAACCGGCCCTACAAGACCAAGGAGGAGGCGCTGAAGACCATTGCCGCCGAGATCCCGGCCTACTACGCCAGCAATTACCCCAAGCTGGCGCAGGAGAAGGCGCCTGCCATCAAGCAGGCGGTTGAAGAGGCCAAAAAGATCTATGAGAACAACTTCTTCCCGGCCATGAAGGTCAAGTGGAACACCTACCCGAACCATATCGGCCACTTTTATTCACCCGGTTGTTTTCGCTGCCACGACGGGAAGCACAAGACCCGTGAAGGCAGGGTGATCCCCAAGGACTGCAACCTCTGCCATGCGGTTCTCTCCCAGAAGCAGGAGAACATCCCCGCCGGCGCCAGGGTGACCGAGTTCGTCCACCCCGTCGATATCGGCAACGAGCTGTACAAGACCAATTGCAGCGAGTGCCACTCCGCCGGCGGCCATGATGTTCCCGGCGAAGGCAAACAGGGCGAAAAGAAACACTGAGGCAATAAGGCCCCGTTAACGCAAAGAGCCCCCGGGACAATCCCGGGGGCTCTTTGCGTATCCATGGCAATCACGCTCACAACTCTTCAAATTCCCCATCCCTTGGCGCCTCATCGGCATCGTCGGCAACTGCGTCCATGTCGGGGGCGTCATCCGCCAGAAACTTCAGAAAATCATGATTGTCGCGGATGGTCTTGCGCACCTCGCCGAGAAGCTTCTCCAGATCGTCAGGTCCCGCCGGCATCTCCGCCTCCTACTTCTTGAGCAGGTCGAGGTAGCGCTCGGCGTCCAATGCGGCCATGCAGCCTGTCCCGGCCGAGGTGATCGCCTGACGGTAGACGTAATCCTGCGCATCACCGGCGGCAAAGACCCCCTCGATGCTGGTTGCCGTGAGATTCCCCTCGGTGCCGCATCTGGTGCGGATATAGCCGTTGTCCATATCCAGCTGTCCCTCGAAGATGGCCGTATTGGGCGTATGGCCGATGGCAACGAAGACGCCGTGCACCGGGATATCCTTGGTGGAGCCGCTGGTGTGGCGGATGCGGATACCGGTCACGCCGCCGCCATCGCCCAGCACCTCGTCCAGCATATGGTGCCACTCGATGGTGATATTGCCCCCCTTGGTCCTTTCGATCAGCCGATCGGCCAGGATCTTCTCCGCGCGGAACTGGTCGCGGCGATGCACGACCGTGACATGGCGGGCGATATTGGCCAGGTAGAGCGCCTCCTCCACGGCGGTATTGCCGCCGCCGACGACCGCCACGTCCTTGCCCCGGTAGAAGAAGCCGTCGCAGGTGGCGCAGGCGGAAACCCCCTTCCCCATGAAGGCCTGCTCCGAGGGGAGTCCCAGGTACCTGGCCGAGGCGCCGGTGGCGATGATCAGGGCGTCGCATGTATAGACGGCGGAATCCCCTTCGAGCAGGAAGGGGCGTCGGGCCAGGTCGGCGCGCTTGATGTGGTCGCTGATCATCCTTGTATCGAAGCGCTCGGCGTGCAGCCGCATCCGCTCCATCAGCTCAGGCCCCTGGACCCCCTCCGGGTCGCCCGGCCAGTTATCGACCTCGGTGGTGGTGGTGAGCTGGCCTCCCGGCTGCAGGCCGGTGATGAGAACGGGGTTGAGATTCGCCCGCGCGGCATAGACGGCAGCGGTATAGCCGGCAGGCCCGGCGCCGAGAATGATCAATGGGTGATGAAGCGCTTCCATGAAACCTCCTGGGGGAAATTTTTGAGTTTTGAGTTTTGAGTTATGGGTTTTGAATTCAGTGCAAAATTCATATTTGCAGGTCGTGTTGAATGTAGCAGCAAACCGCCGCATTGCCAAGCCTCAAACGTTTGACCCCGCCCGTGCCATCTGCTACTATCACCCCACTTCACCCTGGAGAGTCCACATTTCATGAGCCTTTACGACCTCATCCTGGAAGCCCACGACCGCCTGAAGAAGCGCGTCCGCCGCACTGAGATGATCTACTCCCACTACTACTCCGAAAAGCTGGGGGTGCCGCTCTACTTCAAGTGCGAGAACCTCCAGCGGACCGGTTCCTTCAAGATCAGGGGCGCACTCAATTTCATGACCGCCCAGCCGGGGACAGCCCTGAAAAACGGGGTTATAACGGCATCGGCGGGTAATCACGCCCAGGGAGTGGCCTTTTCCGCCGACCTGCTGGGGGTTCGGGCCACGATCTTCATGCCGGAGGTCACGCCGCCGCAGAAGGTGCAATCCACCCGCGACTATGGCGCCGAGGTTGTCCTGACCGGGAGGAACTTCGACGAGGCCTGCCAGGCGGCGTGGGAGGCGCAACGGGCAAGCGGCGCCCTGTTCGTGCACCCCTTCGACGATGAACTCGTCATGGCGGGACAGGGGACCATAGCCCTGGAGATCCTGGAGCAGCTCCACGACCTGCGCAACCTGATCGTGCCGGTGGGGGGCGGCGGCCTGATTGCCGGCATGGCGGCCGCTGTCAGGGAGCTTGCCCCGCATGTCCGCATCATCGGCGTCGAGTCGCAGGCCGCCCGCTCGATGTCGCTCTCGTTTCGGGCCGGCAGGCCGTGCGAGTCCCCGGTCAACGTGACCCTCGCCGACGGCATCGCGGTGAAGCTCCCCGGCAGCCGGACGGTGCCGGTGATCCGCGATTGTGTCGACGAGATCGTGCTGGTCGAGGAGGAGGAAATCGCCCAGGCCATCGTATCGCTTCTGGAGCGGACGAAGCTCCTGGTCGAGGGGGCCGGGGCCGTGCCGCTGGCCGCGGTGCTGCACAACAGGATCGAGGGGTTGAGCGGCAAGACCGTCTGCCTGCTCTCAGGTGGGAACATCGACGTGAAGACCATCGCCCAGGTCGTTGAACGGGGTCTCTTGGCGGCGGGACGCTACCTGAAACTGAAGGTCGAGCTCGACGACCTGCCCGGCTCGCTGGCCGCGCTCACGGCCGACGTGGCGGCCGTAAAGGCCAACATATTCCTGATCAACCACGACCGGCGCTCGAAATCCATTGCCCTGGGCAAGACCGAGGTCTCGCTGGAACTGGAGACGCGCGGCTATGAGCATATCCGCGAGGTGATCGAATACCTGGAGAGGAGAGGGTACAGCCTTACGGTCGAGTGAGGATATTATCCCTGCGCGGGCGACTTGGTGCGCAGCCCGGCGGCGATGTTGAAATCGATGTCAATGACGATGGAGAGCTTCTCCGGTTCGGGGAAGGCCATGACCTCGAAGAGGCGCTTATCGATGAAGATGCTCAGGTTGAGGATGTCCTCCCTGAGGTTTTTGGGGAGGGGGTTTTCCGGGTCCGAAAGTTCGGCCTGGAAGAAGCTCCAGACCTTCTGGTTGAACTTGACCGCATCGAGCAGCTTCTGTTCGCGGTCGGGGGCGGTCCAGTTTTCCTGCACCTGCTTCAACATTATTCCTGCGCGGGACAGGACCGAGGCCTCAAGCTCCCTGCCGCTCAGATTTTCCTTCTGCATGGTGGTATAGGCATTAACCGGATTTTGATGCATTCTTTATAAGCTCCTCTTCGTACGAAATCAGTTTTTTTGCCACCTTGAGGGCCTGGTAAAAACTAGATTCAAGAATATACGTGCTCATCTGGGAAATCAAGTCATTTGTACTCGGAGCGGCAGCAATAACATCCCGAACCAGGTCCCAATAAAGCTGAGCAATTTCGGATGTCATGCCGTCACCAATATACATCAACTGGACAACCAGGTAAATCCTTTTACAGGGAGATGTCGCCTCGGCCTCCGTCAGAATGTCCTTTTGCCTGAGAAGCGGCACACGGTTTTCCACCAACAGATGGGCGACCTTGGGGCCGTTGGTAAGCACAGCTCCCCCCAAAATGATCCGCTCTCCCGGCTTAAGTGTCAGTTTCAGTGACATGTCAGATTGTCCGCACCGAACTGCTCATGGATTCCTGCACTAAAGCGATCTGGGCGGAAATTACGTCCAGTTGCTTAACGGCGGCATTAACGTGAGAATCCGGGGCATCCTGCGGCAAAGTAGGGGTTTGGATTGTGCCGGCAATACCACTTGCCAGTCCTTCCCACAAGTGCTTGACTTTTTCATAAACAGGCTGAGGTGGCGGCGGTATCATCAGACTCAGGATCTGTTTTTGAAGCGATGAATAGCTCATCAGCTGCTCCATCCGCTCCTTGCTTTCAACCGGAAATGGGGGGAAATTTTTGACAATCTTTTCCAGCGACGCCTTCATCTGATCTGCAACAACGTGGGCAACGGTCAACCCCTCGTTCGTTTGACGAATATTGGTAGCCACCGAATTGAGGAAATCGGAAATATTGCCCATCCTCTGCAAGGTATCGACTGTATTTTGCGGCAATTCCACTCTGATCGAAATTTTATCACCCGCAATGGACGGAATGGCATTCTCTCCAGCAGCATTTTGGACATCCTGCCGCTGCGCGGTTTTTGGCGTCAGCATCTGCTGAACCCCTGTTTGTTGCAATTGAGCTGCCGTTGCAGCCGCTGCACGCTGGTAATTGCCTTCGATTCTCATGGCCTGTCACCTCACGGAGCCGAAATACGCGAGCGGGGAGAGGTTGCCCTCTCCCCGCTCAGGTTTGATTCTGTATCTTCTTTTAAGACTAGAAGAGACGGAGTACGGATTGGGCGGCCTGTGAAGACATCGAGAGTGCGGTCGTACCGAGGCTCTGACGAGTCTGCAGCATCAGCATGTTGGCGCCTTCGTTGTTCATGTCGGCCAGGGTCAGGTTGTCGGCACCGGTCTGCAGCGTTGAGATCATCTTGTCAGTGAAGTCCTGACGGGTAGTGATGATGTTCAGGTTGGCAGAAAGACTCTTTGACTGGGTACGCAGGTTGTTGATGGCAGTATCAAGCATTGCGCTCTGTGTGTTGAGGCCAGCAGTACCGGTCTTCCAGTCGGTGTTTGCACCGGTACCTGCCTGAGAAACACTCAAGCCTATTGAGGTAGAGTTGAAGCCGTTAACCGTCAACTTGGAGGAAGCATTCTCATTGAAGTTAACAGTAACTGTACCCTGGTTGAGCAGGTTGGTTCCACGATAACCGGAGTCTGAAGAAAGCTGGTCGATCTGGCTCATCAGGGTGTTGAACTGGGTCACCAGAACCTCGCGATCAGTGGTGATGGAAGTTGCCGCAGCGGATTCTACCAAACCTTTGGCAGCGCTCAACATCGAAGTGATGGCAGTAATGCCGGCGTCAGCTGCCTTTACCTGCTGAACGGATTCAGCCATGGCATCTTTACGGTTGCTGAAGTCAGCGGCGCGATTCATATGCGCCTGAGCGGCAAAGAAGTTGGTCGGGTTGTCAAGAGCCGAGTTGACCTGTCTGCCCGTTGAAAGGCGCTCCTGGGTGCGGTCGATCAGCTTTGATGTCCCCTGGAGTTGGAGGAGGTTGCTTCTCATGCCTGCGGTTAATGAAACGTCTGAAATTGCCATGATGATTCCCCTTTCTGGGTTTTTATTCGGTCTACTGACCGATTCGTACGTTAATTAACTTATCGGGCGAGTTGCCGGGACCTTTAGCAAGTTTTTTTGGTGGACGTAAAATTGTCCAAATCGGTGAGCAAACGTTGCACTACGGCGTCCCATTGACCATCCCGTTGCTGGCGATAGAGCCTGACTGACGAATACCAGGGTGAATCAGCCCGCTGTTCAAGCCAGCGCCAGTCCGGGCCAAGTTTGAGCATAATCCATGTCGGACAGCCAACAGCACCGGCAAGATGGGCCACAGAGGTGTCTACGCAGATCACGAGGTCAAGACCGGCAATCAAAGCGGCAGTATCTGCAAACGTCATCAGATGTTCTGAAATGTCCACTATATTGAATTGTTCGGGGAGAGATTTCAGTTGCTGTGCCTGCTCACCCTTTTGCAGACTGACAAAAGTTATTCCCTCAAGCTCAAACAGCGGGGTCAGCTTTTCAAGCGGGATCGAGCGCTTGTCGTTGCGGAAGGTCTTACGTCCATCCCAGACAAATCCAATCCGAAGGGTACCGGGAACAGCATATCTGTCAACTATCGCACGCCAATGAATAACCTGCTCAACAGGAGGTGTGAGGTAACCGCCGGGAAAAGGAATTGAGTCAAGTGTTGTCTTCAATATAAATGGAAGTGACAGTAATGGGATTCTTACGTCAGCCACTGGCTGATGTTCAAGACAGCTTATGGCATCAACAGGCTCTTGCAATAACTTACCAAGCGGTTTTATGGAATTATCCTGAAATTCAAGAATCACCCGATTACCTTCAGCGGCGACAATCGGCACATACCGCATAAACTGTATCGTGTCGCCATACCCTTGTTCCGCCTGAATATGCAAGGTCTTTCCCTTTAGTTCCCCACCATCCCACAATGGCAACTCACTCGGCCTGATCGCAATTTTATCGGACTTCTGGAAACGCCATTCATACTCCCGCCACCCCTGGATATACTTCCCCTGATGGAGCAGGGCGAGGGCAAGGTTCCAATGGGTATCGGCATCGTCAGGTTCAATGGCCAAAGCGCGATCATACCATGAGACCGCTTCATCGAGACAATCCACATCGCGGCATGCTGTTCCGATATTTGTCATGGCACTCGTCATGTCCGGCTTGATCAAAAGCGCCCTTTTAAGGACAGCATATGCCTTTTCAGGCTCCATAAGAGACAAGTAGGCAATACCCATTGAGTTGCAGGCGAGGTAATGGTCCGGTTCAAGGGCCAATACCTGTTCATAACAGTCAATCGCCTTTTCCAGATCGCGTTGCCCCAGAAGCTGGTTGCCCCAGAGAAACAGAGCATCGGTATTGCCGGGGTCGAGTTCGAGTGTTCTCCTGAAACAGGCCTCCGCTTTATCTTCCTGAGTATTAAGGGCAAAGGCGACAGCCAGATTAAGCCAGCCCATCACAAACAAAGGGTCAAGCTGAAGAGCAGCCTGGTAAGCATCAATTGCGTCATCAAGGCGCTGCAATTGCTTGAGTGTGGTTGCCTTGTTGAAGAAGGCGGCTGAAAAGCGCCTGTCAAGAGCTAGTGCCTTGTCAAAATGAAGCAGGGCTTCCTGGTGCCGCTCCTGCTTGTCCATAAGGTTGCCGATACAATTGAAGGTTTCAGGGTTGAGAGGATCGAGCGCCAAGGCATGGCGATAGCTTTCGAGAGAGGCACCATGCAGGCCAAGCCCGGCAAGGGCAGCCCCCCTCTTGTTCCAGGTATAAGCAGAAACCGGTGGCCTTTCGGTCGGGAAGCGTTTTGTGTTGCAACTGGATGCAACTTGATAGAGCTCATCGGCGGCCATAGTCCACGAGCGCTGACTGGTGGGGCACATCGCCGTTCGTCCCTCGCGCCAGAGGGTGTATGCTGATTCAAGGCGCTCCAGAATCTCTGAAACTGACGGCTCAAACCAGACGGTCGTCCCGTCCGGGGCAAGTAGCGGTGCAGAGCCAAGAGGCTCAAAGGTGATAGTCGGTTTTCCTGCCGTGCGGAAGGCAGAAAGGGTTGTATCGGTTCCCAATAACACCCGTGCAGGTGAAAGACAGGCATCAGCCGCGGCAACCAGATCCCAAATGGCGTCAGACGTGGAACCAGCAGCAAGTTCCAATATTCTCGCAGAATCGATGCCGTTATGTTCGAGAAAACCGATGCGATCCCACGGCGCACACCCCTCAAGATCGCAATAGGGTGAAGGCCGCAGATCATCCATGCCGCGACTGGTCAAATCCCAGCAGCAGGCAAACCAGCATTCGTTGTGATCCGCCATGAACCGGCTCATCGCTGCCAGGATCAGGTCATGCCCCTGGTGCAGTGAGAGTGTGCCGCTTGTCGCCACCACGAACCTGCCGTCTCGTGGACGCACAAGTGATCGATCCAATGGCGGGACATCGCAACCTGGCAGCACGGCAACGACATTGGCTATCCCGCGGATTCTGAGCTGATGCTCCAGCCATAGTGACGGGACAATGATCATATCCCATGAGTACTGCTGATGGAGGCACGCCGGCGTGATCTGCCCATTTTCAGGGAGATAGATGCCTATATGCACATCCGAACAATCGTCTAAAGTCTGTGGCTGAAAACTGCACGCATCAACCGGAAGCAGCGCGACCCTCTCTAAAGGCGGATGGAGGGCTAACGCCTGCACCAGACGCCGATAATAGTGACGAAGATCATCAGAATTGACGGGTAAAGAGAAGATCATAGCGCCTCATCTGATCCCGAACAGCTGTTCTGGTGATTTGTCAGTTACGCAACAGAGCCGGCATTTTTCCTCCCACGATTCCGGGAGCGATAAGCCGTTAAAATGCTCCGTAATGCTGTCGAATTGGCGTTCCAGAATACGCGATGACGGGTCGAGATTGCGGATAACCGCCAAACCGGAAGGCTTGACCGGAAGCGTTACAATATCGAGATCAGGGCGGATGGTTTTCAGGCAGGGGATGATTTTCCAGACGTCTCCCAACCAGAATGCTGATTTTCTATTACGCTCGGCAACCAGAGCGTTCACCGGCAGACAGTCATGGATCAATATCATGGAGTCTGGACTGGCAAAACGCTCTACATTGATGAAATCCCTGAGGGTCTGCTCAAACAGATGGAGCCCGTCCAGAAAGGCTACATCGATTGCCCGCTTGCCGAGAATTTCCGGAAGGTTGATGGATGAAAAAAAATCATCACTGGTCATACGGAAAAGCTGAGGGGCTGCTTCGGGAGAATGGAAATAAATTTCCTCCTTCGACCCGGTGGCAGGATCGACTCCCACGGGCGTAGTGCCACAGCGAGCCAGAGCCAATGAGCGTCCCTGCGCCACGCCAATCTCCAGGTAGTTTTCCAGTTTTAACCGGGTGTGTATGGTATGGAGAACATCGTAATAATCCTGGGGCAAAAACAGCTCCTGCATATCACACTGTGCAATTTCTGATAGCGCATCCCAATCTTCTGGATCGACAACAAGGAGCTTTTCTGCAATGTCACGCGCAGAAGATATGTTTCCAGCTTCCCGTAATGCAGCAGCATGAAAAAGTGGGAAAAAATTACCGGGAACCCTAAAAGCGGCGGCTGTTCCGGCAATTGATGCGGCAGCATCATACATCTGTTGGCAAGCAAGCTGACGGGCAATCATCAATACCATCAGTTGATAGGCTGGCTGGGCAGAAATTAGCGATGGATAGAGACCGGAAAGATCCATTTCCCAATGACGATGGTAAAAGCTGATTGCTTCGGTTATTAACAACGAAGCCGTACAAACTTCCTCAAGTTTTCCCTGACGTCCAAGTTCATATACAAGGTTTATGTTAAATTCCAGCTGATTTCGTATCGCGGAGCAATCACACATAATTTCACTTACCATCGCCAGTTTTATATTTGAGAAGTTGCAATTCCAAAAACCTGAAGGCAGCCTTTACCTTTGCATCTTCCGGATACCATGAAATCAGCCGGTCGCAGAGTTCAGCAGCCGAGGTAATATCACCGGAAGCAATAAGATGTTGAAGCTTATCAAAAGCATAATTACGCCACAGGCTCTGCAACAGATGTTCACGCTTTTCCCGCCGGGCGATCCCCCGCCATTTGGTCTGAAACAGCTCACGGTTGCGAAGCACGATCTCACCAGCGGTCTCTTCCCTGCCGAGATAAGGAATGGTGCGAAGGGCACGAATGGTGCCGCTCCAGTGATGATCATAGCCGGTTGTCGGAATCACATAGCTTTTCAAGTCAGCCATCCTGATCTGAAGCCCCAGATCCCACTCCTCGAAGTAACAGGGGCTGAACGCCGCCTCGAACTTGAGAGTACGGTTATCAAACAGCTCCCGTTTTACACAAAAAAGGAACCCGGAAACCGCATCAACCTCAACTGGTTCGGAAAATGTCCCCTTGTCAAAATAGAGATGATCTCCGGCAAGACGAAAATTGACAAAAGATCCCTGAGGTCCGACACACGCGGCATGATAAAGACTCCACAACCCCTTTTCAAGGTCATCAATCGTCCCGGCGCTGACATGCAGGTCGGCATTCAGAATGAAAACCGTTTGAGATTCGGTAACATCAAGTCCCACATTCCAGGCGCGGGATACACCGACATTGCGCTGCATGATTATATAATGATCGATGCGGGGGTGGGTGCGGAGCTCTTCGGCAATTCCGGGGTCATTAAAAACAACGACCACCTGCCCCGGAACATTTTCCAGGTCCTTGAGCAGTGTCATGATGTTGTACTCGCTGGCGGGCGAATAATCGAGCACCGGAATTACAAAACTGCGGGAAGGAACAACAGTCGGGGTCGCCCTGGATCGCCAAGCATGATCAGGTTCGGCGAGCCCTGCGATTGAACGGGAGCGCAGCTCAGCCGCCGAAAAGGTTTCTGCCTTGCCGCCCAGAACGACATGAAGCAGATCCTCCACCCGGTGAAGGTATGTGTGGGCATTGAGTACAAGTCGCTGCCCACGGGCGGCAGTTTTTTCTCGGATTCGCTCATTATCCAAATAAAACCGGGATACATCGATCAGATTAGAATCGTGGTAAAGGGCATAATCTTCCCCTTCCACAAAAAGTTCGTCCTGTCCGCTACCACTGGCCATGTCTGCCAGCAGCAGTGAGCCGCTGGCAAGCACTTCGAAAAAGCGCATATTAAGATCATAGTTGACCGCCTCATTGAAAACGACACGCGACTCCGAAAAAATACGGGCCATATCTTCCAAAAAACAGCGGTCATAATAGATTGGAATGTTGGCATTAAGATATGAAAGTAATTTTTCTCGCCGAGACCCGGAAATCACTTTACCCACAAATCCTATTTCATGACATTTTACATCAGTTTTATTACCGTGGACATCCGGGTCGCAGGCAAGTGGGAGCCAATATGTTCGCGGGTTTACCTCACGAAGCTTGTCCAGATAGGCACGTTGGGCTATGAAAACATAATCAAAAAAAGCGACAATTTGCAAATGAGTTTCCAGGTTGAGGTGGCTATCAATCAGATAACAAACGCGAGGACAATTCAAAGCGTGAAGATTAATAGGAAAAAAACCGCCATTAGTAGATTCAATCCACAGAAAAAGGTCAGGATGATCTTCAGCTGGGCTCTTTTGCAGTATTTCGGCCATATCAGCAGAAAAGGAGGTATCAATATCAAGAGGCCGAATTGGTTGTTTTACTGCCTGAAGTGACCAGCGCTCGATATATTCTTCCGGCAATTGGGGCCCAACGGTTATGACCCGACAGATTTTTCGCAATGCGCGTTCCAGATAGACAGCGGTTGTAATGGGATACGACACATAGGAAAGCCAAATGGTCTTATTTTTATATTTTTTCATGGGAGTAGGTCCTGTCAAAGACGTTTGAGTACTTCTGATCAAGAATGAACTATATATCAGATCTGGCAGATAAATTCAGGGACTTTAGGAATTGCATCTCCGGCAAGATAAGGGCGTGAGCATCCCTGCTGTGGGATGACCGTACACAGAGAATCGGGCCGTTTTTCCACGCACAGCCAGAACGATACCATCATGTCGTTCGGCATGCAGCCATAACTGAATGAATCCAGAACGCCAGGGTAGTACTGATATACCATCCATGGGTCACGCAGGAAGTCCCTTTTAAAGAAGATCAGATAGCTTGAAACAATCGAATATTTGTTGACGCAATAATAATCGAAAAAAAGTTGGGGTGAAAACATGTAGTAACCATGATCAACATAGTTGGATGCAGGAACGGTCATGAATATCGCCCGGCCGCCGACCTTCAGCATCTTGTGAATGTTACCCAATACTGTCTGGAGGTCAAAAATATGCTCGGTCGTCCCGCTATCGATAATTACATCATATTGCTCGTGCAGCGATTCGGGAACAGGGTTATTGAGATCATGCTCAAAGGTCGGGTGCTCCGCTTCCGAGATGTCACAGCTGTGCACTGTGGAGAAACCGAGTGAGGAAAAGAGGGTGGTGTCGTCAATGCAACCGGCTTCCGCACACTCTGTGAGGTTGGAAAGTCGGCAGGGTGTCGGGTGTAGCTGGACTGAATGGCGGTCCGCCCACTCCTGCACTTCCTGTAGTGTCAGATACACGGTATTGCGCCCCAGTTCCAACACCGAACCCTGAAATGGCTTTCTATGAGACTCTTCAAGCAGGAGGCGGAAACCCCCACGGGAAATAGCCATGATACTGCTCCTGTGACCCGCTGAAATTTATTGAATATTTGCTACAACTCCCGGCAGCTTTCGACAGTAAAAACCCCAATAGGTGTCCGATCCTGCATTATCACCAATCGTCATTAAATACTCTTTACCGTCTGTACACTCAAATCCGCCCTTTGCCAACAGAGCCAGCCAGCTGCTTTTTGAAAACACACTGTAATGGTTTTTGTTCCATGCATGGCCGGCAGCCGTGTCCGTTCCGGGAACCTCCAGATAGAGCATCCCACCCGGTTTCAGCACCCGATGAAATTCACGAAGGGTAAAAAGCGGCATAACGCTATGCTCAATGACATGACGCGCCCAGACAATATCAAACGATTGCGGTTCAAAATCAAGAAACGACTGATCCATCTTTCTGACATCAAAGCCCTTTGAGCAGCAGACATCAACATCGGTCTGGTTCAGCGTGATGCCGATTGTCTGCGCCCCGCTATCCTGGAAATAACTCAGGGCCGGCCCCTGGCCACATCCGACATCGAGAATTTTGACTCCAGCACGGAGAGGGTACAAATCGTTCAGTCGCTGGAGGGCAAGCTCGGTAATCTCGGAATGGATATTCATGGGTGTTTCGGGATAGGTCTCAGTTTCAACCTGTTCAAGAAACTGAAGCAATCGAATAAGACCTGCTGCTGGAATTTGCATCTAGATTATCTCCGGGCAAACTGTTTAAGCATCGCTGCCTTGTGATGATGATAAGCGGCCTCATTGTGGCAGCCGAGTTTGATAAATACGTCACCCAACTCTCGATGAACATTGCTGTCGAGCGGAGACAGCGCCAGAGCTTCGCGCAGTTGAAGCATAGCGCCTTCCGGCCTTTCCGCCTTCAGGAGCCCTTCGGCCCGCAGGCGGTAATCATCTGCACTCACAGCCCTGACACCGGGCGCCACCTGGGATGCAATATCGAAAAAGTGGTGTGCCGCCTGTTTCCAGTCGAGTTTTTTCAGATCAATGGCAGCATGGTCAGCTTTCCGGGTTATGTCGTCCCTGTGCCGATAGGCAAACTCCAACTGTTCGACCACCTCATCAACCGAAGGCTCGAACCATAAAGCAGAAGGCTGGCCGTTACGCTCTATCATCCTGATAGTATACTGATCAAGAGCAAAGGCGTTGTCAGATGTAATCACATCGCCATGACCGGTTTTATCGGAGGCGATGACGGCGCGGCCGCAGGCCATGTACTCGCTCATCACCATATTATTCCCCCCCTCGCAGCGGTTGGGGAACAGCCCGATATCGCTCTCCCGATAGACTTCCCGCATGGCGGTGTTGGGCATCATCGGTTGGAGCATGACGCGGGTCGGGTCAATTCCGTTACGCTCCAGCGTGGTCAGGAATATTTCTTCGCAGGGGCGTTCCTCCATGGCGAACCGGATGAACGGCGAGCCGGACATGGTGGCGACAGAAAAGGGCCATTGGTTATGCCAGGCGCAGGAAAGCCATGCATCGCGGTGACGCTCCATGAATACCTTCATGGCGGCTATGACAATATCCTGGGATTTTCTCAATTCAAACTTGCCGCCGGAAAAAACGATAAACCTGCCATCATCCACGCGGGGCGGCAATTGATGAAAGTCGCCGGGATCGATACCCTGCAGAACCGTTGCAGTCCGTTCAACCCCCCAGAGACGGAGATGATGTTCGCACCAGCCTGAACCGGCGACAATAAAATCCCACATCTCGGAGGCCTTTTTGAGATGCCGATACGCCTCGATATCGTTTTCAAAAAAACAGTACCCCACGTTGACCTTATTCCACATGTCCGGAAATGAAGGTTCAAAATCAGGGTTGTTCATGCTGTGCAGCGTCACATCAGGAATCGGCGGCAAACGGTAGATTTGCTCTATCAGATGCTGACCGGCAATTCCCCATCCGTGTGCGACACCTGTCGGCATGGCGACAATCATAAATTACTCCACCAATCCCATTCTCTTAGCAGTCTCTCTCACGCTCAACAACTTCTCCTGCTCGACAATTTGTAAACCGATGGTATCCGCTTCCAAAACAATCATGCAAAACGCGTTAAAAGAGGCGATCTTTTCTTCAGTCGACAGGGAGTCGTCTTCCAGATCGATTTTATCAAACAACTTGAAGAATTCGGTCTCTCCCGCTATGGCGCGAGTTCTGTCATTTGTGTGCCCCTTATTTGTCAAAGCATGGTGTATTATTTTTGCCAATACACACTATACGGATCTATGGGGATGAGTGGTGCTGTTATCCCTTTCGTGCCTCTAAAGTCCTCAATTGCCTGGCGGCAGCCTTGGAGGGTGTAGTCATCGACAATACAGAAACCACCCTCTGAAAGCTTTGAATAGAGGCATGTCAACACATCCATCGTCGAAGCGTACATATCCCCGTCAAGGCGGAGCACGCTCAACTGTGTGATGGGTGCCTTTGGCAGGCTTTCGCTGAACCAGCCTTCCAGAAACACAACCTGATCATCCAGAAGGCCATATTCATAAAACCGCTTTTGCACGTCATTCTTGCTTACGGCAAGATAGCCATAGCCGTGCAGCGCATCGCCATGATCCTGTGAGTAGCCGCCTGTCTCCGGCGTCGGCAGCCCTCGAAAAGAGTCTGCCACATACACTATCCTGTCTTTAATCCCGTACGTTTCCAAGACCGCTCTCATGAATATGCATGCACCCCCTCGCCAGACGCCGGTTTCAATAAAATCCCCCGGAATCCGGTGCTGCAGCACATATTCCATACACGACTGAATGTTATCTAGCCGCTTCATGCCAACCATTGTGTCGGCATAGTATGGCCAGTAACCGCCATTCAGGCGTAGCTCGTCACTTGGATTCGAACTTGCGGCTATTTCCAGGCCCATCTTCTGCATATTATGATTAAGCGCACACATTTCCTCGTATTTTTCAGCTGGAATAGGCGATTGAAACGAGGCAAGCAGATTATTTTTTTGCAGAAATGTAAAAGGAATCAGCGGCTCTTTCCACAACACAAAGGAAAGGCATTTCTTCATGAGATCAAGATATCTCCAGGCAGCATTCATCGCAGACTCCTTGTTTCTATTGTTATTTCACTAGGTAATTAAGCTGGTTAGACACCTGGCAAACCACTTCAAACCACCCGTCAGCCTCTCTTTGTGAAAATATCTGCACAGACGGATACCAGAGCGCGTAGCCGTCCCGATCGGCCCAACGCCACTCCCTGAAGCTTGGCAGCAGCAGACTGACCGGTTTGCCCAGCGCACCCGCCAGGTGGGCAACAGCCGAATCAATGGTGACCACGTGATCTAGCAGGGAGATCAGCGCAGCCGTATCGGCAAAATCCCTTAGATCGCCGGTAAGATCGTTAATGTTGTTATACGTGACGAGTGTTCCGGAATCAAGGTCATCCTCGCCGACCTGCAGACTGTAGTAGTCAATGTCGGCCAAGCCCAGGAGCGGTGAATATGTTTGAAAGTCAAAGGAGCGCATCTCACGGTTGAGTCGCCCTACTTCCCCGCATTTCCAGACCAGTCCGACCTTCAATCTGCCTGAATTTGAAATACGCTGCCGCCAGGCGTTCATGACATTATCCGCTACCGACAGATAGGGCGTCTCGGCGGGAATCGTCTCCAGGGTAGTGTTGAACAACCAGGGGAGATCCATCATCAGGGTCTGGAAATCACAGTTGGGCAGCAGCTCTCCATGGGGAATGACCCTGGTGACTCCGGGGCATACCGCCAGGATTCTCACAAGCTCGGGGGGGGCTGAAACCACAACGCGGGCGCCTTTATCTGCAAGCAGCCGTGCATACCTGATGGAATGAATCGTGTCTCCGAAGCCCTGTTCCGTATGCACAAGCACACTTTTGCCGTTGATTGAACCGACGACCAGATCCGGGGTAAGAAAGGCAAATGGCGGCAGGTCCTCGGCAATGGTTTTTTTGCGCCATTGAAGATCCTGCCACCCCTCGGCGTACCGGCCAACACTCAAGAGGGCCAGGGCCCGATTGCAGTGCAGCACCGGATCGTCGGGGAGCAGCCTCGCAACGCGATCATACCATGCAACTGCATCCGCACATCGGTTCAGCATCTGCAGACAGGCTCCCACTCCGAAGAGGGCCTCCTTATGCAGGCTGTCGCTGTCCAGAACCTGGCGATAGCCTTCCAGCGCATCCTGCCAGTGAAACCGGTCACGATCCTCCCTGGCCTGCCGGAGTATCGCGTCTGTCGGTCGCTTCAAGCGCCCGATCCGTGAGACCAGATCACGGCGCACGGCATCGATTACGTCCTCCCAGGCAAAGGGGCGCTCCTGGCGATACAGCTCGACCGAAGGATACAGCGGGCAGTCGGGCAACCCGAAGGTCCAGCGCCAGTCGGCATTGTAGGGGATCATTACCCAGGCATCCTTGCCCATCGCTCCGGCCAGGTGGGCCGTTGCCGTATCCACCGAGATGAGCAGGTCAAGCGTGTCAAGTATCGCTGCGGTATCGGCAAAGGTGCGCAGTTCTTTCCGGACGTCGAACATCCCGAGACAGGCCAAGGCCTTGTCTGCCGGTGGATCATCCACCCCGACCAGGAGATTGACGAAGGATACACCCGCAACTCCCGCCAGTCGGGCAAAGACCTCCGGCGGTATCATGCGGTTGTGGTTGTTGTCCTGACCGCGCCGGCCCGACCAGACCAGGCCGATCCTGGAACCGGGAAGGCGCATCAGCCGTTCCCGCCAGACAGAGGTTGTCTGCGGTATTGACTTCAGGTAGCGGGCGGCCACCGGTTCTCGCCAGGCAGCCTCTCCCAACACGAATGGGAGGCTCATCAGCGGCAGTTGAAGGTCTGCGTGGGGGGGCGTTTCATCCCGCACGATGATCCGCTCTATCCCCGGAAAACCCTCAAACAGCGAGCTGATGATCCGGTCCTGGCACTCCAGAATCACCACGCCTCCCCGCTCAATCAGCAGCGGCAGATAGCGGGCAAACTGGATGGTATCGCCATACCCCTGTTCGGCATGGATCAGGATCGTTTTGCCGTGATGATCCTCGCCATTCCAGCGTGGCAGATCGGCGTGGCGAAGCGGCACCGGATTTTCCTTGGTAAAGCGGTATTCGTACTCCGCCCACCCTTCGCTGAACTTGCCGTGGGAAAGCAGGGCCAGGGAAAGATTAAAGTGCGGCGTGCCGTTCTCCGGCTGCGCGGCGATAAAGCGGCGATGGCATGCCTCCGACTCATCCAGTCGCCCCGCCCAGTGCAGGAGCACCCCCAGATTATTGAGCGCAAGCCAGTAGTCCGATTTTGCCTCCAACGCACGGCGCAGATACGATTCTGCTTCGTCAAGACGGTTCAGGCGCATCAGCAGCATTCCCAGGTGATTGAGCGTGGCCGGATGTTCCCGGTCGGCTTGCAGCGCTTTTTGAAACCATTCTTCAGCGTCAGCGGTTTGTTCCCGCTGTGCCGCCAGCACCCCAAGGTCACACAGGGCATCGGGTTGTGCCGGGCTGATGCGGACAGCGTTAAGGAGTGCTGCTTCTGCCTCGTCGCCTCGCCCTGTTTGCAGCAGCAGATTGCCCAGACCGCCCCATGCCTGATAAAAATCGGGTTGGATCTGAATCGCACGTCGATAGAGCGCTTCGACTTCTTCCTTTGCGCCGATTTTTCGCAGGGTGTTGGCCAGGTTGAAAAGCAGCAGAGGTTTATCCGGTGAAAGCTGGAGTGCCTGACGATACATCTCAGAAGCCTTCTCCGGTTTCCCTTTCATATCAAGGAGTGTTGCCAGACCGTTCAAGGCATCATACGAGCGGGAATCTGCGTGTATTGCTCTTTGAAAGCACTCTTCCGCCCTGAGCAGGTCACCGGAATTGAAGTGCGACAGGCCGCGCTGATAAAGCCGGCTGGCAGACTCTGCATCTCCACCATGCCGGGGCTGGGGAATTCGGAGGGTCTCCCGTACCTGGCGCAGTACCGGTTTCCAATCTCCCGGATACGCCTGCCGAAACAGCCGAACCGAAGGGTACCAGGGGCTGTCGCCGCGATCACGCAGCCAGCGCCAGTCGGCATCGTATTGCAGCATCACCCACGTTGGTATACCCATACCGCCGCTCAAATGCGTGACCGCCGAACAGATGGAGATGACCAGGTCGAGGCAGGAAACCAGTGCCGCGGTATCGCCGAAATCGCGGAGTTCGTCGCTCCAGTCGATTAGCGGCAGATCATTCGTGACTTCCTGATGCTTCAAGGCGTCCGGACCTACCTGGAGGGAGAGAAAGGTTATCCCCGGCGCCTGAAGCAACTCACGTAATTCCCCAAAGGGAATGGACCGTTTGCCGTTATCTGCCTGTGCCCGGTTGCCTGCCCACACGATTCCCACCTTTAAACCGGAATGCGCCTCCAACCGTTTCTGCCAACGTTCTTTTTTCACCGGATCGGGGTGCAGGTAGCCCGACATCTGCGGGATGCTTGCCAGCACGGTTCCCATCTCAAACGGCAGACTCATCAGCGGGCAATGGTAATCAGGCAGAAACGGCAGCGGCTCATTCGGGATGACGGCGGCTGCAACCCCTTCGATAGTTGCGAGCAGCGGGCGGATATGGTCGTTATGGCAGAGCACCATCACCTGTGCGCCCAGCCGGGCAACCAGCGTGGCATAGCGGACAAACTGGAGTGCGTCGCCATGCCCCTGTTCGGCAACCAGCACGATTGATTTTCCGCAGAGCGGCTGACCGTGCCAACGGGGAAGCGCAAGAATATCCTCGGACATCCGCAGGGTCGGAATCCGCTGTTCGAATTCCCGCCACCCCTCTTCCAGTCTCCCGAGGGAGAGCAGCAGCGTGGCGTGGAAAAAGCGTGTCAGGTGATCGTCCGGTTTCTGCTCCGCCAGTATGCGGTACAGAGAAAGGGCACGGGCCGGGTTTTCTGTGCGTTCGACAGACGCCAGAATCGACAGTGTGGCGTAATCATCGGGTTCTGAGACCAGGAGCTGTTCCGCCTGATGTCGCGCTTCATCATAGCGCTGGAGGGCATAGAGCGACTCGGCGATGGTTCTGATCACCCCGATATCATCGGGCTGTTGACGGTGTGCACGGGTCAGTTGCTCCAACGCCTCGAATGCCAGCCCCTGTTTCAAGAGTGCCCGTCCCAGAAGTAACCTTGCCTGCCGGTAGTCAGGGGCGCTTTTCAAAAGCAATAGAAGTTCTTGGGAGGCTTCCGCAAATTCCCCGCAGCAACCTAAGCTCCACGCGAGATTCAGCCGTGCGTCATGGCAATCAGGCATGATCTGCAAACATTTTCGATAGAGGAGTTTTGCATCGTCGTGATTTGATTCAGCTGCCCGGCTTGCTGCCTGATCGAAATAGAGCTTTGCCACCTCAAGCTGTGCGATGTGGGATTGTGTCATGCCATATTCTCGCAGATGCCGATTCTCTCGGCATTAGCTGCAATGATATGAACAAGCTCAGAACGGCCAACCGCTTCCAGCGTGGCCGTTCTATCGCGCAAATATGTTCTGATTGCGTAATTCATTTCTGTCAGAGATGTATAGGCTTTGATTGCCTGATTGTTTTTTCCCACTGCAAGACAAACCATTGTCATCAAAGCCAGCAAAAGCGGATGACGATCATCCTGTTGCAACAACCGCTCGATTACCGGCAGAGCGCATGCCGGGTCGCCGACGTACAGCTCACAGGTTCCATAGTTGAAGGCCGCTTCACGATGTCCCGGATCAAGCTGCAGTACTCGCCGGGAAATCTCCAGCGCCTCTGCATAACGCTTCAGATTGATCAGGGCGTGACCCTGGCCGAACAGCGCCTCCACCGTATCGGGGCGCACCGCCAGCAGCCGATCCCACAACCCGAGCGCCTCGTCAAAGAGTCCCAGCTCCCCGGCCTGTACCGCCAGTTCGGCCAATGCTACGAGGTCATCCGGACGTTCAGCCAGTTTCTGCTTGCCCAGCTCGAAATAACGCTGCTGCTTTTCCAGAAGGTTTGCCGGCAGTCCTTCCACTTCACCGTAATGATGGGCGACAATTGGCGCGGTGCGGAGGGCAAAGCCAAAACGGCGGAGCGACGGCTCGACCAGTTCATGGACGACCCCCTCGAAACGAATACGGGCATCCCTCGGAAACACCCTCACCCGTTCCGCCGGATACCAGCCGTCCGCCTGCTCTTCTTCAGGATATGTCCCGTCATTTGCCTGCCACCCCTGGATATGAATCCGCTGGGAATAGTTGCGGATCGGCACGCTCCAGGCATCCTTATCGGGTGAAGACGAGCGAACCATCTCGCGAAACGCTGCCTGGTCCTGTACTGCAATTCGTTCATCCGCATCCATGGTCAGGATCCATGCGCCCCGCGCCCTGCCGAGCGCATGGTTACGGGCATCGGAAAAACTGCCGTTCCAGACGAAAGGGTAAACCGCAGCACCAAAAATGGTCGCAATGGCCACTGTACGGTCTTCCGAACCGGTATCCACTACGATCATTTCATCCACCACAGGTTTGACACTGGCCAGACAGCGGGCAAGATAGCATTCTTCATTTTTAACGATCATACAGAGGGAAACGGAAGAGAGGCTGCCGATAGATTGCTCATGTTTGCCGAGCCGCTGACGTAGAGCCAGTCCCAGCTCAATGATCCGGTCGTTAGCCGCGAAGCGTACCAGAAACCGTTCGCAGGCCGCCAATCCAGCGGTGTAGTTGCCGCATTCGACAAGCAACTCCGCATGGTGCAGCGCCAGGTTTCGGCTGTCAGAATAGCGTCCGGCTGCTTCTGATATGAGGTCAAGGGCATCAACCATAGATGGGTGTGTTGTCAGGATAGTATCCATTTAGTATCCATTTTATGCATTCCATCATTCTCGCAATCTACAGTTTTCAGTTATGCCAACCTCTTTGAAATGTCACGGAATATTTTGACCGCAGGATCATTCAACGGATCGATTTCCACCGCCCGGCGAACAGCCTGCCAGGCATCCTGCTGTCTCCCCTGCCCCCAGAGAATCATCCCCAGGGAAAGCCAGGCCTTTCCACAATTGGCATCCACCGCTATCGCCTGTCGGAACAGCAGTTCCCCCTGCGTGGAGTCTCCCTGTCGAGCGGCCAGGGTACCCAATACAACCAGAGCCCGGGGGCGCTCTGCCCCTGCCAGGGTCGCCGCCTCTCCAGCCGCGATGTCGTCACCGAGTGCACAGTAACATTGCGCCTCGATCTCACGAATCACCCGTTTATCCGTGCCGGCCGGCATCTCCGATGCCACTCCCAGCGCCTCCTGATATCGGTCCGCTGTCATCAGGATCTCCACCAGGGCAAGGTAGGGCACGGGAGAGGTCACATCAGCCGGAATGCCCTGAGTGAGCAGCACCTCAACCGCGGAATCGACATCGCCGCGCTGCGCAAGCAGCTCCGCCTTGCAGCAGGCGGCCTGAACCAGTTGGTTGTTCATGGTCACATCACCTTCCATACCGTTGTCGGTTGTCGCAGCTGTGTTACCCGATTGTACCCCTTGCGGCGGCAGAGGCACGGAAGTAACGGCATCTGCTTTGCCGCTGCCGCCGGATTGCCGGCCGAGGAAACGCAGGCGTGTCTCGGCAATACGGGCGGCGTGGCCCCAGGTGAAACGCTCCCGGATAAAGTGACAGGCCGCCGTGCCCCGTCTTCCAACCTCATCAGGGTAGTCAAAAACTTGACGCAGCAGAGAGGAGAGTGCGTCACAATCCGGCTCCGCCAGCCACGGAAACCCAACGGTCTCCAGGTTGCCGACCTGTCTGGTTGCCAGCGGCATCACCACAGCCGGTATCAGCCAGGCGATCTCCGGAGGGCAGAAATCGAGCGCCGCGCCATACCCGGTTACAACAGGTGCAAGACCGCACGCCATAGCTTCTGCAATCGGCAGGCCAAAACCTTCCCCCCGGTACGGATGAACCAGGCAGTGACAGGCGGTATACAGTGCCGCCATGCGGTCGGTGTCAAGCATGTCTTCCAGATACAGAACCTCGGGATGCGCCGCTACCCGCTGAAAGGAGGCAATCATCTCTCCGGCGGTCTGCCCCTGATAGATGCTGTTACCCCCCATATCCTTAATCACCAGGCAGACATCATCATCTGCGCTAAATGCCGCGGAATAGGCCGCCAGCAGCAGGTCAATCCCTTTGCGGTGGATCGTTCCCCCCACAAACAGGAAACGGAATTGCTTGTTCGTTGCCAGCGTAAGAGGCGGGACTTCCGGATGGAAGCGGCCTGTTGCCACACCGTTGGGGACCACCTGTACCTTGCCCGCATCCACTCCACTTTGCAGGTAGCAGTCACGCACAAAGGTACTCGGCACCCACAGCTCGTCAACGTTCTCATTGATCTGAGCAACCCAGGACGTGGGAATACTGCCGAATTCCCAGGGCTGAATAACCACCAGCTTTCCCTGTGGCAACGGGCTGAAATCGGGCGGCCATTGGTGGCGGACCGTCACGTCGGCGTGCGCAAGCGGCCGGTGGCGGCACGCTTCAAGCCTGCTGAAGCGGGGATCGATTGAAGGGGGGAACTCGTCCGGCTGGCTGGGAGAGAACGATATATCAAAACCGCGCTCCAGAAGCTGCAGGCAGAGCTCGCGGTTGACGAGCGCCAGGGAGTGATGGACAAACAGGCCGCCGTGCCAGGAGATTCGCAGGGTTTGCGGAGATATGGCCGTCACGGCAGAACGCTTTGCCGCGATGAGGGAAATCCGGCCGGCATCGAGCTGCGTGCCGGACATCATCTCGCGGTAGAGCATTACCAACTGCTCCATATAGCGTTCAAAGGTATGGGTCGGTGCAGTCAGATTGTGCCGCATGGCGGCAAGCAGTTCCGGTTTATTGACGAACGTCTTCAGATGGCCGATAAGCGCTTCAAGATCGCAGGGGGGGTATAGAACACCGTCAGTCCCCTCTGTTATGAATTCCGGGATGCCGCCGATATTGGCGGCAACTACAGGGACCCCCATGGCAAAAAGTTCCGACAGTACCAGTGTTGGTGCACTCTCTTCCACAAGCGAGGGAATAACCGCCAGATCGATCTGCTGCGCCAGATGCGGGAGTTCCTCATGAGAATAGGCACCATGAAAGGTGACGATCCCCTTTCTGTCTGCGGTACGGAGATCCTGTTCATAATCGCTGACGCCAAAGCCGTACAGGTGCACCTGAAGCTGGTCCGGGGCAAATGCCTGGGCTGCGGCCACCAGCATCTGGACCCCCTTGATAGGTATCAGACCGCCGATATAGCCGACCTGAAGCGGCAGTCGCATCGAACGCTCGCGAGCTGTTGCCACTACCGGATTCTGCCAAAGCGCATCGGCTGCCGGTGATATCTGATGAATAACGGCAATACGCTTGGGATCGCCACCGTAGCGGATCAGCAGTTCTCTCTGGCGTTGCGAGACGGCAAGGGTTATCCCGACCCATTGGTTCATCAGGCGCTGCGTTGTCTCGATACGCTTGCGATACCATCCTTCCGACTTCGGATTGCGGCGGACCGCATCCGATTCCGTCATCGGATCGACCGAATCCCAGGAGATGAGGCCGTTTTTCAGCAGGTACAATTCCGGGTCGATCAGGTGATAATTGTGCGGGGTGAAGCAAGTCGGGATATTCCGGCTGTGTGTTTCTTCAGCCAGTGAAAAGGACAGGCCGTGAAAGTTGTGGAAGTGGACGATGCCCGGTTTAACCTGATCCAGCACTCGGCAGAACGCCCTTCTCACGTCCGGATTATCGATCTCCCTTTGCGGGTGGTCGGGGTCGGTAAAGATGGCAGGGCGGTTGATTATACCGAATAGGCGGATACCCTCTTCCTCGTGAACGCGGAGAGCACACGCCGGTTGTGAAGGGTCACTTTCCAGCGAGGCATAGACGACGGCGACCCGATACCCGCGTCGCGCCAGCTCCCGGGCAACGGCCCGAGGAAAGGTGGTGCCGCCGCCGGTCTCACGCCAGCCGTACATTACAAACAGGACCGTTTTGTTTCCACATGCATCGACATCAGGCCCTTTGATTCCGGTCTCCTGCTTCCCGGCATCTAGAACATAATCCGTCAGCCAGCCCGGTCTGAGCGGGCGGGAAACAGCATCTATAAAAACGTGATGCCTGGCATTCGGTTCACAACTCATTGCGTGTGACTTTGCCATTTCAATTTCAGTCGTATCCAAAGGCTCCAGGTTGGTGATTAATCCTATACGCTTGGCAGCCTGCAAAAACTTGCTACATGTGCCGTCACACCCCCCCATTGCGACTACCGTGATTACATGGGGGTATTCGGTGCACCTTATCAACGCCTCCAGATTCTCCTGCAAGGCAAGCAGATTGCCCTTTGCAATCATGCAGATATTAACGTAAGAGAGCTCATCCACCGCACCCAGGTATTGGAAGTTAGTCGAATAGTTGCGGGTGGGCGGCGGAAAGCTGGCGGCATACATCTGCTGAATCTTGAGCGTCTCACGCCGGCTCAGACCGGTATCGCTATTGGCAAAACCCTGGGGGTTTTCGTAATACAGACCCAAAAATTGCGGGATATGCTTTATTCTGTAGCTCTGGGCAATCCGGCACCAGAACTCGTAATCACCCGCTGAAATGAACTCTTCGCTGAAATAACCGATTTCATCATGAAGGCTCCTGCGCCAGAGCGGCTGCGGCCCCATATGACAACCGGACAACATGATCTCCGGCTCAAACTCAGGCCTGAGGTGATACCCGCAACGAAGATGCCGGTCAAAGCTCTGATTGGGAAAGTTCGTTACAAAAACATCACCGTACACCAGGGCAACCTCAGATTCCGCATCCAAACAGGCGGCCATCACTTCAAGGGCGTCATAGCGGTGGCGGTCATCGGAATTGGCGTTGGTAATATAACGGCCGGATGCGGCACGAATGCCACGGTTCCAGGCCTGGTAGATGCTCTCCCGTTCTGAGGTGCGGATGTAGCGAATGTTCAGATACCTGGCTTGAAAATCTCTGACGATATCACCCTCTTTTTGAGAGGAGGCGCTGTCGACTACGACAATCTCGAGTTTGCCCTGAGTGAACAGGGTCTGGTTGAGAAGGTCTTCCAGGCATCCTCGCATGAAGAGTTCAGAATTGAAAGTAGAGACGATCGCAGATACTGCGGGGGCGTGAGGGACTGGGGTGTCTGTACGGGGCCTTCTTTCCGACCACTCTTTCAAGGATACCCAATCGGTGATGGACTCCAGATAATCGGTTACAAAATCCGCAAACTGAGGATTTTTGCCGAGATTGATCATATCAGTCCGGCGTCCTTCGTACCCCGGCGCACTGCAGATGGGATGCTGACTGCGCTCCATGTACTGCATGAAGAGTTGCGCGCACCTGTCCCATACCTGGTGCTGATCCCAGCGGGTCCCATGTATCACGTGTTTTGCTATGTTTTCCCGGATCTGCCGTGGCTGAATGCCGGCCCCCATTGCCGCCAGAGGGAACCAGACATCCCACCACGGCGCGCCCAGGCAGAAACCGGCGCCCAAAAACTCCGGAATCGAGGAGCGTTCGAAAAAGAAATAATCCCTTCCTTTGAAAAACTGCTCCCTGGCCTCATCTTCCAGGTTATCGACGTCGGACCTCGATCCGAACAGGAAAGATTTGGGGGGTTGTGCGCACATGTATGCCGCAAGCGGGATACCTGGTGTGAAATGTATGTCGGCGTTGACGATGCCGCATAGCCTGGCGTCGGTTGCGTAAAGAGCGGATAGCAGATCGTCTATGAAAACCAGAGGCTTCTGGAAGAGGGCTTTACCGGTGCGAGAGGTCTCCAAAAACCTAACTTTGGGAAATGAATCTGCCAACTGAGATATTTCTTCGCGGGTATTGATTGAAATGACGTCAAGCCCTGCGTCGAACCACGTGTCGACAGACAGCCGGTGGACCTCGATATCCATGGGGGGTATGCTGGTAGCGACAATAATTTTTTCCTGCGTCATAGCGGCACTACCCTTGCAATTCTCGAAATTCAAAATTCTTTGGCGTCTATCAATCCTTGAAGAGCCGCGCTTCCCCGAACATATTTCTTGGAAGCGTGCTTGGTGGCGCCATCAAGGATCCAGTGATAGTTGTCGGTGTCGTACTGTCCATGGGTGGCAGACAATCCCAATTTTCTGGCGTCATTTCGCAGCCGGTCCGTGTCTTCATCGTTGTCGTTCCATTCGAAAAGAATAGCCCGCAGCGAAATTTTGGGAAGCTCCGAGCGATACTCCTCTCTCAGCCTGATCAGCATTCTGATGTTTGCGAGTAGCTTTTCGTAATCAGCTCCATGGGTGGAGTATTTCAGCATGTTCTCGGTCCCCGGACCACCATGGGCAGAGATGATGATTCTGTTGACCCTGTTTTCGATTATCGCTCTCGAAATAGACTCATTCAGCAACATGCCGTTCGTGGCCAGCTCCAGAATCAGATCATCGGATTCTGCGCGGCATTTCTGGATAAAATCGCTGAATCCCTTGTGAAGCAGCGGCTCACCGTAATTGTACAGGTTCAGCTTGCGAACCTTTTTCAGCATACTCCTGATATTTTTGAACGTCACCTCAAGATCCAGATCTGCTGAGCGCAGCTCCCGGATGATCTTTGAGTTACAGGAAACGCAGGAATAGTTGCAATTGGCGGTTATCTCCAACTGGATCTCATTGGGCGCCGCATCCGTCAATCGCAACCATTCCTCTTTTTTGCCGGGTTCATTGATCAATGATGATCTGTTTTCGCATCCGAAGCAGGGTATGCATCCCATGTTCTCATAGAAATCGCCACACATGACGCGGGGGACATCTTCGGCCCAGATAGCGGCAAGGTCTTTTTCATATATCGAGGCGAAGCCGTTTTTGCCCAAGGGGTCGAAACAACAGGTAGTGACGCTTCCATCGGACAGAATGTTTAACATCATCTGGGGGAAGTAAAAAAGACAGTAAGGGTTGTAACGGGGAAGAGCCAGCCGGATGAATCTACCCACCGGAGCGGAAATCATCTCACGGACAAGCTTGCCAGTTTCGCAATCGGCGAACAATGGCCCAGATAACCTCAATAGGAATTGGACTGGATCCTTTGCAGCCGAATCCAGCCTTTGCAGATCCTCTTTTGAAACCCCTTCCCCAGAATTTTCCATATACGTTTTGGCCGCAAATTTCAGCTCGGACTCAAGGTTGCAGAGGAAGTTGCTTCCCTCCTGATGTACATTCACCATCGAATGTAACTTCGCATATCCCCCCAGCAATTCAAAAAAGGTCCCGAAGTTTTCGGCAAAGGCAAATGGCTGAAGCAAACGAACCAGTTCCAGAGCACGGGCTGGATTCTGCGAGAGCCGTGCGAAGCGATTCAAAAGCTCGACGCACTGCATCTCCAGCAGGTTTTCGTGGCGGTTGCTCGTCGTGCCGGGGGTGGCAAAATTGTCGGTTACCCAGAAGGTGGAGTAATCATGCAGGATGGCTGCAACGACAAGCCAGAAATCCCAGGTTGTATCGCCGAATCGGGCATCGCTGGGGGGTACAACAGCGATGGCTGCTTTGCTGAAAAAGAGGTACTTGCAGAGTCCCCCTGGGGAGACATTTTCGCTCTCAGCGGCAGTACCTGGCGCATCGAATGACCCAAAGGCAATGCTTCCTCTGGATGCGGCCAGAATGGTCAGGAACAGTTCATTATCGTTGTTGAGGCTGGTGCCGGACGGGATAATCCCGCAGAGCTCCGATTCCGATTTCGCCAGGGCTTGCAGAAGATCGTCCAGATAACACCCATTCTGCGCATACTGGCTCTGGACAGCTTCGACAAACGAAACCTCTGGAAAATCATGTCGAAGGACGGCTATTTCTTCGGGCTGATTTACCGAGATGATTTTGATTCCAAGATCCATCCAGGTTGCCAGGGCGGATTTCTGCCCTGCAATGTTGTCAGTGGTAATGTGTGTGGCAACAGTGACCCGAGGGGCTGATACCGCTGCTTGCGGTTGATTCTCGCGATCAGGGAGGACAGCAGGGATTTCATTCAGCTGTTTTTGCCAAAGGACATTATAGGATAACGGTTGCCCAAAATCCCGGTAGCTTTGTTTGGTAATGTTTATCCAACTCCGATTATAGGTTTCTTCAGGCATATAGTACAGGAAAGGGTCCTGTCGCATCTGCTCGAAGGGCGTAAAACGGTTGATCGTCTCATAGCGGCGAAACAGGTATGGCAATAGCTGATTAGTCCAGGTGTTTTCTTTGGCGACCACATCGAAACAGTGCAGCGAAAAGGCCTCCGGCTTCATAACCCGGTCGATGTCATCGCAAATGTTGCGGAAGTTATCCTCAGATTCTTCGACATGTTCAAGCGCTGAAATGCTGAAGATGAAATCAAAATACTGGCTGGACAGCTCGGCGGAGGACTCACCCATGTACGCCCGCACCAAGCGATAGCCATCGGGATGAAGTTCAGTAGGACCGTTCCCGAGTCCCTCCAGCTTGTCGATGTTCCAGCATTCATAATCAGAAGCGATAGCCTTCAAGACACGCGATTGGCCACCGCCGATCTCCAAAATTCTTGAACCTCTTGGGATGTTGTCGGTGATAAATGTGTAGCAGATCAGATCCTGATACATCTTCAAATCGCAGTAATCCATGTCGATGCTCGAACCGAACAGCCTTTTTGCGGAACGGTCAAACCAACTGAAATGGGGGCGTCTCGAATAAGAGAAATAACTGAAAACTTCCGGCGTAAGCTCCGGACCAGTCGCGGCTATGATTGTATCCATGCTGATGGTAGGCGGCCGTTGGCTGGGCGCCTCTTGCATAACGGGATAATCCCCTGCAATGATGCCAAGGACTTCCTGTTCGTACCGTTCCTTGAGAAGATTCGTTTTCTGCGCGGAGTGGTACCGGAATCCCCCCAGAAGCGCATCTACGCCAACTAAACGCGCATAGCCGAAAAAACGGCGCCAAAGCTCGAAATCAGCAGCCAGGCGCCAGGAGGTGTCAAGCATTCCACCGGCTTTGTCCCACAGCGACCTGCGCCAAAAGGTCGATTCCTGCTGAATATAAAAGTCATTCTTGTCATGGTATAGGATCCGTTCCAGGGACCATTCGGGAACATGATCAAATACGATGGAGACATTGCCTTCCGCATCCCAGGCAGTAGGGCGCCCTGTTATCCACTCAACCTGCGGCATGGCCCTGAACGCCATTTCCGCCAGATGGAGAGCGCCGGGATGGTATTTATCATCGGAATTGAGCCAGGCCATGATTTCGCCAGTTGAACGTCGAAAGCCTTCGTTTATGGCATGGTACTGCCCGCCATCGGGCTTGCTCTGCCAATATGTCAGATACTTTTCGTACTTTTTGATGATTTCGACCGAGCCATCCGTGCTGCCGCCATCCATTATGATGTATTCAAGGTTGGGATAGTTCTGAGAAAGGATCGAGTCGATGCATTCCTCAAGGTATTCGGCTTGGTTAAAAGATGGGGTGACTATAGATATTTTAGGGGCTGTTTTTTTTATGAAAACACCGGGCATCTGGTTCTCAGCCTTTGCAGTTATAGAGTCGTAGAGTTTTTTGTAATTATTTGCCTGAGTTTCAAGGGCAAAATACCTTTCAGACTTGGCACGGCAAGAATGTCTAATTTCTGCGGGAGCATAGTTAACGCACCATTCGATGGCGTCTGCCAAGCCAGCAACATTTTTTGCAGGAGCCAGATACCCGGTTATTCCATGATTTACCATATCAGGGACGCCACCGATATTAAAGGCCGCCACAGGCGTACCACAAGCAAGGGCCTCAACCACTGTATTGGGCAGATTATCTTCAAGAGAAGGGAGCACAAAAACGTCAGCAGCGTTATAGAGCAAAGCCATCTGCTCTTCATCACTTATATGGCCAAAAGATAGCACCGGGTAGGCGCAGGCATCTTGTCTGTTGCTATCATAACTGCCGACAACAGCCAGTGTCAGATCTTTGCCACGCCCCGATTCAAACAATTGTGCCAGTGCGTCAAGCAGATAGCTGAAACCCTTCCTTTTGGTTGCGGTAGAATCGGCACAAAAAAGTACTATCTGTGCATCGGAGGGGATATTCAGCGCGGAGCGGATACTCTGTCTATCAAGAGGCTTGAAGGTGTTCAGCGGGAAACCGTATGGAATGATTTTGTGGCTAAAACGCCCGAGTAATGAGCTTTTCTCAGAACACATACCGAGCCATCTACTCGGCGTAACAACAGTGATGTCCAAGGCTCGATAGCCCTGTTGTTTTAGCGTCCAACCAGAGAATGAAAGGTCTTTTGGGTCATCGGATGCGAGTTGTGGGCAGGCCCCGCAACTATCGTGATACCTGATACACTCTCCTGCATAATGGCACCCACCGGTAAAGGGATTCATGTCATGGAGAGTCCAGACAATTTTTTTATTTAACAAACTACTAGGCATTAGAGATGCGTTGAAAAAACCTGCGACCCAATGCAAGTTTATAATATCCGCAGAGTGAATGATTTCCTGTAACGGTCCCAGAGATATTGCGGCGTAAAATTCACTAAATAGTTCATTGTCCGCAGACCTCAAAGGATAATTCGCGAGACTTCTCTCCCAGATATTTGTCAGCAGACCCCACCATTTCGCCGGAGAATTTGAAACTTCAGACGGAAGTGCGTACACACTGTCATCGGAGGTCTTCTTACACATGACAACCATGGACGAATCAACGCCTATTTCCTGCAACCCTTTATGTAGACGATAGGCAGCCTTGCCGGCACCACTGAAGTCCATACTGCAAAGATGGACAATTCTCATGCTAATAATCCCTCTGTTCGCTGCAGCTTGGAATGCCAATTCCAGGCAGTTGTAATAATATCTTCAAGTGAATCATGAACGGGCCTCCAACCAAGAATCTGTTTCGCCATGCTGGAGCTGCCCACCAGTACGGGAGGGTCTCCAAGCCGGCGCAATACGGCCTGAATTGGCACGATTTTTCCGGTTACCTTCTCAACCATTTTCACCACATCATGTACAGAGAAACCTTGCCCATTTCCAAGGTTCAGGTTAATGCTCTCGCCACCTGACTTCAAATATTCCAAGGCCAGAACATGGGCGTCCGCCAAATCGCTTACATGAATATAATCCCGGATACATGTACCGTCCGGAGTGTCGTAGTCAGTTCCAAATATGTTCAATATTTTTCGTTTCCCAACAGCCGCATCCAGAGCAAGTGGTATAAGATGCGTCTCCGGGTTGTGCCATTCACCGATTTCTCCTGCCGGATCAGCCCCGGCCGCATTAAAATATCTCAGAGCAACATACTTCATCTGATAGGCATGGCAAAAATCGCGAAGCATGGTTTCCACCATCAACTTGCTGCGGCCATAAGGGTTAATTGGGAGTTGTGGATGATCCTCAGAGATCGGAATAGTTTGGGGAATCCCGTATGTAGCGCACGTTGAGGAGAAGATCATCTTATCCACCCCGGCTTCACGCATCGCTTCCAAGAGATTGAGGGTATTGGCCACATTGTTGCGATAGTATTTTGCCGGATCATTAACGGATTCTCCAACATAGGCGAACCCGGCAAAATGCATAACAGCTTGAATAGGGTAGGTAGTGAATACATTTCGAAGAAACGTTTTGTCGGACAAATCCCCTTCAATAAAGGCACTCCATTTAGCTAGCTCTCGGTGTCCACACGACAAATTATCAAGTACAAGAGGACTATATCCACCACGTGCAAGTTCTTTTGCCGCGTGAGATCCAATATATCCAGCTCCGCCAGTAACAAATATCATTTACAAATCCTGTACATAACTTTTCAGTGCTCACTAACAATCTGAGGATTATTCTGCTTGTACGAGTCGTTCACTTAATACCAAAAGTTAATGTTAGCTAAACTATTAGCTGATATATAATTATCGCTAATATCTAATAAATTTCTTATCCCTTTACAGAGAGATATTTTAATGTCTTTATCACTAACCATTTTGTTATATAAAATCATTTTAGCCTTTAAATCACTTCCGGCTCTCTCGAAGATTTTATTCCAGTATGAATCAAAAGTATCTAATCTAATATAAGAGTTGATATTGGCATCAACTATTTGTATAGAATTCGGGGAAATGAGGACTGCCCACTCATAGAATAATGCGGACTGGTGCAGGTTGAGAGGAGTACAAAGATATTTGAGTGACAGCTTTATTTTTTTTCTAGACAAAAGTTCTTCTGCGAATGCTTTAGTTTTACGAAGTTCCAGGCCCATAATTGTTTTATATGTATGATCTTCGAATCCAACAATTGAAATAGTCATTGTTTCAAACAAATATTCAGCCAACAACAAAATATCATTATTAAAACATCCGTTGGATATGACATGGAACTTCATGTCAGGGTTTTTATTTTTTACGTCCCACAACCATTTCAATGTTTTTTTCTGATATAATACTTCCCCTCCTTGAACTGATAATTTATTAGGTTTGGTTATGTCGATAAATTTTCGCAAAGTTTCATAGTGACTGTATTTACCATCCGAATCTGGCGCATGCACGCAACACATAGCACACTTACCGTTGCAAGCCAGAGAAAACTCAATGTTAATAGTCTCGAAATGAAGCGTTCCAATTCCTGCTTTTGTCAACTTATAACCATCACATTCACATTGATAGTCATAGGTTGCAATCTTATTATAGATATCCAACTCATCAATATTACCAATTTTTGACTTTTGATCTCCCCACTTCCTGCAGCATGGGAAGATATCACCATCATGGTTTATAAATAGTTGTCGCAAATGGCAGGGTGTAGTTATTTTTTTATTCAAGAGCATAATCGGTTTCTCTTCCAACGTTTTGTTTTGTAACAAGAATTGTGTAACTCACTTAATTGCCTCCACAAAGAGCGAATCCGGCTTACGAGTAGTGCTGTTTACATCGGTATCAAGTCCAAATCGCGAAAATCCAGGAATCTGCGATTCATCGGCCCCTACACGACGAATGTCACGGAAACCTGCGTGGCGCAACAATCTCGCCAAACTAAAGCGGTCATACATCCACTGATGCACTTCACCTGACAAACGAAAACGTCCAATTTCTAAAGGTTCTGTAGGTTCTGGCAGTGGAGATGGAAGTGTTATACTGTTGTGCAAAGCATGTATAACACCTTTGGCTTCATCGCCAAGTCTTTCGATTATAAAATCACCGGATCTCATTTGTGGCTGAACCCACCAATCCAGCATTGCTCCACCACTGCGGTTGCGTACTGTTTGGTCATACATTTCGATCATCATCCAATCATAACGATCTTCCGCAACCAGATCACCATCAAGTGATTTTTCCATATTCAACAAATACAATTTAGCAATAGTCTCAAGATCCGGCACAGCAACGCGTAATAAACCTCCAGGCTTTAGAATTCTGTAGCACTCAGCAATGAACTGTGGGGCTTCATCTTTTGTAAAATGTTCCAACAGGTGGGAATGATAGACTACATCAGCATGGTTATCCGGCAAGGGGATACCACTGCGCAGGTTGACCTGACTAACATCTGGATGGTGCGAAGAAAAATCAAAGTTTAGCCAATCTGAATGAAAATTATTACCGCATCCAAGATTAACATACACAGGTTTAGCAAAAGACCTCGTTGTTAAGAGTGGTGATTTCGACTGTTTTGTCGCCTGAAGGCATAAAAATTTAGCTAGCGGGATTACAGCCTCATCGCTAGCGCACTGAAATGAACCTATCGACGATATGTTGTCCCTTATATTGGGTAAGTATACACCGTAAAAATACTCTTTTATTGACTCAAGACCATGAATGCTACTATTGCTCAATATACTGTCAATAATGAAAATAATATCGGCCTTACTCTTACTAACACCAATTCCCCAGTAATCGTCTGCAAAGTTCAACTGTTCTGCAGAAAGCTCTTCATTGAAAACAGAAAAAGTCTTATACAGTTGCTTGGATAATCCAGCTGGAAAGCTAAACCCCGAGCAATCCCTCTGTAATATGTCGTTAGGAGCAGCAAGCTCATATAGCTGCTTCCATAGATAATGAGGTTTTCCCATTAAAATAGAATAACCAATATGGGATCCGTTTTTATTAGACATAGTCATATCTGTTATAGTCAATAAACTTTTTAAGCGTGTAAGAAACATTGGGTCGAATATATGACCTGCCGTTACGCACTCGAAACCAGCGTCTTCATAATAAAAGGCTATACCTTGAAGTATATCTTTCCAATACAGGCATATTCGTACGGAATCGAAATTCGTAGAAATATTTTTTATCTCTTTAATAAACGCTTGAATGTCATACGTTATTGAAACATGATGAGTAGAGTGCGCAGGAAAAACCAAAAGATTTTTACCAAGGCGCTTTTTTTCAGAATGTATCTGGTTTTCTGTCAGTAAATTTTTTGCATACTGAATCAATGGACCAATAGGCTCTACAGCTTTATCTGTCCATTTTTTTAATACGCTGATTCTTCGTGTGGGCCCACATAGAATTTCTGGCACTGGCGAACTAATATCAACATCCCATACAAAGTCCCCAGCAAAAGCACCATGTTCGAGAACAAATGGCAGTGGGATAGCATTTTCCCAGCCAATAAAGTTTTTTAACGCTGTTGCATGCCCATAAAAATCATTTTGCGAACATATCTCCGGTGTTATCAACTCTCGGTCTCTAGCCAACTCATTGATGTTGGTAAATGCTTTTAACACGCAGGTGTCCTCATTGGATAAATGTCCCTCGTAGCCTCGGTTAATCCGGAAATGGTTAATTTGCAGCTCAAACCTTCAGACAAATACCTCTTCTTAGAGGTTTCATCCATCTCCAAGGCGCTGAAACAGCAGCGAAAAAAATAGCTCGCACCAACCGGTTTGCTGATTATCATCCCCAGCGGGGTGGAAAGTGATAAGTCTACTTCAATCCGAAGTACTTTCCTAGAATCACCAATTTCCACAACCCCTTCAGTTGCGCCTATCCCCTGCTTTGCCGATACAAGGAAGGAGGTCGGTTCTCCATGGGATATCCGCTTGCCAGCGACATCAAAGGCCTCCATTTCCGCGCCGCCATTGTGGGTACGATAATAGAGCTGATCTTGACAGAATGCTTCCGGGTTCAGTGTTACGTTCCCTATCCTGAGTGATCCAACCGGCACCATTTTCCAGAAGAATTTGTAATGCAGAGTAATGACTCCCTGCCTTATACCTATAGTTACCCTCTTGAGAATTTTGCCGAAAGGGGTTTCTACTATGGCAGCTACGATTACCTCTTCAGTTGCAGCATTCCAGCCGATATCTGTCGTCACTGGAACCAAGTCTGTTACTTTCGGACGCCCAGGAGTTTCAAACACGACGTGTCCAGTATAAAAATCAGCACCACTACTGATGTCATCGTAGTAGCCATGTGGCAAAGTCCCACAGAGGCTATCGTTGCAGACATCGAAAAAAATCAGCGAATCAACGGCAAGGCCTCTTAGAAGATTGAGTACCACCTTTACCTTCGAAATTCCAATGGATAGGTAACGCTCATCCCGAGTGACTTTGACCTCAGGGGGAAGTGATGATGTCAGTTCTGGATATGTGTCTACAGTAGCAGAAGATGCCCCTGATTTACTTACAAAAGCATTGAGGCGCCTTCTATAGCTTTGCCACCTGCGACTGGTGATGTGCGTGCGGAAGTCACTGCTCCAGAGGTAACAAAGCTCTCGCCAATCGTCATCAGATGCATTGCCGCGAGCGACGAGCGCGTCATGGATACGCTGGCAACTGGTATTGATAGTGAGATCGTCTCTACCAGTCACCGCCCAGCGGGTGATGTTGTACTTCTCTTGTTTTTTTACCGGGATGGGTGATTCTGGTGACTCCAAACTAATCCGATTCCCTCCACCCGGTTCATTCAGGAGATGAAGCAATACTGAGGGAGCCACGAAGGTAAAGCGGTCTTCAGCCATTAAACTTTCCATGAGGATTCTGATCCGTCCCCACTCATTGTGTGCCATGGCTGCTTCCGTGGAAAACCGGCCTGGCCTGAAATCAAAAATTTCCACATCGTTTCCGTAGAGAGGAAATGCTCGGTTCGAGCCGGCGCAGTGGCGTGCGATAAGTTTCAGGTACTCATCAAGTTCCAATTCCCCGTGCACGTAGCGCTGAAACTTCTGAAATGAAATTGAATTATTCCAAATCACAGGAATCTCTTCGCCATGCTGTCCCACTGCAATCTGGGGGAAATATCGCCACTCCGGATTCCACTCAGGATGGTTAAACGCCGGGTTATCCCATTCCATAACGATTGCGCGGTAACCGGCGTCCAGGTAGTGGCGGATGAGTCCGGCGGAGTAGGCCTGCTCGTTGATCAGTGCAATGAATGGCCGCTGGCCGAGCAATGTTTCATACACTTTATTTCCGAGAAGAAGGTTCTGGCGATTAACCTCTGCCGGGACTAGGGGACTGATAAGTTGTGCGTACCCGCTGCCGATTAATTCGCAGTGCCCTGTACAGAGATCACGCAGTTCCGCCACCCAACCCGGATCGATAGCTGCCACAGTCTCCAGGGTGTAGCCGGTAATCTCAATTCCAAAGGAAAGATTAAGTTCCCGAGCAAGTCGAAGTAGAGGCCAGTAACAGCGGCGGATAACCTCGGGACGCTGTTCCTCTTCGATGGAGGAGAACGCGAGGTTGAGATGGAAGATAGAATATAGCTTGAGAGTCATGGTATGCTCGTCAAACGGGCTCGGTTAGGATGCGTATAGTTCGATAAACCTGATCTACGCGTGATTCAACCTCTTCTCGAGTTTTGCCTGAAATGACAACGACACCGAACCGATCTGCATGGCAAGTAACAACAGGCACCGTATCCCCTATCTTGTACCAAAACTCAAGCTTATGTACCCATGGCAGGCTTAGAACTTCGTCAACTCCTTCAATCGACACGAGTCGTCCTGGTGCAGGAAAAAAATATCGGTTTGCAACCCCTTTTTCGTATTTAGGACGCAGCTTTTCAAGATCGGGCTTGCGGCCTAAGGCAATAGATATTGCTGCTTCCACAATGTTAACGCCACACCCCAAGGGAATAATACTTTCAGAAAAATCTCCTCCCGAAAGACGCGTGGCTACCTCAATCAATTTCGGCCCATCCGGAGTCATCACCACATCACCCTTAATTACGCCGTTTACAACCCCCAAGGCTCGTCCGGCAAGCTCCACAAGTCGCTCAACCGCGAAACGATGCTCAATGCTTACACAGCTTGGCATTGTACCGCCATTCTCTATTATGTTGGGAGCAAAATCTCTTAATTTTTCATAGTTCCGGTCATCAAACCCGGGGGTATAGGCAGTTCCTTGGTACATAATACTTTCGGTGCTGATCTGTAGTCCAGGAAGATACTCTTCAACCATTACCTCGCCACAAAAGGATAGTTGTTGAGCATCATAAAACAGTCTTTGCGTATCACAACCCTCTTCAAGGAAGAATACTCCGCGGGCACCTGAGCGATCCACAGGCTTGATAATGAGGGGATAACCATGTTCGCGAATGATCTCTTGCAATTCAACCACTGAACTCACCATCGTGAACCAGGGGATAGGAATTCCATATTCTTGGAAACGGCTCTTCATTTGATATTTGTGTGTCGAAAGAAGAGCCGCCTCCATCGGAATATGAGGTGTGCCAAGATGCTCGGCCAGTTCGCAGACTACTTGGGGAATGTCACTACCCATGACAAGCACTCCATCAATACGGTGGCCTCGCCTTTGGTAGTCATTCGCGAAAGCCTTCAATCCCGACACATCGCGAGTGCTGGTCACTGTGTAGTCGTCGGCCAGTGCAAATCCTGTTGAATCCGGTTTCATGTCTGCTACCAGAACCCGTAAACCCATGGCCTTTGCTGTACGGATGGCGAATAGTTGGTCGGCACTGGCACCCAACAGGAAAATGGTTTCTGGTGTCCGATCTAAATTCTTAGCCAAGGTAGGCCCCCCCACTTACGCTGATTACCTGTCCCGTTATGTAATTCTGTTCGTCCGCCGCCAGCAGAACACAGGTGCTCGCAACGTCGCGCAGCTGGCCTGGCCGTTTGAGCAATGTCATGTCGACAATCTTTTGACCAGCAGGGCTGGCCAGTTCATCGGCTGTCTGTTCGGTCCACATGATGCCGGGAGCTACGGCGTTAACCAAAATATTATGTTCGGCGCCATAACGTGCAACTACCTTGGTCAGACTGTTTAGACCTGCCTTGGAAACGGCGTAGTGAACGGTCTTTGGGCCGTGATACTGACCGGCCACCGAGGAGATGTTGATGATGCGGCCCCCGCTTTGTTTTTTCATGAATGGGAAAATTTCCTGGCAGCAGATGAAAGGACCCTTGAGGTTAACCCCCATGATCAGATCCCAGTCTTCATCGGTGGCCTCATCGAACCAGCCCCTTTTGTTGATGCCCGCATTATTAACAAGGATGTCGATGCGACCAAAGGTTTCGGCTGCTTGTCGGAACAGTTCGCGGACCTCTTGGCGTTTCGAAACGTCGGCCTGAATCACAAGCGACCTTCGACCTAGTTGGCTAATATCGTGAGCCACCTCCTGAGCTGCGACTGCGTCGCTGATATAGTTGACCACTATATCAGCACCTTCGCGAGCAAAGGAAAGGGCTATTTCCCGTCCGATTCCCCTGGCTGCTCCTGTGATGACGGCAATTTTTCCGCTAAGTCTCATTATTATCTCTCCCGCTGCTCCGTACTAATGGAAATGAAATTCGTTCTTGAACCTTTGGAAGTGCATGGCCAGTGTCTCAAGGGTCATCACGTCAGCAGTCAGCATTACATCGATGCTGGGTACCTGCTCTTCCAGGTAGGCGGCGAGGTAGCCGACGTTCAGGAGAAACTGATGCTTCTTCAATTCGTCTTCAGGGGGTGACGCAATAAAAGAGGGCGACTTTCATCATAGGTTCTCCAGACCGCGTTAGCTGCGCAGCCCTGACAAGGTGGCGCCGTTGTGGAAGCTGAACACGTATTTCGTCTCTTCTACATGAAATAGGGGTATAGCGTCGGAGAGCTCGTCCAGGTATTCGGTTATCTGGTAGTTTGGATTCCGGTAATCGTGCCAGACGATGCACGCCGGCCGGTCTTTGGTGATCATGCAGAAGGCATTTTCGGTGTCACTACGAACAACTTGCATATGGTGGCCTCCGTCTATCAGGATGAAATCCATCGCTTCCCGATACGGAGCAAAATCGAACTGCGTGGAGTCGCCGAACAGTTCAACGATGCGTTCACGATGCGATGCATCGTCAAAAAGCTTTTTCTGGCACAAGCTTTGGCCTAGATTTTTCTGTTCGTAGCCGTCCAGCAGCTCAGAATCACACGCAGCGCCTAAATCCAGGGTGAATATCTGAGCACTGCTGTTCTCTGCAAACATCAGGGTAGTCTCCCCGAGGTAGGTTCCGAACTCGAAGATGGTTCGTGGGGCGATAACCTTCAGCAGGCTTGCGAGAATTGCCCGCTCCAGCATGGAGGTAACAGAGTGTTGGAACGGCAGGTTGATCCGGGCCATCCGGTCTTCCTCTCCGAGCAGATTGAAAACTTTGTGCGGGCGTATATGATTCATGATGTCCTCCTGTCTATGAACGATGCCTGCGACGTTGCGCCTTGAGGGCCGCAGCCACGATGTCTGCCACGTCGATCCCGTAGGCGCCGAAAAGCTCGGAATGTTCGCCGCTGCGGCCAAACAAGTCCCTGACGGCAACTATCTCCATGGGCACCGGACAAACCTGCACCACTGACTCTGCCACTGCCCCGCCCAAACCGCCAAGTGCAGAGTGGTCTTCTACGGTAACGATCGCCCCGGTTTCGATGCAGCACTTTTCAATTAGGGCGTGATCAAGGGGTTTTATGCTCCGCATGTTCACGACACGTGCGCTGATGCCTTTCGTGGCGAGCAGGTCCGCGGCCTTAAGCGCGGCAGCGACACGGGTGCCGCAGGCTATCAGGGTCATGTCATCTCCGTTGCGCAGGATGTCGCCCTGACCGATCCGAATCGGTCCTGGGTTTTCATATATTATTGGTGATGGGCTGCGACCAATGCGCATGTAGACCGGTCCCGGGGCATTGAGGATCGCTGCGAGCATGGGCTGGATCTCGTTGGCGCAGGCTGGCACGACCACTGTCAGGCCAGGGATTGCCCGGCAGGTGGCCAGGTCTTCCAGCATCTGAGCGGTGGCTCCATCGGGACCGGCATCGAGGCCGACGTGGCTGCAGCAGATCTTGACGTTACGGCCGCCGTAGCAGACAGCCGTGCGGAGCTGTTCGTGGGCGCGCATCACAGTAAACGAGGCAAAACCCGCTACCAGCGGGATGAGGCCGGTGTCGGCGAAACCAGCCGCAGCAGCCATCAGGTTCTGCTCGGCGATGCCAAACTGCACCACGCGTTCAGGGAAGGCTCCGGCAAAAGGCTTGGCACCGGTTCCGCCGGCTACGTCTGCGTCAAACAGATAGAAATCGCTCCGCATCCTTCCCAGTGTCACCAGCGCCCGGCCAAACCCCTCACGCAGGGAGACCTCCTGGCCCAGTGGAAAAAAATCAAAGTTTTGACTCATGTCGTTCATGTCCTTTGTTACCCTTCACCGGTGATCATGCCAGGTTAGTGCCATAGCCTTGTCTGGCCAACCTCAAAGCGTACCAATTTCTGCCAACGCTCGCTCCAGGTCGCTATCGGATATTTTGACTGTGCCGTGCCAATGGGGCTGGTCTTCCATGAAGGAGACTCCCTTCCCTTTGACAGTCCGGGCGACGATCAGTGTCGGCTTGTCCCTACAGTCGCGGGCCGCGTGGAAGGCGCTGGCAAGGAAGTCACAGTCATGGCCATCGGTCTCGATCACGTTCCAGCGAAACGCCTCTATTTTCTCCCGTACCGGTGCATAGTCCATGGTGTCGCAAACCCGGCCGTCGGCCTGAAGAGTATTGGCGTCGAGAATCGCACAGAGGGAGGCTACCCTGTGGTGACCGGTGGCCATTATTGCCTCCCAGGTGCATCCTTCCTGCATGTCGCCGTCACCAAGGATGACCCATGTCCTGAAGTTCCTGCCTGTACAGCGTCCCCCAAGAGCCATCCCCAGCCCCTGAGAAAGTCCCATGCCAAGGGACCCGGAAGGAGCGTCGATCCCCGGAATTGAAACTGATGGGTGCCCCTGGAGTAAGCCGTCGAGTCGCCGGAAACGATCGAATTCAGCGCAGTCGAAGAACCCCCTCAAGCCAAGAGCTGCGTAAAGGGATGCACAGCCATGCCCTTTTGAGAGGACAAGGCGATCACGATCCGACCAGCGGGGCTGGTGAGGGTCAATGCGCATCTCGCTGAAATAGAGCACCGCCAGGACGTCAGCTATGGACAGGGCTCCGCCGGGGTGCCCTCCAGTGCTTCGATGGATTATTCGAAGGGTCTCGCCACGGATCTGGCGGGCATGGTACCTTAGGTCGCTGTCGGTCATGAATGATCTCCGTCTGGTTATGTGAAACTGGGCACCGCTTGCATGGCCTTTGCGGCCAAGGTGACATATTCCCCGATCTGATGACGTCCCTCGGCGGTGCGCCGTCTCATATGTTGCGCCAACTGATCTCGTTCTTCGAACACGTGGTCCAAGCGTGCCATCAGCTGATTAATGCTGAAGATTGCTGGGGTCACGACCAATTCGGGGCAGCCAAGCCATTGCATAAAGCTGGCCACTTTGGGGTTGTAGCTGACTGCTACCGTTGGCACCCCTTCAATGGCCGCGCAGACATTGCCATGGAGTCGGGTGCAGAGAGCGACCGAGGCTCCGGCGTACAGGCCCTGAGTCTCCCTGATGGATAGGTGGTCCTGGACCACCAGGGCATTGTCTGACATCTTCATCCGACGTACCACCTCAACAGCTACCTGCCGGTCGTCTTCCAACGGGTTGCCGTGGCTGTAAGTGCACTGGGGAACAAAAAGGAGTGTCGCTTTCTTTTCAGCGGCCAACCTGTCGCAGACGGTCGCCATGACATCAAGGTAGTGGTTGGAAGATAGCTCAGGTGAGTCGGGAATGTTTCGCACCGACAGAGCGACCAACGGGCCACCCCGGTTGTTGGCCTCTGCGATGATTCGTTGCTGTTTTGGGTCGCCAGCACCTACCGGCTCAAGGCCAAGCACAGGATCCGGTAACAGAGTGATCTCTCCGTTGAAATCGAGCCCACGGAGTTCGTCGATGCTTCGCTCGTCACGCACGGTGATGATGTTTGCCAGTCGTGCCGCCATGCGGGTGAGGTCTCGGCCGTAGTCGGTGCGTAGTGGTCCCACGGATATTCCGAACCACATGACCGGAGTCCCGGCCATGTGTGCCATCAGAGTTAGAATGACAAAGTAGGGGATCGGACCTCGCAGCAGGTCGATGGAATAATCCACAAGGGCGTTCCCCGCACCGAGCACCAACAGATTGCTTTCGCAAATTTCCCTGTAGAGACGACAAAGATTCGTGCGATCATCACTGAAATTGAACCCTTGGAACCATTTGCCAACGCTTTCAGACTTGCTCGCATACTCAAAATTCGGAACTGAGCGCATGCCGTAGGGAGCATACAGGTCCTCTCCGGCATGACGGCAGACCACGACACCCTCAAGACCAGGAAAATACTGGCACAACTCTTTATACATGACCACTAGGGCGGCATCATCCCCCTGGCTTTGAATACCGTATGCCCCTGCGAAAACCACTTTCTTTGACATTTGACCAGACACCTATCGAGTTAACGCCACGACCCAATACGAGTCACGTAGCTGTCGGTTGTTGGCGGTGAATTCACTCAGTTCAATCTGCTGCACCTGAAAACCAGAACAGAGGGCCTCAATCTGTTCCAAAGTCAAGTCTGTGGGTTTATGAACAATAGTACTAAGTCGTGTCTCATCATAGATATTCCTGTCGGAACGTGTGCTGAACAGGATGTTACCACCTGGTCGGACAACGCGGCGCATTTCTGACAGGACCTTCGGGATATCATCAAATGAAAAAACGTGGAGAGACCTCCAAGCAACCAATGCGTCGAAGGATATATCCGAAAAAGGCAATTCAAGGGAGTTTCCCTGATGCAGGGAGGCCTGTACCCCGCGTTTTACCAGCAGTTTACGGGCCAACTGCAATGCAGCCTCCGAAATGTCGCAACCCACTGTCTCATATCCGAGTTCTGCCAGCAGTGCGGTATGACGCCCGGCGCCGCAATTCATGTCAAGAACTTTGCGGATATCTACCTGCTTCAGCCAGCGCTTGGCATAGCGCACCACATAATCGTCGGGCCATTCCAGAGCCATGTTATCTGCCTCTTTGACTTGGTGAAAATCTTCCCAGCGATCTTTAACAACCTCTTTCATGATATCTCCTCTATTCAAGAATTTCGGGGCTTAATTGTCATTCCAGGCAGAGTCGATGGGAAAAACCACTTCTGCGCTCCACTTGGCCGAATTACGAAAATACGTATCAATCCTATGAAGCCATTGTTGCCCCGCACGAGCAGCAGCTTCAAGGGTCTCCCCCTTGCTGAAAAACGAACCCACTCGAAGGGGGGCTGACGAAGTGACAGTGCCTCGACTGAGACCGGAATCGGGCGAAAAGGTCCCGTTGACGGCGACTCCAGAGCATAACTTCACCAACTCTTCTCCACAGGTATCCAGATTCCTGCACCAGAGGTAAGTTATGGCAGCACCTCGCCACCATCGCCTTTTCTCTGCCAGCGGTTGACCCATACAGAGCTGGGAAAAGAATCCCATTACATCGATTCCGCAGGATTCGGCCATAAGGTGACGGATTGAACCAAGAGCCATATCAAAATCGATTAGTTCTGGCTGAACAGGATCCAACATGATGTCAATATTAAATGGAGTGTCTGTTAGGCCCACATGCCGGCAGAATTGCTCGATCATTGCCTGCAGATATGGAGAGGTATCATTACGTTGACACCCCTCTGAAGGACCGACTGCCAAACCGATGGGCACTCCGGGATCCCCCGGTCCAAAACATCGGCGGGCGATCACACTCGACTTGACTCGTCCGTGTTGCAAAAAGCCGGCAATCTTGACCTCTTCACCGGGGCAGAACGATTCGATTATCGCTTCTCCATTAGGGGAGAGCGAAGCGGCAGTCGATACAGCACGGGCCAGTTGATTGCCAGATCGACAGTAAGCAACACCCTTGCTGGCCCCTCCAGCAGAACGCGGCTTGACGACAGCCGGCATGAACCTCACGGCCTTAAAATCAAAGCTGGGATTCACGTGCATGCATTTCCTTCTGGTGAGGCTGAGTTCAGCCAGCGCTTGCCACATGCGATACTTGTCCAGAACGCCAAGAACCGCTTCTTCGGTAGGATAAGGAACCCCCAGCCATGCTGCGCTGCGTGCTGCCGATATGTATGCCTGGCCGGTTGCCGGACAACATAGAGCTGCAATCCGTCTTTCCAATCCGGATTCCGAAATATTTTCCCGAATGCCCGGATAATCAAACGTACTGACCGGTATCAGAAAGTCGGCTTCTGCGGCACCAGGGGCAAGGGGATTCCTGTCTATGGCAACAACAAAATACCCCTGCCCTCGAAAGTGCTTGATGTACGGCACTTGGCCGGGGCCCGCGCCAAAGATGAGGACAGCATCCTTTCCGCCTGAATGGATTATTCGGCCCTCTGTCACCGCTTACGCCCAATCAATACGACTTCGCGACCTAACCCCAAACCGGCAAGAGCTTGGTAAAGCTGCTGCTTGACCTGACCAAGGCCGGCCTTTGCCAGGTTCAGCTCAAAATTTTTGCGCCGGCCATGGCAGGCACGCCCAAGGTCGTCGTTACCGATGTAATTGTCACCCATGAGCAGGAAGAGGTCGATGGGAAAGGTTGTTTCCTGATGGAGCACTTCGAAGCCGCAGCGCTCCAGAAGTTGTTTCAATGATGCGAAATCGAAAAAGTTGATATGGTGGGGCGGAGCTACCCACCAGGGCTGAAAGCCGCATGCGGTACGCAGCGCATGCTGGAAGGGGCTGTAGTCGTTAGGCACGATCACGCAGAGCAGGCCGCCCGGCGCCAGCAGCCCATGAGCACGCTTGACCATATCATGGGGGTGCGGGATATGTTCCAGAACCTGGCTAAGGTGCACAACGTCAAATGTACCCAGTTGGGTTACCAGAGTATCGTCCAGGAACTCCTCGACGATTTCCAGCCCCAATTCCCGGCTGTGTGCTGCCGATTGAGATGACGGTTCTATTCCAAGGGCATCCCAGCCCCGCTCTTTGCCTTGGAGCAGGAAAAATCCTGGCCCAGACCCTACATCTACAATGCGCCGGCGCACAGAGGGGAGCAGTTGCTCGAAAAGGTCGTAGCGCTCACCGTAAACTAGATTCCACCACTCCAGGTCCTCGCGATGACGCTCAAGATAGAGCGGTTTCTCGGTGGAGTAGTAATCTTCTCGATAGACCTTTTCAAGCTCTTCGGGAGTGGGAATGGGAGTGATATGCCTGAAGCCGCATGTACGACATTCGATGATGTCGAATCCTGCTACCGAGTCGAGAATCTCTCCACAATGATTCTGCCAACTGATCGACTTAGGCATGTTGATTAAGACTCCTCTGCATGATGGTTTTCGCGATCCGCTCAGTCCCTCTTCCGTCGATAGCTGTCCGGGCTTTGTGCGACATGGCCAGGCACGTCTTTTTGTCGGTCAGCAGGGACCTGACCGCAGAAGCAATTGCATCGTCGCTGACTTCGTAATGGACACCGCAGCTCAGGGCCAGTCCCTGCTCGACAAATACCGATGCAGAGCGGGCATGATCTGGAGTCAGGGAGAGATACACCGCAGGGACTCCCATGGCTGCCAGCTCATAGGCAGTCACTCCAAAGGAGGCAATTGCGAGATCGACATTCGCCATGAGATTATTCATCTCCTGCACATTCTGCATTACTCGGAAGCAGCGCCGTGTACGGCCGAGCAGAGCTTCAAGCTCTTCCCCTTGGCGGAAGCCCGCTCCAACGACAACCGTTGTCTCAAAGTCGCCATCCAGGTCATCCAGAATTTGCATGACACGCAGCGTCAAGCCTGCGGGGTCACTGCCTCCCATGGTCACCAGCAGATGTGGAATTATATTTTCACTTGCCGAAGGTCTATAGGAAAAACCACGACGTAGGGGAACCCAGTCCCAGCCTGTGAACAACTCGCCGGTAAAACCGCTCCAGTCAAGTTCACGCACTTGCGGTACCGGCGGATAGAAGGCAAGGTCGGCCTCAAGCCGGCGGACGGTTGGGTCGTCGAGAGTTGCTATCAGAACCCCTCTTTTGCGCCAGTGCCTCAGACATTCGATCGGAAGAGCGCTACGGACATCGACTGTCAGAATATCGGGGCCAAGCTGTTCCATAAGGCCGTCGAGCCAGTTCCCTTCACTCATATCGGCAGGCTTGGCTGCTATGGGAAATCCCTTCTCACTCACCAGAGCCATCCCCGGCTCTCCACTTGTCATTGCGAACGTGATCCCGCAGCCGTGTTTCTCGCGGAGTTCATCTGCAAGGGCCAAACAGCGGACAACGTGCCCCAGGCCGACAATGGCGTCGCCGTCACAGCGTACCAATACCCTGACAGTGCGGTCGGTGGCTTTCTTCTGGTATATGTGCCTGTTGATCTCCAGCAGTTCCGGGCAGCTTCGCAATAGTCTTACCACATCGGTTATTTCGAGATCTCCGGGCGGGGCGGCCAAGCGGCGGTAAAGCTCTTCAATGAAACACAGGTCCGCGGGGGTGTCTACTGAGATGCGGGCCCCCTTGAATTGGTGCTCGGGGGAAATAGAGATGTGGGCAATGTGGAATGATTCCGGGTGTTCCTTGAAGTAGGCTGTGATGTGTTCGATGGCTACCGGATCTTCTGCCGCTTCAGCCAGCAGACGATTCAAGGCGGCTCGTGTGAACGGGCAAAAACCTTCGTTGATGGAGTCAATTCCCTTTTCGCCCGTGCAATATTCCGCCCCTTCACCGATCAATGTCTCAACGAGACGATCAAGGGTCTCGGGGTCAATCAGCGGGGCATCTCCGGTCACACGGACTATGACATCCGGATCCAGCTGCGCGGCAGCCAGCGCGAACCGCTGCAAGACATTGTCTTCCGGGCCGCGCACCAGTTCGATTCCTTCCATGCGGGCGAATTCAACAAGCGGATCGTCAGGGGAACCATCCGAGGTAGCAATAGCTATCACGCTTACAGTCCGGCATTTCCGCAGACGGTGAATAAGGTGCCAGAGTAACGGCTTACCAGCTAGCGGCTGCAGCACCTTGCCAGGCAGTCGGGTGGAACCCATGCGGGCCTGGATTATCGCAGCGACTTTGAGCTTTTTATGCATAGTGTTCAATGCGATTTATATGAACTTCCACACAATTATGCTGGTGGGGTTCAATGGGTTATTTCCGAAAGCATCAAATTCTGTATGCACTATTTCAATATCCTCTCCTGTTCTTAACAGATCAAGTAAATTCAAATTATAATCGTTTATTTTCAAATACTTATTTCGTAACAAACCAATCAAATCTTCTCTTCCATCGTTATATATTGGCTCAAAATGCAGTATATATTTAAGTTTATGTTTTATTTTTCTCAAGGAATTGATTATGACAGTAGCATCTGGAATCTGTTCTATAGAATGAACAGTAATGATGCTGGAATTATCTTTGATAAAATCATAGTCACTTTGTTCATAATAATTAAAATCATACATCTCAAAACCAAGCATTTTAGCCAGCTTTACGGCATTTTTTGAATATTCCCCTCCGTAAACATTACGGTCTTGATACTCCTTCAGCCAAATCATATTCTGCCCGTTACCTGCCCCAAGCTCGCATATGTATTCATTTTTGCAATATTTTTCGATCTGTTCCAATATTTTATTTCTTTTTAATGCAACTAACATACAGAAAGGCATAAGATAAATACTGTCTTTAATAGCGACGTATGTTTCTTTGCTGGAAATTGCATACAATGACTTTGTTCTGTAGCTCTCAAGGTCCTGCTGGGCGACCTCAAGGCGTTTTCCGTACACTTCTAAGTTATATTCATTTTCTATTTGCTCAATTGTTCTTATTTTTTTGGATGTTGACTGATCACCTAATAATTTATCGGTCCATACATTGTTGGCGTTCAGGTAATCGTTTAAAGATACGGGTTTCACAGAAGTTCTCCTATTTCGGAATCCACATATTTCTTATGGCTGCAAACGGCCTCAACCCATCCACTGGATCTGCCCGCCAGTCACGGTCAGGCAACTCCACGGCGACGGGTACTTTTTCTCCGCTGCCATCGGAGAAAAATCCGTCAGTGACTGTGGCTATGACCTGTTCTATCTGATCCGGCAACCAGCAGTGCCCCGTCTTGAACTCCTCCCCTTCTCCCTCCAGATCCAGATGAAACTCGATCATTCCGGCATCCCACTGGTGTACGGCCCGGTAGATGACAGCAGGCGATACACTGTGATCCGACCAGCCGGTCTTGCAGTTGAATGCATCTGCAAGTGTGCGGATCGCGGCCAGGTTGCATTGGTCGAGCGGAGTTGGATAGCCTGATACGCAGTGGAGCAGGGTCAGGTCAACGCAACCAGCGGAACGTAACGTTTCCACTGCTCCCTGGATTTCATCCATTGTAGCCATCCCCGTGGAGAGAACCACCGGTTTGTCGGTGTGAGCGCAGGCGGTCAGAAGATCGTTCCAGAGGAGTTCGTAGGAAGCAATCTTGTAAAAATCCACGTAGGGCAAAAGTTCTTCCACTGCCTTGAGATAGAAGGGTGTGCATGAAAATTGTATCCCCCGCTCCCGACAATGGGCCGCAAGGGGGGCAAGGAACTCGACCGGCAGCTCCCACTCTTTACGAGCACGGTGCATGGGGCTTTTCTTCAATATCTCCGGAGCGAAGAGTTCCTCTATCCTGAACAATTGGAATTTGACAGCTCCGCAGCCAACAGCAACGGCAGTGTCGATAAACCTGAAACAGCGCTCCAAATTCCGGTGGTGGTTGCTGGACACCTCAGCAACAAAAAGTGGATCAGTCATGATACCTCCCGGCGCAGGCAGAATTGCACCCAAGAACATCTCGAAGAGCCACCACCACCTTGTTCTGTCCTCCCTCGGTTAAGTCTGGGTAGAGCGGTAGCGTGATGGCTTCCCGATAATGCCTCTCCGCCTCAGGGAAATCTCCGTCATGATAGCCGAGAGCGCGATAGTACGGGTGGGTATGCACCGGGATGTAGTGGAGGTTTACCATTATTCCCTGTTGCCGCAGTTCTTCGAAGACCACGTGATGACTCTTGTCGATCCTGTCATGGAGACGTATGACGTAGAGATGAAAGGCGGAATGTGCGTCGGGATGCTGCCAGGGGAGGGTAAGCGGAAGGTCTTGGAGAAGTTCATTGTAACGTTGCGCGAGACGATGACGACGCGCCACGAACTCGTTGATTTTCGTAATCTGGCTAACGCCCAAGGCGGCCTGAATATCGGTCATCCGGTAGTTGAAACCGAGCTCAATTTGCTGATAATACCAAGGGCCGTGTGATTCTTCCGTCATCATTGATGGGTTGCGTGTAATGCCGTGGCTGCGCAATCGCATCAAATTTTCGTGCGTCTTCAAGTTGTTGGTCATGACCATCCCTCCTTCACCGGTGGTAATGATCTTGACCGGATGGAAGCTGAAGACAGTCATGTCCGAATAACGACAATTCCCTACCGGTTCTCCCTTATAGCGGCCGCCGATAGCATGGGATGCATCCTCAATGACTCTGAAGCCATAGCGCTTTGCCAGGTCGGCAATTGCCTCCATCTCACATGACTGGCCTGCGAAATGCACCGGTATGACAACCTTCGGCAGCTTTCCGGAGTGCAGCGCCTGCTCCAGCTTTTCTTCCAGACGCTCGACGCTCATGTTGTAGGTGCGGGGATCAATATCGACAAAGTCAACGGTTGCACCGCAGTAAAGAGCACAGTTTGCAGATGCCACAAACGTATTGGGAGAAGTCCAGAGAATGTCGCCAGGAGCGAGGCCAGCTGCCAGGCAGGCGATATGCAATGCGGAAGTGGCGCTATTCACCGCCACGGCATGGTCGGCACCACAATAATGGGCAACGGTCTGTTCAAACCGCTCTACGGCCGGCCCTTGGGTCAACCAGTCGGATTTAAGAACCTCGACGACCGCCTGTATATCTGCCTCACTGATTGACTGGCGTCCGTAGGGAATCATGGCTCAACCAAAAAATCGGGATCAACGTGGTCTCTAATCATGCATCTTAGCTGTTCTACGCTCAACCAAACCGTATTTTCACTACTGTTGTAGCGAAATCCCTTGGAGCACGGTGTTCCGTTATGTTCGCCGCTTGCGAAGCCATGCGCCTTTCTCACGGTCGGCAACATGATGAAATAGTCGTCATATTCCAATGTGGAAATCGCATCGTTTTCTGTGATCATCTCTTCGTGAAGTTTCTCTCCCGGTCTGATGCCGACTATTTCATGCCGGCATTCGGGTGCAACAGCTTTCGCAAGGTCGGTGATCCGGTAGCTCGGAATTTTGGGGACAAATATTTCGCCGCCTTGCATAGTATTCAAGGCAAACAAAACCAGCTTTACCCCATCTTCGAGAGTGATGCTGAAACGGGTCATTTGTTCGTCAGTGATCGGCAGAACCCCCGTTTTTCGCTTTTCCAGAAAAAATGGTACCACACTACCCCGGCTTCCCAGAACGTTTCCGTACCGCACCACTGAAAATTTGATATCACGTTGTCCCCGAAAATTGTTTGCGGCCGTAAACAACTTGTCGGAACAAAGCTTTGTGGCGCCGTACAGATTGATGGGAGCAGCCGCCTTGTCGGTACTCAGCGCCACAACCTTCTGTACCCCGCAATCAATACAGCCTTCAATGACATTTTGCGCGCCGAGTATGTTGGTTTTTATTGCTTCAAAGGGGTTGTATTCTGTTGCGGGAACCTGTTTCAGTGCAGCGGCATGAACGACAATGTCAATTCCCTCAAAAGCCCTGGCCAGACGGTCCTTGTCCCTGACATCACCTATAAAATAACGTAGCTGAGGATATCTGGATGTGGGAAAAGTCTGCTGCATTTCATACTGCTTCATTTCATCGCGGGAATAGACGACCATGCGCTTTACGGTGGGGTATTGCGCCAGCACCGTCTCGACGAATTTTTTGCCGAACGATCCGGTGCCGCCTGTTATGAGGATTGATTGTTCATTCAGCAAAGAATCTTCTCCTGACTGTTGAGACAAACTCAAAGCCACACAAACTCAGGCGGTTTCGTCGCGTAACCACCTTGAATAAAACTACTGAGGATAATGGAAGATACTGCAATCTCCCGCTCCGCTTCAGGGAGGAGTTGGCGCACTCACATGGTGTTTCATGAGGTTTGAGGAGGGAGTAATGTTGCCAATTTTTAAATATGTCGAAGCAGTGCAAAGCAGCCAAACTGTTACAACGGCGGACGTTCATCAATGCCTTATAACCCCTGAAGTGCTTTTCGTACATCCGCATTCCAAGGTTCGATCTCCAATGCCCTGCGATAGAAAGATTTTGCCTCTTCCGGATGGCCCACGGCCGTACAGATCATTCCCAGCCCGGCCAGGGTCTCCACGTCGCGGGGCTGTTTCCTGTGCAGGTCGAGATAGATTTGGATGGCCTCGTCGGTCATCCCGAGCTCGGCAAAGTAGAGGTCGGCCAGGTTCTTGCGGAAGTTGCTGTTGGCCGGCTGCAGCTCAACCGCCCGTTCGTAGGCGCGCCGAGCGCCCTCGATGTCGCCGATGCGGTAACGCAGAACGCCAAGGTCATTATGGAAGAGGGCATTGCTGCTGTAGTTGTGGGCAAGTTCTTCCAGCAGTGAATGCGCTTCGCTCAGCCGGTCCTGCTGCACAAGCCTCTGCGCTTCGGCGTATATCTCATCGGCGCTGCGAACTGCAGCGGGTGCCGGTTGAACCTTTTTCACCGCGTCAGCAATAGCGGCAAGCGATTCCCTGGCTTCCCTGTTCCATGGCTCAATCTTCAGGATGCTTTCAAGGAAGGAACGGGCGTCATCTGGCCTGTCGACTTCCAGACTTATGTTACTTAGCGCCTTAAGCGTCTCAATGTCCCGCGGATTGCCGCCCAGTATCTGGAGATACAGTTTAAGCGCCTCCTCGGTCTCGCCACAGGCGATGTAGAGAAGATCAGCCAGGTTTTTCCGGAAATTCAGATTGCCCGGCTGCAGACGGAACGCCTCTTCGTGATGGCTACGGGCCTGGGCAATATCACCATCCTGCTGACAGAGCACCCCCAGGTCATTATGGCCGGCCGTATACTCGGGATAACGTGCTAGCAGATCCTGCAGCGCTCGACGAGCCTCGCTGTTTTTTCCGGAATTTGCCAGCTCAAGGGCCTGACGATGCAGCTGTTCGGGGCTCTTCGGCGGCTCCTGGAAGACCGGTGCCTTCTGGGTCGGGGCTACGGGAGGCTGCGGCATTACTGCAACCGGTGGTGCCGCTGGAGCCTGCGGGACCGGGCTGGATATTCGAGCCGGCTGAGGCGGCTCCGGCAGCGCCCCCCCCAGATTCTGCAGGGCCTGGCGGGCCTGGCTGTTGACCGCATCCAGTTGCAGGGTACGGCTAAAATACTGGCGGGCCTGCTCGCGCCGGCCGATCCGGGTACTGATGGTGCCGAGGGCATTCAGGGTCTCGACGTCGAAGGGGTTGTCCTTGAGGATGTCCAGGTAGGTATGGATGGCGTCATCAGCCCATTCCAGCTCCACAAAATAGAAGTCGGCCAGGTTCTTGCGAAACGTAATGTTGCGCGGGTCGAGTTTGTGGGCCTTTTCATAGTGGGCCAGGGCCTTCAGGCCGTTGCCGGCCTGGTAGTAGAGCACCGCCAGGTCGTTATGGGCCTGGGCGAATTCAGGGTATATCTTCAGGAAGTTCTGGATCTGGCTGAGCGCCTCATCCGGCTCCACTTCGCGAAGGGACGACACGATTCTTTCATAGGTCGCACGACCTTCAATAATGATAAGATTGCTCTGAGAATCACTATACATTTCCAAATCCCCTCATGGCATCATGGTATTTTTAGGATTTTATCGAATCGCGCCTACTAAATGCAACTGAAATAAAGATGGCACGGGACATCGTGCCGTTTCTTCAAAAGATGAATCTGAAATAAATTCGGGGGGTGTAAGAAGCACCCCCCGATCAATGACGGCCTGGAGCCCCGCAACATGCCCTCAGAAAGGTTTTAGCGCATAACCATCGACCTCATCCGCGCTGGTATCCATCTGCCTCCCGGCGGCATCCTTGCCGGTAAATTTGAAGACCAGGTGGGAAGCGTCGATGGTGAGACCCTGATCGCCATTGGCTATATCTATCGTGCTGTTCTGCTGAAGCGTAATCACCACACTGGCCAGCCGAGTCACCGGGTTATAGGTAACTGAGAAGGGGCGTTTGTTGATGAGAGCTTCCTTGGATGAATCTACAGGCAGGGTATTGTTGTAGTAACCGCCTGCCGTGCTTTTTGCCCGCGATATCTCCCAGTTCGCCGGATTGATAACAGACGCGAGATCCATCTCATTGGTAAACTGGATGGCTATGGTCGCCTTTGAGGTGGTATCAGGGAATAATAGCGTGGGATCAAGCCACCAGAGGGGCTTTCCGGGGGGAAGTAGCTGGTTGAAATTTTTACTGTTGGCCGCATCCATATAGGCGATCTTGGGCTTATTGAGAATGAAACTCAAATCATTGGCCAGCCCGGTATCCTTAGACTTAAGAATCGACAACTGTTCCAGGGCCTTTTCAGTATCGCCGAGCTTTGCGTAGGCCGCACCGAGTTCATAGTTGGCTGCGGGAAAATCCTTTTTCAGCCTGAGCGCCTTTTCCAGCTGTTTGACGGCGTCCTCGGGACGTCCCATCTTGTTGTAGAGCACCCCCATACTGTAGGGAACGTTGCCGTCGCGGGGTGAAACCCTGGCAACCTTGTTGAACTGGGTTTCCGCCTCCCTGAAACGGTCGGTCTGGGTGTAGAGAATTCCTAGGGTGTAGTCGGCCACCGGGTTGATCGGATCCATCCTGGCCGCCACCTTGAACTCCTTTTCCGCGTCCGTGTACTGTTTGGCCTGGAGATAGGCATTGCCGAGATTGTTACGGGCGGTCACTGATGTCCTGTCGTTCTGGACGACGGTCTTGAACTCCCTGATCGCCTCTGCGATCTTTCCCTGGCCCTGGTAGATCTTGCCGATGTAGGTGTGGGCGGTCGCGTTCTGCGGGTCAAAGGCCAGCGCCTTCTTGAACTCCTTGAGCGCCTCATCCTTCTTGTTGTCGTTCAGGTACGTTGCCGCCTTGTATATCGCATACTGGGCGACCTGGCTGCGCTGTACCTGGATGTTTTCATTGACGGAGAAGAATGCGTCCGCCCCTGATGATGAGAACATGTCTGCCATGATACCTTCCTCCGGCCTGTGTATGCTTTTATTATCGGCTCATTTCACCCAGAAGTTTAGTATGTTCTGGGGTGGCCTGACTGCGCAACCAGCCCCGTTGTGGCGTTTCTATTTGGAAAGGAGCGCCTGTTACCCGGAGAAGCCGGCTGCTTCATGCCTCAGGACATCAGACACCCGTCGGACCACATCCCGCCACGCCCCCGGCTCCGCCTGCCGAATGAGCCGCAGCGTCGGGTACCAGGGGGTGTCCCCGCGCTCCAGCAGCCAGCGCCAGTCAGGGGCGTGGGGAAGCATGACCAGGGTCGGTTTCCCCATGGCGCCCGCCAGGTGCGCCACGGCCGTATCCACGGTTATTACCAGGTCGAGCTGCGCAATCAGGGCGGCCGTGTCGCCGAAGTCGCGGATATGCCCCGTCAGGTCGGTCAGCGGCAGCGGCAGGGCCCCCTCCCAGCCCATCTGCAGCGAGTACCACGAGACCCCCGCTACCTCCGCCAGCGGCGCCAGCAGTTCCGCCGGGCAGCTCCGCCCCGGGTCGGGATAGGACTTACCGGCCCAGCAGAGGCCGACCCTGAGACGCCCCTCGTCCGCTGCCAGGCCGCGCCAGAACGGGAGGCGCTCGGGTGGAGCGGACAGATACGGCACGGCATTGGGGATGGTTTCCACGGTCGTGTCAAAGATCACCGGCAGACTCAGCAGGGGCAGATGCAGGTCGAAAGACGGCAGCGGCTGACCCAAAGCAACCACCTCCACGTTTCCGGACAGGCCTTGCATCAGCGTCACCAGCGGAGGATGACACTCGAAGACGACCCTCGCGCCCAAGGCTGCAACCAGCGGAATATAGCGGCAGAACTGGAGCGTGTCGCCGAAACCCTGCTCGGCATGGATCAGAACGGTCCTGCCGCCCACCGGCTCCCCCTGCCAGCGGGGCTGCGGGAAATCCCGGCGCGGCGAGGTGAAGCCGCGCTTCTGCCAGCGCCACTCGTACTCCCGCCATCCCTCCCGGTAATCGCCCTTCAAGAGGAGCAGCAGCGCCCTGTTCCAGTGGGCCTCGGCATGATCGGGGGCGGCCGCGAGCACCGCGTCGCAGGCTGCCATGGCATCCGCCGGCAGCCCCAGCGACTGATAACATGTGCCCTGCGCCACACGGGCATCATGCAAATCCGGAGCCAGCTCCAGGGCGCGTGAGTAGCTTTCCGCGGCCTCCGCGTATCGGCGCATCTCCAGGAGCGTGTTGCCGCGGTTGTTCCAGACTACGGCAATGGCGGGAGATCGCTCCAGCATTTTATCGTATACCGCCAGGGCCTCCTCGAATCTCCCCAAAAGGTGCAGGCAATGCCCCAGGCAGATAGATGCATCGCAGTGGTCGGGCGCCATGCCGAGCGCCTTTGCGAACTGGAAGGCCGCCTCGCGGACCCTCCCCGCCCCCAGCAGCCCCACCCCCAAGGCATGGAGCTCCCCGGCCGTCTCCATTATGACTCCATTGCTGTCCGACATTGCGCGATACCCAGTCGGCGGAACGCCCGCCATTATCTCGGCCGTTTCTCCGGCCGCTCGATGCCGAACGTCTCCAGGCGGTGCGGAGGCTCCTGCAGCTCATCCCCAAGAGGGGGGAGAACGATCATGCGTACCTCTGGATCATCAGCTTCATGAACTCTTCAATATCTCCAAGACCTTGGAATGATATCTCATACACCTTTTCCAGATCAAGCCGGGCATATTCGTGGACGCACAGGTTGCGGAATCCGACGGCACGCACCATCCGTTCCGTGAGGTCTTCGTGTATGACCCCTCTTTCCTGAAGCAGATAAAAAAACTCGTTCAAGCTGCCTGCCATGCCGAAACCTTCATCGCTGACCACATGAGCGGCCAGGTCGATACAACCCTGGAGCGCCTGCATGAGGTTGAACATGATGATATCCTGGCTGTCCTGATCTGCCAGAAACAGGTGGAGGGCAGGCGGACGCTTGTCGCGTATCCTGGTCAGGCACTTTTCAATCTGTGCGGCCTTCGCCGTAACGATCGAGCTGTCAACCATGGGCCTGGTCCCCGTAGCGCTGCTTGAGTTTCGAGCGCATCATTGCGACATAATAAGAGAACTCTGCGATCATCGGCAGCCTGCGGCTGCGGAAGGCGCGCAATGCCTCCGGATCACGCTGGTATAGGCATGTGCCTTTGCGGAACACCTGGTCAAGGACGAGTTCTCCGGCGTTGTTCATGATCAGAGGGTGGACGTCGAGCCGGGTGATCCTGCCCAATTCGGCGATAACGGTGAAACGGAAATCGTTGTAGCTGGAGATTGGTACCGAGGCATCGAGGAAGAAGGCCACATCCAGGTCGCTGCCGGGGCGATTCCTGCCGGCGGCATGGGAACCGAACAGGCAGCAGGCGGCAATCTCGGTTTTGCCGGCGCAGTAGCGGGCTATCCGCTCTTTGATTTCGCTGCTGGTCATTGATTTCCCATAGAGTTGTCCGATGGCACGCCGGATCTGTTTTAACTCATGACAACAAGATGTAGCATATTTATCGACAAACCGTCAGTAAGATTTATTACGCCGCTCCGGCCGCTCGATGCCGAACTTCTCCAGGCGGTACTGCAGGGTCTTGTAGCTCATCCCCAAAAGCGGCGCCGCCTTGCCGATCACCCATTCGGCCCGCTCCATGGCCTTGATGATCAAACCCTTCTCCAACTCCTCGAAGGCGATCCCCTCCGGCGGCAGCTCGAAGGGGATACCGCCGGCCAGGGCCGAGGCGGCGGTGATCTCTACCGGGAGGTCCTCCGGTTCGATGTAGTTGCTCTCAGCCATCAGCACCGAGCGCTCGATGACCGACTCCAGTTGGCGCACGTTGCCGGGCCAGATGTAATTCATAAGCAATTTCAGTGCCGGCCTGGAGATGCCGTCCACGGCGATGCCTGATGCCTGGCTGTATTTTTTGACAAAGAATTCGGTCAATATTTTGACATCGCTCCCCCGTTCCCGCAGGGGGGGGAGGTTGATGCGGATCACGTTGAGGCGGTAGAAGAGGTCCTCGCGGAAGTTGCCGCGCCGGATCTCCTGCTCCAGCTCCTTGTTGGTGGCCGAGACGATGCGCACGTCCAGGGGGATGTTGACCTTGCCCCCCACACGGCGGATCTCCTTCTCCTGGATGGCCCGCAGGAGCTTGGCCTGCATGGCCACGTTCATCTCACCGATCTCGTCCAGGAAGACCGTGCCGCCGCCCGCCGCCTCGAAGATGCCGATCTCGCGCGCATTGGCGCCGGTAAAGCTCCCCTTTTCGTGACCGAACAGCTCGCTCTCGATCAGGGTGTCCGGTATAGCGGCGCAGTTGATGGCCAGGAACGGTCTTGCCCGGCGCTGGCTCCCGTCGTGTATGGCCCTGGCCACCAGTTCCTTGCCGGTGCCGGATTCCCCGACGATCAACACCGTGGAGGTCGAGGCCGCGATCTTGGCGACAACCCGGAAGACCTCGCGCATCTTGGGGTGTTCGCCCAGCATGTTGGGGATGGTCTGGATCGCCTCGACCCGCTTCTGCAGCACGCGGTTCTCGCGCAACAGCCCGATACGCTCGAAGGCGCGCGCCAGGGTCAGGATCAGGTTGTCCCGCTCCAGCGGCTTCTCCAGGTAGTCGAAGGCCCCCTTCTTCATCGCCTCCACGGCGGAATCGACCGTACCGTGGGCGGTCATGAGGATCACGCACTGCTGCGGATCGTCGGCCAGCACCCTCTTCAGCAGATCCAGCCCGCTCTCATCCTGCATCTTCAGATCGGTCAGGATCAGGTCGAACTCGCGCCTCTCCAACTGTTTGAGCGCCTCGCGCACGCCGGGAACATCGACCACGTCGTACCCCTGCTTGGTCAGGATGACCCTGAGGATGTCCCGTTGTCCCTTTTCGTCATCGACGATCAGTATGCTTCCCTTTTTCGCTTGGTTGGGCATGGTACCGTTCTTCTTTACGTTGAGAATTCGTAGGGGCGATCCCTTGTGATCGCCCTTGTTGCAATTGCCGGCAAAAGGCGGGCACCCCAAGGGGATGCCCCTACAACGGCGTCGGTCGTTTCTTTACGATCCCGGCTGAAGCGGCAGGAGCGCCGTGAAGGTCGTCCCCTCATCCGGCCGGCTCGCAACCAGGATCTCGCCGCCGTGCTCCTTGATGATCCGCTCGGTTATGGCAAGGCCGAGACCGATGCCCACATCCTTGGTGGTGAAGTAGGGGAGGAAGATCTTGGGGATGTCCTCCTCGCGGATGCCGCTGCCCTGATCGGCAAAGGTGAGCCGCACCCGGCCGGACTCCCTGTCCACGGAGGCGCCCAGGGTGATGACGCCGCCATCGCTCATGGCCTGGAGGGAGTTGTTGAGAAAGTTGATTATGCAGTTGCGCAGGAGTTCCTGATCGACCCACAGCGGCGGCAGGTCCGGGTCGATATGCTGTTCCACGCGGATATGCCGTTCCTCCAGACGGTCGGAGACCAGCGGCAAGGACTTTGCCAGGATCTCGCCGTACGCGGCCTGGACCCGGCGCAACTTGAGCGGACGGCCGTAGTTCATGAAGTTGAGCACCATGTAGTTGACCCGACGCACCTCTTCCTTGATCTTGTCGGTCAGTTCCTTCAGTTCCGGACTACTTTCGCCGCAGTGGGGCAGCATCTCGGCCTTGAGATGGTCGATGGCCAGGCTGATGTAGTTGAGCGGGTTGCGGATCTCGTGGGCGATGCCCGAGGCCAGCTGGCCGACACGGGAGAGGTGCTCGGCCTCGTAGAGGCGCTTTTCGAGGACCTCGCGCTCCCGCAGCTTTTCCACCATGTTGTTGAAGCCCGCCGCCAGTTCGCCGATCTCGTCCTGGCTCTCCACCGGAATGGTCACCGACAGGTCTCCCGCCGAGACCCGCTTGAAATCGTCAACCAGGCGGTGGATCGGCTGGGTGTAGCGCCGGGCCAGAAAGATGGTCAGGGCGATGCCCACGGCAAAGACCATACAGGTGGCGAACAGCCGGCGGATGAAATTGGCGTGCTGGATGTCGCGGATGTTGTCCAGCAGCATGTTGATCTGGACGTAACCCAACTGTTCGTCGCCGACGATGACCGGCACCACCACCTCGTAAGGCCTCTGGGAAAGGACCGTTGCCCCCGCCTGCCGGCGCGGCGCGGCGCGCACCCCCTTCTCCAGCTTCCTGACCTCGCGCCGCTTGCCGATCTTTTCCGGGTCCGAGGAGTCGATGATCTCCCCCTCGTTGTTGATGATGTTGATCTCGTTGATCCCCTTGTCGCGGGCCTTGTTGAGGTATTCGGGCAGGCGGGAGGTCTCGGCTTCCGAGGTGAGGTCCTCGATGCTCATCTGGATCGCCTTGGATATCTCCTGGGAACTCTCCTGGATCTCGTGCACCAGATCGTTCTGGGCAAACTGGTTCATGATGAAGAGGGTCAGCATGGCGAGGACCAGCAGGGAAAGCATGATGATGACGAGCTTGGAGTTGAGTTTCATGGAGGCCCTTTAACGGCAATTATGAATTATGAATGCTGAATTTTGAATTGATTCGAAACTCATAATTCATAATTCAAAATTCATAATTCGGATTTACATCTTAGCTCACCGGGCGGGCGGAAACAAGCGCTATGATCCCCCCAATCCCCAGTCCCGGCCGCGCCGCAACTGCGTTGTTGACACCCGGATGGGGGGAATGATACAAACCCTTGCCATGTTTCCGTCATTCCACACCCCGTATCCGCGCTTGCTCCTCCTGGTGATCCTGTTGCTCTTCACCCTGCCCGGCGGCTGCACCAGTTACCTCCCGCGCGAGAAGCTGCCGTTCCCCCTGACCGGTGACGCCTGCGACGACCAGGTCAAGGTGGTGACCGTGCCCCTGCCGGTGATCGCCTCCAGTCCCAACGAAGGGATAACCTCCGGTGCGCTGTCCGCCTTCCTGATCCACAACCGGCGTGACGAGATCAACACGCTGCTGGCGCCCCAGGTGAACACCAACAGGTACTTCGGCGTCACCACGTCGCTCTACGGCGCCTTCTACCCCACCCCCGACAGAAACATGGAGGTCAACCTCTCCCAGTCCACCAAGGTCAACCACTCCTATGAATTCAGGATCAGGGACACATCACAGCTTGAGAACCGGCTCGAACTCAACGCCCATCTCTTCAAATTCTCCGACGGCTCGGCCCGTTTTTTCGGTTTTCAGGCCAAAAGCCCGGTTCAAAGGGAAACAAACTACGCCGACGACGAGGTCGGCTTCAACCTCTCGGCCGGCTATCAGCTCGGCAGGCACTTCCAACTCGTCCTGGGCGAGCGCTACCGCAACGTAAGCATCCGGCGGGGCGCGGTCGGCAAACTCCCCGATATCAAGGAGGCATTTCCTGCAGCAGCCGTGCCTGGCATCGACGGATTCGTCGCCCACGCCGCACGGCTCTCCATCGTCTACAGCACGCTGGACAACAGGGACACCCCCTCCTTCGGCGGCTACGCCAGGGTCACCCTGGAACCGAGCTTCAAGGCCTTGGGGGGCGCCGCCGACTACCGCCACTACGAGGCCGAGATGAAAGGGTACATTCCACTGGACAACGCCCGCTACATCAGCGTCTTCCGCCTCATGTACAACCAGACCCTGGGGGGCCAGGTCCCCTTTCTGGAGCAGAGTATCCTGGGGGGCGAGACCACCCTGCGCGGCTACGGACGCAACCGCTTCATCGACAACAGCTTCTTCCTCTGCAACCTGGAGGAGCGCATCCGCCTCTTCCGCTGGGAGGTATTCAACGTCACCGCCGATTGGGAGATCGCCCCCTTTATAGACCTGGGAGCGGTGATGGAATCCCTCGACAAGGCCCGTACCGATAACTTCGAATTCAACCCCGGCATCGGCTTCCGCGCCATTGTCCGCCCCAACATCGTCGGCCGTGTCGACCTTGGCGTCGGGCGTGACGGTCCGGCCATCTTCGTGGGTTTGGGGTATCCCTTCTGAGTTTTGAGTTCTAAGTTTTGAGTTTTGAGTTAAAACTAAAAACTCAAAACTAAAAACCCTACCCCTGCAACTCCTCTTTCAGCCGCTGCATGCGGTACATCCCGGCGTACAGCCCGTTCCGCTCCAGCAGCTCGTCCGGGCTCCCCTCCTCGGCAATGACGCCATCCTTCAGCACCAGCACCCGGTCGCAATCCCTGAAGGCCGACAGACGATGCGAGACGATCAGCACGGTGCGGTTACCGCAGAAGCGGCCCAACCCGGCGAGGATCTCCTCCTCCCGCCCGGCATCCACCGCCGAGAGCGGGTCGTCCAGGAGCAAGATGCGGGGATCGGCCGCCAGCGCCCTGGCAATCGAAAGCCGCTGCTTCTGTCCGCCCGAGAGGGCCACCCCCTTTTCTCCGACCACGGTATCCAACCCTTCGCGGAAGCGCTCCACATCCGCCGTCAGGCTGGCCTGGCGCAACAGTTCGTCGATCCCTTCATGGCCGGAGGCGGCGCCGTAGACCATGTTCTCGCGGATGCTGCGGGAAAAGAGGAACGCCTCCTGGGGGACGTAACCGATCAGGGCACGCAGGCTCTCCATGGTGATCCGGTTGATGTCGCGGCCGTCGATGAGGATCTGTCCGGCGCCTGCCGGCAGCAGGCGGGGAATCAGCCTGAGCAGGGTCGATTTGCCGCTCCCCACCTCGCCGGTGATGCCGATCCGCTCCCCTGCCGCGATGCTGCATGAAATACCGTCAAGGACCTTCACCTCGCCATAGTCGAACGACAACCCCCGAAATTCGATCCCCTGCCGCACCTCGGTGAGCGGTTCCGCATCCGGCTCGTCGGCAACCGCGGGTTCGGCGCCGAGGATCATGGCCAGGCGCGACATGGAGGCCGCCCCGCGCTGCGCCAGGGTCAGGATCCACCCCATAACCGCCGTTGGCCAGACCAGCATGGTCAGATAACCGCTGAAGGCCACGAAGTCCCCCAGTGTAATGCCGCCGTTGATCACCAACCGCCCCCCCATAAACAGGACGATCAGGGTCCCGGCCCCGGTGGCGGCCGCCATCACCGGCAGCAGCAGGCCACGCAGCCGCGCCAGACGCAGGTTGTGCCGCAGGTAGCGGCCGGAGGCCTCCCCGAACAGACCCTGAAAATGCTCCTCGCGGCAGTAGGACTTTATCAACCGCACCGTCGAAACCGATTCCTCCGCCCGGCTCGTCAAGCGGGCCAGTTCCTCCTGGGCCTCCAGGGAGCGCTGGAACATGCGGTGGCTGACCTTCTTCACCACCAGCACCATCAGCGGGAAGGGAATCACGGCGCACAGCGTCAGCCAGGGGTGGATGCGCAGCATCAGCGTTATGGTCGCGCAATAGATGATCAGCGTGTTCACGGCGCTCATGGCGCCGAAACCGGTCAGCATGCGGACATTGGTCAGGTCGTTGGAGAAGCGCGACAGGATGTCGCCGGTCCTGCTGGCGGAGAAGAAGAGTTGATCGAGGAGCAGCAGCCGGCGGAAGAGCTCCTCGCGGATGCTGAACTCGATGATGCGGGCGGCGTTGAGGATCAGGGTGCGGGAAAAGATGCGGGTGATGCAGTGCCCGGCGGCCAGCCCTGCGATGACCAGGGCGCAGCGGGCCGGCGTAAAACGCGCGGCCTCTGGATGCTGCAACCCCTCCACCGCCAGCTTCATGAACCAGGGGATCAGCAGGGCAAAGCCGTTGGTCAGGAGGAGAAAGCCGGCCCCGGCGGCATAGCGCCAGCGCAGCAAGAGAAGATGCGGGATGAGACGGAAAAGGTCTTTAATGATGTTAGTCCCTGATATAGATGAGAAACGCGGGATTTTTCGTCCTGGGCAGGAAATCAAGGGATTGCGCGGAGGCGTACCTTGATGGTACGCGCACAATTTTGCCTGCAAAATTGGACCGCGAAGGCGCCCGCAGGGTGAGGCCGAAGGCCGAAGTCACAAGCAATCACGCAGATTGACGAACGCAGGGCGGAAAAGCACCGTTTCAGAACGGGATGTCGTCGTCCTGGAAGGGGGGCTCCTCATACCCGCCGCCGCCCGTGGCCGGCTCGGAGCCGGCGTCACCGCCACGGCGCTCCCCCTTGGGTGAGAGCATCTGCATCTTCTCGCCGACGATCTCGGTGGTGTAGCGGTCGTTGCCGCTGTTGTCCTGCCACTTGCGGGTCTGCAGGCGCCCCTCGATATAGACGGTCTTCCCCTTGGAGAGGTATTCGCCGGCGATCTCGGCCAATCTGGCCCAGAGGGTGACGCGGTGCCACTCGGTGCGATCCTCCCACTCGCCGCTCTTGTTCTTGAACTTCTCGCTGGTCGCCAGGTTGAAACTGGCCACCGCCTGGCCCGAGGGGGTATAGCGCACTTCAGGGTCCTTGCCCAGGTTGCCGATCAGCATCACCTTGTTGAGACTGGCCATATCACTTCTCCTTGCGATACAAGTGGTTAGCGGCGAAAAACAATGTCTCTCCGCCATGATGATGCAGGATACATCATCTTGATTACCAGGGCAAGGATTCGTGTGCCGGTTCATGTTTCCCTGCCTGCATCACCCTCGCTGGAGAATATTCCACACCCGTGTCGGATATTCTTCCCCATCCGCAGGTCGCGCCGCGCTGACGCCGCATATATTATTGAACAATACCAAGATATTATGTATCTTGATGAAGATGGCACGCTCCTTGATAGTGTCATCGGGCATACGGACAGCCCGGCGCTGAGAGCAGAGAGATTACGGAGGGGGTGCATATGAAAAAAAATATCGTGAATGCGGTGCTCGTACTCCTGGCGGCGCTCCTGCTGTCGGTTCTCGCCTTCCACGTCAGAATCGGCGCGACCGCCGATTCCATTGCGGTCCTGAAAACCACGGGCATGACCTGCGGCAGCTGTTCCAGCAAGATCTCGCAGGCGCTGGAAACGGTGAAGGGGGTGGCCGTTACCGAGGTGGACCTGGCAGGCGGGTGGGTCATCGTCGGCTATGACACAAAGGAGGTCAAGCCGGAGGCCCTGGCGGCAAAGGTGAGCGGCACCGGTTTCGGCAGCAACGTGCACGTCGTGATGACCCCGGAGCAGTTCAGAGAGATTACCGGCAGGAACGTCGGCCAGAAGGACGCGCCCGCGTCGGGCTGCGGCGGGTGCGGCACCAACGGTGGCTGCGGCGCCAGACAATAAAAACTAACAACGTAAAAGGAGTAGAAAAATGGAAACAAGGCAGACGAAACGCATCATTTGGACACTTTTAATTGTCGCCGCACTGGTGGCAGCCGCGATCAGCGCGTTTGCCTTTTCTTTCGGCAAATTCGAAAAGGTCAAGGGAAGCGGCGGGGTGGTCTCGATACCGCAGGCCAAGGTGGCTGACGGCAAGGCCCATTTCTACCGTTTCGACGACAACGGCAAGGAGATCGCCTTCTTCGTCGCCAAGGCATCCGACGGCGGTTACCGGACCGCATTCGACTCCTGCGACGTCTGCTACCGCGAGAAGAAGGGGTACCAGCAGAAGGGAGGGGTCATGGTCTGCGTGAATTGCAACCAGAGATTCGCTACCGACCGCATCGGACCCAACGCCACCGGCGGCTGCAACCCCTCCTACCTTCCGCATCAGCAGCGCGGGAACATGATCACCATCAACGTCTCCGACCTCAAGGGCGGAGCGAGATTCTTCTGATGAAACTGCACACCATATCCATCAACAACCTGAAGCGCCGCAAGGCCAAGATGGCCTTCCTCACCATCGGTCTGATGGTGGGAATCGCCACCATCGTCACACTGGTCACCCTGACCCGCTCCATGTCCAGAGACATAGAGGCCAAGATGGACGAATTCGGGGCCAACATCCTGATCACTCCCCAGAGCAACGGCCTGGCCATGAACTACGGCGGCATCAGTCTGGGTGGAGTGACCTTCGATCAACGCGAGATACTTGAAGAGGATCTGGCGAGAATCAAGACCATCAGGAACAACAAAAACATCTCCGCTGTCAGCCCCAAGGTATTGGGCGGCATCAAGGTCGACAGTCACGACGTAATGCTGGTTGGTGTCAACTTCGACAACGAATTGAAGATGAAGCAGTGGTGGCGGATCTTCGGTGATGCCCCCAAAGTTGAAAACGAGGTGTTGCTGGGCAGCGATGCATCCAAGGTCCTCAATGCCGGTTCCGGCGACAACCTGCTGATCAAGGGGGAGGGCTTCAAGGTGGCCGGCGTGCTCGACCAGACCGGCTCCCAGGACGACGCCCTCGTCTTCGCCTCGCTCCCCAAGGCCCAAAAGCTGCTCGCCAAGGAGGGAAAGATCACCCTGGTCGAGGTCGCCGCCCTCTGCTCGGGCTGCCCGATCGGCGACATGGTCACCCAGATCGCCGAGAAACTCCCGGATGCCAAGGTATCGGCCATTCAGCAGGTGGTGGAGGGACGCCTCAAGGCACTCGACCAGTTCCGGCGCTTCTCCTACGCCATGGCCGGCGTGGTGGTCTTCATCGGCTCACTGATCGTCTTCGTCACCATGATGGGGAGCGTCAACGAGCGCACCACCGAGATCGGCGTCTTCCGGGCCATCGGCTTCAGGAAGAGCCACATCATGCGGATCATACTGCTGGAGGCGGCACTGGTCAGCCTGCTGGCCGGCTTTCTGGGTTACGCAGCCGGCATGGGGGGCGCCGGGCTGGCCCTGCCGTTCATGGCGGAGAGCAAGGACGCCCACTTGGTGTGGGACATGACCGTGGCCTTCGGCTCGGTAGGACTGGCCCTGGTCCTGGGCATCCTGGCCAGCCTGTATCCGGCGCTGCATGCCAGCAGGATGGACCCGACGGAAGCGTTACGAGCGCTGTAATTCAGAACTGGAACCTTACCACCCCTAGCCCCTCCTAAAATAGGAGGGGGACTTTTAAAGCTCCCCTCCTTGATAAGGAGGGGCGGGGGGTGGTTAGTCTCTGTGTTATAAAAGGGGAAAAACCGTGGCACTTATCGAAATCAGCAACCTGAAGAAACAATACGCCAGCGGCGACGAGACCGTCGAGGCGCTGCGCGGCATCGACATCGCCATCGAGACGGGCGAGTTCATCACCATCATGGGACAGTCCGGCTCCGGAAAGAGCACGCTCTTGTCGGTATTGGGGGGGATGAACCACCCCAGCGCCGGCGAGGTGGAGATGGCCGGGGTAAAGCTATACCGGCTCCCCGGCGAAAAACTGGCCGACTTCCGGGCAGAGAACCTGGGGTTCGTCTTCCAGTCGTTCCACCTGATCCCCTACCTGACGGCCATCGAGAACGTCATGCTCCCCCTGGCCATCGTGAAAACCGGCTCAAAGGCGAAGCGTGCCGCGGCCAGCCAGGCCCTGGAGCGGGTCGGTCTCGGCAGCAAGCTCGAACGGCTCCCAAACCAACTCTCCGGCGGTGAACAGGAGCGGGTCGCCATCGCCAGGGCCATCGTCAACAACCCCCACATCCTGCTGGCGGACGAGCCGACCGGCAACCTGGACTCGAAGACCAGCGACGAGGTCATGGCACTCTTCCGGGAGCTGAACGCGGCCGGCCAGACCGTGGTCATGGTCACGCATAACCCGGAGAACGGCAGGTACGCGGACCGGACGATCCACCTCAGGGACGGCATGGTGGTGTGATCGGGATAAGCTTAAGCAGTTACTTAACGCAAGGACGCCAAGCCACAATAAAACAACAGCATGAAAGGTAACCCGCTGATTCAAGACCTTTTTTCAGCTTCACGATTACTTCATAGATTACACAAGAATTTAAATCGTGTGGTAATCGTGAGGCGATAAGGCTCTTCAGTATCGCTTCCGGCTATGCCGGTTAGGTTTGCCTCTGCGTCCTTGCGGCCTTGCGTAAATTGTTTCCGATTGTTTTTTCTTGATCTTTCGAGGGGCTACGCTATAAACGAGACCATGAAAACATCCGTCCTCCGCATCGCCCTGCTGGCCCTCTCGATCCTCGGCATCAGCCTGCTGCACTACCTGACACCGCTGCATCTCCCCTTCCTCCACGACATCTTCCAGCGCCTCTACTACCTCCCCATCATCCTGGCCGCCCTCTGGTTCGGTTTCAGCGGCGGCCTGGCCTGTTCCCTGGCGGTCAGCGTGGTCTACGCCCCGCACATCCTCTTCCAGTGGGGAGGCCACCTCACGGTGGAGATGGAAAAGTACCTGGAGATCGTCCTCTACAACATCGTCGGCGGCGTAACCGGCCTGCTGGCGCAACGGGAGCGCGAACGCGGCGTCGAGCTGCAGAAGACCGCCGAGGGGCTGGAGGAGTCGTACCGGAAGCTGCAAGCGCAGTCGGAGCGGATCATCGCCATCGAGGAGCAGCTCAGGCGCGCGGAGAAGCTCTCCACCCTGGGGGAGATGGCGGCGGTGCTGGCCCACGAGATCCGCAACCCCCTGGGCTCGATCCGCGGCACCGCCGAGATCCTGCGGGACGACTACCGGCCGGGCGACGCGAAGCACGAGTTCATCGAGATCCAGATCAGGGAGACCGAACGGCTCAACCGGGTCGTGGAGGACTTCCTGCGCATGGCGCGTCCCCAGCCGAGCGAGAAGGGGCGCTGCGTGATCCAGGAGGAGCTGGAGACGATAGTGACCCTGGTCTCGAACGACGCCAGGGAACGCCGGATACGGCTCGTGCTGGAGCCGCCGGCCGCCGATGCGGTTGTCAGGGCCGACGGCGAGAAGCTGCGCCAGGCCTTTCTGAACATCGTCATCAATGCGCTCCAGGCGACCCCGCCCGAAGGGAGCGTGGACATTTCCACCATGCCCTGTCAGTCCGATACTGACTCCCCCTTTTACGAGATCCGCTTCCGCGACAGCGGCGCGGGAATCGATGCGGCAACCATGGAGCGGATCTTCGAGCCGTTCTTCACCACCAAGCAGGACGGCACCGGGCTGGGGCTGGCCATCACCAGGAAGATCATCGAGGCCCATGGCGGCACCTTGCGGGTCGAGAGCGAGCCAGGTCAAGGTACGTCCGTCATCGTCAGGCTGCCGGCGCAGGAGGAGACACCATGAAGCCCAAGATCCTGGTCATCGACGACGACGCCTCGTTGCGGCGGGTACTGGAATACAACCTCGAGGAGGCCGGCTACGAGGTCTTTGCCGCCAGCTCCGGCGAGGAGGGGCTGACCCTCTTCGCCGAGGAGTCCCCGGCCCTGGTCATCACCGACATGAAGATGCCCGGCATGGACGGCCTCCAGGTGCTGAGGACGATCAAGGAGCGGGCGCCGGAGACGCTGGTGATCATCATCACCGCCTTCGGCGCGGTCGATATCGCCGTGGAGGCGATGAAGGCCGGGGCCTACGACTACATCACCAAGCCGTTCAACCGCGACGAGCTCAGGCTGATCGTCGCCAAGGCGCTCCAGTTCACCGGACTGGCGGCGGAGAACAGGCGCCTGAAGGGCGAGTTGGCCGACCGCAGCGATCTGCGCACCATCGTCGGCTCCTCGCGCGAGATGGAGCGGGTCTTCGATATCGTCCGCAAGGTGGCCGACACCGAGGCATCGGTGTTGATCACCGGCGAGTCCGGGACCGGCAAGGAGCTCGTCGCCAGGTCGCTGCATGCGCACAGCTCCCGCAGGGACGCCCCCTTTGTGGCCATCAACTGCGCCGCCATCCCCCGCGACCTGCTGGAGAGCGAGCTGTTCGGGCACGTCAAGGGGGCCTTCACCGGCGCGATCAGGGACAAGGCCGGCAGGTTCCAGATGGCGGACGGCGGCACCCTCTTCCTGGACGAGGTCGGCGATCTCCCCCTGGAGCTCCAGCCCAAGCTGCTCAGGGCCTTGCAGGAGCGGGTGGTGGAGCCGGTCGGCGGGACCACCCAGCAGCGGCTGGACGTGCGCGTCGTGGCCGCCACCAACCTGGACATCGAGCAGGCCATGGCCAGCGGAACCTTCCGCGACGACCTCTATTACCGTCTTTCGGTGATCCCGATCCACATCCCCCCGCTGCGGGAACGGCGGACGGACATCCCGCTCCTGCTCAGGTACTTCTGCGTCAAGCACGGCTGCGAACGGGTGGCGTTCGACAAGCAGGCGCTCGACACCATGACCTCCTACAACTGGCCGGGGAACGTGCGCGAACTGGAAAATACGGTTGAACGGCTGCTGATCATGCGAAACGGTGATATAATTTCGCTCGCCGACCTGCCGGACAAGATCCGCGGGGGTGGCGCCAAGGGCGCTTCCGCGGTCATCACCCTCCCTGACGAAGGTTACCCCCTGGAACAGTTGGAGCGGGAGGTAGTCGTATCCGCCCTGGAGCGCAATCACTGGAACCAGACCGCTGCCGCGCGTTTTCTGAGGATCCCGCGCCACACGCTGATCTACCGCATGGAGAAGTACGGCATCACCCCCCCGGAAAAGATGCCCGCGTGAAATCATGAGGAATATGCTCCATTTAGTGTGGGATATTCAACACATCCGTCGGGCCCGCTGTCCCGGTAAATGCATAATGGGCTGAAAACACAGTGATTTTATTTTTGGCATGGCTTGTGTAACGTAACCTTCGCAGATACCGAAGACATCAGAGGTTACCATGATATCCCGAATTGCACTCTTCAGCTTCGCCCTGCTGGCCTTCTCCGGCGTTGTCCATGCCGACGAACCTAAACCGGTCGAAAGCCTTCCCGCCCTGGTCGAGACCGCCCTGGCCAACAATCCCGAGGTCAAGGCAACCGCCGCCCACCTGCAGATGCTCGAAAACAAGGCCGAACAGGCGGGCCGCCTGGAAGACCCGATGCTGATGCTTAAGATCCAGAACGGTGTCCTCGCGGACCCGTTAAATTTCAAACGCGACAGCATGACGCAGAAGGTGATCGGCATCAGTCAGCAGCTCCCCTGGTATGGCAAGCGCAAGCTGCGGCGCGAGGTTGCGGTTCGCGAGGCGCTGGCCTCTCATCTGCTGCGTCAGGAACGTATCCTCGAGATTGCCAGGATGGTGCGGGAGACCTATTACCAGATCTGGTTCACCGACAAGTCGCTGGAAATCCTCGCCAAGAACATCCGGATTATGGACGATTTCATAACCCTGGCAGAGACCCGCTATTCGGTCGGCCAGGGGGCACAGCAGGACATCTTCAAGGCCCAGTTGGAGAGATCGCGGATGCTCGAAATGCGGATAACGCTGGAACAGCAGCGACTGGGCCTTGAAATCCGCATGAACACCCTCCTCTACCGTCCCGTGGAGACGAGGATCGGCTCCATCCCCGAGCCTGAACTCGCCAACCTCAAGCAGACAACCGTCGAGTTGCAGGGACTGGCCGAAAAGAACCGTCCGCTCCTGAAAGGCATGCTGGCACAGATCGAGAAGAGCGAGGCCGCCTCCGCACTGGGTAAAAAGGAGTATTACCCCGATTTCACCGTGTCGTTCGAATACATGCAGCGGGAACCGGCCATGGGGAGCGACGGGTCGGACATGTACAGTCTGGGGGTCACCTTCAACCTGCCGTTTCAGCGCGAGCGCCGCCACGCCATGCTGGCCGAGTCGGAATCCGAACGCACCATGGCATTGGCGGAACTGAACGATGCAAAAAACACCATCAAAAGCGGCATCGCCGATCTGCTCTCCCAGATGGAGCGGCGACGGCGGCTGGTGGAACTCTATAAAACAGGCATCATCCCCCAGGCCGAGCAGGCCCTGGAGTCGGCCGTAATCGGCTACCGGGTGGGCAAGATCGATTTTCTGACACTGCTCGACTCCCGGCTCACCCTGTTCAACAACGAACGGGAGTATTACGACTCCCTCGCCGACCACCAGATGAAGCTGGCCCAACTGGAAGCGCTGGTGGGAACCGACCTGGCCACGGCCAATGCAACGGCCGACAACAGACACCAACACAAATAAAGACAAATTTGAAATTCTAAATTTAGAATTTCACTTCACCTCCGAGGTAATTTCATGGCCCTGAATAAGAAAATCGTGCTCCCACTGGTTGTGATCATCCTGGCCGCGGCAGCGGGAGGAGGGTGGCTCCTGTGGAACAGGCAACAACCCGGCAAGGCCGGCGCTGATAAGGCCACGGCGGCCAAGACCCTCTACACCTGCTCGATGCACCCCTTCATCATCAAGGACAAGCCGGGCACCTGCCCGATCTGCGGCATGGAGCTGATCAAGAAGATCGACGCCGGACCCGGCGACGCGACCGCCCAGACAGCGGAGCAGAAGCAGCAGGCCGCCATGCTCGGCCATGTCTCGCTCTCGCCGACCCAGCGGGTCATGGCCAACGTCGCCACGGTGGAGGCGAAACAGCAGTCCCTGAACAAGGAGATCAACGCCGTCGGCATCGTCCAGTACGACCAGTCGCGCCAGGCCAAGGTGACCGCCTGGATCGCCGGACGCATCGACCAACTGCACGTCAATACGGTCGGCGCCCTCGTTTCCAAGGACAAACCGGTGGCCGAGGTCTACTCCCCCGACCTCTTGGCCACCCAGCAGGAGTACCTCCTGGCGGTCAGGAGCCGCGACCAGTTGAAGAGCTCCCCGATTCCCTCCATCTCCCAGAACGGCGACGGGCTGGTGGCGTCGGCCAAACAGCGGCTGATGCTCTTCGGGGTCAAGGAAAGCCAGATCGCCGAACTGGAAAAGGCCGGCAAGCCCAACATCCGCCTCCCGATCTACACCCCGCTCTCGGGCATCGTCATCGAGAAGATGGTCCAGCAGGGACAGTACGTCAACACCGGCGAACCACTCTTCAACATCGCCGACCTCTCGACCGTCTGGGTCGAGATCGAGGTCTACGAGAACGAGTTCCCCAACATCCGCATCGGCCAGCAGGTGGAGATCCAGTCCCAGTCATATCCCGGCCGGCCGTTCACCGGAAGGGTGGCCTTCATCTACCCCTTCCTCGATCCCAAGACCAGGACGGTAAAGGCCAGGGTGGAGATGCCCAACCCGGGCATGCGGCTCAAGCCGGACATGTTCGTCAACGCCGTCATCAAGGTGGCGCTGGGCAGGAGCATCGTCGTGCCGGTCACGGCGGTCATGGACACGGGCAAGCGCCAGGTGGTCTGGGTGGAGACTTCCCCCGGCATGTTCGAGCCGCGCGACGTCAAGGTCGGCCAGCAGACCAACGACCGGATCCAGATCCTCGCAGGCCTCAAGCAGGGCGACAAGGTGGCGGCCTCAGGCGGATACCTGATCGATTCCGAATCGCAACTGAAGGGTGGCGGCGGGCATGAGGGCATGCCTGGTATGCCGGGGATGAAGATGGACGACAAGGGCGCCGCGAAGCCAGCCGCGCCCCCGGCGAAGAAGGATTCGCTGAAGATGGATGATATGAAGATGTAGTGCAAAGCAAGGCAATAGAACGCGGATGACGCGGATTGAGCGGATTAGCGCGGATAACCGGAAGAGGAGAAGTATATGCTTTATGCCGATGTAACGGATGGTATTCTTAAGGCATTTTACAAAGTCTACAATTCTCTTGGTTATGGCTTTCTTGAAAAGGTCTATGAAAATGCGCTCCTGATCGAACTTGTAAATTCAGATTTTCTGGTACTTCAACAACATCCAATTCAAGTTTTATATGAAAATCAGCAGGTCGGTGAATATTTTGCCGATCTTATGGTGAATGATTTGATTATCCTTGAATTAAAAGCGGTAGAGTATATTCGGGATGAGCATGTTGCTCAGCTCACAAATTATCTGAAAGCAACGAGGAAAGAGGTCGGATTATTGCTGAATTTCGGCGCCAAGCCTGAATTTAAGAGAATCGTCTTTACCAATTCATTTCAGAAATCCGTGTAAATCCGCTCAATCCGCGTCATCCGCGTTCTATTAAAGGATCTCTCATGATCGAAAAAATCATCGAATACTCCGCTCGTAACCGCGTCGTCGTGCTGATGGCCTTCGGGCTGATCGTCGCCTGGGGGATCTGGGCGGTCTTCAAGACACCGGTGGACGCCATCCCCGACCTCTCCGACAACCAGGTGATCGTCTTCACCGAGTACCCCGGCCGCTCGCCCCAGGTGGTGGAGGACCAGGTCACCTATCCGCTGGCGGTCAACCTCCAGGGTCTGCCCCAGGTCCGCGCCGTGCGGGCCTCATCCGCCTTCGGCTTCTCGATGATCTACGTGATCTTCGAGGACAAGGCCGACATCTACTGGGCCAGGACAAGGGTGCTGGAACGGCTCAATTACGCCGCGGCCCTGCTGCCGCCCAACGTGCGCCCCACCCTTGGGCCGGACGGCACCGGCGTGGGGCACGTCTTCTGGTACACCATCGAGGGGAAGGGGTACGACGCGGAGCAGCTCCGGACGCTGCAGGACTGGTTCGTGCGCTACCAGTTGAACACCGTCCAGGGGGTTGCCGAGGTGGCCTCCATCGGCGGCTATGTCCGCGAGTACCAGATCGACCTCGACCCGAACAGGCTCTTTGCCTACAACATCAAGGCCGGCCAGGTGATGGAGGCGGTCAAGGGCTCCAACAAGGACGTGGGGGGGAAGCTGATCGAGCAGGCCGACGCCGAGTACCTGATCCGCGGCCGCGGCTACGTCCAGTCCCAGGCAGACCTGGAGAACATCGTGGTCGGCGCCGACATGCGCGGCACGCCGATCTACGTCAGGAACCTGGGGACCGTGCAGATGGGAGGCGCCATCCGGCGGGGGCTTTTGGAGATGAACGGCGAGGGTGAGGCGGTCGGCGGCATCGTGGTCATGCGCTATGGCGAGAACGCCAAGGACGTCATCGACCGGGTCAAGGAGAAGATCATCGCCCTGGAGAAGGGACTCCCCCCCGGCGTCAAGATCATGGTCTCCTACGACCGCTCCGACCTGATCGCCCGGGCCATCGACACCCTCAAAAGGGCCCTGACCGAGGAGTCGATCGTCGTTTCGCTGGTGATCCTGGTCTTCCTGCTCCACTTCCAGAGCGCCCTGGTGATCGTGCTGACGCTCCCCATCGCGGTCCTGATCTCCTTCATAACCATGAAGCTGATGGGGGTCACCTCCAACATCATGTCCCTGGGGGGGATCGCCATCGCGATCGGCGTGCTCGTGGACGCCGGGGTGATCATGGTGGAGAACTGCTACCGCCACCTCTCCGAGATGCCCCCCGAGGAACGGAAGGAGAAGCGGCTGGAGGTGATCATCGCCTCGGCCAAGCAGGTGGGACGGGCGATCTTCTTCTCGCTGGCGATCATCGTGCTCTCCTTCGTGCCGGTCTTCATGCTGGAGGGGCAGGAGGGGAAACTCTTCCATCCGCTGGCATTCACCAAGACCTTCTCCATGATGGGCTCGGCCCTGATCGCCATCACCCTGGTGCCCTGCCTGATGTACTGGTTCATGCGCGGCAAGATGCCCCCCGAGAGCGCCAACCCGGTCTCCACCTTCTTCATCAGGCTCTACTCGCCGGTGATCCGCTGGGTGCTGAAATGGAAGAAGACCACCATCGCCCTCAACATGGTGGCCCTGGCCATCGCCGTGCCGATGTTCATGACACTCGGCTCCGAGTTCATGCCCCCCCTGGACGAGGGGTCGTTGCTCTACATGCCGGTGACGCTCCCCAACATCTCCATCACCGAGGCCAGGCGGCTGATCCAGGTCCAGGACACCATCATCAAGAGCGTCCCCGAGGTGGAGCACGTGCTCGGCAAGGTCGGCCGGGCCGAGACCTCCACCGACCCGGCGCCGGTCTCGATGTTCGAGAGCATCATCATCCTCAAGCCCAAGGAAAAGTGGCGGCCCGGGATCAAAAAGGCCGACATCGTGGCCGAGCTGGACAACAGGCTGCAGCAGATCGGGGTCAGGAACGGCTGGACCCAGCCGATCATCAACCGCATCAACATGCTCTCCACCGGCGTGCGCACCGACCTGGGGGTGAAGATCTTCGGCAGCGACCTCAACGTGCTGAAGGACCTGGCGGTTCAGGCCGAGGGAATCCTCAAACCGATCCCCGGAGCAGCCGACGTGGTGGCCGAGCGGGTCACCGGCGGCAACTACATCGACATCGAGATCGACCGCGAGGCCGCGGCCCGCTACAACGTCAAGGTGGGCGACATCCAGGACGTGATCGAGACCGCCCTGGGGGGCGAGGCGCTCTCCACCACGGTCGAGGGTAGAAACCGCTTCCCGATCCGCATCCGCTACCAGCGCGACTACCGCGACAACATCCCCGCCATCCGCCGCATCCTGGTGGGGAGCATGGAGGGGGCCCAGGTGCCGCTGTCGCTCGTGACGAAACTGAAGGTCTCCACCGGCGCCCCCGAGATCAACAGCGAGGGGGGGCTCTTGCGCTCGATCGTCTTCCTCAACGTGCGCGGCCGCGACATGGGGGGCTTCGTCACCGAGGCCAAGCAGGTGCTTGAGAAGCAGTTGAAGCTCCCTGCCGGCTACTACGTCGCCTGGTCCGGGCAGTGGGAGAACCAGATCCGCGCCAAGGCGCGCCTCCAGCTCCTGGTCCCCCTGGGGATGGTGATCATCTTCATCCTGCTCTACTTCACCTTCCATTCGGCCCTGGAGGCGAGCATGGTCATGCTCTCGGTCCCCTTCGCCCTGGTGGGTGGTGTCTACCTGGTGGCGGCCCTGGGGTACAACCTCTCGGTGGCGGTCTGGGTCGGCTTCATCGCCCTCTACGGCATCGCCGTGGAGACCGGTGTGGTGATGGTGATATACCTGCACGAGGCCTTGGACAAGAAGCTGATCAACGGGCCGTGCAGCGAGCAGGACATCTACGACGCCACCTTCGAGGGGGCGGTCTTGAGGCTCAGGCCCAAGCTGATGACCGTGGCCGTGGCGCTCCTCGGTCTGGTGCCGATCATGTGGTCCAGCGGCACCGGCGCCGACGTGATGAAGCCGATCGCCGCGCCGATGATCGGCGGTATGATCTCATCTGCGGTGCACGTCCTGATCATGACCCCGGTGATCTTCGTGCTGATGAAGCGGCGGGAGTTGAGGAAGGGGACGCTGAAGTATTCAGGGATGAAGCACTGATACGGCTCCGCTCTTTCCGTCATCTCGGCACCGTCCTCGCCGGTCTCCTTGTGCGGCGTAGCGCTGCTACGCCTCTGCGTGACCGGCTGCGGGTGCACCGACCTGACGAAAATATCGAAGCCGATAGGAAAAACCGGTAAATCCGGCATTATCGACAAAGGAGATACGACTATGAAGAAACTGGCAATGATTCTGGCAGCGGCAACCCTGGCCCTCTCGGCCCCGATGGCCTCCCTGGCCGCCATGGACCACGGCGGGCACGGCGACCATTCCATGATGAAGATGGGTGACGTGGCGCATGAAGAGGTGATCGACGGCGTCAAGGCGACCTTCAAGGTCATCAGCATGAAGGAGCACATGAAGGCCATGAAGATGGAGATGCCCAAGGAGATGAAGGAGACCCACCACATCATGGTCGAGTTCAAGGACGTCAAGAGCGGCAAGGCCCTGACCGAAGGGGATGTCAAGGTCAAGGTGCAGGCGCCCGACAAGTCCGAGCAGACCAAGGAGCTGATGGGGATGGAGGGGCACTTCGGCGCCGACTTCGTGATGCCCGCCAAGGGGAAATACGGCGTGATGAGCAAGTTCCTGTTGAAGGACGGCAAGGTGCGCAACGCCAAGTTCTGGTACACAGTCAAGTAGGGCTGACCGACTGTACGCAAGAAAGGCTTTACGTCGCCACATTTTACCCCATCCCCACCCTAACCCTCCCCTTGAAGGGGAGGGAACTTAAACCTCCTCCCCCTTCAAGGGGGAGGTTGGGAGGGGGATGGGGTTATGGCGGCACTCCGCACGGCAGAACAATCCCAGCTTTTTCAGGAGCACCCCATGAAAAGAGCCCTCTTCCTGCTGACCCTCCTCATCTTCGCCCTGACCGCCGGCTGCAAGCAGAAACAGCCCCCCTCCCCCCCGCAGCCCGTCAAGATCGTCGCGACGCCGGCCTATGAAAAATACTTCGGCCCGGCGCCGGTGACCGACAAGGGGAGCTGCTTCGCCTTCGTGATCTTCTTCCCCTCGGCGAAAGAGCCGGGCAAGGTCGTGCCGTTCCCCTTCTTCACCTTCGACGAAGCCAGCCTCAGGAAGGTGGCCGTTGAACGCCTTCTGTCCGGCATGGAGATAGGCAGCTACAAGGGAGAGTTCCTCCAGCCGTTCCCCAAGGGGACCCGCATCGCGTCGATAGCCGAGTCCCAGGGGATGGTGACGCTCACCCTGAGCAAGGAGTTCGACCCCGCGGTGAAGGACAAGGGCGCCGATTACGCCGCACGGGCCATTATCCTCACCCTGCGCCAGTTCAAGGGGGTCTCGGGGGTCCGCATCCAGATGGAAGGGGTTGAGAAACCGCTCGATGTCCAGGCGGACGAGGGCGTCATCCTCCAGCCCGCTCCCCCCCGCCTCTTGAGCGTCATCGCCATGCGGGACAAGGGAAAGAGCGACGTCGAGGAGGTGGATGCCTTCTTCGACCGCCCGGTGGATGTGAAGGAGTTTCGCATGACCGACAAGGACGGAAATCCCTTTGCCGGGGAGACCTATCATTCCGTGTTCGACATGGCGGCGGTGCTGAAACCGAAGGACGCGGCCCGGTTCAAGGCGGGGATGCCGGTGAAGGTGCGCTGGAAGGTGGCGGACAGGCTCGGCCGGGAGGCGGAGGGGGATAACGTCTGGTTGCTTGAGGTGAAGGAACATTAAAACTGAAACAAGCATTTGAAACACGGAGCAACGGAGCAACCGAGAAATCAAGATCTTACATCAGAAACGGGCGGCACCAATCTGGGACTGTCAAGACGTTTATTTCACAAATTATCCTCAGTTTTACTCCGTTGCTCCGTTGCTCCGTGTTATTCAAGTATTGCAGTTTTCAGGTTAAAACCAATCGGAAATGGAGATGTGGATATGAAAAAACTCACGACAATGATCGCCTGCCTCCTATTGCTGGCTCATGGGGAGGCTTTCGCTCAGGAGGGAGGAAAACACAAAAAGGGGCATAAGGCGGATGCGCTGATGCAGAGGCTCCACGACATGATGCCCATGTACGGGGTCGCCCTGTCCAAACTGGAAACGGCCCTGGAGAAGGGGGACCCCGCGGCTGTCGAGACGGAGGCAGGGAAGATGCTCGCCACGACCCCTGACCTGAAGAAGGCGAAGCCGCACAAGAACGCCAAGCAACTGAACAAATTCAAAAGCATCGCGGCGGGCTTTGAAAGCGAACTCAAGCAGACGGTGGAGTTGGCAAGGACGGGAGATTTCAACAAGGCCAAGGCCGCGTTCAAAAAGGCGGAAGATAAGTGCGCCGAGTGTCACGCACTGTTTCGTTGATTTTTCACGGTTGCAACAATTCTTCGGGAACCGTCCGTTCCGGCATGTATTTCTTCTTCATCCCTTCGAGTATCTCCTGGTCCGTGGCCCCCAGCTCGGCCCAGAGAAAGGCCCGCATGGCCTCACCGTAGCAAATGGTGCAGAAAGAGGCGTGCCTGTTGAACACCCCCGGCGCGCCATTATCGAAAAAACAGTACAGCAGGTTCTTGTGCCCGATCTGCTCACAGCTGCAGTAACAGGGGATCTTCGCCAGAAGCTCCGGCCTCTTGACCGCGATCTTGTACGCCGCCTCCGTCGATTCGTTGGTGAAAACATAGTCCGGGAAGCGGTGGCTTTGCCACTTCTCGTCGGGATACCTCTTCTGCAGGGCCGCCCCGGCAGATTCGGTCAACTCGTCCATGGGCATTGCGGAGACCCGGTCGAACTCCCTTTCCTGCCTCCTGTCCATGGCGAGGGCAGGAAAGGAAAGGCCCACCAGCAGGGTTATCAGCACGAACGTTAAGTACGTGGTTAATTTCATGACTCCACTCTCCGGCTTGTGTTCAGTATTCCGACTCATAACTACCCCCATCTCCTCTTTTCAGCAAGGAGGTTGAGTAGGGAAAGGGAGTATAAAGTCCAACTCCTCTTTAATAATGTGCCAGAGGTGAAAAGATGTCAACCTGCTGGTACTGGCTGTGGCAGGGAAGCGATTCGCATCCCGGCCCGTTCCGCATGCAACCGTTATACCTGAAAACGGCACTTCCACCACAGAGTCACAGCCAAAAGTAGGCGCTTCTAAGCGAGAACACAGGGGAATCACAGAGCTTTTTTGAATAGATTCATCACCAAAAGGTGAATTGCATGATCTATGAGATACATTCCAGTGCATTGTAAATAAAAGGCTTTTCTCTGTGCCCTCTGTGACTCTGTGGTGAGATATGCAGAATTTAGGTTAACCGATGCAACAAGGCGGAACGCCATGTTTTTCTCCGGCGACACGGAGCCTGCCTTTCAGTTCTCGCAACTCCTCTTCAAGCGCATCCGCCTTGCGGATGTCGATGCCCTCTTGGGCGTTCAGTTCCCGCAGCTCGATCTCCTTTGCCTTAAAGACGCCGGACAATGCGGCGCTCTCCTGGATAAACTGCCGGACGGCCTGGTTGTCGGAACATTTGCCCTCAATGCAGCACGGCCCTGCTGCTGAAGCCGAAAGGGCGCCGGCCGAGAGCATCCCCATCGCCATTGCGATTCCAACGATCATTCGCTTTTTCATTGCCGTTCTCCTTTTCATCTGTATTTTTCAGGCGTGAGCCTGTTTCATGACTTGTCTATATCAACATGCGTGCCAAACCCCGCCAATTCGTGCAACTTATCAATATTGCGGACTTATTCCGAACGCAGGTTGTGATACATCATTGGTTCCATAATGAATATCCTGCAAACCGCTCCTGAAATCGAAGGATATTCCACGCCGGGCACTACCTGGAGGCAACCCTCGGGCTGGTTGGTCACAATCCCCTTGAGCCATACCTGGCATCCTTCGAGTCGATTCAAATGCCGAATAGTCCACATGGGTGCAGGATATTCTGCACTTCAACTTATGAAAACCATGGTGGCACGAACCCTATTGGGCAATGATTTTAGATCGTTGTGATTTGTTTCAGACATGGCACGTTACTTGATAGACTAATCACAACTATTGGATAAAATTGCATTCAAGGAGGAATACAACGATGCGCAAGCTGATGATGGCGTTTATCCTGATCATGCTGCCCGGCGTGGCCTTTGGCCTTGAGCAGAGCTTTACCCAGCAAGGGCTCAAGGCGACCGTAAAGCTGTCCCCCGAGAAACTCGAAACAGATGGTAAGGCGCAATTGTCCCTCAAGCTGAATAAGGATGGGACAGCCGTCACTGACAGAGAAGTGATCCTTGAGGTCTACGAAAGAAACGCGGATCAACCGATTATCAAACGGCGAGTGGATATTCTCGACGCAGAGTATATCGATGCCTGGAAATTCGAGAATGCTGGTGATTACAAGATTGTCATAAAGATCCGCGACCTTCAAAAACCGGATGAGATCATTCAGTATGAGCTCATGGCGACTGTAAGGGGCGCAGGCGAGGGTCATGGTTTTTTCGCGCATCATTTCAGCGGCGAAGGCGAGTGGGGGTGGTGGGGTGCGGGGCTCATGATCATCATGATGGTCCCCATGATGGTCCTGGTGTTGTGACCACAGCGACAAATACATTTTGACAGGAGGATGGCATGAAAGGAACAACGATGATGAAACTTTTCTCCGCTGCGCTGCTGATTATCGGGACTCTCTCCCTGTCCGGCTGCATGGGCTTGTTGCATGGCAACCATCATGGGGACCAAGACAGGGACACCGCGGAGAGGTCCGATAACAGACGTGGAGGCGGGCATTCCCATTAAGAAGTTGAAAAGGATTGTATGCTTACACGTTTATGATAAAATTTAGTTATAAAGAATCAAGCCGGGGTTATTTGATAATAAGGAGGTGAAAAAGGGGGGGAATTTGCGATAGGTTGGCCCCATGCTTGATCATCCCGTCGAAAGGAAGGAGAAGTCATCATGAGAGGAATAATCGCAGCACTGATGCTTGTCGCGTTCTCGTTCGTGGCTGTGGCCCCCGTGACCGCCGTCGCCGCCGAGAAGAAGGTGAAGAGCGAGGTGGTCATGAAGGTCGGCAACAAGGTGCACCTCTTCCATAGCGGAACCGCCGACGTCAAGAAAGAGATCTGCCTCAATGACGTCATCACCGTCTACCGGGAGGGGGGTCCCAAGAACTCGGCCGGCAGAGAGGTGGGGCAGGTCAAGGTTCTCGGCTACGCTGGGGAACACTATTTCGAGGGCGAGGTGGTCAAGGGTGAGGTGAAGCCCGGCGACATCGCCAAGAAACCATCGGCCTCCTGCCTGATCCAGCCCGTCAGACATGACAATTGACGTCGCGTTTCATCCGGTCCGGGTCAACGGCGCCCCGGACTGATTCCATCCCCTTCGGGTATATCAACTTTGAACGCATCTTCGGCAGCCCGCTACCTCTGACATGACCAAACCGCTACTCTATTCGGCCGCGATTATCCTTTCCGCCATACTCCTCTGGTTCGTGCTCGCCAACTACCGCGCCGCCGCCCCGCTGGCCGAGGAAAACCTGCGCGGGAGCGCCCTCTCCCTGGCCGCCGCCGTGGAGTCCATGGCGCGCCGCGACCCGACGCTCGACTCCCTCTCCACGTTCCAGCCGCCGGACGTCGCCTTCTTCGCCCTGATCGACCGCCAGGGGAGATACCGCTTCCATACCAACCCCGACCTGATCGGGAGCGCCGCGCAGGGGGAAATCCCCCGACCGGGGGCGCATGAGGCAGCGATGCACCTGGAGCGCAGGGTCGTCCTCGGCACCGGCGAAAAGGCGTACGAATTCATCCTTCCGCTTCACCTCCCCGATGAAGATCTGCTGCTGCGCCTGACGCTGCACACCTATCGGGCCGACGCCGTTGTCCGGCGCGCCCGCTTCACCCTGACCCTGCTCCTCTCGCTGCTCGCCACCTCATGGGGCCTGGCAGTCATCATCCTCCGCCTTGCCGCGCGAGAGGAGAGAAACCGCCGCGAGCTGGCGCAGAGGGAGGGGCTAGCCAGGCTGGGCGAGATGGGGGCCGCCCTGGCCCACGAGATCCGCAACCCGCTGGCCGGCATCAAGGGATTCGCCCAGTGGATCGAAAAGAGGCCCGCCGACGAGCGTAACGCCATGCATGCCGGCCGGATCGTCGCCGAGGCCCGGCGACTGGAGGGGCTGGTGAACGATCTGCTCTCCTACGCCCGCAACGACGAATTACGGCAAACCCCGATCGCCGCCGGGGAGTTAGTCTCGCAGGCGCTGGACCTCATCAGGGACGAGGCAAAGGGGCTGGGAGTGGCGATCAGGGAGGTCTGTCCTGACGGCCTGGTGATCAACGGGAACCGTGACAGGCTCCACCAACTCCTGCTCAATCTCAGCCGGAACGCCCTCCAGGCGATGCCGGAGGGGGGAGAGCTGCGCGTCGCGCTGCGAAAGGGAGCAGGGGGGATCGAGCTGTCGGTCGGCGACAGCGGGGAGGGGATACCCGCGGAACTTGTCGCTCGTCTCTTCGAGCCATTCTACACCACCAAGCCGAGGGGAACGGGGCTTGGGCTCGCACTTTGCAGGAAGATCGCCGAGGAGCACGGGGGTATGATCTCCGTGGAGAGCGCGCCGGGAAAGGGGAGCGTCTTCACGCTCACCCTGCCGGAGGCGTGAACCCAGAAAAAGATGAACCTGAAAAATGCATTTGAAACACAGAGCAACGGAGCAACGGAGTAAAATCTGAGAATACTCTTGTTGGTAAAACCTTTTTGAGACTCACCGTCTTGGTGAAACGTGCTTTTTATGTAAGACCTTGATTTCTCTGTTGCTCCGTTGCTCTGTGTTATTCCAACTGCCGTTTTCAGGATGAATGAATACAGGATAGGAGATCAAGCGAATGACGGGACGGATACTGGTCGTGGAGGACGATGCGACCTTCAGGGCGTTTCTCGACACGGTCCTGGCCGATGCGGGCCATGACGTGACAACCGCCGACGACGGACACCAGGGGCTGGAGCGGCTGCGGCGCGAGGGCTTCGATCTGGTCGTCTCCGACCTGCGGATGCCCGGCAGGAGCGGACTCGACCTGTTCCGCGAGACCAGGCAGGGGCCGGGCGCGCCCGACTTCATCTTCCTGACCGCCTTCGGCCGGGTTGAGGATGCGGTGGCCGCCATCAAGGAGGGGGCGCTGGATTTCCTCACCAAGCCGCTGGAGGACCCGGACGCCCTGCTGGCCGTGGTCGACCGGGCGCTGGCTAGCCGACAGCGCTCGCGGGAGTATCTCTCCCTCAAGGAATCCGAGGCGGCCGGTCTGCCGCCGGAAGGGCTGATCTTCGCCGGGCGTTCCATGCAAGCGGTGCGCAAGCTGGTGCACGACGTGGCGGCCGCCTCGGCCAACGTGCTGATCTACGGCGAGAGCGGCACCGGCAAGGAGCTGGTGGCCAGGAGCATCCACCTGTTTAGCCCCAGGGGGCGGGGGGCGTTCGTGCCCCTCAACTGCGCGGCCATCCCGGAGAACCTGCTGGAGAGCGAGCTGTTCGGCCACGAAAAGGGGGCCTTCACCGGGGCGGTCCAGGCCCGCCAGGGCAAGTTCGAGCTTGCCGGGGGTGGCACGATCTTCCTGGACGAGATCGGCGAGATGCCGCCGGCATTGCAGGCCAAGCTGCTGCGTGTGCTGCAGGAACGGGTGTTCGAGCGGGTCGGCGGGGCCAGGGAGATCAGGGCCGACGTGCGGGTGATCGCCGCCACCAACCGCGACCTGACCGAGGAGGTAAGGCAGCGGCGTTTCCGCGAGGACCTCTACTACCGCCTCAACGTGTTCCCGCTCCGCCTGCCGCCGCTCAGGGAGCGTCCGGACACCATCCCGCTCCTGGCGGAGTACTTCCTGGAGCGCTTCGGCCTCCAGAGCGGCAAGAGGCTCGCCGGTATCGAAGCGGAGGCTCTCGCGGCCATGAAGGGCTATGCCTGGCCGGGCAACATCCGCGAGTTGCAGAACGTCATGGAACGGGCGGTGATCCTGGCGCGGGACGTCGTCAGGCGCGAGAACCTCCCCGACGAAATGGTGCGCCAGGGGGAGCAGGAAGGCCCCGACGGTCGCGGGTTGCTGAAGTCGGTGGAGCGCGGCATGATCGTCGAGGCCCTGGAACGTCACGGAGGGGCCTGTTGGACGAAGGATAGGGCGGTGCAAATCCATGCGCAACAGGTGCAATGAATTGCACCTGTTTCAGAGAAGGGAAAACCGCTCCCTTCAAACAATTCCAATAAACCTAAAAACGGCTTTTGGGTCCACGAAAGACACGAAATATCACGAAAAATTAAAATATTACAGCAGAAAAGCAATTCTCCAAACAGGTTGCACCATGATGTTACATATTTTAATGATTTTGTTCGTGTTTTTCGTGCTTTTCGTGGACAACTGCTTTTTCCAGGATAAATCAGCGCTGTTATGATATTTGCCATTGTTGGCACGAACCGTGAAGTGTATTCGTTCAGATGGACAACGCCGCCTGTCAATTGACCCCATGCGTGAGAAAATTACCATGAAACCGGGACCTCTTTCCCTGCTCACAGTGCTGACGCTGACAATCAGCCAACTTCTGATCGCCGCCGCCTTTGCCGGCGACGATGCGGGGAAGAGCGGCCTGGATTTCAACCGCGGCTACGACGTCAACACGGTCGCCACGGTAACCGGGAGGGTGGTTTCCGTGCCGCGCCCCGGCGACGGGGAACACGCCTTTGTCGAGCTCAGAAGCGGCAACGAGACCCTCAACCTCTTCGTCGGCCCCGTCCCGCACTGGGAAAGGAACGGCATACCGCTCCAACCCAACGACGAGATCAGCGCCAGGGGGTCGAAGGCCCAGGGAAAGGACGGCAAGAGCTACCTGCTCACCCGGACGCTGGAGAACCGCACGACCGGCAGGCAGGTCGATCTGAGGAACGAACGGGGCGAGGCGGCCTGGAACGGCGCGATCATGCGACCCATGCACCCGGAGCGCCCCTCCGGCGGGCAGCGCCACCAGGGGGGGATGATGCGCGGCGGCGGAGGCATGATGCGGCGCTGAATGAGCCTGAAAAAAGGCATTTGAAACGCAAAGACGCCAGGTCGCAAAGAAAAAACAATATGGTTAACCCCAGAAAGCCATAACCTGCTGGGTGAGAAACAAGTCTCCTATATTCAGTTGATTTTCTTGGCGTCTTTGCGCCCTTGCGTTAATTTACTGCTTAAAACACCTGACGGAGGAAATGCGGTGAGGATACGTAATACATTTTCAAAACAACTGAAATGGCTCGTCTTGATGACGCTGCTCGTAACGCCGGTCTGGGCAGATGCCGATGAGACGCGCTACTCCGTAGGCCTGGGGTTCGAGTTCGCCTCTGGGACCTACGGGACCGGCTCGCGCACGAATACGGTCTTCATCCCGTTCACGGCGGCCGTGTATCCCAGCGAGCGTCTGGACCTCTTCGTCGAGATCCCCGTCATCTACCAGAGCAATAACAACGTCGTCTCCCGCCTGGGGGGCGGCATGCACGCTCAGCAGGCAACGGCTACCACGGCAGCGGCCGCGCCCGCCGGCGGCATGATGGGGGGATCGGGAGGCATGGGAAGCGGCGGGATGGGCCAGGGGGGGATCGGCGACATTACGGTCCGGGCGGGTTATGTCGCGTCTGCCGAGCGTGCGGACATGCCCGCTGTCCGCCCCAATGTCTTTGTCAAGTTTCCCACCGCCGACAGCGGCATGGCGCTGGGGACCGGCGAGTTCGACGGCGGTTTCGCCCTGGAGCTGTGGAAATGGCTGGACAAATGGCATACGTTCGCCGAGGCGGGCTACGCCATCCAGGGGAAGTCCCCGGCAATCGCGCTGAAGAACTATCTCTTCTACAGCGCCGGCGCCGGTTACCAGCTCACGGCGAGGCTGCGCCCCATGGTCGTCCTCAAGGGGGCCACCGCGCCGGTCGAGGGGTCGGTCCCCCTGCTGGAGACACGACTGAAGCTGAAGTACCAGGCGACCCATCGCACCGGCATCGAGGGGTATCTCGCCAAGGGGATCACCACCGCCAGCCCCGACTACGGCGCAGGTATAGCGGTGTATTACGATTTCTGAAACCCTAAGCCGGCAAAGCCGGAGCCAAACAGGAAAAAATCAAAGGCAATGGACCCGAAGGGCCTAAAGAACGCGGATCAAATCTGATTTAAGCGGATTTTCACGGTTTAAAAAATAGGGTAAATTCAAAAAAATCCGCGTGAATCCGCTCAATCCGCGTCATCCGCGTTCTATTGCAGTTCAGGTTTGCTCAAATTTTGTAAAGACTGAAGTCGTAAGAGACTACGCTTTTTCCGCGACTACGCGCGGAAAAAGAGGCCCCTTCGGGGCAACCAAGTATTAACGTGTTCTCTGAAAAATTGCTATAATCCTTACAGAAGTCTCTGATTTCATGCA
>JACPFJ010000044.1 GCA_016182975.1 Deltaproteobacteria bacterium
CTTGAGGATGCTGTCCCTGACCTCCTTGCTGGGGATGGCGCGATACGAGTCGAGCAGCGTCCTTTCCGCGACCGCCAGGGGAAGATAATCGCCGGAATCCGTGAAGAACGACTGCACCGGCACGGAAAGCGCCTGGGCGAGTTGTTGCAGCTTGTCGCTGTTCAGCTTGCTGGCGTGTCTTTGTTCGGCGACTTCTCAGGTACTACGGAGCTGTCTGACTTCCCATATCCGTTCATCATCGGGTTACGTCCTTGGACTTTCCGTTGCGGCCTGCGGAACCCTCATTCCACAGGCGTACATGGGATCTCCCGGTTCCCGTGCAAGGTGTTTCCGTACGCGCTCAAGGTCTCCGACCGCGCAGGGTCCATGCATGTCTCGCGATTGCGACATGCAAAGTGTTGCCTTCCACCTACGTCCAGAGCGTGGGCACCCTGAAGTTGACTAACATTTCGCGGCTCAATACTTGGCCCGCACGTACCCCTGTCAACGCTTCGCCGCCTCCTTGCGGAAAGCCGACGCATGACTCGGGGCCGGTGTGGTTCGCTACTCCTTCACCGTACGACTCTTTCATTCGCTACACCTTGCCGATTTTGACCGGCGCTTTCGGCCGTTTTAATTTGACGCAACATTCCTTTGAGGTTATATTATGTCCATGGCGTGGGACGTGGAATATACTGATGAATTCGGCGTATGGTGGGACGGGCTGACGGAACAGCTACAAGACGATATTGATGTTGTCGTTGACCTGTTGCAGGAACGCGGACCAAACCTGGAATTCCCGTACAGTTCCGTTGTATCAGGTACTGCATTCAGCCATATGCGGGAATTAAGGGTTCAGCACAAAGGCGAACCGTATCGTATTTTGTATGCCTTTGATCCCAAGAGGAGCGCCATACTGCTGATTGGCGGCTGCAAAACCGGCGATGGCCGCTGGTACGAAAAATTCATTCCGATTGCCGACCGGTTGTACACCAGACATCTTGAAGAGATGCTAAAAGAAGAGGGGAAAGGGTGATTGTCATGGCACGTCCATTTAACGAACTGAGGGCGAAGATGTCGCCGGAAAGACGGGAACGCAATCATCAGCGTGCAATGGAACTTCTTTCCCAACTCCCGCTTACCGAACTTCGCCACGCCCGGCAACTGAGCCAGGAGCAGCTTGCCGGTGTACTGCACGTCAAGCAGGCCAGCATCTCGAAGCTGGAACGGCGCACCGACATGTACATCAGCACCCTGCGCAACTTCATCCGTGCCATGGGAGGCGAATTGGAGATCATCGCACGTTTTCCCGATGGCAGCGTCAAGATCAACCAGTTTGAAGAGTTGGAGGAAAGTGCCGGATAAAGCGTTCTTCAGCCCGGCAAGGTGCACCGTACGCACCAAATCAAAGCACCCCGCACCGAATCCGAAAACCGGTGCACATGGCGCACCCTACAAAACTGAAACGCTAATCATCTCCATCACGCCCCCGTACAAACAAGCCCTCCGAGGTTTCCGAAATCTCGGAGGGCTGCCGTTCCCTCACCCCCGCCGGCACACACCGCGTGGGAGGCATTCCTCTCAACCATCAATTAATTTTCCCTTTATTACCAGCTACCTCTCGTTTTACCATTGGATTTTCACATGGCTGCCTGCTATAGTTCTCCGTCGGGTCAGGCAGACCGAATATCACACCCTTTACCGGTTGTTTATCCCACAGCATCGAGTCGAATAATAAATGAAGAAGCGCCCTGAAAACCTCTCCATCCTCTTCGCCGCCGCGGAGGCCGCCCCCTTTGCCAAGGAGGGGGGCCTGGGCGACGTGGTTGGCGCGCTCCCCAGGTACCTGGCCCGCATGGGTCATGACATTCGCGTGGTCATCCCCCGCTATGCCCGCATTGATCGCGAGAGGTACGGGCTGCTCCCGCTGCCCGGTGCGCTGGTGGTGCCGATGGGGATCAGCGGCCATCAGTACTGCGGCGTGTACGAGGGGCGGCTGCCGGGAAGCGAGGTCCCGATCTATTTTCTGGAGCACGAGCAGTACTACGGCCGCGACGGCCTGTATCAGCAGGACGGCCAGGGGTTCATGGACAACGACAACCGCTTCGTCTTCCTCTCCAAGGCGGCCCTGGAGCTCTGCAAGATGCTCGACTTCCGGCCGGACGTGGTCCATGCCCACGACTGGCACACCGGGATCATCCCGGCCCTGCTCAACACCTCCTATCTGCACGACCGCTTCACGGGAGGAGCGGCATCCCTTTTGACCCTGCACAACATGCAGCATCAGGGCAGTTTCTACCCCGGCCTGATGGAGGTGCTGGGGATCGGCTGGAAGCACTTCAACTTCCTTGAGCTGGAAAAGGACGACCAGGTCAACCTGCTCAAGGGGGGCATCTGCCACGCCACGCTGCTTAACACGGTCAGCGAGGGTTATGCCCGCGAGATCCAGACCCCTGAATACGGCTGGGGACTGGAGGGCGTTGTGCGGGAACGGGCCACGGACCTGTATGGAATTCTCAACGGCGTCGACTACGAGGAGTGGGACCCTGCCAGGGACCCGTTCATCGCGGCCAGGTACTCTCCCCGCAACATGAAGGGGAAGGCGCTCTGCAAGCACGACCTGCAGGCCGCGCTCGGACTGCCGCAGCGGGCGGACGTCCCCCTGTTCGGCGTGGTTTCCCGTATGGTCAGCCAGAAGGGGACCGACATCCTGGCCGAGGCGATCCACCGCATCCTGGAGATGGACGTGCAGTTCGTCATGGTGGGCAACGGCGAACCGTGGGCGCACTTCTACTTCGGCGACATCGCCGCCATGTACCCGGACAGGTTCGCCTGCTACATCGGCTACGACAATGTACTCGCCCACAAGGTGGAGGCGGGGGCCGATTTCTTCGTCATGCCCTCGGCCTTCGAGCCGTGCGGCCTCAACCAGATGTACTCCCTGGCCTACGGCACCCCCCCCATCGTGCGGGCCACCGGCGGACTGGACGACAGCGTGGAGAACTTCGACGAGAAGCACCTCTCCGGCACCGGCTTCAAGTACTGGAGCCACGGCGCCACGGCGTTATTCGACACCATCGGCTGGGCGGTCTACACGTTCTTCAACAACCCCAAGGGGATGGCGGCCCTGCGGCGTAACGGCATGCGCCGGCGCTTCACCTGGGAGGCAGCGGCCGAGAAGTACGAGGAAATCTACCGGCTGGCCATCCGCCGGCGACGCGGTGCGGAGTACTGCCGCAACCGCTTCGGGGAATGATCTCCCGGACCACGTCGTCTCCAATCTCCACACATTCCCTCGCTCTCCCGAGCACCTCACGGTACTTGTACATGCATGCCATGCGAGGTGAACCATGAGTACACAAAACTGCTTTCAACACCCAACCAACCGTGATATACACAGACAAGTTAATTCACCTTCATTTACATAGGAGTAAAGACCCATGGAGACAAAGGTCGAGGAAATAATAACCAACTTCAATAAAATGATCGTGGCTCATGTTCTTCGTGGCGTTACGGAGTTTCATCTCCGTCCCGCCGAAAACCTCAAGGTAATGGTGAATGACTCGATAGTCGAAAACAACAAGATACCGATAAGCGAGCAATTGCTTGAAATTGTTTTGAAGAAAATCATTTCGGAAAATCAGAACAAGAGTTTTGAAGGTGTTGAAAAAAAGGACTTTGTGGTGGTTTCCGGCGGAAACCTTGATTATGACATATTCATCGATTCACCTTCCGGTCAAAGACTGAGAACCCTGAAGTGTTTGCCGACCATCACGGATAAAGAACAGATATTTATCAAGATGGTCCTTGAGCCTGAAATACGCATCGGATATCCAGAGGTTGCAGAGGTTTACAAAATTGGGACCGAAGAGGAACTGGAATCATGGTTCGATGATTTTGCAACCAATATCCTGGCAATGAACAATCCAAGACCAAAAGATATATTGCTGCAACCTAACAAGATGCATCCTTATGTTATTGTTACGGGTGGTCTGCGACCAATAACGGATGTCGTGCTATCAACCGGATTTACAAACCGTATTGCAAACTTGCTCGTAAGGCTCTCGAACAATCCTTCTATTATTGACCTGCTGAGGAAAAACGATAACAGTTTCGACAACCTGGATATCGATATTGCATACAGAACAAAGGTGGGAAGAAGATTCAGGGTAAACATAGCCGACGTATTCGACGCGGAAAACGAGCACGGATGCCTGATAACAATGAGGCTTCTCCCTGAAAAGCCCTTCACCGTCAAGGACCTGTCAATTCCCAAGATCCTTGTTGATACAACATTCAATCTCAAAATGGGATTGGTCATCATTTCAGGAACTACCGGCAGCGGCAAATCCACAACAATGGGCGCCATGATAGATTTTCTGCTCAAAAACAAGAGCGTAAATCTTCTCACCATAGAAAATCCCATCGAAACGATATTTCCATCGATGCAATATCCGAAGTCGGCGGTAAGCCAGAGAGAGGTGGGAAAACATGCGCTAAGCCAGTCCAAGGCCATGGAAAGCGCGGTCCGGCAAACCCTGAACGTGGCCATGGTCGGAGAGATAAGAAACGACCGCGATGCCATGATGGCCATCGAGTTGGCCCAGAGCGGCCATCTCATATTCGCAACGCTTCATGCGGGCACCACGGGTGAATCCATTGACCGGATCGTTGAGATGTTTCCTTCGGAACATTCAAAAAAGATCAGGGAATTGCTCTCGACACACTACAAACTCGGTATTGCCCAGACTCTTGTCAAGGGTGTGCAGGGCCAAACCGAACTTGCAATGGAAATATTCCTGACAAATGCCGATATCAAGGCCTTCATCGCTAAAACCCAGAAAGAGGACCGGCAGTTCAGCATGAGGGAAATAATCGAGATGTACACGGCCACCGGATGCATGTCTTATGATCAATGCCTGGTCAAGCTTTTCAACGAGGGCAAGATCAATGAAGACATCATGATGTTCAATTCTCCGGACAAGGATGCGCTCATCTACAGACAGGGAAAACTTGGTGTAAAACTCAGCGCCAAGTGGGACCCTGTCGGAAGCAAGCTCGACAAGGCATTTGATGATCTGTTTGTTCAGCGTGAAATGGAAAAACAGTCCCAATAGTGCCGAATTACGTGGGCGCCGCATGTCAGGTGCCCTTTTTTTTTGCGCCGCCGCCTCCGGACAGGATTACAATGGTACTGAAAGGAAGTGAGCGGAATGGAATTCTGGCTTGGTGTATTGATAGTGATAACGGTCCTGTGGTGGGTGTTCTACATGTATCACCATATCAGGGACGACGAGAGGGAAAGAGATCCGCATGACAAGGACCAAGGGAGACATTGGCCTTTCCGGCATGCCTGACGATCGGTCGTGACGGAGCAGGGGGGAGATGAACCACCCATCCAAAGCGGTTGGTTGCGGGATGAAAAAATGATAGAGTTCCCCCATGACCCTTAGCGAACTCTGTGCCCTCCGTGGCAAAAGGCCTTTGAAATGACTGAAACAACGGAAAGCGGTTTGCTGCGGAAAATTGTCGTATTCCTGGAGATGATCAAGTTCTCCCACACCGTGTTCGCGCTCCCCTTTGCCCTGGCCGGGGCGCTTCTGGCCGCGGGCGGACTGCCGAGCGGCCAGCAGTTCTTCTGGATCGTGATGGCCATGGTCGGCGCCCGTACAGCCGCCATGGGGATGAACCGCCTGATCGACGCCGGGATCGACGCCAAAAACCACCGCACCGCCGGCCGGGCCATCCCGGCCGGGCTGATCGGAAAGAGAGCAACCCTGGCCTTCATCATCGCGGCCACGGCGCTGATGCTTGTGGCGGCGGCCATGCTCAACCCGCTCTGCCTCAAGCTCTCCCCTATAGCGCTCTTCTTCCTCGTGCTCTACTCCTACTGCAAACGCTTCACCTCCCTGGCCCACGTGGTGCTGGGGATCTGCCTGGCGGCCGCCCCGATCGGGGCCTGGGCCGCCATCCGCGGCAGCGTCGATACGCCGGCCCTGATCCTGGGCGGGGCGGTGCTCTTCTGGGTGGCCGGCTTCGACATCCTCTACGCCCTGCAGGACCTGGAGTTCGACCGCCAGGCCGGGCTGCACTCCATTCCGGTCGTGCTGGGTGTTGAGGGGTCGCTTTGGGCGGCGCGCCTGTTCCACCTGGTGATGCTGGCGCTGCTGGTCTGGCTGTACATCAACCTGCGGCTGGAGGGCTTCTTCATGGCGGGCATCCTGGCCGCGGCCGCCATGCTGCTCTACGAGCACCGGCTGCTCAGGGGGGGCAACCTGGAGAAATTGGACGCGGCCTTCTTCAACATGAACGGTTACATCAGCGTCGTGATCCTGATCGCCACGGCGGCCGATGTCATGACGAGGTGACACCATGACGACACACAGGATATTCGTGGCCATGACCGGGGCGTCCGGCTCGGTCTACGGCCTGCGCCTGATGGAGGAACTCCTGCGGCGGGGACACCTGCTGACGGTCGCGGCCAGCGCGAGCGGGCAACTGGTCTGCCGCGACGAAATCGGGTTGGACCTCTCCGCTGATCCGCAGGTGGCAACCGCACGGCTCTGCAAGCATCTCGGCGTGAAGCTGGGCGTCGAGGTGGTAGCGCCTGACGACCTGTTCGTCGGGCCGGCCAGCGGCTCCGCGGCACCCGAGGCGATGATCGTGGCCCCGTGCAGTATGGGCGCCCTGGCACGCATCGCCTGCGGTATCTCCTCCAATCTGATCGAACGCGCGGCGGACGTGATGCTCAAGGAGCGCCGCCCGCTGCTGCTCGTCCCGCGCGAGACGCCGCTCTCCGAGATCCACCTGGAGAACATGCTCAGGCTCGCCCGCGCCGGGGCGCGCATCATCCCGGCCATGCCCGCCTTTTATCACCGGCCGGAGAGCGTCGCGGAGATGGTCGATTTCGTGGTGGGCAAGGTGCTGGACCAGTTGGGTGTCGAAAACGGGCTCTTCAAACGCTGGGGAGAAAGGTAATTATCAGGACATTTGCCGCAGAGGAAAAACTTAAAAGCCATCATTCAATACAAAGTGCATCCTGGCGTCTTTGCGTTTAAACCTAAAAACGGCTTTTGGGTCCACGAAAGACACGAAATATCACGAAAAATTAAAGTATTACAGCAGAAAAGCAATTCTCCAAACAGGTTGCACCATGATGTTACATATTTTAATGATTTTGTTCGTGTTTTTCGTGCTTTTCGTGGACAACTGTTTTTTCCAGGTTAAATGATTTTCCCAGGATAAACTCCCATCTCATGTCAAACGACATTCCCCCCGCCATTGACTCCTACCTGAGTAAGCGCGCCGTTTCTCACCCCTGGCGGATCGAGGGGTCGCCTACCGCGCCGTTTACCGGCGCCGTGGTCATCCCGTCGCTGGCCGAGAGCCAAAGCCTCCCGCTGACGCTGCACTCCCTGGCCGCCAACCCGTCCGACCTCCTCTCGCGCTTCCTGATCCTGGTTGTTGTCAACCATCGTGCCGACGCCTCCGACGCGGAAAAGGGGGACAACCTTGCCACGCTGGCGGCGCTCCCTGCCTGGAAACAGCTGCACCGGCTGGAGACCCTGCACTGGGTGGATGCCGCCTCAGTTGGAACGGAACTCCCCCAAAAACAGGGGGTGGGGCTGGCGCGCAGGATCGGCCTCGACCTGGCGCTGGCGCAGCTCGATTTCAGCGGAGACGACCCCATCCTGGTCTGCCTCGACGCCGACACCCTGGTGCAGCCCGACTACCTGGCGGCCATCAGCGGACACTTCGCCGGCGCCACGAGTGGGGGGGCCAGCATACCCTACCGCCACCGCCCGGCCGGCGACCCGCCGGGACAGGCGGCCATCGACCGTTACGAGCTGTTCCTGCGCACCTACGTGCTGGGCCTGGAACAGGCCGGCTCCCCCTATGCCTTCCATACCGTGGGGAGCGCCATGGCCTGCCGGGCATCGGCCTACGTTGCCGCCGGGGGGATGAACCGCCGCCTTGCCGGGGAGGACTTCTACTTTCTCCAGCAGTTGCACAAGGGGGGCGGCGTAGCGCCCCTGACCGGGACCATGGTGCACCCATCGCCGCGCGCCTCCCGGCGCGTACCCTTCGGCACCGGCCGCAGCGTTGGGGAGATGCTCGCCGAGGGCCGCGGCCGGCTGCTCTTCTATCGCCCGGAGCTGTTCGCTATCCTGGAGGAATGGCTGGCCATCGTTGCGGGGAGCGACGGCGCGGACGGGGATGAACTGCTGCGCCGCGCGGAGCGGATATCTCCCCACCTCCATGAGTACCTGCAACAGGCGGCTTTCAGGGAGGCCTGGGCAAACCTGCAACGGCACAACCGTGATCGGAAACGGCTCATGACGGCCTTTCACGGCTGGTTCGACGCCTTCCGCACCATGCGGCTGCTGCACTACATGACTGATGCCGCACATCCCCGCATCCGGCCGGAGGAGGCCGTTGCGCCGCTTTTGAAATTGGCCGGTTATGATTGCCCCGCAACGGTGGAAGGTATGTTGGCGCGGCTGCGGGCGCTTCAGGGGGTATGAATTTGGATATCGGGAAAGGTACGCACGGCATGCGCGAGGACTGGGTTGACTGCAACGGGGTCGCGATCCCCTACCGCTACTGCCACTCCCGGCGCAGGACACTCGGCATGACGGTCAGACCCGACAAGTCGGTGACCGTGCGGGCGCCGCTGCGCACGTCGCTCCATGCCATCCGGGATTTCGTCACGAGACGCGCGGCTTGGATCGAAAAGGCCTGGGCGGAGTTCGACCGCCGAGGCCCCGCAACCCCGCAGAGTTACGCGAACGGCGCGCACTTCCTGTTCCGGGGAGCGGCATACATGCTGGTGATCGAACAGGGGGCGCCGGAATCGGTCCGAATCGAGGGCGCCTCCCTGGTCGTGACCACGACCGGCGAACCGTCAACCGAACGGTTGCGCGGGCTGGTGGATGCCTGGTATCGGGAACGGGCCGGGGAGATTTTCGGTGAGCGGCTCATCGAATGCCACCGCAGGATGCAGCCGGAAGGGATCGCCCTCCCGCCGCTGCTGATCCGCCCGATGAGAAGCCGCTGGGGGAGCTATTCGTACCGCACCCGGCGTATAGCCCTGAACCTGAATCTGATCAGGCTACCGCAGGCGAGTCTAGATTACGTGATCGTACACGAGCTCTGCCACGTGAACGTGCGCCACCACGGCCCCGATTTCTGGCGGCTGGTCGGTCGCTATGTACCGGATCATGCCGCGATGCGCAGGCAGCTCAGGGAGTCCGTCCGCTAACCCGACGGCGCAAGGCCAGAGGCACCAGGCATGCGGCGACGATGAGGATTCCGCCGAGCCCGGCCGGGTACTTGAGCGCATAGACGACCGGCGTCAAGAGCAGGCGCGCCAGCAGCTTGAGCGTTGCGTGACGGGAGATGAAATCGGCCGCCGGGGGGCTCACGCGGTAGTAGAGCGTCACGAAGGCGCGGCCCGGCGCGTTGGTCAGCAGATGGTTGTCGCGGAATGCGCGCAGCACCTTGACCTGCGGGTGGAGGTAGCTGCCGTAGGCCGCCGTGGCGATGAAGCAGCCGCCGCCACCGCCGCCGGTGGCGGGAATGGCGGAGCTCGTGGTGGTGGCCGAGCTCGGCACGACCGCGGCGGCAGCCTGGCTGCTGCCGTCGGTGCTGAAGTTGGCGTTGTGGATCGCGTCACCGGTGGTGTTGACCAGCAGCAGCACGATCTCGGAAGTGCCGGCCACAATGGGAACCGATACCGATGCCGGATAGCTGCCCTGGAAACTGAATTCGGTGGGTGACAGCGTGGCGGCGTCCCTCCGGAAGGCGACCGCCCTGATCCCCGCTGTCGCGTTGACGGTTATCGTCATCGTGGCTGAGAAAAAGGTGTTGGGGTTGAACCGGTAATACGCAAAGGAGTAGCGCGGCAAAGCCACCGAGGGGGCGGGGTTGGCAGCTGAGTTGACCGGGTAGGAGGAATAGGCGGCTACCGGGGCGTAGCTGTGGATGCGGGGTATGTCGCCGGTGTGGGTTGCCCAGTCCCGGGTGTAGACCCGCTTGGCGAAGCCGAGGAACTCCGCCCCCAGGGTGCTGTTGAACGGCGACGCGGCTAGTATGCTTTCCAGGACCGGGGCCATGGGGATGTCCTCAAGCTGTCCGTTTACCACCGGTGGCGACGTGCCGGCCAGCCGCTCCCACACGCTCCGGACCACCCCCAATCCGAAGCGTTCCGCCAGCCAGCGGTTGAAGATCCAGCGCCCGTAGCCGTATCCAAAGGTCATATTTTGGCTGGTGTCGCCGGGTGGCAACACAAACGTATCGAGGCTCCTGGCACTGTTGCCGAACCAGGCCGGGATGTAGTTGTAGGCCTGGTTGACGCCGTCCTGGACCTCGTCCTCGAACCAGGTCGAGGTGGCCTCGGCGTACCAGATGTCGAAATAGAAGTTGTAGCCGTACTGGATGGCGTGGTGGAACTCGTGGGCCGAGGTGATCTGCAGGCTCTGCAGCGGGGTGTAGGGTCCGTTGGGGGCGTTGACGTAGATATTGCTGGTGAAGTCCTTGTCGATCTCGATGAAGCTGGTATAGGCGTTGGGAAAACCGGCCGAGGGGGCCGCCTGGTCGCTTTGCGTCTGGCCGTACAGACGATCGTCGGCGAGGCTGTGCAGGTAGACGTGGTAGGGGGTTGTCGGCGGCATGTGATAACCGAGGCCCTGGTAGAACGCGAAGGCAAACTCGAAGGAGTCTGCCACCTGTTGTATCCAGGATTGCACGGTAAACCCGGCCGCCGGCGTGGGGGTGTCCGTGCCGGTTGTGGCGTAATGGATCAGGAAATGACCGTTGCCGGACAGGAGGGTCGCCTCACCCGAGAGGACCGGCGCTGCCACCTGCTTGGCCAACACCTTCCGCGTGGCCGGCTCCAGCTTGTCCCAGTCCCGCTTGAGCCCGTGCTTGTGCGGCGTGCCGCAACGGACCGTTCCTTCACCGGCGACCGGCTCCGCGGCCGCCTTGAAGGCCGCTCCGCCGGAGCGTTCGCCGAACATGGCCAGGTAATGATCGTCGAGCTGACCGGCTAGAACCGGCAGGGCCAGCGCCAGGAGCGCAATTGCGGCAAGCGCCGTCCGCATGAGGTAATTCATCAGTCCACCATCCTTTTACCTGTTCTCAGGGCTGTAAGTGTCGTCTTGCCTTTTTCCACGCGGACATGAGTCCTGGCGGGTCCGGCCATGATCTCGTATTCACCGGCGTCGAGCAGCGCCACGAAGTATCCGTCAGCGCTGCTTGAAATCAACGTGCTCCCCCCATTCCCCGTTATGCGGATGGGGGTATCGGGTGACGGGGTGAAACCGGCGCCCCCCGCCAGCTTGCCACCCGCATGCTGCATGAAGCAGATGCCGGCGACGGCCCCCTTGCCGGGCGGCAGGGCGGTCGCCTCTATCTTTGCCGCCTGCGTCAGCAGCACCGGCGCCACGCCGTCGCGCAGCGCCACGAACGGACCGCCGTCCGTCGGCGGGCCGGCGCTGAAGCCGCGGCCGTCGAAGCGGTAATACGTCCACGCGTCACCCTGCCGCTTCGTCATTGCCGTTGCCGTTGCGCAGACGACGGCGATCAGTGCACCGGCCAGAAGAATATTATAACCTGTCGCCATGGAAGCCACCTGTCGGGGTAATCGAGATCTGTCTCGGGATGACACTTTTTTTCATTGTGCCGAATTCGCAGCCGCGAAGTCAAACAGAATGAACATTGGCTATCTTTGCTTGACAATACAGCAACATGCCTATAGATTTATAAATTCGATACCTTCGAGCAACATCCAGGCTTTCCCGGCTCAAGCCCCACATAAATATACAACAAAACGAGAGGAGCTACACAAATCATGGCCGAAAAATTCATCTTCACCTCCGAGTCGGTATCCGAAGGGCATCCGGACAAGGTCGCCGACCAGGTCTCCGACGCCATCCTCGACGCCATCCTGGCGCAGGACAAGAACTCCCGCGTGGCCTGCGAAACCATGGTGACCACCGGCATGGCGGTCATCGCCGGCGAGATCACCACCAACGCGGTGGTCAACTACTCCGAGGTCGCCCGCAACACCATCAGGGAGATCGGCTATACCGACTCCGAGATGGGCTTCGATGCGGACACCTGCGCCGTGCTGGTCTCCATCGACAAGCAGTCCCCCGACATCTCCCAGGGGGTCTCCGAGGGTGAGGGTCTCCACAAGGAGCAAGGGGCCGGCGACCAGGGGCTGATGTTCGGCTACGCCTGCAACGAGACCCCCGAGTTGATGCCGATGCCGATCCAGTTGGCCCATGAACTGGTGGCCAAGCTGGCCGAGGTGCGCAAATCCGGCGAGTTGAACTTCCTGCGCCCCGACTCCAAGTCCCAGGTCTCGGTCGAGTATGTGAACGACAAACCGGTGCGCATCGACACGGTGGTCATCTCCACCCAGCACACCCCTGACGTGACCCACGCCGAGATCGAGGAGCAGGTCATCGAGAAGGTGGTCAGGAAGGTCATCCCGGCCGAGCTGCTGGACGCCAACACCCGTTACTTCATCAACCCCACCGGCCGCTTCGTGGTGGGGGGGCCGATGGGGGACTGCGGCCTGACCGGCCGCAAGATCATCGTCGACACCTACGGCGGCATGGGTCGCCACGGCGGCGGCGCCTTCTCCGGCAAGGACCCCTCCAAGGTGGACCGTTCCGCGGCCTACATGGGGCGCTACGTGGCCAAGAACCTGGTGGCGGCCGGCCTGTGCGAGCGCTGCGAGGTGCAGGTGGCCTACGCCATCGGCGTGGCCCAGCCGGTCTCGATCATGGTGCACGCCTTCGGCACCGGCAAGGTCTCCGAGGAGCGCCTGGCCGAGCTGGTGCGCGAGGTGTTCGACATGCGCCCCCGCGCCATCATCGAGCAGCTCGACCTATTGCGTCCGATCTACAGGAAGACCGCCGCGTACGGCCACTTCGGCCGCGAGCTGCCCGAGTTTTCCTGGGAGCGGACGGACAAGGCCGAAATCCTGAAGCAGAAGGCTGGTATTTAATAAGAGCATATAAATGGTAATGGAACGCGGATGACGCGGATTGAACGGATTCGCGCGGATAAAAACCATAAATTCCAGCGTTTAAAATCCGTGTAAATCCGCCGCATCCGCCTAATCCGCGTTCTATTGCCCTTGATTTTGAATTTGGATCAAACCAGGAGAGTTTATGTCAAAAACATTTAAAATAGCGGTCCTGCCGGGTGACGGCATAGGTCCCGAGGTAATGGCGGAGGCGCTCCGGCTGCTCGACGCCGTCGAGCAGAACTACGACGTCAGATTCGAGCGCACCCACGCCAACGTGGGGGGCGCCGGGATCGACAACGAGGGGAAGGCGCTTCCCGACACGACCGTGACCATCTGCAAGGGGAGCGACGCCATCCTGTTCGGCTCCGTCGGCGGCCCCAAGTGGGAGACCCTGCCGCCGGACGAGCAGCCCGAACGCGGGGCGCTCTTGCCGCTGCGCAAGATCTTCGGCCTCTACGCCAATCTGCGGCCTGCCATCATCTTCCCCTCCCTGACCGGCGCCTCGTCGCTCAAGGAGGAGGTGATCAGCGGCGGCTTCAACGTCCTGGTGATCCGCGAGCTGACCGGCGGCATCTACTTCTCCCAGCCCAAGGGGATCGAGGGTGAGGGACGCGGACGGGTCGGCGTGGACACCATGCGCTACAGCGTACCCGAGATCGAGCGCATCACCCACGTCGCCTTCCAGGCGGCCCGCAAGCGCGGCCGCAAGGTCTGCTCCATCGACAAGGCCAACGTGCTCTCCACCTCGGTGCTGTGGCGTGAGGTGGTGACCGGCATCGCCAAGGAATACCCGGACGTGGAGCTCTCCCACATGTACGTGGACAACGCCGCCATGCAGCTGGTAAAATGGCCCAAGCAGTTCGACGTGATCCTCTGCGAGAACATGTTCGGCGACATCCTCTCCGACGAGGCCGCCATGCTGACCGGCTCGCTGGGGATGCTCCCCTCCGCCTCGCTGGCAGAGGGGACCTTCGGCATGTACGAGCCTTCCGGCGGGAGCGCCCCGGACATCGCCGGCCAGGGGATCGCCAACCCGATCGCTCAGATCCTCTCGGCCGGGATGATGCTCAAGTTCTCCTTCGGGATGGTCGAGGCCGCCGAGGCCATCGACGCGGCGGTGGCGAAGGTGCTGGACCAGGGGTATCGGACAAGGGACATCTTCCAGAACAAGCCGGGCGAGAAACTGGTCAATACGAAAGAGATGGGCGACGCGATCATCGCGGCTCTGTAGGCCGCACCGCGATGTTTGAGATTGTCGGCGAACTCCATGACGTAGAGACATTTGCGACCGGCTCGGGAATCAGGGAAATCGCCCGTCTGCAGAAACATTACGGCAAAGGTCGCTGGCGCAAGCGCAAGGGTATTGCTACAATTCGATTATCCGAAGGGAGTTTGTTTCTTGCTGAAATCCATTGGTACGAAGCAACCGGCATCGGCAAGAAGGAATTCAAAATCAAGAGGTTGCTCCGGGAAGTTCAAGGGGTCTGAGGATGAAAAAGAACCGTAAATTGTTTGTATGTATCCATAACGATGGATATGCCGTCTCTCTCGATGAGAGAAAGATCTATCTGGGTATTCCCGATGCAGATGCCGATCGGTTGGGGATGGTCCGCATCATCGATGAATCGGGAGAGGACTACCTCTACCCCAAGGCATGTTTCGCCCCGATTTCTCTGCCGGTAGCTGTGCGTCAGGAGTTGAAACTGGCGGCTTAGCACAATAACCTTACCTTTTTGAGCAGTTTTTATCTTACAGAAAAGGAACACAGACTATGAAAGTCGGAATCGTCGGTTGGCGTGGCATGGTCGGTTCGGTCCTGCTCCAGCGCATGCAGGAGGAGGGCGATTTTGGCATCGGCATCGAGCCGGTATTCTTCTCCACCTCCCAGGCGGGGCAACCGGCCCCGATGAACGCCGGAAACCTCAAGAGTGCGGATGACATCGCCGAGCTGAAAAAGCTTGACATCATCATTACCTGCCAGGGAGGGGACTACACCAAGGCGGTCCACCCCGAGTTGCGCAGGCAGGGATGGCAGGGATACTGGATCGACGCCGCCAGCACGCTGCGGATGGAGCCGGAGGCCGTCATCATCCTCGATCCGGTCAATCGCAACGTGATCGATGCGGCCCTGGCCAAGGGGCAGAAGGACTTCATCGGCGGCAACTGCACCGTCAGCCTGATGCTGATGGCCCTGGGGGGACTGTTCCGCGCCAATCTCGTGGAATGGCTCTCCTCCATGACCTATCAGGCCGCATCCGGCGCAGGCGCCCCCAACATGCGTGAGCTCTTGGCCCAGAAGGGGGTGCTGCACGGTTCCGTCGCGCACCTGCTCAAGGACCCTTCATCGGCGATACTCGATATCGACCGCGAGGTGACCGCAATATTGCGCGGTGATACCCTCCCCAAGAAAGAATTCGGTTTCCCCCTGGCCGGCAACGTGCTCCCCTGGATCGACCGCGAGGTCGAGGACGGCCAGAGCCGCGAGGAGTGGAAGGGCTTCGCCGAGACCAACAAGATCCTCGGCACGACAACGCCGATCCCGGTGGACGGCATCTGCGTGCGGGTCGGCGCCATGCGCTGCCACAGCCAGGCCCTGACCATCAAGCTCAACAGGGACTTGCCGCTGGCCGAGATCGAGCAGTTGATCGCCAATGACAACCAGTGGGTCAAGTTGGTCCCCAACACCAAAGCCGAAACCCTGGCCCAACTGACACCGGCGGCGGTCTCCGGCACCCTGACCGTGCCGATCGGCCGGGTGCGCAAGATGAAAATGGGGCCGGAGTACGTCCAGGCCTTCACCTGCGGCGACCAGCTCCTGTGGGGCGCCGCCGAGCCGCTCAGAAGAATGCTGCGGATATTGGTGGAGAAATGACATCCGAAGGGACGATCCTCGTGATCGCCCGCCTGTGGTTACCAGAAAGACGGGCAAACACAAGGTTTGCCCCTACAACAACGAAACGCCCCGCCAAGGGGCGTTTTCGCTTTGGGCATCATGATCGCTACCGATAAAAAACCCGAACTCCTCGCCCCGGCCGGGTCGCTGGAATCCTTCTTCGCCGCCATGGAGAAGGGGGCCGACGCGGTCTATGCCGGGCTGCGCGACTTCTCGGCCCGCGCCCGCGCCAAGAACTTCACCCTGGCCCAGATGGAGAGTATGCTGGCCTATGCCCACGCCAATGGCCGGCGGATCTACGTCACCCTCAACACCCTGGTCAAGGAGAAGGAGCTGCCGCAACTGGTCGAAACGCTGGCCGCCCTGGCCGGCATGCGGGTGGACGGCGTGATCCTGCAGGACCTGGCCGTGGCGCGTCTGATCCGCAACCATTTCCCTGCTATCCCCCTGCATGCCTCCACCCAGATGACGATCCACAACACACCGGGCGTAAAGATGCTCGCGGAACTGGGCTTCCAGCGGGCGGTAGTGGCCCGGGAGCTTGCCGTGGACGAGATCGCGGCCATTGCCGCGGCCACGCCGGTGGAGATCGAGACCTTCGTCCACGGCGCATTGTGCTTCTCCATCTCCGGGCAGTGCTTCTTCTCCTCCTACCTGGGGGGACACAGCGGCAACCGCGGGCGTTGCGCCCAGCCCTGCCGCCGGTTGTACAGCCATCGCGGCAAGGAGGGACACTACTTCTCCACCAGCGACCTCTCCGCCATCGACCTCCTGCCGGAGCTGGGCCGGGCCGGGGTGAGGTCCCTCAAGATCGAGGGGCGCATGAAATCGGCCGAGTACGTGGCCAGCGTGGTGGAGGCCTACCGCATGGCCCTGGATGCACCGGAACGCTCGCGCAGGGAGGCGGTCGCCGCCGCCAAGGAGCTCCTCAAGTACTCCTTCGGCCGCACCCCGACCAGGGGCTTCCTGGCTTCCCAGCAACCGGAGGATATCGCCAACCCCTGGCAGAAGGGGGGCACCGGGCGCTTCGTCGGCCAGATCAAGACCATCAAGGGGAATCGACTCTCCTTCGAGAGCCGCGACGCCATCCACGTGGGAGACCGCCTGCGGGCCCAACCCAAGAGCGATATGGCCGGCCAGGCCTGGACCGTGCGCGAACTGTTCCATAACCGCAAAAAGGTGATGGAGGCAAAGGCCGGCAGCCTGGTGGAGGTGGAGACCCCCTTCCGCTTCAGCGCCGGCGACGCCGTCTACAAGGTCTCCTCCCGCGAGGCCTTCACCCTCAGCGAGAACGCCTGCCAGCGACGATTGGACGCGGTGCAGGCGGATAAGCTGCCGTGCCGGTTGCAGGTTACCATGGATGGCGACACCATGCGGGTCCGGGCCGATGTGGCAGGTGCGCAGCACGCGTTCGACTTTCCGCTCGGCAACCTGGAACCGGCCCGCAGCGGCGACATGCAGGCGGTGTTGCGGGGACAGTTCGCCAAGAGCGGCGACACCCCATTTCGCCTTGAATCGCTGGAGGCCCCCGGCTTCCCCGGTGTCCTCATCCCCATGGCGACCTTCAAGGATCTGCGGCGTCGGTTTTATCAGCAGTTGGACGAGGCAGTGTCGGCCGGTTTCCGTGAGCGGATCGCGGCGGGGCGCACGGCCGCTTTGCGGGATGTGGAGACGCTGCATGCGGCGACTCGGCGCCCCATAGCGAAAGAGACGCTGGCGGTGGTCATGGATCAGCCCCGTGACTGGCGCTTCCCGCTCCAGCACGGCGCGGATCTCACCCTCCTTCCATTATCGAAGGCAACCATCCACCAGCTCCCGTCCGTTGTTCCCCGCATGCGCGGCTCCGAGGAGCGCATCATCTGGCAGCTCCCCTTCATCATCTTCGACCGCGACATCCCGCTCTACCGCGACGCCGTCCGGCAGCTCCACGGGGCCGGCTTCCGCCGCTTCGAGGCGGCCAACCTGTCCCACTTCGCCCTGCTGAAGGGGCTGGAGGGCGCCAGCATCTCCACCTGGCACCGCTGCTTCTCCCTCAACAGCCAGGCCCTGGCGGCCTGGCGGGAGCTGGGGGCGGAGGCGGCCACGCTCTACATCGAGGACGACGACGCCAACCTGGCGGAGCTGCTCGCTGCCGGGATCGAGATCGAACAACGGGTGATCGCCTACGCCCCGCTGCCGGTCATGACCACCAAGATCCGTCTCAAGGAGGTTCACAGCAACATTCCGCTTCACTCCGACAGGGGAGAGGCGTATAGTGTCACCACTCGAGACGGCCTGCAGACCATCTCCGCCGCCACCCCCTTCTCCCTGACCGGGCGCCACGGCGAACTGCGAAACATGGGGTGTTCTTCATACTTGATCGACCTGCGCCAAGCGCCGCATGATTCGTGGAACGACATCATCGCCGCCTTCAAGACGGGGAGGGCGATTCCCGGCACGACCGAATTCAACTACGCCACGGAGTTGGTATGATGCGGACGCTCCTCGCCGCCTGCGCCCTGGTCCTGCTGCTCGTCGCCGACAGCCTTGCGGCCCGGACCATTGCAGGGGTGGTGCGGGCGGTCTACGACGGGGACACGGTCCTTCTCGCCACCCGAGAGGAGAGCCGGCTCAAGGTGCGGCTGTACGGCATCGACGCCCCCGAGACCAGAAAGCCGGACAAGCCGGGACAGCCCTTCGGCGAGGTCGCCAAACGCACACTGATGTACAAGGTCATGGGGCGGCGCGTTACGGCGGAGGTTGTGGACAGCGATCAGTACCACCGCGCCGTGGCGGTCATCCGCCATGCGGGCCGGGACATCAACCGCGAAATGGTGGCGGAAGGCATGGCCTGGGCCTACCGGCAGTACCTGCATGGGCCGTACGCCTCGGAGTACATCGGTGCGGAAGAAGGGGCCCGGGCCAGGCATAAGGGTCTGTGGCGCGACGCCAATCCCCAACCGCCGTGGGAGTTCCGCCAGGGCCTCAAGGGAGGGAAACGGCACGGGCGACATCGTTAAATACCAAAACGACCGTTTTTTTAACGCAAGGACGCCAAGAGAATCAAAATGATATAGAAAAACAGAGAATTCACTCAAATGGTTAATACTTTTTGTATTGATAACCGCCTGATTTTCATTTGTGTCTTTGCGACCTTGCGTTATAAATTGTGTTTTTGGTTGAATTTATCAATTTTGGTGAACGGCAATGGCTGATATCCTGATCCATCTCGTGCTGGTCATCCTCATGCCGCCGCTTCTGTTCGGGGTGATCAACCGTACCAAGGCCATCTTCGCGGGCAGGAGCGGACCGCCGCTCCTCCAGCCGTATTACGACCTGCTGCGCCTGCTGGCCAAGGGGTCGGTCTTCAGCCGCACCACCACCTGGGTCTTCCGCGCCGGCCCCATCGTCACCCTGGCCGCCACCCTGGTCGCGGCCCTGCTGATTCCGCTGGGCAATCACCTCCCGCCGTTCTCCTTCAACGGCGACATGATCCTGTTCGCCTACCTGCTGGCGCTGGGGCGCTTCTTCACCACCGCCGCGGCCCTGGACACCGGTTCCAGCTTCGAGGGGATGGGCGCCAGCCGTGAGGTGACCTTCTCCTGTCTGGCCGAGCCGGTGATGTTCATCGCACTCTTGACCCTCTCCCGACTCTCCGGCTCGCTTTCCCTGTCCGGCATGCTGACCCACTCCTCCGCCGCGCTCTGGATGACCTCCGGCGCCGCCCTGATCCTGCTGGTGGCCGGCCTGTTCTGCATCCTTCTGGTTGAAAACTGCCGCATCCCCTTCGACGACCCCAACACCCACCTCGAACTGACCATGATCCACGAGGTGATGGTGCTGGACCACAGCGGTCCGGCCTTCGGCATGATCCTCTACGGCGCGACGCTCAAGCTCTTCATCCTTGGGGCCTTTTTCCTGCACGTGGCCCTGCCGCTCCGGTCGCCCGACCCCTGGCTGGACTGGCTGGTCTTCTGCGCATCCATGCTGCTTCTGTCCGTGGTCATCGGCGTGGTGGAATCGAGCATGGCCCGCTTCCGCCTGACGCGGGTGCCGCAGATGCTGCTGGCGGCCGGGGTGTTGTCCGCCTTCGCCATGATCCTTGTCCTGAGGTGACGCCATGAACTCCGCCGCCGACCAGTTACTGGTGCTGGTGCTGTTGATCAACTTCCTCGTCCTGGGGACCAGGCGCACCCACGTGGCCATCCGGGCCATAGCCGTCCAGGGGGTCGTGCTGGGTCTCCTGCCGCTTTTGGTCCACCCCTTTCACGGCCGCATCCTGATCATCACCATCTTCGTCCTGATGGCCAAGGGGGTTTTCATCCCCTGGCTGCTCTTAGGCGCCATGAAGAAGGTCGCTATCGCCGAGGAGGTGGAGCCATCCCTGGGCTATAGCGGCAACATCATCGCCGTTGCCCTGGCCACGATGCTGGCCTTCGTCTTTGCGGCCCGCCTCCCGCTGGCGGCGATGCACCAGGGGCTTTTGACCGTGCCGGCCTCCCTGGCCACCTGCCTTTCCGGCTTCATTGCCCTGGCCAGCCATCGCAAGGCCATCAAACAGGTGATCGGCTACCTGATGCTGGAGAACGGCATCTTCATCTTCGGCCTGCTCCTGACCGAGGCCATGCCGCTGATGGTGGAGGCCGGAGCGCTCCTGGACCTGATCGTCGGCATCTTCGTGATGGGGATCATCATCAACCAGATCAGCCGCGAGTTCTCATCCATCGACACCGGCCGCATGACCGCCTTGCGGGAGGTGGAGTGATGTGGCTTATGACCCTGCTGATCCTCCTCCCCATGGCGGGGGCTATGGCCGCCTGGCTGATCCCCTCCAACACCGCGCGCCCATGGGTATTGCCGCTGACGGCCTCCCTGCATCTCGGCCTGGTGGTTGCCGTCTGCATCGTCTCTCCCCCCCCGTCCCCGGGGGGGTGGATCGGGCTGGACGCCATCGGCAAGCTCTTCCTGCTGGAGCTGTCGGTGCTGTTCACGGCCTGCGCCTTCTACGCGGTCAACTACCTCCGTTACCGCCAGGAACGCAAAAACCGGGTGCTCTGCATGGGGATGCTGGTCTGCCTGGCCGCCATGTCCCTGTCGGCGGTCGCCCATCATCTCGGCCTGCTCTGGCTGGCCATCGAAACCACCACCCTCTGCATGGCGCCGCAGGTCTACTTCAACCACAATGCCCGTTCCATCGAGGCCACCTGGAAATACATGCTGATCTGCTCGGTCGGCATCGCCCTGGCGCTTCTGGGGATATTCTTCCTGGCCTATTCCTCGCTGGTGGCCGGGCTTGAACCGTCGCTACTTCTGGAGCAGCTCCGCACCTATGCCCCGAAATTGCCGACGGTCTGGCTCAACGCGGCCTTCTGCTTCATGCTGGTGGGATACGGCGCCAAGATGGGGCTGGCGCCGATGCACACCTGGAAGCCGGATGCCTATGGCGAGGCGCCGGGCCTGGTGGGCGCCCTGCTGGCCGGCGGATTGGCCAATTGCGGCTTTCTGGGTTTGATCCGCATCTACCAGATCTGCATGGCCTCGGGAGACGTGCAGTTCTACCGCGCCATGCTGGTGGGGCTGGGACTCTTCTCCATCGCCGTCGCCGCCGTTTTCCTGGTGCGCCAGACCGATTTCAAACGGATGCTGGCCTACTCCAGCGTCGAACACATGGGACTCTTCACGCTGGCGCTGGGACTGGGGGGCAAGGCGCTCTACGGCGCCATGCTGCATCTCGTCGGCAATGGCCTGGCCAAAGGGGTGCTGTTCCTGGCTGCCGGCAATATCCATCGCGCCTTTGCCTCCAAGAACAGGGAGGTCGCCCGGGGGACGTTCCGGCGCGCCCCCTGGAGCGGCGCCCTGTTTCTTTTCGGCCTGTTCGCCATGACCGGATCGCCGCCGTTTATCACCTTTTCCAGCGAGTACTCCTTTTTCTCCGCCGCCTTCAGCGAGGGACGGCCGCTCGTCGGAACGCTGCTGGCCGTGTCGTTGACGGTGGCCTTTCTCGGCATGTCCCTGACCGTGCTGCCGGTGGTCTTCGGCGATCCCCCCAAAAATCGGGAGCGCACCCGCTATGGCGACACGCCCCTGCTGGTTGTTCCGCCGCTCGTGCTGCTGCTGATAGTGGGTGTAGCGGGGATTTGGCTGCCGGGGCCTCTGTACCGGCTCATGAACGCTGCGGCCGCGCTTCTGGAGGTGGTCAGATGAGCAGCGAGGGCATCCTCAGGACCTTCCGCAACGGGGAGGCCATCCCGGTGAGGGACGTGCCGGAGATCGCGCTGCACGCATTCCTCCAGGGGGCTGTGGACCTGACCGGGCAGGGATGGCGCATCGCCTCCTACTTCGGCGTGCCGGACAGGGAGGGGGTCGCCCTGTGGTGTATCCTGGCCGGCAGCCAGGGGCGGCTGGGCGCACTGCGTTCGTGGGTCGAACGGCAGCTGCCGAGCATCACCTCCAGTTGCCCGGAAGCACACCTCTTCGAGCGCGAGATCGCGGAGCAGTGCGGCCTGACGCTGGAAGAGCATCCCTGGTTCAAGCCGGTGCGTTACCAGCGCCCGCTGCGTCGGGCACACGAGGAGCGGGGGAGCGGGGCCGGCGTGCAGCCCCTGCCGGCCGTGGGAGATTTTTATCGCGTCGAAGGCGCCGAGGTCCACGAGGTGGCCGTTGGGCCGGTGCATGCCGGGGTGATCGAACCGGGGCACTTCCGCTTCCAGTGCCACGGCGAGGTCGTCTTCCACCTGGAGATCGCACTGGGATACCAGCACCGCGGCCTGGAGCATGCCCTGGCCGGCGGGCCGCACCCCGCCACGGTGGTGCAACTGGAGACCGTGGCCGGCGATACCACCATCGGCCATGCCACGGCCCATGCCATGATCATGGAGGGCCTGGCCGGAACGGAGCCGCCGCCCAGGGGGGAGGCGCTCCGGGCCATCGCCCTCGAACTGGAGCGCCTGGCCAATCATTGCGGCGATCTGGGGGCCCTGGCAGGGGATGTGGGTTACCTGCCGACCATGTCGTTTTGCGGCAGGATCAGGGGAGATTTCCTCAACATGACCGCCGTGCTGTGCGGCAGCCGTTTCGGCCGCGGCCTGCTGCGCCCGGGGGGCACTTATTTCGATTGTTCGGCCGGACAGACCGCGGATTTGCTGAAACGGCTGGAGGAGGCGCGGCGGGATTACAGCGGCGCGGTGGAACTGCTGTGGGGTTCCCCCTCGGTAATGACCCGCTTCGATGGCGCAGGCCAGGTCAGGCCCGAGGATGCACTCGCCCTGGGGCTGGTCGGCCCGGCGGCCCGGGCCTGCGGCATCGAGCGGGATGTGCGCCGCGACCACCCCTTCGGGTTCTACCGGATATCCCGGCCCCCGCTGCGGACGCAACCGGGAGGCGATGTCATGGCGCGGGCCAAGCTGCGCTGGCAGGAGTCCCAGGCGTCGCTGGAGTTCATCCACGACCGCCTGAATTCGCTCCCCGAAGGCCCCGTCATGTCCGCCTGCGGGGCAGCGGCGGGGGAGCGGCTGGCGGTGGCCCTGGTGGAAGGATGGCGCGGCGAGCTCTGCCACGTGGCCATTACGGATGCAGCGGGGAGGTTCCTGCGCTACAAGGTGAAAGACCCTTCCTTCCATAACTGGAGCGGCCTGGCCATGGCCCTGCGCAACGAGCAGATTTCCGATTTTCCGCTCTGCAACAAGAGCTTCAACCTCTCCTATTGCGGCTTTGATCTGTAACTCCATGATATTTTTTCTTGTATTACGCCATCGCATGTATTAAAAAAGTGTTTGATTATATCGAGACGTAACGGATGAGCCTGATATGATATGCTCCCGCTGGGAGAAAGGACGGGTTGATGACCCCCTTTGATATCGCAATAGCCTCCCTGTTCCTCATGTTCGCCCCGGTCATCCTGGCCCCTTGCTGCGCGCGATCCCGAAACCTGACCATCCATCTCTCATTCAGCCTCACGGCGGCCGCATCGCTTGCCGCGGTCATTGCCGGAATCCTTTGCGTTCACCTTGAATCCACCACTTCCGCCGTGGTGCAGATGGGCCTTCCCGACCTCCCCTTCCATCTCCGCCTCGACCCCCTGGCCGGCTTCTTCCTCTGCGTGATCGGGCTGTTGGCCTTCTTCGTCTCGATCTACTCCATCGGTTATGTGAAGGCGATGCCGGCCAACCGGCCGATCACCAGATTCGTGGTCTTCTTCTGCCTCTTCATCGCCGGCATGCTCCTGGTCGTCCTCGCGGATGACGCATTTTTCTTCCTGGTGGCCTGGGGGCTGATGGCCGCCTCGTCCTACTTTCTGGTCCTGTACGAGGACGAAAAGACGGAAAACAGGCGCGCGGCCTACCTCTACCTGGTCATCGCCCATGTGGGGGCCATCGCGATCCTGCTCTCCTTCGGGGTGATGGCGGCCCAGGCCAACGGATTCGAGACCTTCCAGGGGTATACCTTCGACGCCATGCGCGCCACCAGTTACCCGCTCGGCTGGGCGACGGCGGCCTTCCTGCTCTCGTTTTTCGGGTTCGCCGCCAAGGCGGGGGTGATCCCGCTGCATGTCTGGCTGCCCGAGGCGCACCCGGTGGCCCCCTCAAACGTTTCGGCGCTGATGAGCGGGGTCATGCTGAAGACCTCGATCTACGGCATCGTGCGCATCACCTTCGATTTTCTCAAGGAGTTCCCCTGGTGGTGGGGAGGGATCGTGCTGGTCCTCGGCCTGGTCTCGGCCGTGCTGGGGGTGCTCTACGCCCTGATGCAGCACGATCTGAAGCGGCTCCTGGCCTACCACTCGGTCGAGAACATCGGCATCATCCTGATCGGCCTCGGCCTCGCCATGATCTTCACATCCTTCCACCTGCCGCTCCTGGCCTCCCTGGCCCTGATCGCCGCGCTCTACCATACCCTGAACCACGCCATGTTCAAGGGGCTGCTCTTCATGGGGGCCGGGGCCGTGCTCCACGCCACCCACGAGCGCAACATGGAGGAGATGGGGGGGCTGATCCACAGGATGCCGTGGACCTCGGCCCTGTTCCTGATCGGCTGCGTCTCCATCGCGGCGCTCCCCCCCTTCAACGGCTTTGTCTCGGAATGGCTCACCTTCCAGGCGTTCCTGTTTTCACCAGCGCTCCACAGGCCCATCCTGAGCCTGCTCATCCCCCTGGGGGCGGCCCTGCTCGCGCTTACCGGAGCCCTGGCTGCCGCCTGTTTCGTCAAGGCCTTCGGAGTGACCTTCCTGGGGCATTGGCGCGGCCATCACCACATCCAGCAGGTGCGTGAGGCTGGCTGGAGCATGCGCATCGGGATGCTGCTGGCGGCCCTTACCTGCTTTCTCCTGGGGATATTCCCGACCGTGGTGATCACCTGGATGGATGTCCTTTCGCGGCAGATGGTGGGGGGCAAGATCGCCACCTCGGCGGGGGCGTTCGGCTGGATGTGGCTGACCCCCTATTCCCATGAGCGGGCCTCGTACTCCGGTTTCAACGTCTTCATCGGTATCCTGGCCGTGGTGCTGGTGGCCTGGCTGCTGCTGCATGCCCGCAAGGCGGGCATCCGGCGGGTGCCGATCTGGGACTGCGGCTTCGAGAAGCTCACCCCCAGGATGCAGTATACCGCCACATCGTTCGCCATGCCGATCCGGCGCATCTTCGGCTTCCTGTTCGCCATCCGCGAAGAGTCGCATGCGGTGGAGCCGCTCAGGCATGCGGCGTATCCGCAGCGGCTGCAGTACCGGCTGCGGGTCAGGGACCGCTTCTGGGGCTGGATCTATGAACCGCTGCGGGAAATCGCCTTCTTCCTGGCCAGAAAGATCGGAAACCTCCAGCAGGGGAGGATTCAGGTCTACCTGCTCTATTCGTTCGTCACCATCATCGTGCTCCTGGTGTTTCTGGGATGATCGTCTACTCCTTCGCCATAGAGGCGCTGCAGCTCCTGCTCCTGCTCCTGGCGGCCCCGGCCTTCGCGGGATGGGTGAGGACGGTCAAGTGCCGCATGCAGGGGCGCAGCTATGCCGGGATATTCCAGCCCTACCGCGACATCGCCAGGCTCTTCACCAAGGAGGTGATCCTGGCGGAGAACGCCTCCTGGATCTTCCGCTTCACCCCCTACCTCGTCTTCGGCGTTACCGTCATGATCGGCGGGATCGTACCATTCATCTCCACCGATCTGCCGTTCGCCGCCACCGCCGACGTCATCGCCCTGGTGATGCTCTTCGCCATCATCCGCTTCTTCACCGCCCTGGCGGGGATGGATATCGGCACGGCCTTCGGCGGCATGGGGTCGAGCCGCGAGATGATGATCGCCTCGCTGGCCGAGCCGGCCATGCTGATGGCGATCTTCACCGTCTCCCTGGCGGGCAACTCCACCTCCCTGACCCGCATGGTGCAGGTCATGGCCCACGGGGAGTTCGTCATCAGGCCGTCGCTCGCCTTTGCGCTCCTGGCCTACATCATGGTGCACCTGACCGAGACCGGCAGGATCCCGGTGGACAATCCCTCCACCCACCTGGAACTGACCATGATCCACGAGGCGATGATCCTGGAGTACTCCGGCCGGCACCTGGCCCTGATCGAATGGGCCGGCCAGATGAAGCTCTTCATCTTTTCCACCCTGGGTATCGCGGTCTTCTGCCCGTGGGGCATTCCGGCCTCGAACGACCTGCTGGCGATCATCGGCGGCGGTGCGCTATTGGCGGTCAAGCTGGCCGTGCTGGGGGTGATCCTGGTGCTTATCGAGACCGGCATGGCCAAGATGCGGCTCTTCAGGCTGACCGAATACCTGGGGAGCGCCTTCCTGCTGGCGACCCTGGGGATGCTGTCGTTCTTCATTTTGGAGTAGGAATTCCCCCCTCCCAACCTCCCCCCGCTGGGGGGAGGAGCTATCTGGTTCCCTCCCCCAGCGGGGGAGGGCTAGGGAGGGGGCAAGCGGAGTGACCCATGTCTCTTACCCTTGCCGCACAGATCAACAGCGTCATGGCGGCGCTGATCCTGCTGACCGCCTTCGGCCTTCTGGTCCAGCGTCGCATCCTGGCGCTGCTCCATCTGTTCGCCTGGCAGGGCTTCTTCCTCTGCGTCAGCACGGCCATCGTCGGCTACGTGACCGGGGAGCACCACCTCTTCATCTCGTCGCTCCTCACCCTGACGCTCAAGGTGATCGTTCTCCCCTACATCCTCTATGCCCTGATCCACAAGCTCAAGATCCGCAAGGAGATCGAGACACTGGTCAACATCCCCATGACCATGCTGATCGGCATCGGACTGGTGATCTTCTCCTACCACCTGACCGCGCCGATAACGCAGCTCTCGACCCTGATGACCCGCGCGACCCTGGCCGTGGCCCTGGCCACGGTCATGCTCGGGCTGTTGATGATGGTCACCCGGCGGCACGCCGTGACCCAGATCATCGGCTTTCTCGCCCTGGAGAACGGCCTGTTCTTCGCGGCCACCAGCGCCACCTACGGCATGCCGATGGTGGTAGAGTTGGGGGTGGCCCTGGACCTTCTGATCGCGGCCTTCATCTTCGGGATCTTCTTCTTCCATATCAGCACCACCTTCGACAGCCTGGACGTGGACCAGATGGCCCGGCTCAAGGAGGGGGATTGATTTTGACTGCCGTGGCAATGTGGGTTATCATAGCTATAGATATCCACATCGACGAGAGGCCCTTATGAGAACAATTCAGATGACATTGGATGATGACTTGGTGGATGACGTCGACAGGGTCGTAAAAAGGCTAAAAACAACCCGCTCCGCTTTTACCCGCAAGGCCTTGAAAGAGGCTATCAGGCAGGTAAATATCACCATGCTCGAAAAAAGGCACAAGAAGGGATACGAGCGTTTTCCCGCCGCCGCTGCCGAATTCAGTGTCTGGGAATCCGAACAGGAATGGGGTGATGAATGAAGCGGGGCGAGGTGAGGTGGTACAAATTTAATGCACCTGACAAAAAGCGCCCCGTGGTTATCCTGACAAGAAACTCCATCTTGGAATATCTGAATGAGGTCACCGTTGCTCCGATAACTTCGACGGTAAGAGACATACCGAGCGAGGTATTCCTATCCAAAGAGGACGGAATGCAAACCGACTGCGCCATTAACTGCGACCACATACAAACCGTTTCAAAATCCAAGATCGGCGCGCTTATTACCACGCTGTCAAAAGAGAAGTTGAGTGAAATACATAAGGCTGTCAGTTTTGCGTTAGGTTTTTAGCAGACCGTTGAAGTGATCGTTCTCATGGTCTCCGTCAGGGGAGGGAATTAAAGGCTCCTCCCCCTTCAAGGGGGAGGTCGGGAGGGGGATGGAGTGAGAGAAATGACGCCATCTGCAGAGGCTGTTGAGTCCGAGGAAAAACGTACATACACCGTTGCCGAGGCATTCCCGGAATACATCGGCAAGGAAGCGCAAGTGGCGTTGCGGGCATATCGCACCCGTGAAGGACTTACACAGAAGCAGTTGGCTGAATCAACCGGCATCCCGCAGCACCATATCAGCGAGATGGAAAACGGCAAGCGGAGTATCGGCAAGGAACGGGCGAAAAAGCTGGCCGATGCGCTTCATTGCGACTACCGGCAGTTGTTGTGAGGTTCGCCGTCAAGGCTGGCCGGTGGCCGGAAGGCGGCGGGGTGGCTGGAAAAGGCGGGAAGAGAAGATAAAAGTATCAGGGGCAAACCTTTTGACCAGCACTTTGTATGATGCGTTTTTCATGTTCACAGGCTAAATGTTCCGTTTGGGGAGATCACCGGTTCACGCGCGCGGGGGGCTGGTCAACAAGGAGTTATCTGCTATCGCCTTATAGGACACACTAATGGAATTTAAAGACATAAAAGACATTTTAATTTCAGATTTCACGGTTACCAGAAGCCAAATACGCGCCTCTGAAGAATGGCATGTGAAGATTTCATTAATATTTACTTTATCCGTAGTTACCGCAACCGTGGCCTTGATAACAATAGATTCAGCTAAACTTATCATTGATAAGCCGTGGCTATTTGGTTTCATCAACTTAATCATAGTTGCGCAACTAGCTTTATTACTGAACTATCATTTCCTTTATTTGCAACTATGGACGAGCTATCTTGAGCTGATAGAGACTAAGCTCAAGATACTATTAAACAACGGCAGTTTAATAGAATTCGAGTCGAATTTCGCTCCCATATATTTCCATCACAAGAGTAAAGGGCCTTACGACGTCATCAAGAGACTTCCGAATAGGATATTAATAGTATTGATACATTTACCAAGTCTTACGATCTATGCTTACGGAACATATCAGTTATCACAGCAGTTCGCGCATTATTATAGGATTTTGAGTTACGGAGTATTTTGTTCTTTTCTAATATTCCTCTTCATCTGTAACAGCTTTGTTTTTAGGTCTCAAGGAAAGGTACTGAAAAAAACAAAACAGGATTCAATTTACATGTTCACCGAGTGGCTAAGTGTTGAGTGCCACTACATCGTGGACGGAAATATGTGCCAGTACATCGTAGACAAAGTTCTCTGACAATCGAATAACCACCACGTCATTCTGTGAACACCAAATTCAGTCGGAGGTGTTCATGGAAGATGAAATCAAG
>JACPFJ010000045.1 GCA_016182975.1 Deltaproteobacteria bacterium
ACCGCCTGCTCCACGGCGTATTCGTCGTATTCGTTCATGCGGAACGCCAGGTCGGTCTCGGAAAACCAGACACCGGCGGCGTCCGGCTTGAAGCGCGATTCCAGGTCGGGGACCTGTTTGATGCAGACGAGAATCTTCATGATAACCTCCTCAGATTTTTTTGCCGCAGGGGGCACGGAGAAAACCGAAAAACACAATAATCGCTCTACAGTCCGGGCGTCACCTGCCGCGTCCTGCTTGAATATTTCAGGCCCGAACCGGTTTAAGGCAAACTGGTACCACAATGCTGATTTACTGTCAAGGATATATGGACATCGGAGTTTGACATAATAACGGATTCCGCAACCTTTCGCTGCATTTGTTCATGACTTTCTCTTAGCCCGTTTCTCCGCGGGAGACGGTTTTTCAAGCCTTTATCCTCTCCACCACGATCTCGGCCAGGTCCCTTACCGCCAGTTCCCCTTCGCAGCCGCCGGTCTTGATGCCGTCCTCGAACATGGTCAGGCAGAAGGGGCAGTTGGAAACCAGGAGCGGGGCGCCGGTCTCCTTGGCCATCTGGACCCGGGCCACGTTGATGCGGCTGCCCAGCTTTTCCTCGGCCAGGATGCGTCCGCCGCCGGCTCCGCAGCAGAAGCTCTCGTAGCACGATTTGTCCATCTCGGTGATGCGCCCCCCGGCCTGCCTGAGGACGTCTCTGGGCGCGTCGATGATGTCCATGTAGCGGCCGATGTAGCAGGAGTCGTGGTAGGTGAATTCGAAGGGCGCGGGTTCGAGCTTCAGCCTGTGCCGTTGCAGCAGGGTGTTGACGAAGGTGGTGTAGTGTTCGACCTCCACCTCCAGCCCCAGGTCCCTGTAGTCCCTGGCCAGGGTGTTGAAGCAGTGGGGGCAGGTGGTGACGATCCTTTTAACCCCGTACCCCTTGATGGTTTCGATGTTTTCCTGGGCGTGCATCTGGTAGAGGTATTCGTTGCCCAGTTTGCGGGACGGCTCGCCGCAGCATTTCTCCTCCTTGCCGAGGATGCCCACCTTGACGCCGGCGGCGTTGCAGATGGCGACGAAGTTCTTGGCCACCTGACGGTTCCTGTTGTCGAAAGAGGCGTAGCAGCCGACGAAGTAGAGGATGTCGACGTCGCTGTTCTGTTCCATGATGGCGACATCCAGGCCTGCGGCCCATTCCCCCCTGCCGGCATAGGCCAGGCCGAATGGGTTGGCGTTGACCTCGTAGTTGTTGATGGCGGTGCGGACCTCGTCGCCGGGGAAGGCCCCCTCCATCAGTGTCAGGTTTCTCCTCATATCGAGGATCTTGTTGACGTGCTCGATGCTGGCGGGGCAGATCTCCTGGCAGGCGCGGCAGGTGGTGCAGGCCCAGAGCACATCCTCGGTCACTGTCTCGCAGAGGCTGGCCTCCGGGGCGCCAAAGGCCACCTCGCCTATCTGCTGGACGACCTTCATGGGGGAGAGCGGTTTGTCGGTGGCCCAGGCGGGGCAGCGGTCCTGGCAGCGCTTGCAGGCGGTGCAGGCGTCGGCGTCGAAGATGTCCTTCCAGGTGAGGTCGCTCACCTTGGCCACGCCGAACTGCACGGCGCTTTCGTCCTCCATGTTGATGGTAGCAATGCCCCCCTTGGGGCCGAGGTCGGTGAAGAGGTAGTTGGTGCTGGTGGTGAAGATGTGGCGCAGCTTGGTGAAGGGGATTATAGCGATGAAGCCTAGGGCCAGCAGGAGGTGCAGCCACCAGAGGAGCTTGTGGGTGAGGGAGAGTTCGGCGGGACCCATTCCGACAAAGGGCTGAGCAAAGAGCCCGCCGATGGGGGAGAAACGGGCCAGTTCCGGATTGATGCCGATCTCCGTGGCGGCCATGCGTGCCCCTTCCGCAAAAAAGCCGGTCAGCAGGATGGCGAAGAGCAGGGCATGGCTCACGTAGTCGTCGCGGATGGTCTCAAGCCCCTCCGGTCGGGCGAAGAAGCGCCGCACCAGGAGCCCCCCCAGCATCACAATGGCAACCAGCCCGGCTACATCCAGTACCAGGGAGAAGATCTTGTAGAAGGTCCCTTTGAGGAAGCGGACATGGAACAGCAGGTCGGTAAAATCGGCCTGGGCCATGATCAGCAGGGTGCCTATGAACAGCAGGCCGAAGCCCCAGAAGAAGAGGGCGTGCAGCGTACCCGGCTCCAGCACCCGCAGTACCTGCGTCTGCGCCAGCATGTTTCTGACTAGGAGGGCGATCCGCTCCGGCAGCCGGTCCAGCCGGAACAGCGGCCTCCCCAGCCGGTAGACCGCGAGACGCCGGTAAAAACCGTACCCGCACGCGAACATGGCTGTAAAGGCCAATAAGTACATGGGCCAGACGACCCCGTGACCTACATTCCAGTATATTTCGCGCGTGGCTTCCATGGTGACACCCCGAGATGGATTTGGTTTCTGTCCGGAAACGGTTCAAGACGATATTCTACCACCGGAGTTTCCGGATGGAACAGATAATATCGTGACTGTTTTGTAATTGATGTTGACGTTCATGTCAAGTACAAATGTACGGCATTGCCAAATCGCCTTTTGCCGCAAGGAAGGGTCCGGGTCTGTGCCTGATCAGCGCTTCCCTTTTACCGTAATTGCAAAATCCGGGCAGATGTAGAGACAGCGGAGGCAGCCGACGCAGTTGTCGGTGTGTGCCGCCACAGCCGGACGATAACCGAGGGAGTTGAACTCCCCGGACAGTTCGAAAACCCCGAGGCTGCAGACCTCCCGGCAGTAGCCGCATCCCTTGCAGATGGAGCCGTTGACCGTTACCTCGAACTCGCGCAGGTCGCAGGAGAGGCAGCGTGACGCCTCGGCGACCGCGGCCTTGTCCCCATAGACCCGTTCCACCGCGGCGAAGGTCGTACGCCGCTTCCGCAAAGCGATCCTGCCTCCCTTCGGCCGCCTCGTGCCGCGCGGCGCGCTCTCCGGCGGCCCTTCAGCCGCCTCTTCCCGCTCGGAGCCGGCAATGACCCCCGTGCCACCCAAAAACCGGTCGATCGATTCGCTGGCCAGCCTCCCCTGGGCAATGGCCGTGATGATGCTGGAGGAGCCGGTCACGGCATCCCCCGCGGCGAAGATCCCCTCCTGCGGTGTCGCCAGGGTGCCGCTTGCGACGCTGACCGTTCCGTTTTTCCTCCCTGCCAGTTCCATGGAAGCGGCGTCCGCACCCTGCCCGACCGCCATGATCAGGGTGTCGAACGCCAGGGAATGCTCGCTGCCGTGGATCTGCACCGGCGTCCGTCTGCCGCTCGCATCGGCCTCCCCCAGCCGCATCCTGACGCAGCTCACCTGATCGTTGCCGATCTTCACCGGTGTCGTCAGGAACCGGATGCTCACCCCCTCCTCGGCGGCCTCGATGATCTCTTCGATGCCGGCCGGCATCTCCGAACGGGTGCGGCGATAGATCAGCACCACCTCCGAGCCGAGACGGATAGAGGTCCTGGCTGCATCGATGGCGGTATTGCCGCCTCCCACCACGATGACCCTGCGGCCGATGGCCGGCGCCTCTCCCGCGTTTACCTTCCGTAGAAATGAAATGCCGTCGATGACGTTGGCCGAATCCTCGCCCGCGATCCCCATCCTGGTGGGCTTACAGGAGCCCGCCGCCACCAGCCCCGCGTCGAAACCGCTCTCCAGCAGGGACTTCGCCGAGGCAATCCGCCTGCCTGTCACGATCTCGACCCCGCTCTCCCGGATCAGGTCGATCTCCCGGTCGAGGACATCCCCCGGGAGGCGATAGTCGGGAATGCTGTAACGGAGCATGCCGCCGGGCCGGGAGAGTGCCTCGAAGACCGTGACCCCGTGCCCCTGGAGGTTCAGATAGTGCGCGGCGGTCAGCCCGCATGGGCCGGAACCGATCACGGCCACCTTGCGCCCTGTCAACGGGCGCTTGATGATTGCCGCCGGTTTGCGCCCCCCCTTTTCCGCGACCACCCTCTTCAACCGGCGGATGGCGACGGCCTCATCGAACAGAAGCCGCGCGCATTTCGCCTCACAGGGATGGGCGCAGGTATGGCCGCAGACCAGCGAAAAGGGTATCCGCTCGTGAATGACCGCCAGCGCCTCATCGAAATGGCCGTCCCTGATGAGTCTGACGTACCGGGGGACATCGATCCCCGCCGGACACGCCTCCCGGCACGGCGCCATTGACCTCTTCCCGCTCTGCATGGCTCCCACGTTTCCTTTCCGCTCTCACGCGCCTCTGACGAGCCCGATCCCCATCCGCAGCGCCTTCATGTTCAGTTCCGCGGCCTCTTTCCTGAATCGGCCACGGATCACCATCTCCAGGCTTTCCGTCTTCACTATGGGGCAGGCGGCGGCCAGGGCGCCCAGTGCCAGGATGTTGACGGAGGCGCTGTTGCCGAGCTCGCTGGCGATCCGGGTAAAGGGATGGCCGAACAGGTTGGCGCCGCTTCTCGCCCTCGCCAGGGTCGTATCGTAAAAGACGGGCACACCCTGCCCCGCCAGCGCCTGATACCTCTCCAGGCTCTCCTCGGTCAGGGCCAGCACCACGTCCGGCTCCTGGACCTGCTGGAAGATGATCTCCCGGTCGTCGATGATCACCTCCGCCAGGGAGAGGCCGCCGCGGCTGGCAATGCCGTAGGACTGGGTCTGGACCGTATTCTTCCCCTCGAGGATCGCCGCCTCGGCCAGCATCATGCCGGAAAGCACCAGCCCCTGCCCGCCGGACCCGGCAAGGATGATCTCATATCGCCCTTGATTCGCCTTCATTGCCGCGCCCTCCCCTCACCCCTTGGTCGCCCTCGCCCTGATCTCCTCATAGCGGGTATTGAAGTCCGGGGCATCCCGGTCCACCAGCTTCCCGATGACGAAATGCCCCCTCTTTTCCTCTGCGTTCAGCTGTTCGTAGCGCTCACGGGGGAGCCCCTTCTCTTTGAGCCAGTCGAGCATCTCGCGGGGTTCCGCCATGGCGTTGTTCCTGCCGAAGTGGGTGGGACAGGGGCTGAAGACCTCGACCAGGGAAAACCCCCTCTTGATCATCGCCTCCTTGATGTGCTCCTTCAGCTCCCAGCCGTGGAACGTCGTCTCCCTGGCGACATAATTGGCCCCGGCCACCTCAGCCAGGGCGCAGATGTCGATGTCGCGCTCCGGGTTTCCCCAGGCCGTGGTGCTGGTGAGGCTGTCACCCGGCGTGGTGCCCGAGACCTGGCCGCCGGTCATGCCGTAATTGAAGTTGTTGACGACGATGGCCGTCACGTCGATATTGCGGCGGGCGGCATGGATGAAGTGATTGCCGCCGATGGTGACGCTGTCGCCGTCCCCCATGAGGACCACGACCTGCAAGCGGGGGTTGAAGGCCTTGATGCCAGTCGCGTGCGGCAGGGCCCGGCCGTGGGTCGCATGCAGGGCGTTGGTGGTCAGGTAATCGTCGGCCTTGCCGGTGCAGCCGATCCCCGTCACCACGACGATGTCGGAGTTCCGGTAATCAAGCTCCTCGAATGCCCGCACCAGCGCCCCCAGCATGACGCCCACGCCGCAGCCGGAGCACCACATATGCGGCAGGACCCCGTTTTTCAGATATTTTTCGCCTGTTGCGTGTGACACGGTAACCCCCTGTTCAGATCGGTCCGCATGGAGAGTCTGCGACAATGGCCTTCAGGATATCCTGCGGGGTGATGATCTGGCCGTTGTAGCTGTTGACCTTGCGGATATCCGTCCCGCCACCGAGAACCCGCTGCACCTCCCCGGCGATCTGGCCGCTGTAGTTCATCTCCGGCACGATCACGCTCCGCACCCTTTCCGCCAGGGCCGCCACTTCCCGGTCGGGAAAGGGCCATACCGTCAACAGCTGCAGGACGCCGGCCTTGATCCCCCGCCTGCGCGCCTCCAGCGCCGCGGCCCGCCCCGAGCGGGTCGTTGCCCCCACGGTCACCAGCAGCACATCCATGTCGTCGGTGTCATAACGCCTGGTCATGACGATTTCGTCCAGGTGACGCTCGATCTTGCGGTGCAGTTGCTCCACGCGCCAGGCGGCATTGGCGGGATCGTTGTTGCTGTAACCGTCGGGACCATGCATCGAGCTGGTCACATGAAAGACATAATCGCCGCCATAGGCGGCCAGTGGGGCGATGCCGTCGCCGTCGGCGGCGAAGGGCCTGTAGCGGTCCACGGGGCCGGACGGACCCCTGCGGTCGATGACCTCCAGTTCGCCCGGTTCGGGAACGGCAAAGTTCTCCCGCATGTGGCCCACGATCTCATCGGGCGCCAGGATCACCGGAATACGGAATTTTTCGGCCAGGTTGAAGGCCCGCACCGCCAGCTCGAAACATTCGCGCACCGTCGCCGGGCAGAGGGCGATCACCATCTGGTCGCCGTGCCTCCCCCAGCGCAGCTGCATGATGTCGGACTGCGCCGGCTTGGTCGCCAGACCGGTGCTGGGCCCGGAGCGCTGCACATTGATCACCACGCAGGGGACTTCCCCCATGACGGCCAGCCCCAGGTTCTCCTGCATCAGCGAAAATCCGGGACCGCTGGTCGCCGTGAAGGCCTTGGCCCCCGCCAGGGAGGCCCCGACCACCGCGGCGATGCTGGCGATCTCGTCCTCCATCTGCAGATAGATGCCACCGATCTTCGGCATGACCCTGGAACAGATCTCCGCGACCTCCGAAGAGGGCGTTATCGGATAACCGGCGTAAAACCTGGCGCCGGCATAGATGGCCCCCTCCGTCATCGCCTGGTTGCCCTGCATCAGCTTCCATTCACGTCCCACTGTCGCCCGTCCTTTCCGCGCCGCCCCGGCGGCCGCCGAAGTTGCCTCCCTATGAAGGGATCCTGAGAAGGCATTATAATCGCTAAGTCGCATGGAACACGATGAAAAATCAAGTGTGAATAAGCAGATCATCTCTCACCCAACTGGCTCGTGTCTAAGTATATGAATTTCTGTGACCTTGGCAGCGCGGCAAGAAATCGCCGTTTCAGGTTCATTCCTTGACAAGCCAGGGATAATTGTTTATAAAATATTATCCTTTACGTTGAGGTGAAGTATGAGACTCAGTAACGAAGACCACATGCAGATCAGCGACCTGGCGAAAATGCTGAACATTACGACCAGGACCATCAGGCTGTACGAAAAGCTCGGACTGGTGGAGCCTCCCAAACGGACCGAAGGGAAGGTGCGCTACTACGAGAAAGACGACGTCAAACGCTTCAAGTTCGTGCTGAGGGTCAAGACCCTCGGACTGTCGCTTGAGGAGATGAAGGAGTTGGCGGATCTGTATAACCGTGAACAGAAGGTGCCGGACAAGATCATGCCCAGACTGATCGAACTGCTCGACACACATCTGAACAGCATCAAGGAGAAGGTATCAACCCTGCAGAGGCTGGAAAAGGACATCTCGGAATACCGCACAAGGATCGTGGATCAGTACCGCCTGAGCAAATAGCCCGCCGCCCGTTTTCCCGTCACCGTTTCCCACCCGGAAGATTCAGCAGCTTTCTCTTCATGCCGTTCGTACCCAAAGGGGTACCCCTGGCGCCGCCTCGCTCCACCATCAGTTGAAGCGCGAAAAGTCCGGTTTCCTTCGCTGCATGAACGCCTGGAGGGCTTCGGCCGCCTCGGGCGATCTGAGCCGGGCCATGAATTGAACGCCCTCCTCGGCTATGGTTGCCCGCAGGGAGGACGTATACTCCCTCTTGAGCAGGCTCTTGGCAAGGCGCACCGCGGCGGCCGGTTGGGCCGCCAGTTGCAGGGCCTTCTCGCGTGCCGTCCCCAGGACCTCGTTGTCGGGGCAGACGGCGTTGACGATGCCGGCCGTGCAGGCCCGCTCAGCGCTGAACGGCTCTCCCAGGAGCAGCAGCTCGGCTGCCCGCTGGTGACCCATCAGCCTCGGCAGGAGCAGGGTCGAACCGGCCTCGGGACAGAGCCCCAGGTTGACGAACGGCAGCTGGAAAAGGGCGTTGGCGCCGGCATACACCAGATCACAGTGCAGCAGCATGGTTGCGCCGACCCCTACCGCGGCCCCGTTGACGGCCGCCACGATCGGCTTGCGCGCCTCGCTGATGGCGACGAGGAAGCGCATCACCGGGCTTTCCGTGCCGGAGGGGGGCGACTGGAGGAAATCGGACAGATCGTTGCCGCTGGTAAAGCACCCCCCGTTTCCGGCAATCAGGATCACCCGCGCCGCATCGTCCCCGTCGGCCTGCCCGAAGGCCTTGGCCAAGGCTTCGTACATGGCGAGATTCAAGGCGTTCTTCTTCTACGGGCGATTGAAACGGATGGTAAAAATCCCTTCCCGAAGTTCTGTTTGGATCTGTCCCGTGCCGCCGGCGCTGCTCATATCGCTCTCTCCTTTATGGTGCTGTCTCACGCCGCACTCAGGCCATCTGCCTGACGCATTCCGGCACCGGCACAGTGGCCTGCCTGACACTGTCGAAACAGACCAGCGTCGTCAGGGCGGTTGCAAAGGTCTTTTCCTTGTCGTTGTGGAGCCGATACTCCAGGTCGAAACTGGAACCGCCGATCCTGGACAGAACGACTGAAACCATCACGGCGTCGTCGAAAACGATCGGGAGCCTGTAATCGCACTCGGCCCGGGCCACCAGCGCGAAGATCCGCTTCTCGGTAAGCTCCTGGAAAAAGTCCCTGAACAGCTTGACCCGTGCGGTTTCCAGGTAGCTGAAATAGGCGACGCTGTTCACATGACCGTAGAGATCGAGATCGGAAAAGCGCAGCTCGATCGGTGTGGAATATGTCTTTGCCATATCATGTTGCTCCTATGAAAATCATTTGAAACGCAAAGACGCCAAGATGCAAAGTAAAAACAGGCTGTTCGCAAAAAAAAGCTCCCACCTTTTTGGTGAACGACTTTTCTTTAGTAATACTTTGATTTTCTTGGCGTCTTTGCACCTTTGCGTTAAGGAACTGCCGTTTTCAGGTTTATTTGCCGAGCATCCCTGTCTTGAGGGCCTCGTCCGCCGGCCTTTCGCCAAGATAGATGGCGAGAATGCCATGCGCCAGCCTGGCCGATTTTATCGTCCCCAGGGACCTGCCGTTGTGGGTCGCCGAAACGGTCCCGTCACCCCCGAGGGAGAGGTCCACCACGTCCCCCTTGCTGAAATCGGCGCTGAAAAACGAGAGGAAGCGCTTCGCCTCGGCTGAACCGGCCAGCTCCGGTGAGTTGTTGGCAAAACCCTCGCTGAACGCCTCCGTTATCTTCCCCTTCTCCACCCTGGAGTGGAGGAAGTTCATCCTGATCACCTTGTCGCCGCTGTCGGCCAGCGCCTCGGCGGCGGTTGCGAGACGCCTCTCGCTGTAGAGGGAGCCGATGTAGACCTTGACGAAGAACCTTTTCCTGATCCCGTAGCCGTTCAGCTTCAGGGTATGGCCGTTGGCCGTCAATGCCGGTTCCAGCGTTACTCCGGCGACCTCCAGGGCAGCGGCTGGTCCCGCCAGGAATATGGTCAGCATAAGTGCGAAAAACAGATTTTTCATTGGCGGTTCTCCTGGTGGAAGGTTGGTCTCTTTAAAGCATCCCGGGAAGTCTTTGCTCCTCGTTGCCTCATATGATGCGGGTTCGCTGTTACACCCGCCCCTTCTCGATCATCATTCGGTTCTGTTTTTCTTTCAAGTCCTCGGGTGGAATATGCAAAACCGGCCGGCGGGACAGGGGCAATGCATCGCTGGGGCAGGCGCTTGAACAGACGCCGCAGCCGATGCAACGATCGGTATTCACCTGAGGAACGCCTCTGCCACTGCCCGCGTCGGTCATGCCAATCGCGTGAATGGGGCACCTCTCCGTGCAGACACCGCAGCTGATGCAACTGTCCGGGTCAACGGAGGGGATGAAGTTGCTGGGATGGGCAGCGAAGATATTCTGTTTGTCGATGGTGCTGAGCACCTTGCAGCAGCAGCCGCAGCAGTGGCAGATGTATGTCGGCTTGTTCAGCACGTTGTCGCATAGATGGACAAGTCCCAAAGCCTGGGTCTGGTCGAGCACCCGCAGCAGATCATCGACAGACGCAGCTTTACCCAGCCCTTTACGCACGATCCATTCTGCGGCCCCGCCCAGGGAGGTACAGACGTCCACCGGCGCATTGCAGGCTTTTCCGAGATGGGCGGCTTCATGTCGGCAGGGGCAGATGGCGATTGCCCCACCCCCGGATTGGCGTATGATTTCCGAGGCCCGCTCGTAGGTGAGCACTTCCGTTTCCACGGCTACCGGTATGACGTTTTCATAGACGAGGGTGCGCATGATCCTCGTATCGAGGCCTGCTATTTCCCGCATGACCTCTTCTTTGTGGAAGTATCGGTCGAACAGCTCGGCCAGCTCTTTCATGTCGAGCTGATTCCCGGTGCGCATGAAGGTGTACTCGAAGAAGCCGACCAACATCGGTGTCAGCATGTAATAAATGGAATCCTTGCGGGGTATATCCACGACCAGACCCTTGTGCGACATGCCGTCCAGAAGGGTTTTCAGTTCTGTTTCGCCCATGCCGGTGATGGCTGCGATCTTGTCGAGGGGCACCGGTACGAGCGGAAATCTGCTGCCGACCATGGCCTCGCTTTCCGTATACAGGCGATGAAGAATCGCCATCAGGGTTTCATTGATCGGCGAGCCTTCCGGGCTTTTGCTCAGGCGCTCGGCCAGTGCATGGTAAATCTCTTCCTTGGCATTGATAATGTGTCCCATGTGTCCTGATTCCTCCTTACCGTACAAGATCAGCCGATCTCGCGACCGGCCATAAAACCTTGATGAATGGCATCGAACACCATGGCCGGCCGCTGCGCGTCACCCACGACGCGCAGCGCCCAGCCCCGGGCCGCGACATCCTCCTGAAGCGGGTTTTGGGCCCGTGTCCCCACCGCCAGCACGACGCTGTCGGCGGGGATCTCCTCGATCCGGCCGCCATTCTCGATCCAGACACAACCGGCGGTGATCTCGACCACCCGCGCCGCCGCGCGTGTGGCCACCCCGTAGCGCTCCACGTCCTGCATCATCCCCCAGCGGGTGCTCCTGCCGAAGTTCTTCCCCAGTTCGTCAAGCATCTCGATCACGGTCACCTGCCTGCTGCCGCGGGTTGCCAGGCCGTACAGATCTTCCACGGGCTCGGCGCCGTGGACCAGCAGGAACTTGAGCGCCTCGCCGGAGAGGGTCCCCTTCTCCGCCAGGAGCAGGGCGGTCTCGATCCCGACCGCGCCGCCGCCGATAATCACCACGCGTCTGCCGGTGGTGACCGCCCCTGTCAGCACGTCCCATGCCTGCACCACGTGGGGCAGATCAACGCCCGGAATGGGGGGAGTGATCGGGACGCCTCCGGTCGCCAGGATGACGGCGTCGGGGTGAGCATCGTTCAGCAAGGTTCCATTCACGGCGGAGCCGAGGATGACGGTTGCGCCGGACAGCGCCACCTGCCGCGCCAGGTCGTCGGCCAGTTCCCGGAACTCCCCCCTCCCCGGAGGCGCCCCGGCCAGCAGCAGTTGGCCACCCAGGCGGCTGCCCTTCTCGTGCAGGGTTACGTGGTGGCCCCGCTCCGCAGCGGCTATGGCGGCGCTCATCCCGGCCGCTCCGCCGCCGACTACCATGACCTTGAGCGGCCTGTCCGCCCTGGCGAGCTCCCGCGTGCGTTCGTAGCCTGCCTTTGGATTGCAGAGGCATTCCACCGCCTTCATCTTGAAGAGGTTGTCGAAACATCCCTGGGCGCAGGCGACGCAGTGGACGATGTCGCGGTCGCGTCCGCTGCGGGCCTTCTCGGGGAAATACGGGTCGGCGATCAGTGCCCGGCCGATGGCCACCATGTCGCACTGCCCGTCGGCGATGATCTCGCGCGCCGTTGCCGGGTCGTTGATGCGGTGGCTGGCGATGACCGGCACAGCGACCCGCTCCTTGATGCCGCGGGCCAGGTAGGCGAAGACCCCGCGCGGCACCTCGGTGACGATCTGCGGGACCCGGGCCTCGTGCCACCCCACGTTGACGCAGATGGCGTCCACGCCTTCGTACGCCAGCCGGACGGCGTATTCCTGCAGCTCCCGGCGGGTCGAGCCCCCCTGCATGAATTCGTTGCCGTTAACCCTGACCAGTAGGGGGAAATCCTTCCCGACCGCCTCCCTGACCCCTTTGATCACCTCCAGGCCGAAGCGGATGCGGTTCTCGAACGGGCCGCCGTACTCGTCGTCCCGTTTGTTGGTCAGGGGGGAGAGGAATTCGCTGATCAGGTAGCCGGTGCCGGAGAGGATCTCCACGGCGTCGAAGCCGGCCTCCCTGACGCGCCGCGCCGCCTGGGCGAAGTGTTCGACGATCTCCCCGATCTCGGGGATGGTCAATTCATGGGGGGTCTCCCTGGTCAGGCGCGAGGGGAGGGGAGAGGGGGCCACGGGCTGCCTTCCGCCGGTCAGCATGGTGTGGTTGTAGCGTCCGGCATGGTTCAACTGGACCGAGGCGCGGGCGCCGTTATCGCGGATGGCGGCCGCCAGGCGGGTCAGGCCGGGGATATAGACATCCTTGTGGGCGCCGATATTGCCGGGGTTGCCTGATAGTTCATCCACGGTGGCGTAGCCGACGGTGATCATCCCCGCGCCGCCGCGGGCCCGCTCGGCGTAGAAGTCCACCAGCCGGTCGGTTACCGCATAGTTCCCCGCCATGTTCATGTGCATGGCGGGCATGAGGATGCGGTTCTTAACCAGCATGGTATTGATGAGGATCGGCTGAAAGAGGGGGTCGGTCATGGTTGCTCCTGATTTTTCTCCCCCCTTTATCAAAGGGGGGCTGGGGGGGGATTTGGCTATCTACCCGGCCACTGTCGCATACAACCCGCCGAGCGCGTCGAACAGGCCGATCCGCTCCAGGGAATCCTTGAGGAGCACCGGGTTCTCGAGGAAATCCCGCATGAAGACGATCTCGGATGCCTTCAGGTAGACAAAGAACGGATCGGTCAGCCTCCCCTGAAAGATCCGCTCGATGACCTCGTTCAGGGGGAGGCGGTTGAAGGGGCGCAGTTGCCCGGCGCGCTCCAGCAGGGTGGTGACATAGTAGAGGACCGCCTTGTCCACCCCTTCCATGTACTGGCGGTGGCCGGGCATGATCCGCCGCCCGCGCAGCCCGGCCAGCTTGAGGAGCGAGGCGCAATAGGCGTCGTAATTGCGGAAGCGCCCCTCGAAGGTCTCCAGATCGACGTCCAGCAGGGGCGCCTGGAAGATGTTCCTGAGCAGGATGTCGCCGGTCACGGCGCACTCTCCGACCAGATAGACCAGGTCGCTCTGGGTATGCCCCGGGCAGGCCAGCCAGGTGACGCCGAGGGAATCCAGCTCCGGCGACTCCTCGACGATCCGGCAGCGTTTCGGAACAACGGGAAACGCCTTGTGGCGCTCGATCGATTCCCTGAACCGGCGGACAAAGTCGTCGCCGAGACCGTACTGGATGAGGAGGGCTGCCATGCGTGTCATCCGTTCGCCGTGATGGCGGAACTTGATGGCGTCCTTGCGGGCGATGTAGATCTCGGCCGAGCTGTTTTCCGCAACGAAATTGGCGAGACCGTTATGGTCAACGTGACCATGGGTGATGAACAGGTATTTCAGTTGCCTGAGGTCGATGCTCTCCAACAGACGGGCCAGCCCCTGCGGTGTTGGAGGGCCGGTATCGAAGAGGGCCAGGCCGCTTTCGAGCTCGGCGCTGTAGAAATGGGCCTCTCCGACCATGTAGGGGGTTTGTACCGTGTGCTGAAGCATGGATGCGTTATCCAATCCACTACCGACACGTGGACACGGAGAAAATCGTGTATCCTCCGGATCTCTGTGCCCGTGGGGAATAGTTTCGTTAGAAGATGTACTTCTCGGCCTCGATGCAGGCGTCGGCCAACAGCCGTTTGGCCTGCAAGAGCCCGCTGGCGTCGTACTTGGTGAAACGGCGGATACCGCCCAGGATCATGGTCAGGTTGTCCCCCTCCTCGATGTAGAAGGCCGCCTTGCGTGCGGCCGTGGCGGTCCGCTCGGCCGCCTCGAAGGTAAAACTCTTGACCGCCGCCGTGATGGCGCCCTTCCTGTTGTCGCTCAGGGTGGGGAGGATCTTCTCGGCGCGCAGCACGGCGCTTTCTATGGCAAAGACATTGATGGCGATGTCGGCCGCGGCCAGCAGTATCTCCTGTTCATCCTTGATGGTTGCCATGAACTTCTGGGCGCCGGTTCCCGCCACCACCAGGAAGGCCTTCTTCAGGTTGGCGATGAGGAGCTTCTCGGCGGCAAAGGGGATCGAGTCGTCGATCTCGTCGAAGGAGGGGGTCATCAGGGCCTCGAAGGCCTTCATGGCCTCCTTCTGGAGCGGGATCTCCCCCTTCATGGCGCGGCGCAGGATGGTGCCGGGGATCAGCAGCCGGTTGATCTCGTTGGTTCCCTCGAAGATCCGGTTGATCCGCTCGTCGCGGTAGAAGCGCTCGGCCGGGTATTCCTGGATGAAACCGTAGCCGCCATGGATCTGCACCACCTCGTCCACCACCTGTGCCAGGACCTCGCTGCAGAACACCTTGGCGATGGCGCACTCGATGGAGTATTCCTCGATGCCGTTCTGGTACGCCTCGTAGTAATCCGGGGTCTCCCTGGGGATGGTGGCCAGCCGGTCGTCGATCAGCCCCGCCAGCCGGTAGACCAGCGACTCGGAGGCGAACAGGGCGGCCGCCATGTCGGCGATCTTCTCCTTGATCGCCCCGAAGGAGCTGATCTGCGTGCCGAACTGTTTGCGCAGGTTGGCGTACTTCACCCCCTCGGCAAAGGCGAATTTGGCGGCGCCGGTTACCGCCGCGCCGAGCTTGAAGCGCCCGACGTTCAGGACGTTGAAGGCGATCTTGTGCCCCTTGCCGATCTCGCCCAACAGGTTCTCCACCGGGACCCGGGCGTTATCGAGGATGATCTGGGTGGTGGAGGAACCCTTGATCCCCAGCTTCTTCTCCTCGGCCCCCGGCGTCACCCCTTCGAATGTCCGCTCCACCAGGAAGGCGGTGAAGTGCTCCTTGTCGATCTTGGCGAAGACGGTGTAGAGGTTGGCGAAGCTGCCGTTGGTGATGAACTGTTTGGTGCCGTTCAGGATGTAGTATTTCCCGTCCGCGGACAGGGTGGCCACGGTCTTGGCCCCCAGGGCGTCGCTGCCGGAATCGGGCTCGGTCAGACAGTAGGCGGCCGTCCATTCGCCGCTGATGATCTTCCCCAGATACCTCTCCTTCTGCTCCCCGGTGCCGTAGTAGACCAGCGGCAGGGTGCCGATGCCGGTGTGGGCGGCGTAGGCAACGGAGAACGAGCCCGCCTGGGAGATCTTCTCCGCCGCCAGCATGCTGGTGGCCTTGTCCAGCTCCAGTCCGCCGTACTCCTCGGGCGCGTCGATCATCAGCAGCCCCAGCTCCCCGCACTTGCGCATCAGATCGACAACAACGCCGAAGTTGTGGTTCTCGATCTCCTCCTGGTGGGGAAGCACCTCGTTCAGGACGAACTGCTCGGTGGTGTCGCCGATCTGCCTCTGCTCGTCGCTGAAGTCCTCCGGCGTGAAGATGTCGTCCTTGTTCACTTCGGAAATCAGGTATTCCGCACCCTTGAATAGTTTCGCAGCCATGTAAGTCACCTCGTGGAATTTGTAATGGATTCTCGTAGGGGCGAATCTTGTATTCGCCCTTCTTTGTTCTTCGCCGGAAACGGGCGATCACAAGGATCGCCCCTACACCTTCTCGAAGATCCCCGCGGCGCCCATGCCGCCGCCGATGCACATGGAGACCATGCCGTAACGGGTGTTCGTCCGCTGCATCTCGTGCAGGATGGTGGCGGTCAGCTTGGCGCCGGTGCATCCCAGGGGGTGGCCGAGGGCAATGGCCCCGCCGTTCACGTTGACCCTGGCGGGGTCTATCCCCAACTCCCTGACGCAGGCCAGGGACTGGGCCGCAAACGCCTCGTTCAGCTCGATCAGGCCGATATCCTCCAGCCTTAACCCGGCCAGCTTCAGCGCCGCCGGTATCGCCGCCACCGGGCCGATCCCCATGATCTCGGGCGGCACCCCTTTCACGGCAAAGGAGACGAAGCGGGCCAGGGCCTTTTTGCCGATCTTCTGCAGGTATTCGCCCGAGACCACCAGCACGGCCGCGGCGCCGTCGGTCATCTGGGACGAGTTGCCGGCGGTCACCGTGCCGTCGGCCTTGAAGGCCGGCTTGAGTTTTCCCAGGGTTGCCGCGGTGGTGTCGCCGCGCACGCCGTCGTCGCAATCGACCACCTCTCTGCTCCGCTTCATTTTGCCGTTCACCAGGGCGCAGTTCTCAATCTCCACCGGGATGATCTCCGCACGGAACTTGCCCTGCGCGATGGCGGCCGCCGCCTTCCGGTGGCTGGCGGCGGCAAAGGTGTCCTGATCCTCGCGGTTGATGCCGTACTTGTCCGCCACCAGTTCGGCGGTGATACCCATGGAGGCGAAGGCCTCCGGCCAGGATGCCACCAGTCCCGGATTGGCGCTGTACTTGGAGCCCCCCATCGGGATCATGGTCATGCTCTCCGCGCCGCCGGCGATGATGCAGTCGGCGAAACCGGCCATGATCCGTTCCGCCGCCGAGGCGATGGTCTGCAACCCTGACGAGCAGAAGCGGTTGACCGTCTGGGCCGGCACCTCCACGGGCACGCCGGCCTTCAGCGCCGCGACCCTGGCCATGTTCATCCCCTGCTCCCCTTCGGGGAAGGCGCACCCCATGATGATGTCCTCCACGTCATGGGGGTCGATCCCGCTCCTGTCCAGAAGCCCCTTGATGGCGGCGGCGGCCAGGTCGTCAGGGCGGACATCCTTCAGTTTCCCTTTCCTGGCCCTGCATCCAGGAGTGCGGTAGGCAGCTAAAATATATGCGCTTTTCATCGGTATCCTCCCTATTTTTCGTAGGGGCAAACCTTGTGTTTGCCCTGAATGCGGGCGATCACAAGGATCGCCCCTACGTATTCCTTTAATTCCGCAGCGGCTTGCCCTTCTTGAGCATGTGCTGGATCCGCTCCAGGGTCTTTTTCTGGCCGCAGAGCCGCACAAAGGCCTCCCGCTCCAGATCGAGGAGGTACTCCTCGGTGATCAGGGTGCCGGCCGGGACGTCGCCGCCGGTGATGACGTCGGCGATCGTAGCCGCCAGGAACTGATCGTACTCGGAGATGAACCCGCCCATGCGCATGTTCCAGAGCTGGGATTTGATGCTGGCGGCCACGCCGCGACCAGGGGCCTTGAGGTCGGTCAGGGGCCGGGCCGGACGGTAGTTGGCGGCCAGGGCGATGGCCTTCAGCTTGGCGTCGCAGATCCGCTTGTCCAGGTCCATGGTGATGGCATCGCCGCTGCGCATGAAGCCCATCGGGGCGAGTTCGGCCGCCGACATGCTGACCTTGGCCATGGCGATGTTCATGAAGTTCCTGAAGATGAAAGGGGTGGCGTCGATGTCGTACTCCTCGGCCAGTTTTATGGCGCGGATGGCCATCTCCTTGGTCCCGCCGCCGGCCGGGAGGAGTCCCACGCCGATCTCCACCAGGCCCATGTAGGTCTCGGCATGGGGGTTGATGGCGTCGGCATGGAGGCAGGTCTCGCAGCCGCCACCCATGACCAGGTTGTGCGGGGCCGCCACGACCGGGATCTTCGAGTACTTGATCGCCATCATCGCCTTCTGGAAGCCTTTGACCGTCATGGCGATCTCGTCATAGGCCCCTTCGGCGATCCCCATCACCAGCAGCATCAGGTTCGCGCCGGCGGAGAACATGGCGCCCTCGTTGGCGATCACCAGACCCACCCCCTCCTCTTCGCTCCGCTTGATCGCCTTGTGGGTCATGGAGAGGATCTCGTTGCCGATGGCGTTCATCTTGGTATGGAATTCTAGGCAGAAGACCCCGTCACCCAGGTCGATGACCGAGGCGCCGCTGTTCTTCTCCACCTCCCCGCCGCTCTTCCTGAGGATGGAGAGGCTGATGTGCCCGGGCTTTTGCGGGACCTCCCTGTAGCCGCCATCCGCGATGCTGTAGTAATGGTTCCTGTTGTCCTCGAACTTGTAGAAGCGCTCTATGGTCTTGAGAGCGGCCGGCACCTGGACCCCGTCCTGCTCGGCCCGCTCCACGAAGTACTTGACGCCGATGGCGTCCAGCATCTCGAAGGGGCCGATCTCCCAGTTGAAGCCCCACTTCATGGCGTTGTCCACGTTGACGACGTCGTCGGCGATCTCGGGGATACGGTTGAAGGTGTAGATGAGGGTGTCGCGCACGTTCGTCCAGGCGAAGCGGGCCGCCTTGTCGTCGCCGCCGATCACCGCCAGGAGGCGTTTCGCGGGGTCGTCGATGGCCTTGGCCGCCTCCACCGAGGCGAATTTGGGGCGTTGCGAAGGGGCATACTCGCCGGTTGCATAGTCGTAATAGAAGAAGGAGGTCCCGTTCTCCCCCTTGACCTTCTTGAAGAACCCCTGTTTGCTCTTGTTTCCCAGGGGCCCCTTGGCCACCATATCCTTGACGAAATCGGGAAAGCGGAAGATGTCCCGCTGCTCGTCGTTCAGCAGCAGCTCGAAGGAATTGGCGGCCACGTGCTGGAGGGTGTCGATCCCCACCAGGTCGGCGGTGCGAAAGGCGGCGCTCTTGGGGCGGGCCGTTGCCGGGCCGGCCACCGCATCCACCTCTTCCACGGTCATCCCCATTTCGATCATGGTGCGGACACAGTTGCAGATGGCATAGACGCCGATCCGGTTGGCGATGAAGTTGGGGGTGTCCTTGGCGTAGACGATCCCCTTGCCGAGACGCTTGGCGATGAAGGCCGACATGAAGGCGGTAACCCGCGGATCGGTATGGCGGCAGGGTACGATCTCCAACAGGCGCATGTAGCGCGGCGGATTGAAGAAGTGGGTGACCAGGAAGTTTTTGCGCACGCCGTCCGGAAGGCACTCCGCCATCTCGTTTACGGACAGGCCGCTGGTGTTGGTGGAGAGGATCGCCCCCTCCTTCAGGTTCGGCACGACCTTTTCGGTAAAGAGTCGCTTCTTGATCGCCATGTTCTCGACAACGACCTCCACCACCCAGTCGCAGTCGCCCAGCTTCGCCATGTCGTCGTCAAAATTTCCCACCTCGATGCAGCCGGCGTAGGCCGGGAGGAAAAAGGGGGCCGGCTTCATCCGCTTCAGCCCCTCCAGGCCGGCAATGGCGACCCGGTTACGCACCGAGTGATCGCCCGCGCTGCGGCCGGCCGCTTTTTCGGTATCATTCGGTTCGCTCGGCGCCATGTCCAGCAAGAGGACCTGAATGCCGGCATTGGCCAGGTGGGCGGCAATGGTCGCCCCCATAACCCCCGCTCCCAGAACGGCTACCTTGTTGATCTGTTTCATTGTGTCCCTCCGTATCGGTTTATTCAGTTGAACCTGGATCAATTGCCGTTTTCCGCGTACATCCCCTCGATCCTGTCCTTGAACTTTTCATAGATGACCTTGCGCCGCAGCTTCAATGTCGGCGTCAGTTCGCCCCCCTCGATGGAAAAGTCGCGGGGGAGGAGCACGAACCTCTTGATGCTCTCATACTGGGCCAGCCGTCCGTTTATTTCGGCGACCCTTTGCCCGAGAAGTTCCTCGACCGACTCGGTCATCACCAGATCGTCCATGTCGAAGAAATTGACGTGCCTTTCCCGCGCATATTCCATGACCCGTTCGTAATTCGGGACCAGCAGCGCGGTCAGATACGGCTTGCGGTCCCCGTAGACGAACGCCTGGGAGATGTATTTGTCGAGCTTCAACTCGTTCTCTATCGGCTGGGGGGCGATGTTCTTGCCGCCGGCGGTGATGATCAACTCCTTTTTCCGGTCGGTGATGTAGACGAAGCCGTTTTCGATCTTACCGATGTCGCCGGTCCTGAGCCAGCCGTCCTGGAGCGCCTGGCTGGTCGCCTCGGTGTCCTTGTAATAGCCGGACATCACCTGAGGCCCCTTGATCAGCAATTCTCCCTCCTCGTCGGTCCTCATCTCGGTATGCTCCAGGATCCTGCCCACGGAGCCGAAGCGGATCGCCTCAAGGGTATTGAAGGTAACTATCGGGCTTGTCTCGGTCAGGCCGTACCCTTCCAGTATGGGAATGCCTATGATCCAGAAAAACTCGTTGATCGTCTTGTCCAGAGGCGCACCGCCGGAACAGAAGATGCGCATGTTTCCGCCGAACCGTTCCCGCAGCTTGCGGAAGATCAGCATATCGGCAAGGGCATATTCCAGTGCGGTCAGGATGGGAACAGGCCGTCTGTCTACATACTTCAGGTCCACATATCTTTTGCCGATCCTGAGGGCCCAGTGAAACAGCCACCTTTTTGCAATCGGCATGGTGTGCACGGTCTCGAAGATACGCGAATAGATCTTCTCGAACAGCCGGGGGACGCTCACCATGACGGTGGGCCTGACATCCGTCATGTTCTCCGGCACCTTTTCGATGCTGTCGGCAAAGGCCAGCAGCGCGCCGTTCATGATGGTCATGTAGTAGCCCACGGTCCGCTCCAGCACGTGACTCAGGGGAAGGAAGCTGAGTGCGACCTCGCGATCCGACAGCACACCGCACATCCTGGTGCCGAGCCAGGCATCCGCAAGGATGTTCGCGTGGCTCAGCATGACCCCTTTCGGCACCCCGGTCGTGCCGGAGGTATAGATTATCGTCAGAAGGTCATCGGGAGCGATCGCGTCGATCCCCGCCTCCAGCGCGCGCCGCTCCTCCGCCGTGATCGCATCGTCGATCTCCGAGAGCTGATAGAAGGTGCAGACCGGCAGACAGGCATCGCCCAGAAAGCGCTCGAAGGAGATCACCCGCTCCACCCGCGGTATCGCGGCGCGTACCTTGAGCAGCTTTGAATACTGGAACTTGTTGGAGACGAAGACGATGCTCGCCTCCGAGTGTTTCAGCACATATTCGAGCTGCTCCGGGGTGTTGGTCGGATATATCGGCACGCTGAGCGCCCCGGCGGCAAGAATGCCCATATCGGCAATCACCCATCCGGCCCGGTTCTCCGAGAGGATGGCAATCCTGTCTCCCGGCCGGACGTTGAGTTTCTTGAGCCCACGCGCCACCATGAGGGCCCGTTCGTAATACTGCTCATAGCTCAGGGTCACGTACTTGCCCTGCTTGCGGTACTTAAGCGCAAGCTTCCCCTTGAACGCAGCGGCGTTCTCGCGCAGCATGGCGGGTACGGATCTATATGGCAGATTTTCCATGGTATCACCTTCCCGGGGGTGGATTTCCATCGTTGCACCCACGATAGCTGACCTTAACGCGCATGTCAAGTATAATTTCAAAATATTATTTTACTGCGTTCGATTCGCATTCCATTATATCGCCACCAGCCGATAACGCTATTCATAATACAATACCCCTCTTACCCTCCCGGAGACCATCAAATTGAAAAACCTGCCTGCCGAGCGCGCCGGTAAATATGGAAGATCTATTAAAACCACTGCATTTCCCTGTTGAAAACAGCTAGCGGCCATAGTTGCAGAATCAGCGATCGGATGTTGTTTTTATCTTGTTTACAGGTGGTTACATTATTGCACACAGACAAATCACAGGATTCTCCGGTCAACGCAACCGGCCCGGCGTAATTTTTTATACAAGACCATCAAAAACAAATTTTGTACTTGACATGGACGTCAATGTTATATATCTTTCCGGTAAAATATGGTTTTATTATTTCGGCGGACGGACAGAGAGACTTCGGATTTTGAGACAACAAAAAGGAGGAGAACGATGGGAAAAAAATTGACAATCGCATGTGTGACGGCCTCTGTCATGGGGATCGCCAGCCTCTCCATGGCCGCAGGACTCAGGGTCAACGAGCAGGGGGCCAAGGCCATGGGGATGGGCAACGCCTTCGCGGCCCAGGCTGACGATCCGACCGCCCTCTACTACAATCCGGCCGGCATCGCCTTTCTCAAGGGGACACGGGTCAGTCTCGGGTCGGTGATCATCAGCGTCCCCGAGACCGAATTCAGCGGAACCACCCCTTTAAGCGGAGCGAGCGGCACTACCCCCGTCTTTGAAAAGGCAAAAAAGGATCTGTTTATTGTTCCGAGCCTTTACGTCACGTATGCATTGGAGAACATCCCGCTTACGTTCGGCCTCGGGGTAAACTCCATCTATCCGCTGGCAAAGAGCTGGGATGACAGCAGCGCCTTTCGCAACCAGGTCACGAACATTTCCGTGAAGCCGATCAACTTTCAGCCGACCGTGGCCTATCGTTTCGATGGTCTCAACCTGGCGCTGGCCGCCGGCCTCGACGTCACCCATGCCATTGTCAATCTGCAAAAATTTCCATTCGCGCCCGATGCAGCCCAGAGTGCCGTTCCACTGGGAGCAATGGGTGTCGACGGCACCGCCACCGATTTCGGCTATAACCTCGGCATGAAATGGAAACCTCGCCCCGACCTCTCCCTCGGCGTCGCCTACCGGAGCGAAATCACCCTGAATATCGACGGCAGGGCCAATTTCCTCGCCACCTCACCAACAGGGCACCTCGTAATAGGGCTGAACGCCGCCAATGCAAATTCCCAGACTCGCGCCACCTCATCCGCATCCACAACCGTTACGCTTCCGGACAGCCTGACACTCGCTCTTGCCTGGCAACCGACCGAGAGGCTGACCCTGGAGTTCGATGCCGAGCGGACCGGGTGGAGTTCCTTCAAAAAGCTGGAGATCAATTTTCCCAACCCGCAGTTCGCCAACTTCAACAACCAGCCAACACCCTTGAACTGGGAGGATGTCTGGGCGTACAAATTCGGCGCGCAATACGCATGGAACAAGAACCTCGATCTCCGCGCCGGTTACATGTACGACACCAACCCGATCCCCGACTCCACGCTCGGGCCGATACTCCCTGACTCCGACCGGCACAGCTTCAGTGTCGGTTCCGGCATCCATGTTGACAACATCGCGCTCGACATGGCCTACATGTTCACACACTTCGAGGACCGGACGGTCAACAACCAGGACATGGTCAAGCTGGCGGGAGAAAACGGCACCTTTACAAGCGATGTGCACCTTTTCGGCGCAACACTGACCGTCAGGTTTTAACGTTCAACATTATACCATCAGAGAGGTAACGCCATGAACGCATCCACAATACGATCTCTGCTGTTCATCTGCTTTGTGCTGATAGTGGGCTGCAGTTCGAATTCGGTCCAGGACACCAGCAGCACCCCCGCCAACACCAGCACCAATGCGGTGGTATTCGACCCCTCCACCGGCGACATCCCGCTGCCGAACGTCCTGGCTACCGCCACGGCGGCAGACCCCCTGACCGAGTTTGTCGCCACCGGCGCTGCCAAAATCGTCGCCAAAGGCGGCCCCCGACCCGCCAACACCCCCATGAACCCGGCCGAGGCGCTGGCCTACGTGAACAAATACGAGATGGGCGGCACCAGCGCCGTGTCCGGGGTAAACGCGCCGATCTATATCCATTTCAGCAGCCCTCTTGATCCCGCCACCGTCACCAGCGCGAACATCAAGGTGTTCCAGACCACCACCAGCAGCACCATCGACCCCGGCGGCCTGACCGAGAACGGCTCGCTCGACTTCGCCGACGTGACCGGGATGTTCACCATCAAATATACGGCCGGGGGGACCGACCTGTTCCTCTTTCCGAACTTCCCGCTGCTGCCCGGCGCCAAGTATATGTATGTCGTGACCAGCCGGGTCAAGGATGCCGCCAGCGGCAAAGCGGTCGCAACCTCCCCGCATTTCAACATGCTAAAATCCCTGTTCCCGCTCGAAGGCCCCTTCTCCGCGCTGGAAGCGGTTCGCGACAACGCCTACACCGATACGACGAAGAGTTCCATCAAGTTCTCCGGCTACGCCAAGGTCATGAGCGACCTGATCGCAAAATCCGCGACCACGACCATTACCAGTCGCGACGACCTTGCCCTCATGGGCCGTTTCATCACCACCGGCGCGGGCTTCATCCCGACAGACGCCACCAACACCGCTACCCGTATCCCGATGGAGAGCGCCCTGCGCTCCTTCGCCGCCGGGGCCGGCTTGGGCGGCCTTGCCGGCAAGACCTGGACCAACAGCGTCTCCGGAACCGCAACCCTGCCCCCTGCTGCATTCTGGGGAGCAATCCCTGGCGCAGGCAGCGCGCCTGCCACGGTGAACTCCGTGGTGACCGGTACCTTCAACAGCGCCGATCTCTCCCTGGACCCGGTAATCGTAAAGGCCGATGCAAATAAAACAAACATGGACCTCTCTGCCGTTGCCGGCGCCTACAACCCGGCCGCCGGTGTGGTGCAGGCATTCCGAAGCGGCGCAAACCTGACCGGTTTCTATCACACGCCCCGATCGGTGCCGTTCGTTTACATCGCCCCGACAGCCCCGAACGGAAAGCTGGTGATCTTCCAGCACGGCATTACCGGACAGAAGGAACAGGTCGTGGCCGTGGCCGGCGCGCTTACCGCCGCGGGGTACGCGGTAGTGGCCATCGATCTTCCGCTGCATGGAGCCCTGGCGGTTCCCGGCCACACCACAGGAGATGTATGGGGCCAGGATTTCATGGCCATCGGCGCACCACTCGCCACCCGCTCCAACGTCCAGCAGGCCGCATTCAACCTGAACCGCCTTGAGCTCACGTTCAGAACCGGCGGATTTGCCCCGGTTGCGGGCGCGGTCGGCGCCGGGCTTACGGCTGAAATCAAGTACGTATCTCTCAGTCTGGGCTCCATCGTCGGCGCCTACTACCTGGCCGGCAACACCACCCTGGCCACCACAGGCGCCCCTTACACGCAGACCACGCTCAACAGCGACATGAAGGGATTTCTCAGCGTGCCCGGCGGGCGCCTGGCCTTTCTGATCCAGAACAGCCCCGCCTTCGGCCCCAGCGTAAATGCTGGACTTCTTGCCCAGGCTAAGATCACCACGGGATCCCCAACCTACCACCGCTTCTTCCAGGCTACCCAGTCAATAGTGGACCCGGTCGATCCGGCAACGATGACCACCCCGCTGGCAACCGGCCTGCCGTCCCGTCTCTCCGGACGCATCGCCATCCAGGAGGCGGTCGGCGACCAGGTCATCCCTAACGACTATACCCGCTTCCTGGGCAATGCACTTGGGGGTCGTGAAGTGCTCGGCACGGCCGGTGCGGCGGTTGCGCCCGGCTTCAAGCAGCTCGGTTACCTCGGCGTGGCCTCGCCCCGTATTCCGTCTGCGTTCATGTTGACCCTGAACGCAGGAGCTCCGGCGCCCAAGGCGGACTTTGCGGCGGCACTGAACAACAACGCGGCTACCACCCCTGCCGAGGGGTACTTCCAGTTCGACCAGTCCGGAATTAACCACGGCTTCCTGATCGACCCGAGGGCTTCAGCCGCCAATACCGGGCTTGCCCAGTCGCAGATGGTCAACTTTCTGCTGCGCGGTATAGTCGTGGATCCCTCCTTCAGCGGGGCCGGAAAACAGGTGACCGGCATCGAGGTCCCTGCGATTCCCTATGACATACGTCTGCCGGCGGTGCTCAGGATCTTCGGATATTAAGGATCAAATTTGATATGTTTGAAACAGGCAAGGCGGGGCCCCGGCCCCGCCTTTGGCATCAGAAAATACCAAGGAGGAACACTGATGAGCGAAGATCTCTTCAGCACCCTGCAGGCCGGTTATCGTAAAGGCGTATTCAGCGTGCCGACCACGTTCTATTTTTCGGTGGATGACGTCAAGAAGACCTTGACCCTGGACAGCGAGGGGTGCTCCATTCAGGACGGCAAGGCCGTCGAGGATGCCGATTGCGTCTGCAAGACCAGCGCGGAGATGTTCCGCAGGATCTGGATCGATGGCTACAGGCCGGGGATCATGGATTTCATGGGCGGTTCGATCAAATCAAACGCCCCGCAACTGCTGCAGCAATTTCTACAGGCCTTCGGGAAATAATACGGAAAAACAGAGGGGTTCAGCGCTCAAGGATGAAGGTCACAGGGCCGTCGTTCACCAGCGAGACCTGCATGTCGGCCTGGAAGATGCCGGTCGCAACCGGCGTCCCAAGGCGTCTCGCCGCGGTCGCGAAGTACTCGTAGAGCCGCCGCCCCTCGTCCGGAGGGGCGGCCGTATCGAAGGATGGGCGGCGCCCCTTGGCGCAGTTCCCCGCCAGGGTGAACTGGGAGACCGCCAGCAGCCCCCCCCCGACATCCACGAGCGACAGGTTCATCTTCCCCTCCGTATCGCTGAAGATGCGCAGGTTGACAATCTTTTCCGCCAGCCAGTCGGCCTTTGATTCGTCGTCGCCCTTCTCGACCCCCAAAAGGACCAGGATGCCGCGGCCGATCTCGCCGACGGTCTCGCCATCGACCACGACGGAGGCGGATATTACGCGTTGGATGACGGCTTTCATATCTTATTCCTTTTGGGTGGCGTAAGCGATTTCGGCAGATAATTCTCCGGGCTGACTCCTACAGGAAATCCCCGACCTTGTCGCGGAAGCAGTTGTCTTTGATGGCCGATGTCATGTCTGTAACTCCCTCAAAAGTGTCAGGAAGTTATAGCAAAACCCAACGTTAAATGCCACACAAACAAAAAAGCGGCATCACTGCCACTCTCGCTTTCATTCACCCTTCTACGCCTGCAACGGCAGCCCGAATTGAACCTTGACTGCACACATCACATGCCTAATCCTCTACCCTGTCTGTCCCGATCTTCCGCTTCCTCGCCTCAGGAATCACCTTGAAATTCTCCCGAGTCGATACCCGTTTCCCTGACTTCCGCTCCAAGTCTTTTCTGGCATTGCCGGCCACAGCGCCGCCTTCGATGGCGGCATCCAGATTTTCATCAAACTCCAGGGCATCACGGTTGCGGGCGATCTCGGTGGTGGAGGCCTCCCCCAGCATGGTAAAGATCAGTTCCAGGTCGGTCATGTGATCCCGCAGGTTGTCCCGCTGTTTCTCCAATCCCTTGAACTCCTTGTACTCCTACGGTGTCATGCCAAAGTTGGCACGGCTGATCTCGGCGGTAAGGATGGAGTATACCCGCTGTTCCTTTACCCCGCGTTTTTTCCATTCGTTGGTCAGCTCGTCCCGGATGGCAATGCCACGCACCCGTTTCTCGATCCATTCGTCGCTGTAACCCTTGGCCTTGTACAGCTCCCGCATCCGCTTGGCCGCCAGTTCCGGGTTTTCGATCTCCTCCAGCCGCTCGTAGCCAACCCGCGCCAGCCAGCGCTTGAACGGCTCGGCCTTGGGAGAGGGGATGGACTGGATAAGCCGCAGCAACTGTTCCGTATCCGCGACGTCGGTAATGCGCTGCTTGCCATCAGCAGCGGTCATTTTCAAACCGTGACAATTTGTCACGGTTTCATTCCCTTCCTTTTTCAACCTCTCTTTCAACTTTCGCCAATATGCGCCCGGATCAGGACTTCCCGTAAGGATCGACACAATGTCAATGATGGCGAAATACCACCTCCCCTTTTCGTTATTCCAAATTGAACGAACTTGTCTTGATTCGAAAAGCTTTATTGCCGTGTCCTGGGTCATTTTGAGGATGCTCCTTTCAGCCTTTTATCACTTCTGCTGGAGCCGGTTGCTGAGGGCCAGTTTCTCATCCTCGATCTTGAATGCCTTCTTGTCGGTCCGGTCTGGGTCGAGGCTTTTTACGAAGCGGGGTTCGCCGAAAAGGAAATTGAGATGGTCAATCTTTTGGAGGCGGTCCCTCATCTATTCATAAGCGTAGATGGTGAAGTAGGCGGAGACAAATGAGAGCGTGGAGCCCTCCTTGATCGCCCCCTTCAGGAAGTCCCCAACCTTGCCGCGGGAACGGTTGTCTTTGATAGCCGATGTCATGCAGATAACTCCCCCAAAAGTGTCAGGAAGTTATAGCAAAACACCCGATTAAATACCACACAAACAAAAAGAGCGGCATCGCTGCCGCTCTTTCTCACTATATGAAGTAACCATCCAAAACTATATCTTGATCAACTCGTACCGCCTCGATCCCAAACCGATCCGCTCCCCATGCTCCAGTTGCACCTCCCATGGTATCTCGGGATAGACGCCTCTGAACTTGTCGCCGCCGGGCTCGTGTCCCGTCTGCAGGGCCGAGCCCTCGTTGCCGCGCGCGGAGTTGACCAGGTCGGCGCAGGCCTGGTCGATGGCCACCGGATCGATGGAGGCGCAGATGCCGATGTCGTTGACGATCGGGGCATCGGCATGGCCGTAACAGTCGCAGGCGGGCGAGACCTGGGTGATGAAGTTCAGATAGACCGCGCGGTGCTCCTTGCCGGTAACCGCTCCCCTGGCATGTTCGGCCATCTTCCGCATGATCAGCTCGGCCGCCTCGTTCCACTGGATGTTGATCCCCTTGACCGGGCATATGGTGATGCAGCGGCTGCAACCGACGCAACGCAAAGGGTCGATTATCGCCCTCTTGCCGATGAAGGCGATGGCGTCGTGGGCGCAGGCCATGAGACAGGCGCCGCAGCCGGTGCACAGTTCCTCCGCTACCTGGGGGGCCACGGTCGAGTGCTGGGACATCTTGCCCCGGCGGCTGGCGCATCCCATCCCCAGGTTTTTGATCGCCCCGCCGAAGCCGGTCAATTCGTGACATTTGAAGTGGCTCAGGGCGACGAGGGAATCGGCCTCGACGATCTCGGCGCCGATGAAGACCGATTTCAGCAGCTCGCCGTTGATCGTGACCTTGGTTTCGGTCATCCCCCGCAGACCGTCGCTGATGACCAGCGGAGCACCCACGCAGGCGTAGGCGAAGCCGTTCTCGATGGCGCAGGTCAGGGCCGAGACCGCCTCCTTGCGCTCGCCGGGGTAGAGCGTGGACGAATCGGTCAAAAACGGGCGCGCCCCGAGCCTCTTGATCTCCTCCACAACCCGGCGGGCGAAGATCGGGCGGATAAAGGCGTGGTTGCCCTTCTCGCCGAAGTGGATCTTGACGGCGGTCAGGTCGCCCGCGGCCACCCGTTGGTTCAGGCCTGCGAGGAGCAAAAGTTTCGCGATCTTGTCGAACAGGTTTTCATCGCGGCCGGCACGCATGTCGGCAAAGTAGACGTTGCTCATCCCACTCCCTCCGGACATAGGTTAAGTTGACACCGTGTCGCGCCCCTGGCCCTTGGCCCGGTACATGGCCGTGTCGGCGGCAGCGATGAAATCATCGGCGCTATCCCCCTGCCGGTACTGGGCGATCCCGATCGAGATAGTCGGAGTGGGCACCGAGCCGCCGCCCGGGATGTGGACAACCGTTTCAGCCACTGTCTTGCGCAAACGCTCCGCCGCAATGCGGGCATGCTCCAGAGCGACTCCGGGGAGGATTATGATAAACTCGTCACCGCCGTAACGGGCGGCCATCTCCGATGGACGCAGATGTTCGGTCAGGACCCGCGCCACGGCGTGGATGACGTGATCGCCGCAGAGATGGCCGTAATGGGTGTTGAAATCCTTGAACAGATCTATGTCGGTCATGATCAGCGACAGGGGATTGTCGCCGCGTTCGTGGCGTTTGATCAGACGCGGCAGCGTATTGTCGAGCCAATAGCGGTTGTGAAGACCGGTCAGTGCGTCCACGCTGCCGTACTGGTGGAAATTATGATCGAGCCGCATCCGTTCGGAAAGTACGAAATTGGTATGACGCAGCCGCGTGGTGATGATGCTCAGCAGGTTGCAGGCCGCTGCGTGGGAGAATCGCACCAGCGCCCAGATGCTCTCATCGTTGAAAACCAGCAGCCGGCAGTCCGTTGTGGCGATCACATAGGCCGAGACCCCCTTCTGATCGATCAGGGACATCTCGCCTATGGTCTCTCCCCTCCCCAGGAGCGCAATCGGGTCGCTTTCCTGCGAAGCCAGGCGGATGGCCAGCTCACCCGACAGGACGACATACAGGTTGTGGTTTGCATCCCCTTGCCGCAGCAGGACGTCATGTTCGCGCAGCTCCATGAAAGAGCAGCGTTGCAGCAACCCATCCACCGATTCGGGTGCAACGTGCAGAAATAGCGGCATATCCGCCAGTTCGTCAAAGGTTATGCGGGAATCTGTCGGCGGCACGACGTCATCTCCTCTCTCCTCGAAAGTTCCGAATCGACACTAACTAAATAAATTTGATCCGCGTCAAGCAAAACGGAATTACATTGATATACTGTTCATACCACACAAACGGGAAAAACTCGACAACGAGTTTACAAACAACCGGCAATTGAAAGGGGGAAACAATCATGGGAATGTTCTGTAATCAGTGCGAGCAGGCGGCAAACGGGGTCGGGTGCAACATCTCCGGCGTATGCGGTAAGAAACCGGACGTTGCGGCTTTGCAGGACCACCTCCTCTACGGCCTGAAGAGCCTGGCGCTCTACGCCGACAAGCTGGGGCGCAACGCCGAGATCGACCTCTTCACCATCGAGGGGCTCTTCACCACCGTCACCAACGTGGACTTCGACGCGGCCCACATCGGCGGCATCATCAAGCGCTGTTACGAGGTGAAGGAAAAGGCCCGCGCCGCCTGCACCGCCAAGGGAATCGCCATTTCCGGACCTGTCGCCGACTGGAAGCCGGCGGACGACCTGGACGGCATGGTCAGGCAGGCCGAGGCCTACGGCATAAACACCCAGCACGTCAACGAGGATATCCGCTCGACCATCGAGATCCTGATGTACGGCCTGAAGGGGATGGCCGCCTACATGGACCACGCCATGATCCTCGGCAAGAGCGACGACGAGGTGATGGCCTTCATTCAGCGGGCGCTTGTCGCCACCACCGACCCGGCTCTGGGGCTGATGGACTTCGTCGGCCTCTGCATGGAGTGCGGCAAGCAGAACCTGACCGTGATGGGGCTCCTCAACGCCGGCCATGTCGAGCACTACGGACATCCGGTCCCCACTCCGGTGCAGCTCGGCACCAGGGCCGGCAAGGGCATCCTGGTCTCGGGGCACGACCTGCGCATGCTGGAGGAACTGCTCAAACAGACCGAGGGGAAGGGGATCAACATCTACACCCACGGCGAGATGATCCCGGCCCACGCCTACCCCGGCCTCAAAAAGTACAGCCACCTGGTGGCCAACTTCGGCGGCGCCTGGCAGGACCAGGCCTCCGAGTTCGTGCACTTCCCCGGCGCGATCATCTTCAACACCAACTGCATCCAGCGGCCCCACGACTCCTACAAGGAGCGCCTCTTCACCTGGGGCCTGGTAGCCTGGCCGGACGTCAAGCACATCGACGGCTGGGATTTCTCCGCCGTGATCAACAAGGCCCTGGAACTCCCCGGCCTCCCCGAGAATCCGGGCCAGGAGATCCTGACCGGCTTCGGCCACAACGCCGTGCTGGGGGTGGCCGACAAGGTCATCGCCGCGGTGAAGAGCGGCGCCATCAAGCACTTCTTCCTGATCGGCGGCTGTGACGGAGCCAAGCAGGGGCGCAACTACTACACCGAGTTCGCCGAGAAGGTGCCCCAGGACTGCGTGATCCTGACCCTGGCCTGCGGCAAGTACCGCTTCAACAAGCTGGAGTTCGGCGACATCGGCGGCATCCCGCGGCTCCTGGATGTAGGCCAGTGCAACGACGCCTACTCGGCGATCCAGATCGCCGTGGCCCTGGCGGGCGCCTTCGAGTGCGGCGTCAACGACCTGCCGCTCTCCATGATCCTCTCCTGGTACGAGCAGAAGGCGGTGGTCATCCTGCTGACGCTGCTCTCGCTGGGGATCAAGAACATCAAGCTCGGCCCCACATTGCCGGCCTTCGTCTCCCCCAACGTGCTCAACTTCCTGGTGGAGAACTTCAACATCGCCCCGATCACCACGGCCGATGCCGACCTGAAGGCGATCCTGGGGTAGGATTGCACTAAAAACATGCAGTACGGAAAAAGGCGCGGGGCTTCGGCTCCGCGCCTTTTCTGTTCGTACCTTGACACGCTTAAGTGGATATGGCAAAAACCAGAAATACCGTTTGACGGATTCGGGTCTGCATGTTAGGGATCAGAAGCGAAAAATGAAGAAGGCGGCCACAAAGCCAGGATCGTAATCCTATCAAAGTGAGGTAGACTTATGAAAACAGCCCGTATCCCCGCCACCGGCCAGGAATTCACCATCGGCAAGATCGTCTGCCTGGGGCGCAACTATGCCGAGCACGCGAGGGAACTGGGCAACGAGACCCCGACCGCGCCGATACTGTTCATGAAACCGGCCACGGCGGTTATCGACGACGGCGCTGCGGTGCGTATCCCTTCCTATTCGGACAACTGCCACCACGAGGTGGAACTCGCGGTGCTGATCGGCAGGGATGCGCGTTGCGTATCGCCGGAAGAGGCGCTGGAGTACGTGGCCGGATACGGGGTGGCCATCGACATGACCCTGCGCGACGTGCAGGACCAGATGAAGGCCAAGGGGCTCCCCTGGGAGATCGCCAAGGGGTTCGACACCTCCTGCCCGCTCTCGGACTTCGTTCCGGCCGCGAGCGTGACCGACCCGCACAACCTCTCCCTGAGGCTGCTGGTGAACGGTGAGGTGCGTCAGGATGCCACCACTGCCGGGATGATCCACCGCGTGCCGCAGACCGTCGCCCACATCTCCGGCATCTTCACCCTCGAAGCGGGGGATGTCATCCTGACCGGCACCCCCTCGGGCGTGAGCAGGGTCAAGGCGGGAGACGTCATGGAGGCCAGCATAACGGACGTCGGCAGGCTGAAGGTGTTTGTTCAATAATTCAAAAATATATATTGACTGATGGGATCGTCCGGGGTTAGATTTTTGAAAAACACCGATGGAGGATTTCATCATGGAAATCGAAAAAACCTGCCCTGAATGCCAGGGCACAATGCTCCTGATGCCCGGTTGAGGCGGCCTCTTCTGGCGGTGCCAGAAGTGCGGATGCAGGCTCTCCTACAGCAGCGAACAGAGTGGCAGCTGCGGCTGTTCGTAGGGAGGGGGCAACGAGGGGCAGGGATAACCTGCCCTTTTTTTGTTTGACGGCGGCGCCGTTTAATGGATGCATCATCTGCACTGCACATGCGGGGGGGCAATGGCCAAGGAAAACCATTTCGGGCAGAAAAAACGACTGCCGCGGATGATGCGCCTGTTGCGGCGGATGCGTCCGTCAACCCTGCCGGTCACCTTCCGACGCAACCGGGTGGTGCTCCTGCCCGACGGCAGCGGCTTCTTCAGCTCGCTGCATGCGGCACTGCGCTCGGCGAAGCGATTTATCCTCATCGAGTACTATCTGATCCGCGATGACCGCACCGCTTCCGCATTTGCCGCCGAGCTGGCGGAGGCCGTCAGACGCGGTGTGCGTGTCCTTTTGATCTACGACTACATCGGTTGTGTCGACACCCCCTCCTCCTATTTCAAGAACCTGGCTCAGCAGGGGATCGAGCTGGTACCGTTCAACGTCCCCTCGTTCAGGCGTGGCCTGCACTGGTTCGACAAGCGCGATCACCGCAAGATGGTCGTGATCGACGGTACGCTGGCCTTTTTGGGGGGGTTCAACATCGGCGACGAATATGCCGGGGTGAAGGAGGGGGCGCAACGCTTCCGCGATGTGGGCTTCAGCGTCTCGGGCAGCGTCGTGCACGAGTTGGTGCGCATCTTCTCCGAGGCCTGGCTGATGGAGCGGGGGGAGGTCCCCCGACTCTCCCTGGCCGACAGCGACGAGGCAGCCCGCACCCGGCCACAGGGGCGGGCAAACGTAGTGATCGTCAGCGGCGGCCCCCACCAACGCCGTTCCTATATCCGCAGCGCCTTTCTGGTCAATATCGCCTCCGCTTCCGAGGAGATCCTCATCGCTACGCCCTATTTCGTTCCCGGTCCCCGCGTCATACGTTACCTGCTGCGGGCGGCGCGGCGGGGGGTGCGGGTACGCCTGCTGCTCCCCGCGCGCAGCGACGTGCCGCTGGTGCGCCTCTTGGGACGCAGTTATTACAGTGCGCTGCTCGCGAAGGGGATCGAGATCTGCGAGCTGGAACGGGAGATCCTGCACGCCAAGGTCATGCTGATCGACGGGGAGCGGACCGTGATCGGATCGGCCAACCTCGACCAGCGCAGCTTCCACCGCAATTTCGAAATCAACTGCATCATCGACAGCAGTGATTTCGGGGGGCAGATCAGGGAGATGCTGCTGGAGGACTTCAGGGATTCGCGCTGTATAACGCTGGAGGACCATGAACGGAGAGGTTTGACCGCACGGGTGCTGGAACGGTTGATCAACCTGTTCAGTTGGTACCTGTAGGGAGCCGCTCCGTCCTGGCGCGTATCAGCCGCAGCAGGCGGAACCAGAGCCGGACAACGACAGCGGTCAGGCCCGCGGCCAAAGGGGTATCAAACAGCCGCGCCACTCTGCGCTCGAAGAACCCGAGCAAGCGGGGTGATACCTCGGCAGCCCCCCCTCCCGCCCTAAAGCAGCGGCGCACATCCAAACAGAAGAATATCTGCCATGCATTGGCGGCGACATGCCTGCCGGTTACGCGCCAGAAGGTGCGGCGCCAGCGCGGGTTTTGACGGGCGAGCAGGGTGCGGATCCCTTCCAGGAGCGGAAAGAGCAGCAGCCGGCCGGTGTCGGTATTGCGCTGGTAGAGGCCGGGCAGCAAGGCAAAGAACTCGGGCCAATCCATGAGGGAATTGTTGACGATGATGGCGTTTACGACCTGGCGTTCGTACAACCCCTCGGCTTCGAACCTGCGGGCGGATGTGCTGATCTCGGCCGGCAGCAGACACCATGCGCCCTGCCTGGCCACCAGGGCGGCCAGACGGACATCCTCGTAGAAGGGAAGCGCGGTTTCAAAACCGCCCAGCTGCTCGAAGAACCCGCGGGAGAACATGAAGCCCTGGTCGCCGCGGATGCAGTCGGCGCGGTCGAGGCGGGCCTTGGCCTCGTAGAAGAGGTAGGCCAGCGCTGGTGAGGCGTCGCGGCGGCGAAAGCGCAGTGCAAACCGTGCGGCAATGGCCTGGGATGCGGACTCCAGCAGACGCCTCCTGAAGGAGGAGACGGCGCGGCAGAGGGAGTCGCGGTCGGGGAAGCGGGAATCGGCGTGCAGGAAAAGCAGCAGCCGGCCCGCGGCGATGGCGGCGCCGGCGTTCATCTGGCGTCCCCGGCCGTTTGGCGTCCGGATGAGCCTTGACGGAAATGGGCGGGCCGTGCCCAGTTCCGCGGCCCGCCGCTGCGTTCCGTCGCTGGAGCCGCCGTCACAGAGGATCAGCTCGAAGCCGACCCCCTCCTGTGCGGAGAGGGTCTCGAAAAGGTGCGGCAGTTCGACGGCCTCATCGAGGAGCGGTACGATGATGGAGAGTTCGGGGATCTGGTCGCGTTGCAAGGAAAAACTCCTGGAGAATGGTGAACAGTGTACCCGAACCAGCCATATTTGCAATCCGAAGATGATGCCGGGCTGGTCGATACCCATTGCCACCTGGATCTCGATCCTCTGCTCTCCCGACTGCCGGAGGTGCTGGAGTCCGCCCGCCGGGCGGGGGTGACGCGCTTCGTGGTGCCGGGGGTGCACCCAGGCGGCTGGGAACGGATGGCCCTTCTTGCCAGCAGCCGAAACGGCGTCTTCCCCGCCTTCGGCATCCATCCCATGCACGCGGACAAGGCGGATGACGCCTCCCTCTCGCGGCTGGCCGCGATCGCTCCCAGCGCGGTCGCCATAGGCGAAATCGGTCTTGACCCGAACTATGCCGTTTCCATGGAGCTGCAGGAGCGCGCCTTCCGTGAGCAGCTTCGCCTGGCAGTCTCCCTGGGGTTGCCCGTTCTGGTCCACTGCCGCCGGGCGTTCCTGCGCACCCGGCAGATCCTCGTGGAGGAAAAGGCCGCCCGGACAGGCGGCATCATGCATGCTTTCTCCGGCTCTGTCGAGATGGCGTGGGAATTCATCCGCCTCGGATTTTTGATATCCATTTCAGGGACGGTCACCCGGACAAACGCAATCCGTCCGGTCGGGCTGGCGCGGGAGCTGCCGCTGGAGAGTCTCGTGCTGGAAACCGACGCCCCCGATATGACGCCCCAGCGCTTCAGGGGGGAGCCGAACCAGCCGGCTTATCTTACCGAGGTGCTGCGTTGCGTGGCGCTTATCCGCGGGTTGCGGCCCGAGGATGTGGCCAGGCAGACGACGAGGAACGCCGCATCGCTCTTGTCCATCCGAGGCGCCTGTCGGCGATGCTGACTGGGAGCGATTGACGCCGGAAGATGATCTGCTATGCTACATCCAACCGTTTTTACTGTCGGCGATCCATGAGGAAAAACCTTGCTTCAATCCGGGGCAGGGGTTAAAGTCGGCCATCACATCCAGTCAAGGGAGCGGCATCATGAAATCTCTGTCCATCATCTCAACCCTGGGGGTTTCCATGGTTCTGACCGGGTGCGCCATGTTCACCGCCTGGAAGAGCATCCCGCCGCCGGGCGGCTGTGACCAATGCCACACCGTGGTGATCAGCGCCAACTGGCAGATCAAGTATCAGGCGGCGTACGTGGCGGATGAGCGCGGACGGCAGTACTTCCAGACTCCGGAATACAACCTTGCCCTGAAAGGCAAGCAAGAGTCGCCACTGGATGCAAAGAAGGTTGAGGAGCTGGCCTGCTTCGACTGTCACAAGGCGCCCACCCCCGCGCACCGTGAACGCAAGGGACGCTTTCATCACTGATACAGGGCGTGCGACAGGCGGTTTTTTTCATGCATCCAGGGGACGAAATAAAAAAACTTGACATACCGGATTTGATGAGTATATTTGCAATTTGATTTAGCAAACCATGCGCACTGCGTTTAAATGGTGAATTTCAAGGAAAAGAGGTGACACAATGAAAAAGCTGATCTCCCTGACACTGGTTCTGGCCCTTGCCGCTGCTTTCACCGCCGGCTGCAAGAAGAAAGAAGAAGCCCCGGCTCCTGCTCCGGCTCCCGCTGTTGAGGCACCGAAGCCTGTCCAGGCTCCGATGACCGCCAAGGCTCCTGCCGCTGCTCCCGAGGCCCCCAAGGCTCCCGAGGCTCCCAAGAAGTAATCCCGCTTTCCCTGTTGGGAATGCAAAGCCTGCGGCTTACACCGCAGGCTTTTTTTGTTTTTCGGGCCTGAGAATTAGGACTTAGAGCACTGTCGCCACCTCCGGCGTCACATGCGCCGCATACTTGACAAAATTTTCCCTGAACATGCCGACCAGTTTCGCAGCGGCTTCGTCGTAATCGGCCTTGTCGGACCAGGTATTGCGGGGATTCAGCACTTCCGCCGGTACACCGGGACAGGCGGTGGGGATATCCAGGCCGAAGACGGGATCCTTCACGAAGGGGCCCGTGGCAAGGTTTCCGTCCAGGGCCGCGTTCACCAGGGCGCGTGAGTAGGCGATCCGCATCCGGGAGCCTACGCCGTAGGGACCGCCGCTCCAGCCGGTGTTGACCAGCCAGCAGGTGACGTTGTGCCTGTCGATCTTCTCCTTGAGAAGTTCACCGTAGACGGTCGGTTGGAGTGCCATGAACGGCCCCCCGAAACAGGTGGAGAAGGTGGCGGACGGCTCCTTGACCCCCGCCTCGGTACCTGCTACCCGGGCGGTATAGCCGGACAGGAAGTGATACATGGCCTGCTCCTTGGAGAGCCGCGCGATTGGCGGCAGTACACCGTATGCGTCGCAGGTCAGCATGATGATGTTGGTCGGATGTCCGGCGCACCCCGTAGGCACTATGTTGGGGATATGGGTCAGCGGATAGGAGGCGCGGGTGTTTTCGGTGAAGGAGTCGTCGTTCAGGTCTATTTTGCGGCTTCGGGTGTCGATGGCGACGTTCTCCAGGATGGTGCCGAACTTGCGTGTGGTCTCGTAGATCTCCGGTTCGGCCTCCCTGGAGAGGTTGATGATCTTGGCGTAACACCCCCCCTCGAAATTGAAGATGCCGTTGTCATCCCAACCATGTTCGTCGTCTCCGACCAGCGAACGGTTCGGATCGGCGGAGAGGGTGGTCTTACCGGTACCGGAGAGCCCGAAGAAGACGGTGGTATCTCCGTTCGGACCAACATTCGCCGAGCAGTGCATGGAGAGGATCCGCTTCTCGATCGGCAGAAGGTAGTTGAGGATGGTGAAGATCGACTTCTTGATCTCGCCGGCGTAGCTGGTGCCGCCGATGATGATCAACCTCCTGGCGAAGTTGACGATGATGAAGGTCTCGGAGTTGGTGCCGTCAAGCGCGGGGATGGCGTGGAAACTGGGCATGTCGATGACTGTGAAGCCGGGGCGGTGATTTTCCAGCTCCTCGGGCGTGGCGCTGACGAACATGTTGCGGGCAAAGAGCGAATGCCAGGCCCGTTCGGTGATGACGCGGATCGGGAGGCGGTGTTCCCTGCTGGCGCCGGCAAAGCAGTCCTGTACGAACAGATCCTTGCCGTGCATATAGGCCAGCATGCGATTGTAGAGACCGTCGAACCTCTCCGGATCAAAGGGACGGTTGACCTTGCCCCAGGCCACGTTCTCGCGGGATGTGGGCTCATCCACGATGAACTTCTCGTTGGCGGCGCGGCCGGTGTAGTGGCCGGTCTTGACGGCAATGGCGCCCAGATGGGATACCAGCCCCTCGCCGCGCTTGATGATCTGCTCATACAACACCGAAGTCGGCGGCGTCCAGTAAATCAGGTTTGCGTTGATGATGCCGTGCTCCTCAAGCCCCATCCCCCTGGTGACGTCGTTGAATTTCACTGTCCCACCTCCCCGGCGAAGTACCTGTTTTAATCAATTCTATCGTCTCGCGCCCGTTTGTCGACCAGCGATGAAAAAAAGGCGGCCCCGGCCGTCTGCGCAAGCAGATGCAAACCGGGGCCGGCTGGTTGATGCCAGTGGAGCGGAAGCGGAAATCTCCGTTCGCGCGGGTTGTGCCGCTAGTCGTTATAACCCTCCACTTCGGCGACCGGATTATACTGTTCCCAGTGTTCAGGGGAGCGCCACAGGCCGGAGAGGATCAGCTCGCGGATATGCAGAAACTCCTTGGGCAGGCGATCGTACATCTTGACGAAGAGCTCCTCGTGGGAAACGACCTCATCCTTCCAGACGTCACGATCAACCGACATCAGCTCATAGAATTGCTCGCGGGTGACGCCGTCCAGACCGGTCCAGTCCAGGTCCTCGTGGCGCGGCATCCATCCCAGCGGGCTTTCCACGGCGGCGGCATGGCCGTTGACGCGATCCACGATCCATTTAAGGATGCGCATGTTTTCGCCGTAGCCGGGCCAGAGGAATTTGCCGTCGCTATCCTTGCGGAACCAGTTGACGCTGAAGATGCGGGGCGGCTTGGGTGTGGTCCGCCCGACCTGCAGCCAGTGCGCGAAATAATCCGCCACGTGATAGCCGCAGAAGGGGAGCATCGCGAAGGGGTCGCGGCGGACATTGCCGACGGCGCCGACCGCGGCGGCCGTGGTCTCCGAGCCCATGGTGGCGGCCAGGTAGACCCCGAAGCTCCAGTTGAAGGACTGGTAGACCAGCGGAATGACGTTGTTGCGGCGGCCGCCGAAGATGAAGGCGCTCATCGGAACCCCCTTGGGGTTCTCCCATTCCGGGTCGATGGAGGGGCACTGGCCGGCCGGAGAGGTGAAGCGGGAGTTGGGGTGGGCCGCCGGACGGCCGCAGCCGGGGGTCCACTCGTTCCCCTGCCAGTCGGTCAGCTTGGCGGGGGGCGCGTCGGTCATCCCCTCCCACCAGATGTCGCCGTCCGGGGTGAGGGCCACGTTGGTGAAGATGGTGTTGGCGGCGCAGGAGGCCATGGCGTTGGGGTTGGTCTTGACGGAGGTGCCGGGGGCCACGCCGAAAAAACCGTATTCCGGGTTGATGGCGTATAGCTGCCCATCGGGGCCCGGCTTGATCCAGGCGATGTCGTCGCCGACGGTCGAGACCTTCCAGCCGCTCTCCTTGAAACTGTCGGGTGGCACCAGCATGGCCAGGTTGGTCTTGCCGCAGGCGCTGGGGAAGGCGGCGCCCAGATAGGTCTTCTCGCCGGCCGGTGATTCTATCCCCAGGATGAGCATGTGCTCGGCCAGCCACCCCTCGTCATTGGCGATCTTGGAGGCGATCCGCAGGGCCAGGCACTTCTTGCCGAGCAGCGCATTCCCGCCGTAGCCGCTGCCGAAGGACCAGATCGAGCGCTCTTCGGGGAAGTGGACGATGTATTTTTCCTTGTTGCAGGGCCAGGGCACATCCTTCTGCCCCGGCTCAAGGGGGGCGCCGACGGAGTGCAGGCAGGGTACGAATTCGCCCTCGCCGAGCACATCCAGGACGGCCTTGCCCATGCGTGTCATGATCCTCATGTTGACGGCCACATAGGGGGAGTCGGAGATCTCCACCCCGATCTTGGCGATGGGGGAGCCGAGCGGCCCCATGCTGAAGGGGATGATGTACATGGTCCGGCCGCGCATGCACCCCTTGAAGAGCTTATTCAGGGTCTCCTTCATCTCTTTCGGGTGCATCCAGTTGTTGGTCGGCCCGGCATCATGTTTGGAGATGCTGCAGATAAAGGTACGATCTTCGACACGGGCAACATCGCTGGGGTCCGACCAGGCCAGATAGCTGTTGGGACGCTTTTCCTGGCTCAGCTTTTTAAAGGTGCCGCTCCGCACCAGCTGGGAGCAGAGCTCATCGTATTCCTCCTGGGAACCGTCACACCAGTGAATCTTGTCAGGCTCACACAAAGCGGTGACTTCTTCCACCCATTTCAGCAGTTGCTCGTTGTTTGGAACATCATAACTCATGCTACATTTCCTCCCTTGTCGTTAAGTGTGTATCCTTTCAACCGAAAAGTTCCCGGCCACAAAGCCCGCTCTCCATCTTACCGTTCCGTCAGGCCCGTGAAAGCCGGCATCATCCCAACCCGCTTCCGGGTCGGGTCGGCTTGATAATGCCATTTTATTCACGCCGTATTCCCAGGATAACATCGTTGAATTTCACTATTCTGTCTCGCAGGGACAGCAAGCAAAATTTAATTCAACTAAATACCACAAGAATATTCAAAACAAAAGTATTTATACTCCGGCCGCAAATTATTTCATCACCGGCCTATGATTGACGGCAGCGAGGGGTGGGCGGCATGGGTGTCCGCAGGGCTGATTAGAGGGGTAGGGTTTTAGGCAGAATAAATGGTGGTAATGGGGCGGGAAACAGTTCAATGTTTGGTTCAGGCTTCATGGTTCAGGCTTCATGGTTCAAAGTTCAAGGTTCAAGGTTCAAGGTTCAAGGTTCCGGGTTTTGAATCCAAGGTTTTAACATGGAACCTTGAACTTCGAACCTTGAACCTTGAACCTTCCTTGAGCCGTCTCACACCTCCAACGTATATCCCACCATGGCGACCTGGAATTCCTTCGGCAACTCCCGCGACATGCGGGCCGCGGCCGCGAAGCCGGTACAGTGGCTGGCGGCCAGCTTATTGAGTTTCAAGCCCTTTATTGCCGCGATGGTTCGTTCAAGCTGCTCCTGGCCGCAGAAGGCGAGGTGTATCCCTCCGACCACAGCATGGACGTCGCGCCTGCCGGTCAGATAGGCCACATGTTCCAGGGTGTTGACCAGCCCGGCATGGCAGCATCCCAGGATGACCACCAACCCCTTGTCCGTTTCCAGGATCAGCGACTGGTCGTCGGGCGTGCTGTCCAGCTCCTGGCCGGTACAGTCGCAGTACAACCCCTGGTCGCCGGTCTCGAATTCCGTGGCGCGGGGCACCTCGCCGGTCAGGGAGATCCCCGGGGCGATCTCCCTGAATTCGGCCGAGAGTTCGAATCTGGCTCCCGCCGCTTCCAGGAGCTCCCGCTCATGGGGTATCCCGATCGGGAAGCACTCGCCGGTGTCCTTCACCCGGTGGCGATGCGCAAAGATGCCGGGGTGGGCGTAGACCGTCTTTGGCCCGCATTCCCGCAGCAGCGGCAAAAGTCCGCCGCAATGGTCGAAGTGGCCGTGGGAGAGGACCAATGTCCGTGCCGACGAGAGGTCCTTGTTCATCAACCTGGCGTTGTGGAGCAGTGTCGCCCCCTGGCCGGTGTCGAACAGGATCGGCTCCCCGCCCGAGGGCTCGATCAGGGCGGCAAAGCCGTGTTCACCCAGGGCGCCGCAGATGGGGCCGACGGAGTTGTCGCAGAGAATGGTTACGCGGAAGGACATTGGACCTCCATGCCGCTTGCAAGGCGCAGGTTATTTTGTGCAGCACCCCTTCGGAAACCTGGGCACACCCATCTTCCCCAGGATGTTGAACAGCGGGCAGAACTGGGTGAAGCCTGACTGGAAGAGGTTCAGGCCGACGAAGGCGGTGAGCCAGAGCCAGTTGGGAGAGTGGAAATGGGCCAGAAGCAGCGATGCCAGGACAAAGGTGCCGGCGATGATGCGTACGATGCGCTCGACGTAGAATTCCTCTTTCATGTGAGATTCTCCTGTTTTTCTGTGTAGGGGCAACCCCATGCGGTTGCCCCGATGTTAGCGGCAATATTGTTGCCGATTGCAGACAGGGCGATCACAAGGTTCGCCCCTACGGTTCATTTCCTCGACAGCATCTCCGCGATCTTGCCGGCCACCTCGCCGGTCAGCAACGGGCAGGCGCCCTTGTGGGTCTGGCGGATGGTCTTGCAGCAGGTGACGCCGTAGCGCTCCTTGAACCAGGCATGCAGCTCGCGGGTCAGGTGGCTGACCAGCTTCTTGTCCTCCCCGAGCACGAGACCCAGCCCCACCGTGCCGCCGGAGACCGCCCCGCAGATGCACCCCGAGCCCGAGCCGCTGCCGAAGCCGCTGACCGACTGTAGCACCCCTTCGGGCAGGTCGGGACGGAAGTACCTCCTGACAACGGCAAGCACCGCCTCGGCGCAATGGAACTTTCCCGAGCGGTAGAGCGCCTCGGCCTCAACCCGGCACTGCTCGGCCAGCTCCATCCCTTTCAGCGACGTTTTTACGTTTTTTGACCAAAACATTGAATCCTCTTTTCACAGGGATGAACGGGATGGACAGGATAACAGCAATAAGAAACGTATTTAAACCTGCGAATCCATATTCATCCTTGTAGATTACGCTTCCAGTTGTTTGTAACGCCTCTCCTTCCAGCTCTCCACCAGGTAATACAGTATCGGTATCGTCACCCGCGACAGCGTCGTCGAGGCGATCTCCCCGAACATCATGGCCAGGGCCAGCCCCTGGCAGATCGGGTCGAAGACGATCACGAAACTCCCCACCACCACGGCTGCGCCGGTCAGCAGCATGGGGCGGAAACGGACCGCGCCCGCCTCGATGATGGCCTCGTCCAGGGACATCCCTTCGCGGCGCTTCATCTCGGCGAAGTCGATCAGGATGATCGAGTTGCGCACGATTATCCCGGCCAGGGCGATGAAGCCGATCATGGAGGTGGCGGTAAAAAAGGCCCCGAAAGCGGCGTGGCCCGGCAGGATTCCGATCAGTGTCAACGGAATGGGGGCCATGATCACCAGGGGGGTGGTGAAGTCGCGGAACCAGGCCACCACCAGGATGTAGATCAACACCATCACCGCTCCGAAGGCGATCCCCAGGTCGCGGAAGACCTCGTAGGTGATGTGCCACTCGCCGTCCCACTTCATGCCCACATGCTCCTCGCTCCAGGGCTGGCGCGAGGCCAGAACCTCGATCCTGTGCCCGTCGGGTGTCGGCAGGGCGCCGATCTCCTTCTGCACCTTGAGGATGGCGTAGACCGGGGCCTCGATACTGCCGGCCACGTCGCCGATCACGTACACCACGTTCTTCAGATTCTTGCGGTAGAGGGTCTTCTCCTCGCTGCCGGTGGTGGTCCGCACCAGTTGGGAGAGCGGTACATTACCTCTGGGCCCGGAGACATAGACGGATGAAAGGGCCGCCGGGGAGCTCCGCTGACTGACCGGCAGGCGCAGGTTGATCGTGACCGCTTCCTTCTCCCGCGGCAGGTGCAGCAGCCCCATATCCTGCCCCCCCAGGGCGATGGCCAGGGTACGGGCCACATCCTCCACGACAATGCCGGAAAGGGCCGCCTTCTCGCTGTCTACGGCGAAGCTCACCTTTTGTTGATCCGCCTCGCGATACCAGTCCACATCCACCACTCCGGCGGTCCGGGCCAGGATCGCCTTGATCCTGCTGGCAATGCCGGCGCGAGAGGCATCATCCGGGCCGTAGACCTCGGCCACCAGGGTGGAGAGCACCGGCGGTCCGGGGGGGATCTCGGCCACCTTGACCCGGGCCCCGTAGCGGTCGGCGATAGACTTCAAGAGCGGTCGGATGCGCTTGGCAATGGCGTGGGACTGGTCCTTGCGCTCTTCCTTGTGGAGCAGGTTGACCTGTATGTCCGCCAGGTTGCTCCCCTTGCGCAGGTAGTAGTGGCGCACCAGGCCGTTGAAGTTGAAGGGTGCGCTGGTGCCGATGTACATCTGGAAATCGGTCACCTCCGGCACGCCCCTCAGGGCATCGCCCATCTCGCGGGTGATGCGGGCGGTCTGCTCCAGTGGGGTGCCCTCGGCGGCGTCGATGATCACCTGCAGCTCGTTCTTGTTGTCGAACGGCAGCATCTTGACCGTCACCGCCTTGAACCAGATCAGCGAGCAGGAAACGAGCAGCAGGACTACGACGCCGGCCAGGAAGCCGTAGCGCAGTTTGACGTTATGGAGCAGCGTGCCCATGCCACGGCGGTAGAAGGCGGTCAGTCGGGATTCTTCGGCCTGCGCTGCCGAGCCGTGGTGGGACTCTCCCTTCATGAAGCGATAGGCGAAGTAGGGGGTGACAATGAAGGCGATCAGCATGGAGAAGAGCATGGCCATGCTGGCCCCCACCGGGATCGGGCGCATGTAGGGGCCCATCAGGCCGCCTACGAAGCCCATCGGCAGGATCGAGGCGATCACGGCGAAGGTGGCCAGCACCGTGGGGTTGCCGATCTCGTCAACCGCGCGGATGGCGGCCTCCAGCGGCTCCATGATGGTGGTGGTGAAGTAGCGGTGGATGTTCTCGACCACGACGATGGCGTCGTCCACCAGGATGCCGATGGAGAAGATCAGGGCAAAGAGGGTGATGCGGTTCAAGGTATAGCCGATCAGATGGAAGATCAGCATGGTCAGGGCCAGGGTGACCGGGATGGCGATGGCTGCCACCGCCCCGGCGCGCCACCCCATGAAGAGCGCGATCAGTATTGTGACCGAGATGGCAGCCAGGAACATGTGGAAGAGCAACTCGTTGTTCTTCTCCCTGGCGGTTTCGCCATAGTTGCGGGTGACCGTTACCTGCACGTCGGAGGGGATCACCTTGCCCTTGAGCGACTCGACCTTTTGCAACAGGTCCTCGGCCACCCAGGTGGCGTTGGCCCCCTTTCTCTTGGCGATGGAGATGGTGACGGCGGGGTAATCGCCCGGTTTCAGGTCGGACAAGTCGGACCGGTCAGACCTGTCCGACTTGTCAGACTTCCTGGAAACACCCATGAAGACGTAATCCTGCGGCTCCTGCACGCCGTCGGCGACAGTGGCCACGTCGGCCATGTAGACCGGCCTGTTGTTTGCGATCCCCACCACCAGGCGACTGACCGCCTCCGCGCTCGAAAGAAAGGCGCCGGTCTCCACCAGGAACTCCCTGTTGGCGCTGGAGAAGGCGCCCGAGGGGAGGTTGGCGTTCCCCTTCTGCACGGCTGCGGCCACCTGGAGAGGGGAGAGGCCGTAGCCGGCCAGCCGCGGCGTATCCAGGGTTACCCGCACCTGGCGGGCCGCCCCTCCCTTGATCTCGGTTTCGGCGGCGTTCTCGCTCTTCCTGAGTTCGTCGCACACCTCGCGGGCCAGGGTGCGCAAGGTGCCGTGGTCGTAGCGTTCGGACCACAGGGTCAGGGTAAGGATGGGGACGTCATCGATGGACCTGGGCACGACCAGCGGTTCGCCGGCGCCGGGAGGGAGCACGCCGCGGTTGCTCATCACCTTGTTGTAGAGCTTGACCAGCGACTCCTCCATACCCTGCCCCACCAGGAAGCGCACCGTGATGATCCCCAGGCCGGGGCGGCTCATGGAGTAGAGGTACTCGACCCCCTTGATCTCCCACAGCTTCCCCTCGAAGGGCTTGACCACACGCTCCTGCACCTCCTGTGGCGAGGAGCCGGGCAGGGGGAGGTAGATGTCCACCATCGGCACCACGATCTGCGGCTCCTCCTCGCGGGGGGTCATAATCACCGCGAACAGGCCCAGCAGCAGCGAGGCCCCTACGATCAGCGGGGTCAGCTTGGAATTGATGAAGGCGCGGGCGATTTTGCCGGCAAAGCCGAGGTTGTTCATCCTAATACCTTTTATTCACTGGATGGGACCTATAGGACGTAGGGGACATATGGGTCCTATACGTCGTATAAGTCCTATGGTTGGTTTTCATGGTGAGGGATCATCGCTTCACTATTCTATCTTGGCACCCTCGCTGACCTTCTCCACGCCACCGATCACCACACGCTCGCCATCTGACAGACCGGAAAGGATCTCCACCCGGTCGCCGACGGCCCTGCCCGGTTTGACCAGGCGCAAGCGGGCGCGGCCGTCGTTTCCCATCACCCAGACCGAGGTCAGCGCGCCGCGTTCCAAGAGCGCCTTCTTCGGCAGCAGGATGCCGTTCGCACCTGTACCCAGGTCGATGGTGCCGCGTCCGAACATGCCGGATTTGAGCCCCTTCTGCACCAGGGCGATCTTGGCGATGAAGGTACGGCTGGCCGGATCGGCCGAGGGGACGATCTCGGCGATCCGGCCGGTGAAATTAGCATTCAGCGCGTCCAGCTTCACCTGCGCCACCGTGCCGGGCCTGACCCTGGCTGTCAGCGACTCGGGCACGGCCAGCTCCAACTGGTAATCCCCCTCTGCCTCGATGGTCATCAGCGGCTGGCCCGGGAATACGCTGGCGCCCAGATCGCCCTGCTTACTGGTGACGACCCCTGAGATAGGGGCAACGATGCGCGTATAGTCGGCCATGGCCGCGGCAGCCCGTGATCCCTCCTGGGCCTGTTTCAGCCTGGCCTCTGCCCTGGCAACGCCCTGGCCGGCCAGCTCCTGTTCGGTCTGCCTGGTGTCGAACTCCTGGCGGGTGACGGCCTGCTCCGTGAAGAGTTGGCGGTAACGCTCGAAGGTGGCGTCGGCCAGTTTTTTGCGGGTGAGGGCCTCATCCAGGGCGCGCCGCGCCTCGTCAATGCCTGCCGTGGCCATTGCGGCCGCGGCCAGATTCTCCTGTGCATCCAGTTGCGCCAAGAGTTGCCCCTTGCGTACCCGTTCCCCTTCGCGAACCCGCAGCACGGAAATGGTGCCGGGGATGCGGACCGATACCGCGGCGCTGGTGCGGGCACGGACCGTACCGACCAGCTCCTGTGTCTCTGCAATTGCGGCGGATCTGACGGTTTCTACGGTTGTCCCTTTGACGACAGGTGCCGCTGCGCTCTCCTTTTTGTCCGCTTCGTGCTTCTTCGCGGAACAGCCGGCAACAGACAGCGCCGCCATCAGGCAGAGCGCCAGGCAATAGCTGGATGAACTCATTTCATGATCTCCTTCAGGAATATCCCTGCCGTGTAATAGACCCGCGCGCCGGCCAGGGCATAACCGGCCTCGGTGTCCACCAGCATTGCCCGGGCCTGGTCCAGCGCGGTCTGGGCATCCAGCAGTTCAACCATGGTTGCGAGCGAGTTCTCGAAGCGTCTGGTCAGCAGACGGACCGTCTCCTCTGCGTCCAGGACCGCATGGCGCGCCACTTCCAGCCGCTTCCCCGTTTCCTCGCGTCTCAGAAGGCCCTCCTGAACCTGGAAACGGACCTCCCTGATCCTCCCCTCCAGCATCTCGGCAGCGGCGGAGCGCCCGGCCGTGGCGCGGGCGTGCTCGTTGCCGCGCTGGAAGCCGTCGAATAGCTGCCACTTGAGGCTCACCCCTGCCATCCAGGCATCGTTATCGGCACCGAAGGGGGTCTCCCTGGCATTCAGTTGATAGGATGCAATTGCGCCGACCGTGGGGAGGTAGGCGCTGCGGGCCAGCCCTACCGCGGCATCGGCCCTTTCCAGGCCGGCACGGTACTGCATCAGGTCGCTCCGCTCCCCCAAGGCTGCCGTGATCAGATCCTCGGGCGTGCGGCTCACGGCTACGGGTGCCACGGGCTCGCTGATTTCCACCAACATCCCTTCCGGCAGTCCGGCGGTAAGCCCCAGCTGCAGCTTTGCCACGGTCAGGTTGTTGTGCGCCGTAATCAGCTGCTGCTCAACGGAAGACAGGTGCGTCTGCGCCCGAAGCTCATCGGAACGGAGTCCGACCCCGGCATCGCTGCGGACCTTGGCAAGTCGCATGTTCTCGCGGGCGTCGCTCACTGCCCGGTTGGCTGCCTTGAGCCGGGCCAGGTTTCTCTGGATATCCAGGTAGAGGAGGAAGGTCCGGAAGGCAACTTCCTGCCTGCCTGCCTCAAGGCCCAATGCCTCTTTTCGTGCCTCTTGCGTGGCCATTGCCCTGGCAGGCGATAGCGACGGGGTGTAGAGCGGCTGCCGGATGGTCAGTGCCGTCTTGAAATCATGCCAGGTTCCGGGGTGGTTGAGGTTGCTGATCAGGAAGTCGTTCTGGTTAAAACGGCTCTGGTCGAGCTTCATCATGAAGGTCTGGGTGGGCGCGTTGGAGGCGGTCAGGGTCTCTTCGAAGGAGAGGTTGGGGTAGTACGATCCGGCAATTTCAACCCCGCGCCGGGCAGCCTCGGCATTAAATCCGGCCGCCTTGATACCGTTGTTGTTCTCCAGGGCCATGGTGATGGCGCCTTTCAGGGTCAGCCATTGAACCGCGGGCGCAGCCGAGGCAAAATGAGCGGTTGTCATGACCAGCAGTATAATGGTTCCCAAGACACGTTTCACAAACAACTCCTCTTCCGTGATTACATATAGAAAACAATATATATTGTCATCTTAAATGTCAAGGGTAACGTGCAACTTAATTTTATACCGTATTTCAGCGAAGTAACCATGTATGCGCCCCCTCTCCCCTGAAAACGGAAAAGCCGGAAAGTGACTGGCACTTTCCGGCTTTTCCGTTTTCGGTAATGTGTGTAAGGGTTATTTCACGAGAACAAACTCTCCTCGCCTGTTCTTGGCCCAGGCGGCCTCGTCATGGCCCTCAACGGCCGGTTTCTCCTTGCCGTAGCTGATAGTGGAGAGCCGGTCGGCAGAAACGCCCAGTGTGATCAGGTACTGCAGTGCGGATTTGGCGCGGCGCTCACCCAGGGCCAGGTTGTATTCGGCCGAGCCGCGCTCGTCGCAGTGACCTTCTATCTTGATCTTGGTGCTGTTATTGGCCTTCAACAGGAGAGCGGCGTTCTTGGAGAGCACGTCGCGGGCATCCTGGCGCAGGTCGGACTTGTCGAAATCAAAATAGATGGCCTCGAAGGCCAGTTGCGCCTCCGATGCCTTGGCCCCTTGCCCATCTGCCGCTTTGACCGGTTCGACCGGTTTGGGGGCTTCCGGTTCCGCCTTGGCCGCTACCTCTACCGTGGGGGCTTCCTGTTTGGGCGCTTCCACCTGGGCCGGCGCAGGCTTGGCAATCGGTTCTTCCGTCTTGACCACTTCCTTGTTTGCGCAGCCGCCGGCTACCAGGGCCGCCATGCTGAGCGCCAGCAGTGCAATCATCCCGCGTTTCATAGCAATCTCCTTTTTCTGTATTTTCTGAGGCCTACTGCCTAGTGGATATTAGAAGCGAGTAAATTATACATATCGGAGGATATAATGCAACGGATAATCGTGAAACCATTCATAAAGTTCCCGGAGTTGGAGGCAGGGGCATCCCTCAGCGCATCGACCAGGCCGGTTGGGTGCCGCTCCCCCTGATCTGTCCGACCCTGGTCTGACCGCTGCCGTCGGCCCGCATGACGTAGATCGCCTCGCCACCATCGCGCTTCGAGCTGAAGGCGATAAAACGGCCGTCGGGAGACCAGGCCGGGTTCTCGTTGCTCCCCACGCTGGTCAGTTGGGCATTGTCGCTGCCATCGGCGTTGATCGTATAGACATGGAAGCCCCCGTTCTGCATGCGGGCATATGCAATCCGATCTCCTTTCGGCGACCAGCGGGGACTGACGTTGTAGCCGCCGGCGGTGGTGAGGCGGCGTACATTGCCGCCATCGGCGTTCATCACGAATACCTGCGGCTTGCCGAGGCGGTCGGAGACGAAGGCGATGCGGCTGCCGTCGGGCGACCAGGCGGGCGAGACCTCGATGGTCGGAGTGACGGTCAGGCGCACCGGCTTTTCGCCCTCCTTTGAGATGGCATAGATCTCGGCATCGCCGTCCTTGCTCATGGCCAGGGCGATCCGGGAGCCGTTGGGCGACCAGGCGCCGGTGATGTTGAGCCCCTTGCGATGAGAGATTGGTATCTCCGCGGTATGGGAGAGGGCCCTCTTGAAGAGATCGGGATTGCCGCGCTTGTAGGAGGTGAAGATGATCTCCCGGCCGTCGGGCGAGAAGTCCGGGTTCAGGTTGATGGAGCCGTTGCTTGTCAGTTGGACGGGATTGTGGCCATCCCAGTCCATGACGAAGATCTCCTTGTTGCCGGTCCGGGTGGAGACAAAGGCGATGCGGGTGGTGAAGCACCCCTTCTCGCCGGTCAGCGCCAGCAGTATCTCGTCGGCGAAGGAATGGGCGTAGCGGCGCAGGTCCCTGGCCTTCCCCAGGTACCGTTTGGCAGTCATCAGCTTCCGGTTGAGCAGATCGTAGAGGCGGAATTCGACCGTCAGGTCATCACCCTTGATGCTGTACTCGCTGCGCACCAGCAGATCGTAGCCGCCGCTCAGCCTGAGGATGAAATCGGTCTCCGCGAGGGCGAGGGCGCTGGGAAGCGGCAACTGTTCCCTGGTTTCGGCGGCGACCATGCCGGACATGTTCATGTCGAAGGCGATCACGTCGCCGATCTCCTTGGCCGCCGCGGTGTTTGGGGCAGCATCCATGCTGCGGGGCGCGTCCACCGCCAGTTTGAGCTGGCGGTTGCCGGGGGCGTCGACCAGGACCGGGCCTGTTTGGGCGGGGAGTGCAGCGGGAAGGAGCAGGAAGATCGTCAAAAGGAGAAGAAAAACTTTCATGTTTGTATTCACTCGTATTTATCCAATAAAGTCATTTGAAACGCAAAGGCGCCAAGATGCAAAGTAAAAACAGGCTGTTAGCAAAAAAAGCAGCCGCCTTTTTGGTGACGACTTTTCCTTAGTAATGTTTGGTTTTCTTGGCATCTTTGCACCTTTGCGTTAAGGAACTGCTGGTTTATGACGGCCTTTGATGAGCTTATGGCCTGTTCTGCGTGATCCCCTGTGGTCTGAAGACAAAGACCCCTTCGAACATCTTGCGGTTGGGGGGCGGGGTAAACTTCTCGCTGGCGAGATCGATGGCCCGCAGCACCGAGATCTCGAAGGCCCGGTCGCCGCTGCTGCGCTCGGCCTTCTTGCGGGAGATCCTGCCGTCGGTGGCGATGTAGAGGCGAACCACCATCTCGGGACTCTTGCTGGAGTAGCTGATCGTCTCGCGAAAGGCGTCCTTCAGGCGTGACTGGATGTAGGCGGTGTAATCGCTGCCCGCCTCCTCGCCGCTGGCGGCCGGCATGCCGGAGCGACCGCTGCCCGGGGTCACCTTCTTCTGCAACGCCTGCAGCGCCGCCTCTGCCTGCTGGGCCTCGGACTTGCTCTCCAGCCTGGCCATCCGCTCGGCAAAGGCCGACGAGTCGGGTTCCCCCTTGACTTGCGTTTTTCCCGTTTTGCCCTTGGCCTCGGCCTTGGGCTCCGACGGCAGACTCATGGGCGTTTCCACGGCCCTCGGTGGGGGCGCCTGCTCGGCGTCGTTCCCCTTCTGCGTGGGACTGCCTGCTCGGGGAGCGGCCACGGGCAGGTTGACCACGTCTACGTAGTAGGTCTCCTGCAAGGCCATGTTTTCTGGCGTAAGCCGGCTCCACCAGAGCACCAACAAAAAAACCGCCAGGTGAATGACGGTGGATATGACAAAACTGACACCCAAGCCGGTGTCTGCTGTAGTCTGTCGGGCGATCATTATCTCTGCGACGGTTCCGTTACCATGCCGAGACGCTCGATGCCGGCCCCCTTGATGTCGGCCATGGCCCTGACCACCTCGCCGTAGGGGACGTCGGCGTCGGCCTTGAGGAAGACCTCTTTCTTTGCCCGTGCCGCGAACAGGGTCGAGAGCTTGGAGCGCAGGTCTCCGGCCGGGACCTCATCCTTGTTGATGAAGGTCTTGCCCCCCTTGTCGATGGTTACGATCACCGTCTCCTCCGGCGGTGTCATGGCCTTGGCATCCGCCTTGGGGAGGTTGACCTGCACCCCCTGCTGCATCATGGGCGCGGTCACCATGAAGATCACCAGCAGCACCAGCATGACGTCCACCAGCGGGGTGACGTTGATCTGGGCCATCATGCCCCTGTCGTCATCGTGTCCACCCATGCTCATGGCCTATCTCCCCGCGATGTTGCGCTGCACGATGTTGAGGAACTCGGTGGAGAAGCTGTCCATCTCCTTTACCAGCACGCGGATCTCGTGCTGGAAGTGGTTGTAGGCCATGACCGCCGGGATGGCGGCCACCAGGCCGATGGCAGTGGCGATCAGCGCCTCGGCTATGCCGGGCGCCACCACGGCCAGCGAGGCCGAGCCGGTCCTGCCGATCCCCTCGAAGGCGGTCATGATGCCCCAGACCGTGCCGAACAGGCCGATAAAGGGGGAGGTGGAACCGGTGGTAGCCAGGAAGGTCGTGTATTTCTCCAGGCGGGTGATCTCGGAGTTGGTGGCGCGGCGCAGGGCGCGGGAGACGTTCTCGATGCCGCCCAGGTCGGTGCTGATGACGCCGCTTTCGTTCCTGCCCTCGCCCTCCTCGACCACCTTTTTCAGTTCGCCGAAGCCCTCGTTGAAGAGCACCGTCAGGGGAGAATGGACGAAACGGTCCACCTGGGAGGCTATGGCGTCAAAACGCTTGGACTTCCAGAAGAAATCCATGAAGCGCCCGGAATCGCCCTTGGCGCGATGGATCTGAAACAGCTTGAAGAGGATGATGGCCCAGGAAACCACCGAAAAGAAGATCAGGAGCAGCAGAACGATCTTGACGACGATGCCGGCGCCGGTTAACAAGGCCACTTAAATACACCTCCGCGGGTAGAGTTCAAGAATAAAAACGTAGTCCTAACAAGTGATTAAGTCAAGCTGAAAATCTTGACCAGCGGCTGGCCGCTTGGGTGTCTCCTGAATCCGTAACGTCTTCCGGGCTCCTCTCGCTTAGAATGCCTAAGTCCCGGCGTTTCAGGCATGAGTTCCGGCTCTGGCGCCGTTCACCTGACACATTCGGCATGTTTTCCGCGGGCGGCGATCGACTCCGGCATTTCGCTCGCTCCGCCCTCCAGACGTCACGGAGTCAGGTGTCTATCAATACAACTCCGGCCGGCGGTCACCGAAGCAGGGGATCTGGGCGCGCCAGTCGTCCATGGTTCCCATGTCCAGTTGCGCCATGATCTCGCCCTCTTCTCCCCCCGCCTCGGCCAGCACCTCCCCCTTGGCGTTGACGATAATGCTCATGCCGGGGAACTCCAGTTTTCCCACCATGCCGCAGGCGTTGGCCGACACCACGAAGAGCTGATTCTCCATGGCGCGGGCCCGCAGCAGGGTCCGCCAGTGTTCCTCCCGCGGCTTGGGCCACTGGACCGGCACGCAGATCACCCGGGCCCCTTCCAGGGCCAGGCGGCGGGAAAGCTCGGGAAAGCGCAGGTCGTAGCAGATGATCACCCCGATCGGGCCTAAGGTAGTCTCAGCCAGGAGCCTCTTGTCGCCGCCGGAAAAGGCGCGGTCCTCGCCCAGGAGCGAGAAGAGGTGGATCTTGCGGTAGGTGCCGGCCAGCCGGCCGTTGTCGGCCAGGAAGACGGTGTTGAAGACCTTGTCGCTTCCGTTGGGCTCGGGCATGCTCCCGCAGATGACCAGCCCGAGCTTCCCGGAGATCTCCAGCAACTCCTCGACGATACCCGCCGTACGCAGGGCCAGCTCGTTCAGGTTCCTGTAGGCGAAGCCGGTGGACCACATCTCGGGCAGCACGACCAGTTGCGCCCCATGGTCGGCGGCGCGCCTCAGTGCATCACGGACGTAGGCCAGGTTGGCGTCCACGTCTCCCAGCCGGACCGTGAACTGGATGGCGGCGGCGGTGATAGTCATGTCGTTACCTCGTCAACTGCGAATTCAGATAGGCGTTGATGATATCCGTGTAGATCTCGCGCGGCTTGCTGGTGCCGTCACTGGGGGCGACCATCCCCTCCCGCTCCATCATCTCGATGATGCGGGCGGCCCGGTTGTAGCCGATGCGCAGGCGGCGCTGCACCATGGAGATGCTCGCCTGGCGGGTATCGGCCACCAGCCGCAGGGCGTCCTCCCAGCGCTCGTCCTGCTCTTCCTCATCCCCGTCGCCACCCTTCTCGTCCGTGTCCTTCATCTCCAGGATCGACCGCTCGTAGACCGGCTTCCCCTGCTTCTTGAGGAAGTCCACCACGCGCTGCACCTCGGCGTCGGATACGAAGGCGCCGTGGATGCGCTGCAGCTTGGAGGTGCCGGGGGGCATGTAGAGCATGTCGCCCGCGCCGAGCAGGCTTTCCGCCCCGTTGCAATCGAGGATGGTGCGCGAATCCACCTTGGAAGAGACCTGGAAGGAGATGCGCGACGGCAGGTTGGCCTTGATCAGACCGGTGATGACATCAACCGAGGGGCGCTGGGTGGCCAGGATCAGGTGGATGCCCGAGGCGCGGGCCTTCTGGGCGAGGCGGGCGATATGCTCCTCCACCTCGCGGCCGGCGACCATCATCAGGTCGGCCAACTCGTCCACGATGACGACGATGTAGGGGAGGTGGCTGTGCTCCAACTCCTCGGCGTCGTCCATCACGAAGGGGAGCGGATCGATAACGGCAGCCCCCTCCTCGACGACCTCCTCCAGCTCCTCGATGATCTCGGCCTCGGGGACGGCGTTCAGTTCCTCCTGCTCCAGGGCCTCGCCGGCCAGCTTGCGGTTGTAGGACTCGATGTTGCGGACACCCTTGTCGGCCATGAGCTTGTAGCGGCGCTCCATCTCGTTGACCGCCCACTTCAGGGCCAGCGATGCCTTTTTCGGCTCGGTCACCACCGGCAGCAGCAGGTGGGGGATACCCTCATACATGGAGAATTCCAGCATCTTGGGATCGACCATGATCATGCGCACGTCCTGGGGGGTGGCGGTGTAGAGGAGCGACAGGATCATGGTGTTGATGGAGACGGACTTGCCGGAGCCGGTGGAGCCGGCCACCAGCAGGTGCGGCGCCCTGGCCAGGTCGGTGACCACCGGGATGCCGGCGATGTCCTTGCCCAGGGCCATGGGGAGCTTCATCCGGTTGTTATGGAACTCCTCGCAGTTGAAGATCTCGCGCAGAAAGACCATGTCGCGGTCGCGGTTGGGGACCTCGATTCCCACCACCCCCTTGCCGGGGATGGGGGCCACGATGCGGATCGACATGGCCTGAAGCGCCATGGTCAGGTCGTCGGACAGGCCGGCGATGCGGCTGATCTTGATCCCCGGCGCGGGCGAGAACTCGTACATGGTGATGACCGGGCCGGGGCAGATCTCCACCACCTCGCCGTCGATGCCGTAGTCCCTGAGCTTTTTCTCCAGGAGCCGCGCGTTCATGGTCAGGGAGTCGCGATCCAGGGTGCGCTCGGCTGCGGGGGGCTGGTCCAGCAGGTTGAAGGGGGGGGTGCGGAAGTCCCCCTCGGCCTTGATGAACTCGAAGGCCTCCTGGATAGGGGCGGTCTTGCCGGCCTCCCTTTTCTTCTCCTTTTCCTTCTTGAAGGCGTTGGGGCGGGCCGGCGGCGGCGCGGCCGGCTTGATGAGCGGCCCGGCGGCCGGGACCGGGGCGGGCATCCCCTCCTGTCTGGCCTTCTCTCGCTGACGCTCCTCCTGCTGGTGGGCGCGGCGCTCCCGCCAGGCGCCCCATTTCTGCCCGAGGGTCTCCAGCCACCACCCGGCAAAGAGCACGAATGAGAAGCGCGAAAGGATCATGACCGATGCGGCCAGGAGCGGCAGGAGCAGGAGCAGCGCCCCGGTCGGCCCGACCGTCCCCTTCAGGAAGCGGACGGTGAGCACCCCGATGGCGCCACCGGTGGCCACCTGCTGGCCGAGGAAATCGGTCTTGTCGCGGAAGAAGGCGAACAGCGCGGAGAGTGAGAAGACCAGCCCGCCGAAGGCCAGGAGCTTGTAGGAGCGCAGGCGGATCTCCTTGAAGCGGAACAGGGTGTAGGCCATGTGCAGGAGCGCCAGCGGGATCAGGTACGAGGCCAGCCCGAAGCAGATGAAAAACAGGTCGGCCACCTGCGCCCCCAGGCGTCCGCCCAGGTTGTGGATGCCCCCCTCGTTGGAGTAGCTGTTCCAGGAGACGTCCGCGGCGTTGAAGGTCAGGAACGCCATCAGGATGAACGCGCCGACCGTTGTCAGCGCCATTCCCTGCAGCTCTTTGATCAGCTTTTCCTTTTTTTGTTCTTCCATGCTCATTAATTCGGGATTCCTTGGAGGGGGCGGATAAGCTTGGCTATATTACCCGCAATTCGAGGGGGGAGGCAAAGGAAAAAAATGTGATTTTCCATGCGGCCGCTTTACGAGCCTGTTGATAACCCAAAGGACGGCATGTGCAAATTCGGCTGCCGGCTCTCTCCGAGAAGCGCCTCGTCCGGGATAGCCGGGCTTCCGCCACTTCGTCAGGTGGCGCCGCTGACACCCCTAACATCCTGCTGGACATCACTTCACCCGCTCTGTTAAAGTACCGGATTCATGAAGATCAAACGCCTCGAAATATCCGGCTTCAAATCCTTTGCCGACAAGGTCGTGCTCGACTTCCAGCAGGGGGTGACCGGCGTGGTCGGCCCAAACGGCTGCGGCAAGTCCAACATCGTGGACGCCATCCGCTGGTGCATGGGGGAGCAGTCCGCCAAGAACCTGCGCGGCAAGGCCATGGAGGACGTGATCTTCGCCGGCAGCGAGAATCGCAAGCCCCTGGGCGTGGCCGAGGTGTCGCTGGTCTTCTCCACCGAGGACGGCCGGGCGCCGGCCAAGTACCTGGACTATGCCGAGGTCCAGCTCACCCGCCGCCTCTACCGCGACGGGGAGAGCGACTACCTGATCAACAAGACCCCCTGCCGCCTGTTGGACATCACCGAACTGTTCATGGATACCGGCGTCGGCACCCGCGCCTACTCGATCATCGAGCAGGGCAAGATCGGCCAGATCCTGCACTCGCGCCCCGAGGAACGCCGCTTCCTGATCGAGGAGGCCGCCGGGGTGACCAAGTTCAAGTCCAGGAAACATCTGGCCCTGAAGAAGATCGAGGCCACCCGCCAGAACCTGGCGCGCCTGGCGGACGTGCTGGGGGAGATCCGCCGCCAGCTCGCCTCCCTGCAGCGCCAGGCAAAGAAGGCCGGGAAATTCCGCGAGTACCGCGATGAGCTGCGCGAGATAGAGACCCTCTTCACCGCCCGGGAGTACAGCCTGTTGCAGGGGCAGCGTAACGAGGCGGAGCGCGGGCTGACCGCGCTCAACGAACGCATCCGCGAGGTCTTCGCCGCCTCGGCCCTGGGGGACGCGCAGGTGGAGGAGGGGCGGCTGCGTCTGCTGGAGGCGGAGAGGCTGCTGACAACGACCCAGGAGGACATCTTCCGCAGCAGGAGCGAATTTGCCGCGGCCGAGAGCGGGCTGGAGTTTCAGCGCAGGGAACTGGCCGGGCTGGAGGCCCGTCTGGCACGCCTGGAGGCCGAATCGGGCCAGCTGGCGAAGCGCCTGGCCGAGTGCGCCGAGCAGCGCGGATTGCTGGAGCTGCGCCGGGACACCTCCGCCGGCGAGGTCGCCGGAATGGGTGCGGACCTGGAGCGGGTGGAGCAGGCGCTGGCCGGCCATCAGCAGGCCGAGGAAGAGTTGAACCGGCTCCTGGAGGGGCGGCGCAGGGAACTGTTCGCCGCCCTGGCCGAATCGGCCCAGTTCAGGAGCCGCCACGAGAATGCCCAAAAGCGGCTGGCGAACCTGGCGGAGAGGCTGGAGCGCCACGGGCGCGAAGGGGTGCAGCTTGCCGAACGGCTGGAACTGGCCCGGCGGCGCGACATTGCCCTGGACACGGAAATCGGCGCGGCGCGGCACGAGCAGGAGGCGCTCCAGGCCGAGCTGGCCGAGCTGCGCCGCCAGGAGGATGACCTGCGCCGTTGCCTGCCCGAGTTGGAGAAGTCCTGGCAATCGCGGCGGGACGAGTTGAATCGCTCCTCGTCGCGCCTGCACTCCCTGCGGGAGCTGGAGGCGCAGTTCGCCGGCTACGGCCAGGGGGTGAAGAGCCTGATGCAGGCGGACGGGCTGAACTCCCGCTTCAGCGGCCTGCTGGCCGATGTCATCGAGACCCCCCTGGATCTGGAGGCCGCCGTGGAGGCCGCGCTGGCCGAGCGTCTCCAATGCGTGCTCTGCGCCGATGATCTCGCCGCCGTGGCGGCCCTGGAGTTCCTCAAGGCCAATGGCGGCGGCCGGGCCGGCCTGGCCCTGCCGCTGGAGTACGAGGCGCCGCCCGCTCCGGCCGTGCCGGGGGCGATCCCGCTGTCCGGACAGGTGGGGGTGGCGGGCCGCTTCGGCGGCCTGATCCGGCGGGCTCTGGCCGATGTCATGCTGGTGGAGGGGATCGACGAGGCGATCAGGCTGGCGCGGCGGCATACCTCCCTCTCCTTCGTGACCCGCGAGGGGGACATGGTTGCCATGGGGGGGCTCCTGAGCGGCGGTTCAGCCGATCAGGTGCAAAAGGGGATCATCGGCAAGAAGCGTGAAATCAGGGAGCTGGAAGGGCGGGTTGCCGAGCTGGAGCAGGAGGTCGCCTCCCTCGGCGCCGAACGGGACGAGCTGCGCCGCCGCTCCCAGGCGGTGGCCGAAGGGCTGAAAGCGGCCGGTGCGCGGCAACACCAGGCCGAGTTGAAGCTGGCCGGTCTGGCCAAGGACAGGCAGCAGGCGACCGAAGAGATCGGCCGCATCGAGGAGCGCCTGGCCGTGCACGCCCTGGAGAGCGCTACCCTTGGCGAGGAAAAGGAGGCGCTGGAGGCCGAATTGCAACTGTCGCTCGCGCGCATGAACGAAACCGGCAGCGTCTCGCAGGGGCTGGAGCAGGAAGTCACGCGGTTCAAGGGAGAACTGGACGACTGCCGGGGGCAGCTTGCCGTTGTCCGTGAACAGGCCACCGCCATCCGTGTGCGGGCGGCCACACTGCGGGAACAGCACGAGGCCCATCTGCGGGCCCTGATCGACCTGGAGCGGCAGGAGCGGGAACTCTCGCAACGCATGGAGAGCGACCGGGAGGAACTGGGGCGCGGGGCAACGGAACGGGCCCAACTGGAGGCGTCGATCGGCGACGGCACAAAGCGGCTGGAGGGGATGCTGCGCCATCAGGGCGAGGCGGAAGGCCGCTTGACGGAGGTGCGGGCCGCCTGCGAGGCGGAGGCCTCCGCCTTGGCCGGCGCGGAGGCGCGGGCCAGGCAGGCGCGGGAGGAGAGCGACGGCGTCCGTAACTCCCAGGGCGAACTCAACCTGCGTTTCTCGACCCTGAACATGCAGGCCGAACACCTGGAGCGCGGGCTGCTGGAGAAGAGCCGCATCACCATGGCCGAGGCGCTGGCGCTGCTGGAGAGGGCGGAGTTCGACGAGGCCGGGCGGCGGGTACGGCTGCTTGAGCTGCAACGGCTGTTGGACGAGATGGGCGAGGTGAACCTGATGGCCATCGACGAATGCGCCGCGATGGAGGAGCGCTTCACCTTCCTCGACTCGCAGAAGAAGGACCTGGAGGAGTCGCTTGCCAGCCTGCAGCAGGCCATCCAGCGCATCAACCGCACCACGCGGCAGCGCTTCCTGGAGACCTACAACCTGGTCAACGCGAAATTCCAGGAGGTCTTCCCCCGTCTGTTCTGCGGCGGCAGGGCCGAGTTGCGCCTGACCAACGAGGAAGACCTGCTGGAGACCGGCATCGACATCATCGTCCAGCCGCCGGGCAAGAAGCTGCAGAACGTGACCCTGCTCTCCGGGGGGGAGAAGGCGCTGACGGCCGTGGCGCTGATCTTCTCGATCTTCCTGATCAAGCCGACCCCCTTCTGCCTGCTGGACGAGGTGGACGCGCCGCTGGACGACGCCAATATCGGCCGCTTCAACGACATGGTCAGGGAGATGAGCGCCATCTCGCAATTCATCATCATCACCCACAACAAGGCCACCATGCAGGTGGCCGACACCCTCTACGGCATCACCATGGAGGCGCCCGGGGCGTCCAAGGTGGTGTCGGTGCGGCTGCACTGATGAAGGCCAGCCGCTAGCTGCTAGCTGTTGAGTGCCACTACATCGTGGACGGAAATATGTGCCAGTACATCGTAGACAAAGTTCTCTGACAATCGAATAACCACCACGTCATTCTGTGAACACCAAATTCAGTCGGAGGTGTTCATGGAAGATGAAATCA
>JACPFJ010000046.1 GCA_016182975.1 Deltaproteobacteria bacterium
GCCGAAAACAATGCGCCCCATCGACGCAAAATACGACAACATATGCAACGAAATGTTCAATCTTCTAACCGAGTTGCATCTCGTTGCAACATGATTTCTACTACCAACATGTTGTCAGACGATAGGCGCTAAGCGCCTAACCAAAAGGAGGAACGGTCATGAAAAGAGAGATTATTGCGGCGGCGGCACTCATCACGGTCGGAATCATTGCAGGATGCAGCGGCAGCGGGGGGACCGGCATGTCGATTAGCACCCCGGCGGCGACTACCACGGTCAGCGGCAAGGTGGCCGACGGCTACCTCGTGGGGGCCACGGTGTTCCTCGACAGGAACAGGAACTATCTTCTCGATGCCGGCGAGCCGTCCACTACCAGCGACGGCAGCGGCGGGTACACCCTGAACATCGACCCGGCCGACGTCGGCCAGTACCCGATCGTGGCGCTGGCGATCAAGGACACGACCATCGACCTGGACACCAACCAGCCGGTGCAGAGCAGCTACGTCCTGAGCATGCACGCCGTCTCGGTCTCCCCGTCCGCAACGGGCAGCGTAACCGGCAGCGTGGGCAACTTCATCAGCCCGATCTCGACCCAGTTGCGCGAGATGATGGAGACGGGCAAATACGAGACCGTCCAGCAGGCGGCGGACGAACTGCGGGTACAGCTCGGCATGCCCCAGGGAATGAACGTTCAGGCCGACTACGTCCGGCTCGGCTCGGCCTCGTCGGACGACCCGAACAGGGTCAAATACCAGGCCATGCACCAGGCGGCCCGCAACATGGCGAGCCTGATGGGAGGTCAGATGCAACAGGTCATGGGAGCGGGCGCAGGCGCCGCCACTGCCGCAAGCACCGCCAACAACGCCGCACCCGTGGACGTCGACCGCTACCGCGCCATGATGGGTGGGATCTTCAGCAACATCTCCTCGGTCAAGGGGCCAAACGCCCAGAGTGAAATGACGACACTCATGGGCGCGATGACCTCGACGCTCTCCGCCATGCCGATGACCGCGCCGGGGCAGCCCTTCCGTAACATGTCATCCGCGTTCCGGGGCGGGATGGGTGGCATGATGACCGCCCGTTCCGGTGGTATGATGAAATAGGTCCTGCGTCGTTCAGCGCTTCCAACGGTCGTTTGCCCCGGTAAGCGGCCGTTTTGCTGTTTGAAATCGAATTAAATCGTTTGACTCACCGCTGGAAACAACGTAATTTATGCGACCTGAACGTGGAGTTTCCCATGGTGCGCGCATACCTGTTTCTCGCGGTGTTCATCCCCCTTACCTTTCTCATTGCGGCGAGCGCGATCGTCTGGACGTTCCTGGACGGCAGCGGCAGGGCGTACGCCTTTCACGCCCGCCTCTGGGCAAGGCTGGCGTTGCGGTTGGCCGGGGTCCGGGTGACCCTTCTTGGCGCGGAGCACCTCCCGGACGGCCCGGTCATATTCATGAGCAACCACCAGAGCGGTTTCGACATCCTGGCGCTGTTGGCCGCCTTGCCGTGTAAATTTTACTGGATTGCCAAGAAAGAGCTGTTTGACATCCCGGTTTTCGGCACCTCCATGCGGCGCGGCGGCTATATTCCGCTCGACCGCGGCGACGGCCGCAAGGCGCTTAAAAGCATGAACAACGCCGCAGAAATCATCAAGGCCGGAAAGAGCGTGGTCATGTTCCCCGAGGGGACCCGCACCAAAAACGGCAACCTGCTCCCATTCAAGCGGGGCGGTTTCATGTTGGCGCTCAAAGCCGGCGTCCCGGTTGTGCCAATCACCATCAACGGCAGCGGCAGGGTCAACCCTGCCGGCCGTATCCGGCTCTACCGGGGCAACATCTCCATCGACCTGCATCCGCCGCTGATGCCGCAGACGAACCTCCCCAGGGGGGAGGCCGAGACGCAGTTGATGGAGCAGGTGCGCGGCGCCATCTCCTTGACACTGGAGATCTGAATGTACGCCGGACTGAAATACATACCGCTTATCGCTCTCGGCCTGGCGGCAATCGGCTGGGGGCTGCCCGCGGCGCACCGCCTGGCACGGCCGCTGGATATAGCCGCCGCGCTGGCCGTTCTGGCCGGGGTGATCATGACCGTGCTGGGCATCCTGCTGGTCATTATTCCCGGTTTCTTCGGGTGAAACGATGAATGAACGCATCAGGAGCATACTCGTCAACGGGACGGCAATCGCCTGCCTCTGCCTGCTCATCTTCGCCGCAGGCACCTGGTGGCGCATGGCTACCCAGCTTGCCCTGGGCGAGGAGGCCTTCCGCCGGGGCGACTTCACAGCAGCGGTGGCCGGTTACGAGTCTGCCATCCATATGTACATCCCCTTCCATCCCGCCATGCAGAGGGCGGCGCAACAACTCTGGAGCATTGCCGAGGCCAATGAACGCCTGGGTGACGTAAACCGCGCCCTGATCGCCTACCGCGCCCTGCGCAGCTCATTCTACGCGGCCAGATGGCTGACAACTCCGGGCAGGGAGTGGATCGCCCGTTGCGACGGGCGGATCGCGGCCCTGGTCCCGCTGCTGAGAGAGAGATAACATGGACACCACTGCATCGAACTCACCCCTCAACATCATCCCCCTGGGCGGTCTGGGCGAAATCGGGATCAACATGATGGTCTACCAGTGCGGCGACGACATCATCATCGTCGACTGCGGCCTGATGTTTCCCGAACCGGACATGCTCGGCATCGACTATGTCATACCCGATATCTCCTGGCTGCGCGAGCGTGCCGACCACGTGCGCGCCATCCTTCTCACCCATGGCCACGAGGACCATATCGGCGCGCTCCCCTTCGTGCTCCAGGAGCTGAACGTACCGGTCTACGGCACGGCCCTGACGCTCGGCTTCGTTAACGAGAAACTAAAGGAATACAAGCTGGACGGCGCGGTGGAACTGGTCACCGTCAAACCGCGCGATACGGTCACGCTCGGCTGCTTCCGGGTGGAATTCCTGCGGGTGGCCCACTCCATCGTGGACGGCTGCGCCCTGGCCATCACCACCCCCGAGGGGGTAGTGATCCACACCGGCGACTTCAAGCTCGACCAGACCCCGGTGGACGGCCAACTGACCGACCTGGCCAGTCTCTCCCGCTACGGCGACGCGGGCGTCCTGGCGCTGCTGTCCGATTCCACCAACGTGGAACGCGAGGGATACACCCTCTCCGAGAAGGAAGTGGGCGAGGCCTTTGCCGACATCTTCCCCAAATGCCGGGGGCGCATCATCGTGGCCGCCTTCTCCAGCAGCATCCACCGGGTGCAGCAGGCGGCGGACGTGGCCATCCGCTGCGGCAGAAAGATCCTGCTCAACGGCCGCTCCATGATCGCCAACGTGCGCATCGCCCGCCAGCTCGGCTACCTGACCATCCCCGACGAGTCGCTGATGGAGCTGAAGGAGCTCCCCCACCTCCCGCCCGAGCAGGTCTGCATCATCTCGACCGGCAGCCAGGGTGAGCCGATGTCCGCGCTCACCCGCATCGCCATGGACGACCACAAGCAGATCCGGCTGGAACGGGGCGACACGGTCATCCTCTCCTCGCGCGTCATCCCCGGCAACGAGCGCACCATCTCCGAGCTGATCAACCACCTCTACCGCCGCGGCGCCGAGGTCTTCCACGAGAGAGTCTCCGAGGTGCACGTCTCCGGACATGCCAGCCAGGAGGAGCTCAAGCTGATGCTCAACCTGGTCCGGCCGCGCTTCTTCATCCCGGTGCACGGCGAATACCGCCACCTGGTCAAGCACGTACAACTGGCCCGGAAGGTCGGCATCCCCGAGGAGCGCTGCATCCTGGCCGTAGACGGCGATGTGGTGGCCTTCTATGCCGATACCGCCGCCATCGTGGAAAAGGTGGAATCGGGCAGGGTCTTCGTGGACGGCAAGGGGGTGGGCGACGTGGGCGCCATCGTGCTCAAGGACCGCAAACACCTCTCCGAGGACGGCATGGTGGTGATCATCATCGGCATCAACCAGTCATCCGGGGCGATTATCTACGGACCGGACATCGTCTCGCGCGGCTTCGTCTTTGAGGATGAAAGCCAGGAGTATCTTGAGCAGTCCCGTACCGTGGTGCTGGCGGCCCTGGATGAGCTGAACGAGGAGATGCGCTGCGACTGCGAGGAGGTGAAGCAGGCGGTGCGCCAGGCCCTGCGGCGCTTCTTCAAGAAGAGCATCGAGCGCCGCCCGGTGATCCTGCCTGTGATCATAGAGATGTGAACCCGCAATAATCGAAGTCCCCTGTTTTCCGCCACACCCCACCTGCAATTCTTCCGTTTTGTGGTACAGTCTAATTTACTTACCTTTCACCGCGGCGCCGCAGCCATGACGCCGGCATCTTCCCTTCCCATCCGTTCACGCCATTGCCGGAAGGAATGAAAACATGGGAATCCTCGCCTCGCTAATCGACTCCGGCTCGCCCCATGAACGCAAGATCCTTCACCACGGGCCATTTGCGCACCTCATCATGTTGACGGCCGTGCTCATGGTCGGTTTTACCTTGCTGATCGCGGCCTCACTGGCCTGGAATATCAACAATGAACACCGCCAAACCATTGAGGCGGCAAAAAGGGAGGCCCTGGCGACCTTCAAGAAAGACCAGGGATTCCGCATGTGGGCCACGAAACACGGGGGGGTCTATGTGCCGGCCACGGAGGCGACCCCACCCAACCCCTACCTGAGACACGTTCCCGAGCGAGACATCGTTACGCCGTCCGGTACACACCTGACGCTGATGAACCCGGCCTACATCATGAGAGAGGCGATGCAGGATTACTATCTCTGGTCCGGCGTCAAGGGGCACGCCACCAGCCTCAAACTCCTGAATCCGCGAAATGCGCCGGATGAATGGGAGCGAAAGGCCCTGGAGGCCTTCAACCGGGGCCACAGGGAGGTGACGGCTGTCGTCGAGACGAACGGCCAGTATTTCCTTCGTCTGATGCAGCCGCTGATCACCGAGGAGGAGTGCCTGAAATGCCACGCCTTCCAGGGATACCGGAAGGGGGACGTCAGGGGGGGCCTCGGGATCGCGGTCCCTTTGGCGCCGTACCTGGCAATGGAAAAGGAGCAGGTCATTGAGATGGGGATTCCGCACCTGCTGCTGTGGCTGCTGGGTATGACCGGTATCGCCGTTGTTTACGGGAGGGGCAGGACAAACATCCGCGAACGCGCCAAGGCTGAAGAGACCATCGCCGAAAGCGAGCAGCGCTACCGTTCGCTGGTCGTTGCCACGGCCCAGATGGTCTGGACAACGATCGCAGCCGGCGAGGTCGCCGAGCCTGCCCCTTCATGGAGGGCCTTTACCGGCCAGAGCGATCAGGAGGTCATGGGTTGGGGCTGGAGCGATGCCCTGCACCCCGACGACCGCCAGCACGCCGTGGCAGCGTGGGCGGACGCGGTTGCAACGCACACGCTCTACGACACCGAGTGCCGGATACGACGGCACGACGGCGAGTATCGCCATTTCGCGGTGCGGGGCGTGCCGGTGCAGGATAGGGACGGGAACATCCGCGAATGGATCGGCGCCTGCACGGACATCACCGAGCGCAAGAAACTAGAGCTGCAGCTCCGCCAGTCGCAGAAGATGGAGGCCATAGGCCAGCTGGCGGGCGGCATCGCCCATGACTTCAACAACATCCTGACCGTGATCATGGGTTTCGGCAGCGTCCTTGGGGAGAACATCGGCAGGGATGATCCCATGCGGCCCAATATCGATCATGTCCTGGCGGCGACGGAAAAGGCAGCGCATCTCACCCATGGCCTGCTGGCATTCAGCCGCAAGCAGGTCATGAGCCCCAGGCCCGAAAACCTGAACAACATCGTCCAGGGGATGGACAGGTTCCTGCGGCGGGTCATCGGCGAGGACATCCAACTGGAGACGAACCTGAAGGAAGGCAGTCTGAACATCCATGCCGACAGCGGCCAGATAGAACAGATATTGATGAACCTGGCAAACAATGCCCGCGACGCGATGCCGCACGGCGGGCGGCTGCTCATCGCGACCGAATCCGTGGAAGTGGACGGGGACTTCATCAAGAGCCATGGTTACGGCGAGGCGGGTCGGTTTGCCCTGCTGTCGGTGACGGACAGCGGCGTGGGGATGGACAGGGAGACCTGCGCGAAGATATTCGACCCATTTTTCACCACCAAGGAGATGGGTAAGGGGACGGGGCTAGGGCTCGCCATGGTGTATGGGATCGTCAAGCAGCATAACGGCTATGTCAACGTCTACAGCGAACCGGGTCAGGGGACCACGTTCAGGATCTATCTGCCCCTGCTGGCGGTCTGGCATACCCCTCAGCAGGCTGCCGCGCCGCTCCCGCCGCGGGGGGGCACGGAGACGATCCTGCTGGCCGAGGACGACCCGGCCATTCGGGCTCTCCTCGCCGCGACCCTCCGCAGATTCGGCTACACGGTGATCGAGGCGCAGGACGGAGAGGACGCCGTTGCCAGCTTCAGCGCGCACCCCCAACCCATCCAACTGCTGCTCTTCGACGTCATCATGCCGAAGAAGAGCGGCTCGGAGGCCTGCGCGGAGATCAGGAAGCTCTGTCCGGGGATAAAGGCGCTTTTCCTGTCCGGCTATCCCGCAGATCTGGTCAGCAGCAAGGGACTGGTCAGCGAGGGGTGCGAACTGCTCATGAAACCCGTATTTCCGGCGAATCTCGTCAGGAAGGTCCAAGAGATGCTGAGATAACATCCCTACGAAACGCACAAATTAGAGAGCGGCGGCGATGCCGCTCTTTTTGTTTGTGTGGTATTTGATAAGGTGTTTTGCTATAACTCTCCAATAAATTTCATTCTGTCGATGTCCTGCACAAATGTAATTCTGGTACATCATGCCACGTATTTTCGAAAACATCTCACAACAGCTCCTTGTTGCGTTTCGAGCAACCCTTGAGACCGCGACTAACGCTGACTTTTTCGTTGGCTACTTCCAATCTGAGGTACTGACAGTCGCTGAACCTCCCTCCTCACGATGATGTACATTGATCTAAACCGCACATTCTGGCCTGTCAAAGATGAATCGGATTACGATCCTGACAGCTTCCGCTATAGCTCTGCATTCGGAATGAAAGCAGATGATTGGTCTGAACTCTTACAAAACAAGCGGGTAGTGATTCTTGCCAAGGCCGGTGCCGGCAAAACAGCGGAACTCCGAGAAACCGCGCGTAAGTTGCGAGGCGAAGGGAAGACCGCTTTCTTTTTTCGTATCGAGGAGTTGGCTGAATCAGATTTAAGCTATGCTTTTGAAGAAGGCAATCTGGATGAAATGATGAGTTGGCAACAAACGGTTGCCCCTGGCTGGTTCTTCCTGGACTCAGTTGACGAGGCCCGTTTGGTGGATGCTAAAGGGTTTGAAAGAGCCCTGAAGCGATTTGCTCGCGCATTGGGTGATTCCTTGGATCGGGCACACATTTTCATCTCATCACGAGGCAATGACTGGAAGGCAAATGCTGATTATGAACTGGTTGTAGAAAAACTCCCGTTCAATAGAAGCGAAACCCAGATGCATGAACAGACTGCGGGTAAAACAGCCAAAATTTCTCCAAGTGGCAGTAGGGCTGTTAAGCGTGAGACTATTTCCGAAACTGAAGTCAAAATTGTCAGATTGGCTCCTTTGAATCACGACCAAATGCGCTTGTTTGTTGCAGAAGGCATTCCTGATGCTAATGCGTTTGTGGATGCCATCATTCGAGCGGATATCGAGCCTTTTGCAGAAACCCCTCAAGATCTCCTTGACCTGATCGTATATTGGGAAAAGTTTCACCGATTCGGGACACATGCTGAAATGGTCGCCTTCAATATTGACAAGAAAATTCTGGAGCCAAAACCTGACCGGGACGAAAGATCTCCTTTGCCGGTAAATAAGGCCAGATCTGGCGCACAAACCATTTCCGCTGCAATGTTTCTCACGCGCAAGAATGTAATTGTTCTGCCAGATTACCCGGTTGCTCCTCATCGGGCAGCTCAGGCAATTGATGTCACGGACCTCTTGCCTGAGTGGGAACCAAAGGAAAGAAAAACATTATTGGGCAGGGCTCTGTTTGAAGTTGCAACGTACGGCACGGTGCGCATTTATGAGCTCCGAACCAGAGAGTATTTGACATCGCAATGGTTGTTACAACTACTAGAAAGCGGGAAAAATAGGCGTTCCATAGAAAACCTCATGTTCGCCAAACGTTATGGCGCGGACCTTGTCATTCCTTCGATGAAACCCGTTGCTGCGTGGCTTGCCATAAAAGATGACAGAATTCTGGAGCGGTTGGTAGAGATTGCTCCGGAGGTGTTGATTGGTTATGGCGACCCGGCAAGTCTTCCAATCATAATTAGGAAGAAATTATTACGGAAATATTCCGAGGTAATTTTCAAACAGAGAACAGACGATGAAACATTTGATCTTGATTCTCTCAAGCGCCTAGCAGATCCGGAACTTGCCGACACAATAAATGCACTGCTGGAACAATACGGGGATCACGTGGAAATCAGAAAACTTTTGCTTCGCATGGTCTGGCAAGGTGAGCTTAAGGCCTGTGCCGATATCACCATGCGATTTTCACTTGATCAGGCAATGGATCGTTATACTAGGATCGGAGCCATTAGGGCGATACATGCCATCGGGGAGGACGTCCAGAAACAACTGGTTGTTCAGGCAATTACCTCCAATCGAGCCACGTGGGATACGAAGCTGTTGGCTGAGGTCATCGATGCGTTTTTTCCTGCATTTATTTCTCCAGAGCTGCTGCTGGACATTTTGGAAAACGTACCACCACCAAAACGCTTTTCCGTCAGCGACTTATCGCATGTCCTCGAAAAGATTTTTGAGAATACGTGCCCTCTGCAACTTTGCTTGCCGTTGTTGAAAAGACTTCTCGAATTGCTGAAGCGGAAACCTTACGAATGCCCTTATTCTTGCAAGATATCAAAACAATACAAATGGCTGTTTCCTCATGCCGCCGCACTGGCGAAACGGCTGATAACTTCAGACCCTGTTGCCTTGCAGGATGAGTCGCTCCTTCGGACAATTGAACTTGCCTGGGGGATACGAAATTATTCTGCTGATGAGAGTGGCTACGGTAATATGTTTCGGGGAGTTGTAATTTATAGGCCTGACCTTCGGCATCTTTTCTTCTGGCGAGCCATCACAAAAAATCGGTCTGAACTGCCGAAAGAGGAAAAATCCGAATCGGTGGTTTGGCGTGTCTATTTCGAGACACCATGGATACTAAAGGGAGAGGACTTCGATTACTTTGTCGAACAGAGTACTACATTACAGGAGCTAGATAATCGCCTGATTGCCCTGTCAGCAGCACTTCTGATTTGGAGAAATTCCGGGATAAGCAGAAGAGAACTGAACCGCTTGAGGCGGTTGGTTAAGGGGGAGTCGGAACTGGACAATGCCCTCCGGGAATTCCTGAGCCCACCGCAAAAATCCGACGAGATGAAAAGACATGATCGGTCAATGCGGGATCTGAAAAAACGACAGGAAAAGCAGTTGAAGAAACAGGAAGAGCAAAGAATAACATGGATTGCCGGTATTCAGCAGAATCCAGCCCACCTTCGGCACGTAGACAAATCAACGGTGGATAAGGTTTTTGGCGACCTTTACTGGCTCTCCAAGGAGATTTCTAAGCATTGTGACGACTCTAAATTCGGAAAAGGTGATTGGGAGGATCTAGTTGAAGAATTCGGTCAGGAAGTTGCCGAGGCGGCGCGTGACGGGTTGATGGGCTTTTGGCGACTCTACCAGCCGAAACTTAAATCCGAGGAAAATACAAATTCAATCGCCAACGGGTTTATCGTGGGGATGATGGGTCTTACAATCGAGACGAAGACACGGCCTGATTGGGCAAGGAAGCTTTCTGTCTCAGAGGCCAAACTTGCAGCACGCTACATGACCCTTGAGATGAATGGACTGCCATTGTGGTCGCCGCAGTTGTTGGAAGCACACCCGGATGCATTCAACGAGATCATGCATCGTGAACTGGTATGGGAATTTGAAACCCCTGCTGAAAATGCAGCGCCGCATCATATGTTGCAGGTTTTGCGATATGGGTCTGGAGAGTTGCGCCTGCAATTTCTCCCATTCATTTTGAATCTGCTCGAAAAACAAGAACCGGCCCATGCCAAGACTCTTGAAGCAGCGCTGACTTTAGCTCTGCAATGGCCTGAACTTGATAAACATGCTTTTGCAGAATTGGCGCAATCACGTTGCGACGCCGCCACAGACGAAGGGCGATTCCTTACTTGGCTTGTCGCCTGGTTTTACGTAGACGCAGACAATGCTCTAATACGTCTTAAAGTGTGGCTTGAAGAACCCAAAGACGGCGCAGTAGCAGATCAACGTATGATCTCGTTCTGCAATGCACTATTTGATCACCGCAGCCCTCGATTCAGTAATATACATCGAGATTTTGAGCGGCTTGAGGTGCTGCGTGAACTCGTTCCCTTGGTCTACGGGCGTGTAAGGATAAACGACGACATTCATCATGAAGGCGTTTACACTCCCAATGCTCGGGATGATGCCGAATCAGTACGCGGTTATCTGCTGGAGAAGATCTACAACATATCGGGACCGGCAGCATACAATACATTGCTTGAATTTTCTCGTGTCCTGCCTCACGAGAGGTCACGCAAACGCATGCTTGTGCTCGCTCGAAGGCGTGCCTCAGAGGATGCCGAACTCGAATCGTGGCAGAGTGCTGATGTCGTCACATTTTCAACGGAAGCTGAGAAGCAGCCTCGATCTGCTCGTGAACTGTTTGATCTGGCCTGTAGTCGGCTCGATGATATCAGGCTTAACCTTGAAGACGGCAGGTACAGTCAGGCGCAACTGTTGCTGGACGGCGCAATTGAAGAGCCCAAAATCCGCAACTGGTTTGCAGACCAACTTCGTACACTCAGTCATAGTAAGTATAGCGTTTCCTCTGAAGATGAATATGCAGATGCAACCAGACCCGACCTGAACATTCATGCCCCTGCCGTTGATTATCCGATTGTCATCGAATTGAAAAAAGCCGATAACTGGTCTTTTCCCGACCTTTCAGAGCGGCTTCACAACCAGCTTGTTGGTCAGTATATGCGGGATGCTCATTCTCAATTTGGAATCTACTGCCTTGTCTGGCAAGGGAAATGGAAACGCAAGGCCGACGAGAAGAAGCTGACTTTTGAAAAGTTGCTGAATCTATTACAAGAAGAAGCTGATAAAATTGTTCAAAGTCGTTATGATCTTGAGGAAATAACGGTGGTCGGGATTGATTTGACAAAGCGGAAGAGAGAGAATGGGTAATGACCTGTTTCATCCACTATGACATCAAATACCGCATGGGCCTGAACGGCGAGGAGGTGGACGCCGATGATTAAAGGCAAACCCCTTTCATGCGCCAAAAAACCAACCCCCCTAGCCCCCCTTATCAGGGGGGGACTAAAGACGTGTCTTTCTCCCTCCCTTGATAAGGGGAGGGCTGGGGAGGGGTTAGCCTCAGACTCCGCCTTCCTCCCCTACAACAAAAACCTGACCGAACGCGCCCGCGAAAACCGCAAGGCCCCCACCCCGGCTGAAAGCAAAATCTGGAACAAAGTACTTCGTATGCGACAGTTCGCAGATCACAAGTTCCTCCGTCAAAAACCTATAGATAACTACATCGTGGATTTCTACTGTTCCGAACTCCGGCTTGTCATTGAAATCGACGGCGACAGCCATGCTGAATCTGTCGAATACGACGCGGAGCGAACGAGGGTTTTGCAATCATTGGGTTTGACCGTGATTAGATATACAAATGATGACGTTATACGTAATATTCAGGGTATTTATGATAATTTGAGTGAAAGAATCGAGAAGCTAACCCCCCTAGCCCCCCTTATCAGGGGGGGACTAAAGACTTGTCTTTCTCCCTCCCTTATCGCTCCCCCTGATAAGGGGGCTGGGGGGTTAGGGAGGGCTGGGGAGGGGTTAGAAGTGTCGGGGAGGGATTTACGCCGATGATTGACCTCACCCCCGAACAGGCCGCACCGCGCATCGCCAACATGCTGGCCGCCCATGAAAGCCGTACGCTGGAGTTCAAGCGGATGGGCGACAACAAGATCGTCCGAAAACTGCTGGAGGCGATCTGCGCCTTTGCCAACACCGAGGGCGGCGTGCTGGCGCTTGGAGTGGCGGACGAGAAGCAAGGCAAGGGCGGCGCACGGCTTTACGGCGTGCAGGAAAACCCCGAAGCGCTGGACGAGTTGACACGCAAGGTGCGCACCCAGTACCACCCACCCATCGAAACCATCCGCTTTCTGCGTCTCCCCTGCACCCTGCGTGACGGCAGCACCGGACAAGTGGTGCTGGTGCAGGTGCCCCAGAGCGACAAGGTCCATTCCATCGTGGACGACGGCACCTGGACCCGGCTTACCTCAGGCAACCGGGAGATGACTGCGGCGGAAATTGCGGAACTCTCGTACCGGCGCGGTATACGCAGCGCCGAGAGCGAGCCAGTGCCGGTTGATTGGGCCTTGCTGGACACGCAGGTCTGGGCGGAGTTCGCTAAAGAACGCGGCTTCGGCCGGGTACGCCCCTTGCCGGAGCAGATGGCCCAGTTGGGGCTGGCCGAGAGGGTTGCAGGAGAATGGGTGCCGCGCCGGGCGGCGGTGCTCCTGTTTGCCGAAGAGCCCGGCGGGCTGTTGGCTGCCCAAGGTACACGGGCCGAGGTGCGGCTGATGGTGTATCAGGGCAAGGCCGCCGAGGCCGGAGCAAAGCCGAACATGAAGAAGCCGCCGCGTACCCTGCGCGGTCCGCTCATCCGTTTGATTGACGATACGGTACGCGTCGTTCTGGATGAACTGTCCGCCGGGGTTGAGCTGGCTTCCAGTGGCTTCAAGGCCCATCACCGTTATCCGGAGCGGGTCGTGAAAGAGGCTATCGTCAATGCTGTAATTCACCGAGATTATCGGCTGAATCGCGACATCCTGATCCGCATTTTCGACGACCGGCTGGAGGTGGACAGCCCCGGTGTTTTCCCCGGAGCGATCACACCAGCCAACATTGCCAAGGCCGGCTCCAAGGCGCGCAACCCGCTCATCGCCAAGACGTTGCGGGACTTTCCCCTGCCGCCGAACTTCGACCTCAACGAAGGGGTGCCAATGATGTTCGCCGAAATGGCCAGCGCCCATCTCTATCCCCCGCAATACCGGCAAAACATGGAAACCGCCACCGAGGGCGTGACGGTAACGCTCTTGAACATGGAGCGACCCACAGTTTGGGACGAGGTGAGCGACTGGATCGACCGTAATGGTGCACTTGCCAATGCCGACCTGTGCCGGATTGCGGGAGTTGACACCTTGAAAGCTTCCAAAATGCTCAAGGCTTGGGTGGAGCAAGGGGTGTTGGTACAACTGCCGGCTCTTGCCAAGCGCTACACATCTTATGTAAAGCCTGCACAGCCCCCTGCACAAGGTGTTTTATTATCCGAGGCGCAGGATAATTAACTTTTAAATCGTAAAAAATGCAATAGAATAAGTATGTTATTGACAAGCTAATTATCTTTTGTCGTTTGAATGATGGTACACGGGTGAAAACTTGGGGAATGATAGAGGTTGGAAATGGCTTCCTATTAACCCCGATTCAGGATATTTGCTGACTCGGTAGCCCCCGTCCAAGGCGAGTTTATTATCTATCACGCAAGATAATAAACTTTATAATCTGCAATAACGTCAAATAATCAGTATGATAGAAGATCGGTTATTATCTTTTTGGTCTACGGAGAGTGGTGAGCGAGGTGTCGGGAACGCATCCTTACTCGATCAATCCCTAACCGCCTTCTTTGCCTCCCGTCAATGTCCAGGGGTGGCTATCCGTGCGGCCATGGCATGGACAATCGCTCAGGCACGCAGCAAATGCCCGGTTATCAGCGGTTTTCACTCACCACTAGAACAGTCGGTGCTGGAGGTGATACTCACGGCGGGGGCACCCTGTGTAATGGTCATTGCACGGAAACTGGAACGGGCGCATTTCCCGCCTTCCTGGTTATTGGCAATTCAGAACGGGACAGCCGCAGTTGTCAGTATGGAAGACACGACACGGCGCTTGACCGCCGAATTGGCTGCGCGGCGCAACGATTGGGTAGCTGAACATGCCGATCAGATTGTTGTCGCTCATGCTTCCGCAGGAGGGAGTCTGTCGCAACAGATGGCTCAGTGGGAGCGTGACGGACGACATATCAAGTACCTTTCGAAATGACTTCCAAGCACACAAAAACAAAGCGGGACAGGCAATGCGCCTGTCCCGCTTTGTTTATAGCGATGAAATCCTCGACTACGAGATCACGATCCGCGCGAACCTGCGCCTGCCGATCTGGACGATGTACTCGCCGCTGGCCGCCAGTTCCAGGTTGGTGTCGCTGACCTTTTCCCCGTTCAGCTTGACCCCGCCGCCGTCGATGGCGCGGCGCCCCTCGCCGTTCGACTTGGTCAACCCTGCCTCGGTCATGGCCTTAGCCAACAGGACCGCCCCGTCGGCAATCATGTAGCTCACCTGCGGCATCTCGTCGGGCACCTCGTTTTCCTTGAAGCGCCTGACGAAGTTCTCCTCGGCCGCCTCGCCGCTGCCTGCGCCGTGGAAACGGGTCACGATCTCGCGCCCCAGGGCCTTCTTGGCGGCCATAGGGTGAACGGAGCCGTCCCTGAGATCGGCCTTCAGCCTCTCCAGATCGGCCAGCGTCATGTCCGATAGCAGCTCGTAGTAGCGCAGCATCAACTCATCGGAGATGGACATCACCTTGCCGAAGATCTCGTCCGGCGCCTCGGTGATGCCGATGTAGTTGCCCAGCGACTTGGACATCTTGTTGACCCCGTCCAGCCCCTCCAGAAGCGGCATGGTCAGGATGCACTGGGGCGGCTGGCCCCACTCGCGCTGCAGCTCGCGTCCCATCAGCAGGTTGAACTTCTGGTCGGTACCGCCCAGTTCGACGTCGGCCTTCATTGCCACCGAGTCGTAACCCTGGACCAGCGGGTAGAGGAACTCGTGGATGCTGATCGGCTGCTGGCCGGTGAAGCGTTTATGGAAATCGTCCCGCTCCAGCATGCGCGCCACGGTGGATTTGGAGGCCAGGGCGATCATGCCGCCGGCCCCCAGCGCGTCCAGCCAGGTGGAGTTGAAGACCACCTTGGTCTTGTCCGGGTCGAGGATCTTGAAGACCTGTTCCTTGTAGGTCTCCGCGTTCCTGAGTATGTCCTCGCGGGTCAGGGCCTTGCGGGTCTCGGACTTGCCGGTCGGGTCGCCGATCATGCCGGTGAAGTCGCCGATCAGGAAGTTGACCTCGTGCCCCAGCTGCTGAAACTGGCGCAGCTTCTGGATCAGCACGGTGTGCCCCAGGTGCAGGTCCGGGGCGGTGGGATCGAAGCCGGCCTTGATCTTCAGGGGTACGCCGCTCTTGAGCGACCGCTCCAGCTTCTCCTCCAGCTCCTTCTCGATCAGGATCTCCACGGCGCCGCGCTTGATCACGGCCATCTGTTCGGCTACTGACATTTCAAATATACCTCACACTTCTCACCACAGAGTCACAGAAAGCACAGAGAAAACAACCAGGCAGATTCGCAGATTGGATTAGCAATTCTGTAACCCAATCAGCGTCTCAGATCGTTTTGTTACTACGATAAAAACCGTCCAAATAACCTGGGTCTTTTTATGTTCTTGCCTTTTCTCAGTGAACTCTGTGACTCTGTGGTGGATTTTGACTTCAACAATTTACTGCAACACGTTCAATACTTACAGCCTTCCCGCTCACTTCATCGATCCCCACCACCACCGCGTTGAGGCGGATGTCCTTCTTGGGCACCTCGAACTTGGTCGGCAGCTGGGTGAGGAACTTGCGGATGGCCTCCTCCTTGCCGATGCCGATCACCGAATCGAAGCTGCCGGTCATGCCGGCGTCTGACATGTAGGCCGTCCCCTGGGTGAGGATGCGCTCGTCGGCGGTCTGCACATGGGTGTGGGTACCGATTACGGCGCTCGCCTTGCCGTCCAGATACCACCCAAGCGACGCCTTTTCCGAGGTGGCCTCGGCATGGAAGTCCACGAGGATGACCGCTGTTTCACGCCGCAGCCGCTCGATCTCGCGGTCGGCGACGCGGAAGGGGCAATCCAGGTTCTTCATGAAGACACGACCTTCGAGGTTGAGCACCCCTACCCTGGCGCCGCCGGGGGTGGTGAAGAGGGCGCTGCCGCGGCCCGGGACCCCTTCGGGATAGTTGGCCGGGCGGAGTATGCGCGGGTCCGCCAGCACCAGTGCGACCTGCTCCTTCTTGTCCCAGATGTGGTTGCCGCTGGTGAGGCAATGCACCCCCAGATCGAACAGCTCCCTGGCCGTGTCGGCGGTCAGGCCGAAGCCGCCGGCGGCGTTCTCGCCGTTGGCGATCACCAGGTCAACGCCGTAGCGGTCCACCAGGCGGTGCAGCTCGCGGGAGAGCGCCTGGCGTCCCGGTTTGCCGATGATGTCCCCGATGAAGAGGAGCTTAACGGGCATACTCTACCGCGCGAGTTTCCCTGATCACGTTGACCTTGATCTGACCGGGGTAGGTCATCTCGGCCTCGATCTTCTTGGCTATGTCGCGGGCCATGACGAGCGACTGCTCGTCGGTCACCTGCTCGCTGGAGACCATCACGCGGATCTCGCGGCCAGCCTGGATGGCGAAGGAGGAGCTGACGCCGGGGAAGGAGGTGGCGATGCGCTCCAGGTCCTCCAGGCGCTTGACATAGGTCTCCATCATCTCGCGCCGCGCGCCGGGGCGGGCGCCGGAGAGGGCATCGGCCGCCTGGACCAGGACCGCCAACACGGTGGTGGGCTTCTCGTCCTCGTGGTGGGCCATGATGGCATGCACGATCTTGGGAGACTCCCCGTATTTGCGGGCCAGTTCGGCACCGATCACGGCGTGGGAGCCCTCCACCTCGTGGTCCACGGCCTTGCCCAGGTCGTGCAGCAGGCCGGCGCGCTTGGCCTGCTTGACGTTGACCCCCAACTCAGCGGCCATGATGCCGCAGAGGAAGGCGACCTCCAGGGAGTGCTGGTAGACGTTCTGGGTGTAAGAGGTGCGGTACTTGAGGCGGCCGATCAGCTTGAGGACCTCGGGGTGGATGCCGTGCACCCCGAGGTCGAAGGCGGCCTGCTCGCCGGCCTCCTTGATGGAGAGCTCCACCTCCTCGCTGGCCTTTGCCACCACCTCCTCGATCCGCCCCGGATGGATGCGGCCGTCGGCGATCAGCTTCTCCAGCGACAGGCGGGCCACCTCGCGGCGCACCGGATTGAAACCGGAGAGGATCACCGCCTCGGGGGTATCGTCGATGATCAGGTCGATGCCGGTGGCGGCCTCCAGGGCGCGGATGTTGCGACCCTCGCGGCCGATGATGCGCCCCTTCATCTCGTCAGAGGGGAGCGGCACAACCGAGACGGTCCGTTCGGCCACGTACTCCCCGGCGTAGCGCTGGATGGCCAGGGCCATGATCTCCTTGGCCTTCTTGTCCGCGGTCTCGCGCGCCTCCTCCTCGATGGTCTTGATCAGTTTGGCCGCATCGTGCTTGGCCTCGCTCTCCATGGCATTCATCAATTCCTTCTTGGCCTCGGCGGCCGACATGCCTGAAATCTGTTCAAGTTTGGCCTTCTGAACATCAACGGCCTTTTTCAGCTCCTCTTCGCGCTGCGCAAGGAGCTGGTCCTTTGTGGAAATGGCCTGCTCCTTGGTAAGGACATCCAGCTCCTTCTGGTCGAAGAGGGCCACCTTCTTGTCGAGGTTCTCCTCCTTCAGCTGCAAGCGCTTTTCAAGGTTCTGGAGGTCCTTCCTCTTCTCCTTCACCTCCCGCTCTTGCTCTTCCTTGGCCGCGATGGCCGCATCCTTGGACTTGAGCTCGGCCTCCTTGGTGATGGTGTCGGCCTCGCGCCGGGCATCCTCGATCACCTTGGTCGCCAGTTCCTCGGCCTGCCTGACGATGGAATCCGCATCCTTCTTGCTGAACCTGCTACCTGCAAAATAGGCCCCGGCGGCCACCGCCAGGGTAATTACGACCATCAAGATGTTAACTTCCATATCAATAACCTCCTCTATGTGAATCCGGGCCGTCTGTCCGGCTCCGGTTACTTCCGCAACGGATGATCCGCATGTCGGTGACGATGATCTCCATCCGTATGTCATGCCCTTCGGCGGGAATCGCCGCGCCGATAAGCTGAAAATCGTGGCACAGCCCCACCAGGTGGGCCTTTCGATCCGGATGCCCCAAGAAGCGGTCGTAAAATCCCTTCCCGAAACCGATGCGGTGCCCGCTCGGGTCGAAGGCCACGCCGGGGACTACGATCAGGTCCGCCTCGTCGGCCGCATGCTCGACCCCGGTGGAACAGGGCTCAAGGATGCCGAAACAACCCGGTTCGAGGCAGTCGAGCCCGGTCACCTGACGAAAGACCATCTCCCGGCCGCAGACCGCCGGATAGAGCACCCGCTTTCCGTCCAGGAAGGCGGCCGCGAGAACCGCCGCGGTGTCGATCTCGTTGTGCGCCGGTGAGTAGAGCGCGATGCACTCCGCCCGGCAATACTCCTCCAGCGTGATCAGGTTTTGCTGGGCCAGGCGGCTGGACGCCAGCCATTCCTCAAGGCTGAGCGCCCGGCGCCGCGCCAGCATCTGTTGCCGCAGCGGTCGTTTGGGCATAGCACCTTCCAACAACGCATATAAGTGTGGTGTGATGCCCGGCGATTTGGCCGGGAAGGTCGATCAGGGAGGGAGAAGGGAGGGGGAATGGCTCGTGTGCGCCGCGGAATGAGATGGCTGCTCTGGTTCCTCTGCTCCTGGAGCGATTCCTTCCTTTCGTTGATGGATATATTCTGCGGTGTTCTGGTATCAGCAAACAGTGTCGGCCTGACTGCCGCGCCTGTCGGGACTGATTGGTGATGCTGCGAATATATAATCAAGTCTCCCTGAAGAGACCTTACACTTTCGGCCTTGCCGTGCCAGTGTGTCGTCAGACCTTTTCCAGCCTTGCGATCATCCCTTGCAGCCTGTCGTCAAGGGAGGCGCCGCGCTCACCCGCGGCCCGCAGTTCGAGCAGTTCCTCGGCGGTGTTGAGCAGGGCCAGGGCCAGTACCAGCTGGGCGTCACCGCTTTTCAGGGCCGAGCCGATCTCCCGCAACCTGGCGTTGACAAAGCCCTCGATCTCGCGGACCCTCTCGACGGGGGCGGAACTCCTGACCGAGATCTCCCGGCCCAGCACGGTAACCAGGTGGCTCTGCTTCATACGAAGTCGCATTCACGCGCTAACTGCGTTGGCTTCGTCGTCAGCTCCTCGCCGTACTGATCAAGTACGCCTGCGTCGCATCCTCCTCGCCGCCTTGTTATCATCGCGAAGCGCCTCCGTAAAACGTATCAGATCCCTTCCAGCTTGCCGAGCATGGCGTCGAGGCGCGACCCGAACGTTTCCCGTTCGGCCTGCAAGCGCCGGTTCTCCTCGGCCAGCCGCGCATTCTCGTCCTTCAGGGCCGCGTATCTTTCCAGAAGGTCGCCGATCTTCTTATCGAGTGTATCAAAAAGCTCCTGGTTCATCCTGTCGCTTTCCTTTCCGGGTACGTCACAATATCCGCAAAACGGGGTGAAGTCAAGCCCTAATTGTGTAAAATCGCGGGGTTCCATGGGCCTGCGACCATGCCCGTGGCGGACTTTGCTACCCCTGGAAGAGGGCATCCGTGAACTCCCGCGGATCGAAATCACGCAGGTCGTCGATCTGCTCGCCGACGCCGATGTAGCGGACCGGCAGGGCGAACTCGTGGCTGACGGCCACCACGATTCCCCCCTTGGCGGTCCCGTCCAGCTTGGTCAGGGCGATGCCGGAGACATGGGCCGCATCCTTGAAGAGCCGTGCCTGGGAGATGGCGTTCTGCCCGGTGGCGGCGTCCACGACCAGCAGCGTTTCGTGCGGCGCGCCGGGGATCTCCCTGCCGATGACGCGGCGGATCTTCTTCATCTCCTCCATCAGGTTGACCTTGGTATGCAGCCGTCCGGCCGTATCGACGATCAGGACGTCCACCTCGCGGGCCAGGGCCGCCTTGCAGGCGTCGAAGACCACCGCCGACGGGTCGGCCCCCTCCTTGTGGCGGATGACATCCACGCCGCAGCGCTCGCCCCAGACAACCAACTGTTCGGCAGCTGCGGCGCGGAAGGTGTCCGCCGCCGCCAGCAGCACCCGCTTGCCGTCGGCCGAAAAACGTGCCGCCAGCTTGCCGATGGTGGTGGTCTTGCCGACGCCGTTCACGCCGATCACCAGCAGCACGAAGGGGCGCTGGCCGCCAATCTCCAGCCTAGCGTGATGTGCCGTGAGGCGGGCCAGGATCTCCTCCTTGAGGGCCAGCCGCAACGCCTCGCCGTCCTTCAGCTCGTTGCGGCCCAGGCGCTGTTCCAGGGTCCGGATCAACTCCACCGTGGTCTTGACCCCGATGTCGGAGGTGATCAGGATCTCCTCCAGCTCCTCCAGGGTATCGGCATCGATCTCCTTCTTGCCGAGCAGCAGGGTATCGATCCGTCCCACCAAGCCGTCCCTGGTTTTTTGCAGCCCCTGCTTCAGCTTCCCAAAGAAGTCCACCACACCAAAAGGGTTAATAATAGCCGGTGATTCAGAGACCGGCGACTGGGTGCCGTCCACATCCTCCGGCTGAGACTCCGGCTCTGATTTGGAGGAGGGGAATACCTCCATGTTGGCAACGGTGACGATCTTGTCCATCACCCCCTGAAAAAAACCCTTTTTTTCCTGCTGTTCCATCAGATCTCCTTCTTGAGCTTTAAGATCGCGGTGCGGAAATGATGAAGCGCCAGATCCACGGGACAACCGCGGCCGATGTTCATCACCAGCGAATAGTCCTGGTCGATGCCGCCGATGATGAGGTGGGCGGCGGAGGTGGTCACCAGCAGATCCTCGACCCCCCCTCCCTGTTCGGCGTTGTGCAACCCCTTGATGCGGCCGTGGATTATCTCCGCATGGGCGGCGATGAAACGGATCTCGTACGGGTCGCAGTGGCAGTACTCCTGCACCGCCTCCCCCTCCCAGTCCACCACGATGGCGCCCACCGCCTGCGGCGTGCTGTCGACCAGGTCCTTCAGGATCTGTTGAAACGGCATGTAGCCTCCAAATTTAAACCAGCGGCTAGTCGCTAGCTGTTGAGTGCCACTACATCGTGGACGCTTTTTTGTGCCACTACATCGTGGACACTCAACGTGTTTATCGCAATTTGTAATCGAATTCCTCGACCTGTTTTTTGTCCAGGAAGAGTTTCAGTTTCTGTTCTTTGAC
>JACPFJ010000007.1 GCA_016182975.1 Deltaproteobacteria bacterium
CTTTGTGCGCTGTCCATGAAGGCCTCCTTTTCTGTAAACTTTGAGCGGTTCACAGTTAGGGAGGCTTTCTTACATTGCCGAAAAAGTCAAACTCTGGGAGTCCCCCGGCAAAGCCGGGGGTTTACCTAGATGAAATTATTTCCTTAACTCCATGATAAATATCCTGTAATATCCATACCTCCCCGGCCTGAACGATCACACCGCAGTCATCCGAAGGAGGTGGGTAGTGCACGGACACATTTCCAAGGTACCACTCTGGGTGCTGCTTCCCCTTGCGGTCGCTTTTACGCTGCTGTTCGGCCCTCCCGACACCGCCGCTCACCACGATGCCCCTCAACAACGCCACGTGCTGCTGCTCCACTCCTACCATAAGGGGATGACCTGGGTCGACGACATCACCACCAGCCTCACCGCCACCCTCGTGAAGAGCTACCCGGACATCGAGTTCCACATCGAGCACATGGATACCAAGCGGGTCATCGGGGAGGAGCACCTCCGCAATCTTTTCACCGAATACCGCTACAAGTTCAGCCGGCAGAGATTCGCAGTCGTTGTCGTTGCCGACGACGCCGCGCTCCGTTTCGCCCTGAAACACCACGACGACCTGTTCCACGGCGCGCCGGTGGTCTTCTGCGGCATCAACAACCCCGAACCGGGCATGAACAACCGCCCCCTGTTCACCGGCATCATGGAATGGCTGGACGTAAAGGAGACCCTGCGGGTCGCCCTGGCTCTCCATCCCGACGCCCGGCATGTATACATCATCAACGATATGTCGGCGAGCGGCAGGGGGCTGCACAGTATCATCGCGAGCGCCTTGCCCTCCTTTGCCGACAGGGCCTCCTTCACCTTCCTGGAGGATTATACCGTTGCCGAGCTGGCTGCGCTGGTCGCCAGGCTCCCGGCCGACAGCATCGTGCTGCGTTCCGCCTTTTTTGTGGACAAGAAGGGACGCACCCTCCCCAACGAACAGCTCTCCTACAACGCCATAGACCGCCATGCCGTTGTTCCGGTGTACAGCCTGTGGGACTTCTACATGGGGCTGGGTGTCGTGGGGGGGAAGATGATCTCCGGTACGGCCCAGGGTGAGCATGCCGCCCGCCTTGCCGCCCGCATCCTCAACGGCGAAAAGCCGTCGGAGATCCCCATTGTCATGCAGAGCCCGAACCGGCTCATCTTCGATTACCGCCAGTTGCAGCGCTTCGGCGTCAAACGCTCGGCCCTGCCGCCAGGGAGCGCGCTCATCAACGAACCGCGCCCGTTTTACGCCATCAACAAGACCCTCACCTGGACCGCAGCGCTGTTCACCCTGGCGATGACCTGCATCTCCGTAATGCTGGTCCTGAACATCAGGAGGCGCCAGCTGATAGAGGAAATCCTGCGGGAGAGCAGGGAACGGCTCGCGGTCACCCTGGCCTCGATCGGCGACGGGGTCATCACGTTCGATACCGAAGGGCGGGCGGTGATGCTCAACGGGGTCGCCGAGTGGCTTTGCGGCTGGAGCCAGGCGGAAGCGTCCGGAAGGTTGCTTGAAGAGGTCTTTCCCATCATCAACGAAAAGAGCGGGCTGCCGCAGGATAACCCGGTCTCCAGGGTGCTCGCAAGCGGGTCGATCGTCGAGCTTGCCAATAACACGATCCTGGTGGCGCGGGACGGTGAACGGCGGGTGATCGCCGACTCAGCCGCGCCGATCCGCGACCGGGGGGGGAACGTCATCGGCGTTGTGCTGGTGTTCCGCGACCTGACGGAAAAACGGGCCATCGAGGAGGAGCTGTTCAAGGCGCGCAAGCTGGAATCGCTGGGGGTGCTGGCCGGGGGGATCGCCCACGATTTCAATAATCTCCTGACCGGCATCCTCGGGAACGTCTCGCTGGCAAAAATGCGCCTGCCGGTCGGGGAAAAGCCCCACAAATACCTGGAGAACGCGGAGAAGGCATCCATGCGGGCGCGGGAGCTGACCCAGCAACTGCTCACCTTCGCCAAGGGGGGGGCGCCGCTGCGCAAGCCGATCTCCATCGCCCAGATCCTTACGGATTCGTCCGCCCTGGTCCTGCGGGGCTCGAACGTGCGCTGCAACCTGGAGGTGGCCTCCGACCTCTGGCCGGTCGAGGCCGACGAGGGACAGATGAGCCAGGTCTTCAACAACCTGATCATCAACGCCGACCAGGCCATGTCCTATGGCGGGGTGGTAACGGTGCGGGCGGCGAACGTATTCGGCGCGATAGAGGGGAAGGAGTCGAGGTGCGTCAGGATCAGCATCGAGGACAACGGTGTCGGTATCCCCGAGGAGAACCTGCACCGAATATTCGACCCCTACTTCACAACCAAGCCCCAAGGGAGCGGCCTCGGGCTGGCCACGGTCTACTCCATCATCAGGCGGCACGAGGGCGAGATCACGGTGCACTCCAAGCCTGGGGAGGGGACGAGCTTTATCATCCATCTCCCGGCAACCGTGGCCGAGCCTCCGCAACAACCGCTCCCTCTCCAGGGTCCCCGGCGCGGCAGCGGGAGGGTCCTGGTCATGGACGACGAGGAGATCATCCGCAACGTGGCTGCCGAGATCCTGCTGACGCTGGGATACGAGCCGGTGCTCTGCGGGGACGGCAACGAGGCCCTGGAGCTCTACCGGTGGGAGGCGGAGAAGGGGACCCCCTTTGCGGCTGTCATCATGGACCTGACCATTCCCGGGGGGATGGGAGGCAGGGAGGCGGCCGGGAAGCTCACGGCCATGGACCCTGCCGCGCGGGTGATCGTCTCCAGCGGCTATTCCAACGACCCGATCATGGGGAGCTTCCGTGAATACGGGTTCCACGGGGCGGTGATCAAACCCTACCACGCCCGCGACCTGGGAGCGGCCCTGGCGGAGGTGCTGGGTACAGCACCCGCCCGCGCCCTGAACGACACGTCCGTGCCTTTTGCGGGAGACAAGAACTAATCGTCACTAAAGGAGATTGCCATGGAAAAGAAGGTATGGACCCCGGCTGACCTGCTGCAGCTCTCCGGCGACTACTGGAGCGCCTGCGCCCTGCACGCCGGGGTAAAACTGGATCTGTTCACCCACACGGCCGTACGGCAATTCAGTGCAACGGAACTGGCCGGGCGCCTGGAGATAGACGGCCGCGGGCTGGCCATGCTGCTGAACGCCCTGGCGGCCCTGGAGCTCCTGGAGAAGAGCGGGGAGGCCTATGCCGCCACCCCATTCGCGGCCGAGTTCCTGGCCCGCACCTCGCCGGGATACATGGGGTACATCATCCTGCACCATCATCACCTGATGGCGAGCTGGGCGCATCTGGACGAGGCGGTAAGGCAGGGCGGGCCGATCCGGGAGCGCTTCTCCCACGGCGACGACGAGACGGTGCGGGAGAGTTTCGAGATGGGGATGTTCAACCTGGCCATGCAGGCCGCGCCGCGGATCGTTCCACAAATAGACCTCTCCGGCCGACGGCGGCTGCTCGACCTGGGGGGCGGCCCCGGAACCTATGCCGTCCACTTCTGCCGACACAACCCCCAGCTCACGGCCGTGGTCTACGACCTCCCCTCAACCCGGCGTTTCGCCGAGCAGACAATCGCCCGTTTCGGCCTCTCCGACCGGATCGGCTTCGAGGCCGGTGACTTCGACAGCGAGGAGATCCGCGGCAGTTTCGACGTGGCCTGGCTCTCGCACATCCTGCACGGTGAGGGGCCGCAGGGTTGTGCCGCCATCCTGCGGAAGGCCGTGGCCGCCCTGGAACCTGGGGGGATGATCCTGGTACAGGAGTTCATCCTGAACGACTCGCAGGACGGCCCACTCTTTCCGGCCCTCTTCTCGCTGAACATGCTGCTGGGGACCCCGGACGGCCAGGCCTATTCCGAGGGGCAGCTCTTCGCCATGCTGGCCGCGGCCGGCCTCGGCGATTTGCGGCGACTCCCGCTGGAACTCCCCAACGGCGCCGGGGTCATCGCCGGCAGTCTGCCGGGGAGGGGGTGAACGGCGGGTGTGCGCCGGCCCAGGGCAAGGCCTTGACCGGCCGGGAACGGAGGCGGATAATCTATTGTAGAAAGGGACTTCTCACGCAATGGAGTGGAGGAGTTGAATCGTGAAAACACGAATTCTCATCTCGGCGTTGGTATTGCTGTCATGTCTGTCCGGATGCGCGCTGCAAGGTTACCAGGGTGTCATGACCGGGGAGTATCCCGCCGTAATGCGGATATTCGACCTTACCTTCGGATGGAAAAAGGCCCTTGACGAGCGGGGAGTGGCCATCGAAGGGTATGCCCGCAATACCCGCTATCTCATCATCAGGGATCTGGAGTTGCGCGTTGCTCTGGTCGCAGGGGACGGCAGGGAAAAGGCACGCGAGACCTTTTTGTTTGTGCCGAGCGAATTGAGAGAAGGCGACGCCGCCCCGTTTTCCGTGACGCTGAAGGCACGCCCCCAGGGCGGCGACAGGCTCAGGTTCATCTACAGCTACCGCTTCAGCGAAGGTGACGATCATTCCAAAGGTGATAGCTGGATGGGCAGTTTCGAGGTCGATGCGCTGAAGTAGGGGCGGCTCCACAAAATTTCCACAGTGATGGGCAGGGTGTGATAGTATGAAATCCGCCACTGTTAACAGGCACGAAATCAAGGCAGTGAAAGGTTATAGCGCAAGCGGATGCTGATTGAAGAAATGACCATGACCGAGTTCGAGGCAGGGCTTTCGCGGACGAGGAGCGTGCTGATCCCCTTCGGCTCGGTGGAGGAACACGGCCCGCATCTGCCGCTCTCCACCGACACCATCGAGGCCTACGAGGTCTGCAAGAAGGCCGCGCAGCAAATCCCGCTCTTCGTGGCTCCCCCCATCCCTTACGGCAACTGCCGCTCCACGGCCTGCCACCCGGGCACCGTCTCCATCTCGACCGCTACCCTGAAGTCGCTCTTCAGGGACATCGTCCGCTCCCTCAGGGGTCACGGCCTGCGCAACTTCGTTGCCATCTCCGGTCACGCCGGGGGCGCCCACTGCATGGCGCTCCAGGAAGCGGGCGAGGAACTGATCGCCGAATTCGCCGATATCCGCCTGGCCGTGGTGACCGAGCTCGACCTGGCGCGCAAGGAGGGACAGGGGGTGATCGAGACGGTCGGGGACTCCCATGCCGGCGAGATCGAGACCTCGCGTATCCTCCACAGTCATCCCCACCTGGTGCAGGGGAGCGCCCCGGCTGAATTCCCCGCCTTTCCGGCCGGCATCCTGGTGCGTGACAAGCGACGCTACTGGCCGGGCGGAGTCTGGGGGGACCCTGGCAAGGCATCGGCGGAAAAGGGGGCGCGGCTGGAAGAGCTGGTGGTGCGGAAGCTGGTGGAATTGGTGCGCCTGGTGGAGGGGGGCGGCCATGATTAACGAAGAGATCATCATGGAATGCGGGCTGGCGGACGGCGTCACTGCGGTGGTCCGCGACGCCAGCCGCCATTATTTCGGCGGCTATTACCATGTCCGTCTCCTGGTCACGGCCGACGTGGCGCTCTCCGCCGCCTGGTTCGGCGGCGCCGCGGAATACGAGGACGCCGTCGGGCGGCTGGGGAGTTCCGTCCGCTTCAGCCGGACACTGGAGAAGATGGCGGTGCCGCGCGCCGAGGTCGATGCCGTGCGGAGCACCCTTTTGGATTCCTTTGAGACCAATCTCCGCACCTATCTCTTCCGCCCGGATTTCCCCCGCCGTTTCGCCCTGAGCGAATACGGCAAGGCGCGCAAGCCGGTTGTACAGCGCGGGTATGCCGGGGCATGAGCGATCTCCACGTCCGTATCGACAGGCTCGCCTTCGGCGGCAACGGTGTCGGCCGCATCGACGGCAAGGTCTGTTTCGTTCCTCTCTCCTGTCCCGGCGATGATCTGCGTGTCCGGCTGACCTCAGAGAAGCGCTCCTATTCCACGGCCCGGATCGTTGAGATCGCGACCCCCTCGCCGCAGCGGGTCGTGCCCCCCTGTCCGCTGTTCGGCTCCTGCGGCGGCTGCGGCTGGCAGCATATCGCCTATCCGCTCCAATTGGAGGCAAAACGCCAGATCCTGGCCGAGGCGCTCTGGCGCGGCGCGCGTGTGCCCGGCGAGCTCGTGGCGGAGACGCTCCCGTCGCCGCTGCAACTAGGCTACCGCAGCCGGGTCCAGTTCAAGCTCCATGGCGGTGTTGACGGGCTCAAGATCGGATTTTACCGCCATGGCTCCCATTTCGTGGAGGACGCCCCGCAAGGGTGTCCGATTGCCCTGCCGGTCATCAACGCCGCGCTGCTGCGCCTGCGGGATGTGCTGACCTCCTTCCGCGAACCGGCCGCCATTCCCCAGATCAACATCGACTGCGCCGAGCGGGGCGCCGTGGCGATCGTCAACTACATCGGGCGAGACCCCGAGCAGGCAGCCGCCTTTTTTGCGGGACACGCCCACGCGCTGACTCCGCTTACCGGGCTCTACCTGCAGACCGGAAGAAAATCCACGCTGCGCAAGGTGTGGGGCGACGGGCTTTTGGCCTATTCCCTGCCTGCAGGCCCGGGCGGGGCGTCCTCGTGCTCGCTCGGTTTTCGTCCCGGCGGGTTCTCCCAGGTAAATGCCGCCCAGAACCGCGCACTGCTCGAACTCATCAGAGGCATGGCCGGCTTCCATGGCCGGGAGCGCGTGCTGGACCTCTACTGCGGCAACGGCAATTTCTCGCTTCCGCTGGCGGGGGAGGTGGAGAGTATTACCGGTATCGAAGAGTACGAGGGCTCCATTGCCGCGGCGCTTGACAACTGCCGCCAAAACGGGATAAACAATGCGGAATTTCTTGCCGCGGATGCCGCGAACGGGGTTCGCCGCCTGGCCGATGACGGCCGGCGCTTCGACGCCGTCATCCTCGACCCGCCCCGCAGCGGGGCAGCCGGGACAATCGGCGGTCTCTGCCGGCTCAAACCGGAGAGGATCGTCTATATCTCCTGCGACCCCGGCACACTGGCCAGGGATTGCGGCCTGCTGGCGACGCAAGGGTATTGCGTCCTGAAAAGCGTGCCGTTGGACATGTTTCCGCAAACCTACCACCTGGAAAGCATCACCCTGCTGCAACGGGGATCATGAGGGTCAGACCGTGACGTTCCTTTCACGACTGTTTTCAAAGACAGCGGATGATTATCTGGCAAGGGGAGATCGTCTCCTTGAGGCCGAGCATTTCTTCGAGGCGCGCAGCGCCTATGAAGATGGGCTGCAACGCCATCTCGGCGGGAAACCGGCGGGGGCGGACGACGCTGTTGCCCTTGCATTCGGCGCAAAGATCGCCCAGGCCAACAGGTCGCTGGCCGAGATGAATATCGGCGAAGCGGAATACGCCCTCGGCCGTGGGGCTCACGCCAAGGCGGCTGAGCACCTGGAACTGGCAATAACACTGACCTCTGATGCCGCACTACGGGAAAAGGCGGAAATATTGCTTGCAATCTGCCTTGAAAACATCAATGATACAAACGGATTAGCACCCTCCGCCGGGTCGTGCCGCTCGTGCAGCGCAGCGGCGCCGGAAGAACGGCCAGTTGTTGCTTCCGCAGAGCCGGACCTCTCCCCGCTGGACTACTATGACCTCCTGATCCGGCAACTCCCGGGCGAAATGTATGACCGCTACGCCGGGTTGGGAGAGAGATTTGCATGCATGTACCTGGCTGCCAGCAGGGATGAACACGAAGAGGCCCTGGATCTCCTGGATGAATGGTACGATGGTTCCAGCAGCGATATCTACTTTTACGAAAAGGGGATGATCCTGCACCGGCTCGGCAATACGCGGGAGGCGGAGGACCGCCTGCGCGAGGCAATGGCTGAAAACGCCGCCAACCCGCTCCCGCATCTCGGCCTGGCCCTGCTGCTGATCGACGGAGAGCGCCTGGACGAGGCAGCGGATCACCTGGATACGATGATCGCGGATGGAATCCTTCCCGGACATGCCCTGATGCTGCGGGGCGACATCTGTCAGGTCAAAGGGGACCCGGATGGCGCGATAAGTCGCTACGGCGATCTGCTCACCACCCCCTTTGCCCGGCAGGCAGCGGAGAACCTGCACGGGGTGCTGACGCAAAGCGGCCGAATGCAGGAGGCGGCCGCAGTTTACAAGCGCTATCTCGGTGGCTGCCGGCATTGATGGCATTCACTGTATAATTTAACAGCCGTTTAAGGCTGTACTTGGAGGGTTGCAATGAACAAGTCTGAACTCATTGAGCAGTTGTCGATCAACAAGGATGTCTCCAACAAGAAGGCTGAAGATGTCGTCAACATCATCTTCAACTCCCTTGCCGAGGCCATGGTGACGGGCGAGCGCATCGAGATCCGCGGTCTCGGCAGTTTCGTGATCAAGGAGTACGAGACCTACACCGGCAGGAACCCGAAGACCGGGGAACCGATAAAGGTGCGTCCCAAGAAACTCCCCTTTTTCAAGGTCGGCAAGGAACTGAAGGAGAGGGTCCTGGGGTAGGCGGCCGGCTCCGGTGCAGGCGCCCCCTGAACGGTCGCACGGCTCTCTCGCCTTGAGACCTGATATATAATCCAGAGCAATCCGGAGCATTACCATCATGCATCTAAGTCTGGTCGAGGGCGCTCTTGGCGGTATCGGCCTGTTTCTGCTCGGCATGCGCCTCATGTCGGAGGGCATCCGCACTGTGGCCGACAACCGCATCAGGGGTGTCCTGGCCACTTTTACCGCTAACCGCCTCTATTGCCTGCTTTTCGGCGCCGTGATGTCGTTGGCGCTCAATTCCGCGAGCGCAGCGGTCATATTCACGATCGGGCTTGCCAACGGCGGCGTCCTGACCGCCTTCCAGGCGCTGAACGTCCTGGGAGGCGTGCTCGTCGGCGCCTCGTTGACCCTGTACCTTCCCATTGTCCCCTACAGCCTTGTCGCCACACCTCTCATCTTTACCGGGGTCCTGCTCAAGTTCTTTGCCCGCAGACGCAGGTTTGCCAATGCGGGAGACCTCCTGCTCGGGGCGGGGCTCCTCTTCCTGGGGCTTACCCTGCTTGAGGGAAGCTTCAGGCCGTTCGACAGGCATCCGTTTTACGGCGTGATCAACGATACGATCTTTAATTCCACTTACCTTGCCATGCTCTTTGGCGGTATGATCTCCTGTTTCGTGCAGTCGGCGCTCTCCTCGGCAAACATCATTTCGGAACTGGCCATCGGCCATCAACTGAGTGCGGAGACCGCGGGCAGCATGGTATTGGGGGGGTTCATCGGCGTGGCTGCCATCGGGGGGCTGGCTTCGGTCGGGGGCACCTCCGTTTCCCGCCGGATCGCGCTCGTCTTCATGATCATCACCGTTGCCGTAATCCTGCCGCTGGTTGCGTTCACCCCTTCGCTCCCCGACGCTCCGCAATGGCTGCGCCCTTTACTACGGGGCGACCCGGCCCAACAGCAGCTCTTCAGCCAGCTCAGGTGGACACATGCCGTTGCCGCCCTGCTGACGGCCATCCTGACAACGCTCCTGAGCGGCCTCATCTCACGCATACTCGGGGTCACGGAAGGGCATGCGGGAAACGGCGCCATGCCGCAACCCTGCGCCGGATACCTTGATACGCGTATTCTCAATACCCCGACGCTGGCCATCGAGCAGGCCCGCAAGGAGATCATCCGCATGATGTCGGTGACGTCGTACATGTACGCCGATATCCGCGAGATATTTTCTGATTTCGATGCGCGCAGGGCCGAAACCATCAGGCAGCACGAACAGGTCCTCGATTCACTCAATCACGAGATTACCGTGTTCCTGGCGGCCCTGGCGCGTTCCTCCACCAGTACCGGGATAAGTTTCGAGATCCCCGGGCTGTTCCAGACGGTTGCGGACCTCGAACACATCGGTGATCGCTGCGAGGAGATACTCGACTGCATCGTTGACAGGAAGGAGTCGGGCGTCGTCTTCTCCGATTCGGCCATGGACGACCTGAAGCGGCTTGCCGACGTGGTCGGCGTCACCTTTTCCTGCGCCGAGGAAGTGGTCAAAAACGGTCAAATTACGGATGGTTGCGAGTTGCGCGACCTGAAGGCCCAGTTGCGCGCCATTGTCGAGGGGATAAAGAGGACGCACTTCGACCGGATCAGCTCAGGTATGTGTCCTCCGCGTGCGGCCGTATTGTTCAATGAGTTGACAACGGCCTTTGTCAGGATTGCCGAGTTGTGCTGGAATCTCATGGCGTCACAGGGAAGGGATGCGGATGAACGGCAGAATCGCGGCCATTGACTTCGGAACGAATACCGCCCGCCTGCTGATCGCGGACGTGCGCGACAGGGGCGGCTTTGAACTCGTCCGGCTTGAGCGCGAGATCGTACGCATGGGGGGCGGCTTCAGCCGTGAGCTGGGTCTGTCGCAAGAGGCGCATTTGCGGGGAACGGCCTGCCTGGCCCGCTTTGCGGCAATCATGCGCGAGCATGGCGTATCGCGGGTACGGGCGGTTGCCACCAGTGCCGTACGGGACGCGGTGAACGGCCCGGCATTCGTGGAACTGGTACGCCGGGAAACCGGCATCTCCCTTCACGTGATCGACGGGACTGCGGAGGGGACGCTGACCCTGGCCGGGGTCATGGCGGGACTTGACCGGCAGCACGAGGAGATCCTCCTCTTCGACGTCGGCGGCGGCAGCACGGAATACACCGTGGCGCGCGCGGGGCGGGCGCAGTTCATCCGCAGCCTCCCTCTGGGCGTGGTCAGGCTGACCGAGGGGAAGGTGACGCCCGCAGCCATGCGGGCAAAGATCCGCAAGGAGCTCGACCTGCTCAGGCAGGAGATGGATTCGGCCGGTTGCCGTTTGGCTGACGGCTCACCCTTGATCGGGACGGCCGGGACCGCCACCACCCTGGCGGCCATCAGCATGGAGATGCGGGATTACGATTACCGCAAGGTCAACAATGCCGTGGTGTCGCGGGCAAGGATCAGGGAGATCTACGAGCGGCTGCTGCCGCTTTCACCCGAGGAACGTCTCCTGGTGCCGGGGCTGGAAAAGGGGAGGGAGGACCTGATCATCGCCGGTACTTTGATCACGATGCAGACCATGGAGATGTTCGGGGCGGATGCCTTGAAGGTCAGTGATTACGGGCTCCTGGAGGGTTTGGTTGTCGCCGGGTGCTGCGATGATACGCTGCTGGATGCCATGGGTTGACACCTTGGAAGCATCCTGTTACCAGATCGTTTTTACGTGGGGATAATTTCGCAGTTTATCGTCCTTGGTCACCAGCGCCACTCCGAGTGACAACGCGGTGGCTGCAATGATCCGGTCGACCGGATCGGCGTGAGGGAAGTCCGGCAGCCGCACGGATTCGATGGCAATGGCGTTGCCGACCGCCACAAAGGTGAGAAACGGCAGCGCCTCGCAGCGGCAGAGCCAGTCACGGACATCCAGAGCCAGCCGCAGTCGGCCGCGCTCCACGAGCAAAGCTATCTCCCAGGAACTGATACAGGATACATATACCGACTTCGACTTCACAGCCTCATCAATCGCCTTTAAAGCCTGCTTGCTAAGGGTTGTGGGGTCATTGACCCACCAGAGCAGTGTGTGGGTATCAAGCACGATCACTTCAGCACCTCCCAATCCTCCATCCCTACCGGCTCCAAGGGACCATCATATTTCAGTACGCTATTGCGCAGGCCCCGGAAACACTCCTCCGGGTCTGCAACATAGGGGACGACCTTGAGGACCGGACGGCCATGGTCGGTTATCACCAACTCCTCACCGGTCTGCTCGATCTTGCGGAAATACTCCAGCGAATGGGGCTTGAACTGCGATTTTGATACGGTTTGCGGCATGATTCACCTCCATCCTTGAATTATGACCATAATAGCATGGTCATAATTTGCGCGCAAGCGGGATCATGGGGCTGCACTGGCTTACAGAATCGTTGGAAGGAACATGACCTGGGGGCGCATAAGTGTTGAGCGGTTCAGGCGGCGAGCTTTTGCACCTCAAAGCTTGTCCCGCGTTCTTTGATCTTCCACAAATCATACTGCATCTGCTGGACGAGCCAGCTCTCCGGAGTGGTGTCGAAGGCGCGGGCCAAGCGCACGGCCATTTCCGGCGTTACACCGGTATGACCGTTCAGCAGTTCGGAAAGCGCCTTACGGCTGACGCCAAGCGCACGTGCTGCCTGGGTTATTGTAATTCCCAACGGTTCCAGACAGAGTTCCCGGATGATCTCTCCGGGGTGTGGCGGGTTGTGCATCATGATAATTGTTCCTTTCAGTGATAGTCGAGGTAATGGATGCATAATCCCAGAAAAACATTTGCCACAGAGGACACAGAGTTCACAGAGAAAATTCAACATGTTACAGCATTAAAGCCCTTCACCAAAAGGGTGATTCAATAAAACAGATTTTTTGTTGTCATTACTCTGTGTTCTCTGTGATCTCTGTGGCTAACTGCCGTTTTTGGGATAATAGGCGGCAAGTCCTTTGTTGCGGAAACTCAGAATCATGGTGTTACTGTAACCTGATGGGTTACGATTGTCAAGGTGAAGGGAAACCGTTCGAAACGCGGGCAGGGGGATTATCAGCAGGTTGTCGTTGAGCGGAGCGGGAGAGGGCATGAGGGTCTACATTCTGCAGTCATATGTCATTAATCTAATGAAAAGCAAAAATTTAGATAAAATAAATATACGTCTTGACTTTTGGTGGTGCATTTGATAACTCCGATGGCATGTTTTTGCGAGGTGATATGCTTTCGGAGGGATGATGAAGATGTGGACAGTGCGTCGTCCAGCTTTGACATGCCGCATGATGCTCATGAGCGGATTTCCGGGCGGTTCCGGAAGCATTGAACAGATAGATGGTTCGAAAAAGGCTGATACTGTGTCAAAGGCCCTGCATTCCTGCAATGGAAGTCGGGGCCTTTTTGCGTGTCGAGCGCCATGGTAATTTTCCAGTTTGAGAGGAGTTGTCGCCAACCTAATTTTCCACCCCTGTCGCCAAGCTAATTTTCCAGTTTGGCGGTAACCGCCGCCAACGTGATTTTCCACTGAGGCGATCAACGGGTTTC
>JACPFJ010000005.1 GCA_016182975.1 Deltaproteobacteria bacterium
GATGTCAAAGAACAAGTAAACTGGACACTGAATAACCAACACAACGGCAGGAAGAGGAAAGAGAAACCACTGTCCAGTTCAAACCGGACTCAGTGTCCAGTCAGAACCGGATTGCCTGTCCAGAAAAAACGGATTGCGCAGCCAACATAACCGGCAAGCTGAAAAAATCCACTGAAGGGATCAAGCGCTCATCCGAAGAATTGTCCGGCCTTGCCGATGAGCTCAACAGGATGGCGTCGTGGTTCAAGGTGACGGTTTGATTTTCATACACGAAAACCCTCGATGCGTATTTTTATTTTATGGAAAATATGCTGTAATAAGAACAGGAAAACCGGATAGCTTCCAGCGTAAAGGAGGCGATAATCATTATGAAAGGGAGAATCTACGACAAGCTGTGCATGATTGACGACACTGCACGTGCAAGCGCCCTGTCCGCCGATCCTACCGTCTTCTGTAGCCACTGCGGGGCGAGTGCCTACGATGAAGGCAGCCTGTGTGAACCGGAGCCACTTCCCCAGGGTGCGCGGAAGGGACAATGAGTGCGGAAGAGGTGATATGAGAGAAAAAGGGCCTGTTTTTCAGGCCCTTTTTCTTGTGCGGGGGTGTTTTTGCGGCGTTGCCTCAAGCAACTCGATCGGTCAGCTTGAATTTGTGCAGCAGGGCCACGAGATCTGCCTGGGAGATCGGCTTGACGAGATAATCGTCGCAATCGCCCTGCCATATGGCCTCCTGGATCTCCTGCAGTGAATCCAGGGCGGTCGTCATGATTATGACCGCCGGCTTGCCGGCGGGAGGAACGGCGCCTTTTTCGAGCTGACGCATCCGCTTCAGCGCCTCCTGGCCGTCCATGATCGGCATCATGATGTCGAGACAGACCAGCTGATAGGGACGTCCCTCGTGCAGCGCCCGTTCAAACTGCTCAACCGCCTCGGCGCCGTTGTTTGCCGTGTCAATGCTTTCGGCATAGTCCATGAGGAGACATTTTACCAGCTCGCGCCCGAAATCTTCGTCCTCCACCACCAGACATCTCATGCTCAAGCTCCCGGAAAGAGGTTCATTGTACCGAAGATGTAACATATTTCAGGAAATCGGCAAGAAAAAAGGAAGCGCTCCCGCATTTAGCCATCCTCCCGGTAGACCGCGAACGGCCCCCAGGACTGATGGATCGACATGAGCTCCAGGGTGTTGATGTTGACGTGGGCAGGTCGGCTCACCACCCAGTTGACGGTCTCGGCGACGTCCTCGGCCGTCAGCGGTTCGGTCCCCTGGTAAACCCTGGCCGCCAGTTGTTCATCCCCCTTGAAACGGACCCTGGAGAACTCGGTCTCGGCCATGCCGGGCTGAATGCAGGTGACGCGCACCCGTGTCCCGAGCAGATCGCTGCGCAGGTTGCGGGAGAACTGGGTCACAAAGGCCTTGGTGCCGCCGTAGACGTTGCCGCCGGGATAGGGCCAGGCGCCGGCGGTGGAGCCGATGTTGACGATGTGTCCCCGGTTGCGGGCCACCATGCCGGGCAGCACGAAACGGGTGCAGTACATCAGCCCCTTGATGTTGGTGTCCACCATGGTGTCCCAGTCGTCCAGATTCACCTGGTGGGCCGGCTCCAGCCCCAGGGCCAGGCCGGCATTGTTCAGCAGCACGTCGATCTCGCCAAAACCGGCCGGCAAGGAGCCCAGCGCGCCATGCACCGCCTCGCGGTCGCGCACGTCCAGCGGGATGATGTGGATCTCCGCCTTGCCGGCCAGTTCCTCCTGCAAGGCCAGCAGCGGGTCGATCCGGCGCGCCGCCAGAACCAGGCGGTTGCCCTCCTCGGCGAAGATGCGGGCGCAGGCCGCGCCGAACCCGGACGATGCCCCGGTGATGAGGATGGTCTGCACTTTCATGATGGCCCCTCCGTAGTCAGGCTGACCGCCAACCTTCCAACCCTCGCCAATATTTCCTCCTGCCCGATGCCGCAGCGCTGGCAAAGAGCGAGCAACTCCTCCGGCAGCGGCGCGCAGACCGCCACCGCACCCGCATCCGGCCGAACCAGCACCGTCCTGAACGAATGCAGGGCAAAGCCGACCAGCCCCGCCAGCTCGCCGTTGCCGTAACGCCGGTCCCCCAGCACAGGATGCCCGATCATTTCCAGATGCCGTCTGATCTGGTGCATCCGTCCGCTGACAGGCGTGACCGCCAGCAGTGTACATCCCTCACCAGACAACAACACATCGTAGCGGGTCTCCGACTCCTTGTTGTCCAGCGGCTCATTGATGATCCCGCCTCCAGCGGGGATACCGTCCACCAGCGCCAGATAGAGCTTTTCCAGGCCGCTCTCCTTGACCTGGCGACCGTAGATTCCGGCCGAAGAGGAACTCTTGGCCAGGATGACCGTCCCGGAGGTGCCGCGGTCCAGGCGGTTGACCGGGTAGAGCTTGCAGGGTGTCCCGCGCCAGGTCATGTAGTTCATCCCCTGCTCGACCAGGTCGTGCTCCAGCTCGGCGGTGCGATGCATGGGGAGTCCGGCCGGCTTGTTGACGATGACGATGTGGCCGTCTTCATAGAGGATATCCAACCGCGGCCTGGTATCGCTCAGAAGCGCGGTGAGGGTGGCGCTTTCCTTGAGGGTGACGCTGTCGTGAATGGTGAGGAGGGTGTCCGGTGTGGCGGCGGTACCGTTCAGCCGGGCCGCGCCGCTCTTGATCAGCTTGCGGGGATAGCCGGATTGCGCCGTCGGCAGCAGGGTGCGCAGGAAGCTTTCCAGTCTGCGACAGTGATCATGGAGTGTGATTTCAAAGGTGAGCATATGATTGTGTTGTAGGGGCGCCGTCCCGGCGCCCGCTCGGGGGATTAGCCGGGCGGGGCGCCCTGGGCGAAGAGACCTGGGCGGGGAGACCCCGCCCCTACAGGGATATGCCCCGGTCGCGCATCAGGTTCTTGAGCGAGCGGTCGTAGCTCCGCTCACCGGCCGGGGTGAACATGCAGCCGGTGGCCTCCAACCGGTCACGGTGATAGGCGATGCACTGGCAACAGTTGCCCTTGCGGGAGCAGGCCGGGGTGTAGGTGCAGCGGCAGTCGTCTCCGGTTCTGGTACAGGCCATCAGTTCCTCCTTGCTTCAAACCTATGGAGCGCGATTTTTTCGCAAGGCCAAGGCGATCAAGGGATGCCGCGGAGGCGTAGTAGCGCTACGCCGCACAAGAGCATCCCGAAGATCAACGCCGGGATTGCGGAAAAGGCGCGTTCCTACTAAATGATCTTGTTGAGCGGATACTCTATGATCCCCTCCGCCCCCAGCTTGATCAACTCCGGTACGATGCGGCGGACCTCCTTCTCGCTCATGATGCTTTCTACGGAGAGCCAGTCGGAGTTGTACAGATGAGAAACGGTCGGGTTCTTCAGGCTGGGGAGCACCCGGGTGATGGCCTCGATCCGGTCTGCCGGGGCATTCATCTTGAGGCCGACCATCCCCTCGGCGGCCAGGGACGCATTCAGCAGGGTGGCGATCTGCTCGATCTTCTCCCGCTTCCAGGGGTCGGCCCAGGCGCCCTTGCCGGCGATCAGCACCGGCACCGACTCCATAAGCTCGCAGACGATGCGCAGGCCGTTGGCCTTGATAGTCGAGCCGGTCTCGGTCACCTCGACGATGGCGTCGCACAGCCCGTCCACCACCTTGGCCTCGGTGGCGCCCCAGGAGAACTCCACGTTGACCGGGATGTTGCGCTCGGCGAAGTAGCGCCTGGTGAAGCCGACCAGCTCGGTGGAGATGGTGGCGCCGTGCAGGTCCTCGGGTCCCTTTACCTTGGAGTCGCCGTTAACCACCAGCACCCAGCGGGCCGGGCGGCGCGAGACCTTGGAGTAGACCATCTCGCAGATCTCGACCACGTCGGAATCGTTCTCGCGCACCCAGTCGCGGCCGGCGATCCCGGCGTCGATGGTGCCGCGCTCGACATATTTTCCCATCTCCTGGGGACGGATCAGTTTGCAGTTCATCTCGCTGTCGTCCACGCCGGGGAAGTAGCTGCGCGACGAGATGCTGATCTGCCAGCCGGCCTTCTTGAACAGCTCGACGGTGGCGTTCTCAAGGCTCCCCTTGGGGATGCCGAGTTTCAATAGATTGCTCATACGTTTATTGCCTCACGGTTCTGAGATTTTCCGAGTGGATGCGATTTTTTCGCAAGGCCAAGGCGATCAAGGGATGCCGCGGAGGCGTAGTACCCAAAGGGCATAAACAGCGCTACGCCGCACAAGAGCATCCCGCAGATCAACGACGGGATTGCGGAAAAGGCGCATTCATCCTTTTTTGTAGACGTCGTCGGGATTGAAGAGCGGGTTGCTATGCTCCACCCACCCGCCGTCCTCCCACCTGACGTAGAAACAGCTGCGGTTGCCGGTGTGGCAGGCGGCCGGGCCGTTCTGTTTGACCTTGATCACCACGCTGTCCGCGTCGCAGTCGGTCAGCACCTCGACCACCTCCTGGGTGTTGCCCGATTCCTCACCCTTCATCCAGTACTTGTTGCGGGTGCGGCTGAAGAACCAGGTCTTGCCGTCCTTCAGGGTCAGGTCGAGGGTCTTCTTGTCCATGAAGGCCACCATCAGCACCTCGCCGTTCTCATGGTCCTGGATGATGGCCGGTATCAGCCCGCCCATCTTGTCGAAATCGATCTGGATCACGTTCTACTCCTTGTTTGAGTGGTTACAAGTGCGGAAGTATAGGGGCTTGTCACATGAATTGCAAGACGGTTTGTAACATCAATGGCGGCAGAAAAAAAAGCGCCCTGACTCTTCAGGGCGCTTTTGCAATTGGGGGTGCAGTCCATTGAACTGATTGCACAACATCTCGTAATATCGGCAATTTCTAAATTCACTTTTCCCGACATACCCCCAAAAACGCCCCCAAAAATTGGAAGCAGCCCTCTGTTTTGGAGTTGAAATAACCTATAGCACATTACACGGTCGGCAGTCAAAGGCGACGATTTTCTTTATTTCCTCTCCAAATTGCCGGTCAATTCATTCGATAATTGACGGGGAATTGACGTACTCCAGTCAATTGATGCAATGGAAGAGGTCGAATGCCTGCGGGAAGCGGCGCCTTTGCTACACTGAAGCAAACAATGACGCAAACAGGCTTCTTTGCATCACGGTTTGCTTAATGATTGCTTCAGATGCCAAAGAGCACTCTGTCCATGCCCATCTTGAGGTTGTGGTGTAGGGGGGCATGGACGGATAGACATGCATCAGCAGCAGACGGCGGGGGCCGTACATCAGCCACTCGAATTGAACCGGCAACTTCGGGTCTATGCTGTCATACAGGGTGGAGTTCAGCGCCTCCAGGTCGGGGGCGAAGTCGATTCCGACAATGGCCTTGTCGCAGCCGAGGACTCGCTCACGGACGCCGAAAACAACCGTTCCACCGGAAGCATTACCGAGACAAATTGCCATCTCCTTGGCCAGTTCCCGCAACTTGGCTTCAGTGGGGCACTCCTTGAAATCTAAAATTCTGTTTCAAGGTCATCGGCGATTTGCTCATCGAGCAGCGTGAACAGAGAGAGGATTTGTTCGGGGGTGTGGACCATAAGGTACCGCCTTTTTGTCAATGTGTAGACGCGACACTAATATTTTGCTCTTCAGCTCAATCACGATAAGCTGACCATCCTGGTTTAACGCCAGAAGGTCGATGAAGCCACCGTGAGTGGTACGTACCTGCCGTCCGATAAGAAGCCAACGATCGGAGAGGATAGTAGGATCTTCGGTGATCATCTGCTCCAGCAAGGCTTCTTTGCCGAGAGATACTTCTGCTAAGGGTTCGGGCTTGGTGCCGACTTTCCAGATGGCGTGACGAATGGGCATGATTACCTCCCCTCAAGTTTTCGATGTAGATCAGATGCCAGCGCATCAGCCATATTTTTAAATACATTCAGTCGATTTATTCGATCTTCAAGCAGTTTTCGTTCTCTTTCATCGGTTTGACTCTCATTCGCAAGTTCATTTTCAGCAGTGATAAATCGAATCACGGGGAACTCGATACCAACTTCTAATCCAGCAAGTTCGGCAAGCTTTACCCATTCCTGAGATTTATCAAGAGCATCATGCGAAGCTTGCTCCAGACAATATCTGATAAGCATTTTAGCTGAGTAATCCAAACCTTCAGCAAGCTCAAGCCACTTTTTAGATTCAGTGGTTACGTCGGCCTTGTCGCTAGCATTTTTTACAGATCGAAAATATCTGGGAGTATCATCATCAGGGTCAAGACTCTCAATAGCTCTGATTATTGGCTCAAATTCCTCAAATGGTCTTTTGCCATTTGGAAGTTCATAGCGGTGTTGCCAAAGAGCAAGGATTATTTCAGAACACTTTGCCAATTTTTCCTGGCGATCAGCTTCAGTTGCGGTTTCCGCACCTTCAATCAACTCTGCAATGTAATGAGCCATCCAGTGGCATAAAGTGTCATCCCCTGGTTCAAGACCCAACTCTTTGATCAATGCCCTACCAATTTCCAATACTCCCTTTGGAATCGGAGATGGAGCCATCTGACCGGAGCAGGATGACTTTGTTGTGCTTTTTCTCTTTCTCGGCTGATTCATGTGCCCGCCCATATTCTTTTCGGAGTTCGCGCTCAAACTGTACTTCACAAATTAAATCCCATCGATTGGTTACAAGGAAATCCCGTATCTTGTCTATCTTTGCCCAAAGCCGCCAGCCACTTGAACGATTCCTTCGCGGATAATAGTCATCATCAGGTGACGGCTCATCACACCATGCTTCGTAACTGAAAGCAGCTTCATCTGTGTCACTGCAAATCCAGGTTTGATGGTCACTGGCCTCTCTCGTCAACTTAAGTGTTTTTTCCAGCTTACCCCCTGGAATAACACGCATTTGATTTACTTCATACCTGAAGGGATCGTCATCATCAAAGCGAAGATCGCCATCTAAATGAATAAGCCAGCCTTGAAGCCGAAAGGGTTTTGAATTGATCTGATAGTCACTGTTTTCATATGGTAAGCGAAGTCCCCAAACATCATCTTCAGTTTGAAGTGCACGAACGAGGGCGGGTGCCGTCTCAGGAGACACTAGAGCTGAATTAATCCGAACATGTACTTCCCGCTTAGTGTAATGTGTGGTGTAGCCGCTACTAACGACGATCCATCCCTCTCGGTTTGGCGCAGTCAATCCCACTTCTGAAAGTAGCTCAGCGCGGTTGATATTTTGTAACCACCCCTTGTCGGTTCTTGGATCATCTTTCCAAAACCGAAGTTCAAGGGGCGTGGGTCCGCGATGATCAGAAAGCCATTCAGGATCATCAGTCAGCAAAACGTGGGAAAGCCAATAGCTGAAGCTACCATATTGCCCATCTTCTTCATCTATAACAGGATGCGACTTCAATAATTCTCCAACAATACAATACATAGCATTCCACTCAAGATGAGTTCCATAACGTTCAATGGTCGGACGGGAATGGTGCCTATGAGACCATAAATTATATTTTCGATCATCGTAACGAGATTTCCTCGGTTCCTTATCCCAATAATTAGCTTCGTCGCTGGCCCCCCATTTATCGATGATCCATTGTTCTCCAATTGTAAGTACCTGTTCCTGTGAAACGGTTGGAAAGATGCGAAGAATATCCTCGTACCAGTAGCGAAGAGTGTCTGTCTCATCAAACCTAAACCTGCGCTTCCCGTCACGTGTATGTCCAAAGGACCGAAAACTATCTCTTCCTTTTTTTGTTTTCCCCTTGATAGTGACATTAACTTTATCAAGCTGATCTTTTTCGGAAACAGTCAGAGTAATCACTCCAGATGCTGCCAATTGCAGCAAGGTTTTCTTCGCATATTCCTGAATCGCAACATGCGGCAAATCTGACGTAGTCGCAATTTTAAGAATCTGATCTTTATGTGGAACCAGTGCGCTGGGTGTTTCGACGCTAATGCGATACAGGGAAATCATCAACCAAAGCTTGGCAGCCAAGAAGTAGAATGGGGCCGTAGGGTCGCGGAAAGATTTATCAACGAGTCGGCATGACTGATCGACAGTCGCTTTAACAATATCCAGACAACCATGCCGTGCCAGCCGACGCAATGTGTGAGCCGCTTTCCAACGGACTCTCGTATCAATATCGCTCATAAGAGCGAACAGGAAACGGGCAATCGCTTGAATAGTGTCACTCGGGAAGTCGTCAGATATAAGAATGGTGTGGTCTTCAGCAGGAATCCGGTTCTTCAGCCGTTCAGAGTACCAAACCAATAAGTTGCCCGCTTCATTGTTATCAAGAGCACGAGCAATTTCCTCGGCAATAGCGAACAATGCACGGCTACTGAGCCCGTCACCGGCTGTTGCAACCCCTGCAAGGATTGTTTTGAGACGTCCCTTCCCATCTAAACCGGCATGATCCAGCATGGGATAAAGCGCAGATTCGCCCTCTTTGAGATAGCGCGTTGCACCACTAAAATGCGCAATCAAAATAGACGGCAATGTGTCCCTACACCAAAGATTAACGGCGGGAGTACCTTTCCACTCGTCAATAGCCTCTCGTAACATATCGATGCGAGTATGTTCCCATAGAGCCTCTTTAGGGACATCGGCGAGAGCGTTCAAAAAAGAAATTCTATCCCGAAGATTTGAGGTTGCATCTCTCATTTTTCGGAGAAGTTTTCGATCATCATGTCTGAGGCCTGATGCCGCCGCAGCTTGCAAAATCTCCGCTATGGATTCAGGTGTACTGAAAATTTTGCCTTGTGGGTCAAACTCGAATTCAGGTGGTGGTTGGTAGCCATCACTTCGATATGCAGTGCTGTCATACCGGGTAACAGACTCATTGGTTATGCCAATATTCGCATTTTTCAAAAACTCGACCGTATTCTTCAAATGCTCAATCCATTTACCGGCAGAAATGCTCTCTTCTGGAATACGCTCTACAATGTCTTTACCAAATTTCAGCCGAGATTCTTGAGAAGTTAGCAGCAGAGTTTCCTTTGCAAGCCCCTCGATTACATCTTTGTAAAACAAGGGCTTCTCAATTGCCCGGCATACCAATTCCTGCCAGAGAGTCCCGCCAGAACCTCCGATTAACAGAGCAAGAGAGCTCGCTACTTCAAGACTGATATTGTCGCGCTTCAAAGCTGTCAGAAGGTATTGATTCAACGTTTCATGGAGAGAAACCGTTCCGTCGTCAGCCCAGCGACATATGGCAGCCAATGCTGCTCTGTTGTTCACGCAAGTAAGCGCATGTACAGCAGATCTCCACGGGAAATGATCGTATCCAGATAGACGCTCGGCAACCCCTGAAATAAATGTAAATATATTACTGGCAATGATCCTGCTGTCATGTTGCGTCGGAATGCATGCCTGATCAGCCAGGACTGATAAGAAGTCAAGCTGATCAAATGCTTCTCGATCTATCTCCTTTGCGATCATAACTGCGTCATTAAAGAGTGCCGCTGCATCGTCTCTGCTGATCGGCAGTATGAGCCGGCAAAATCGAATAAGCGCCTCCAGCTTAGAGGACGAAGCTTCTCGTAGTTTTTTGATATCGTCTGCAACGCTTGCAACTTGTTTGGTGAGGAATTCTGCTTCAGTACTTCGTAATCTCATCCGCGACCAGTGCTTCAACTGGTTGCTCGCGAACGAATCTCCGTAACGGCCTTTAGACAGGACATTAGCTCTTTTGGCAAGATCAGTGGCTTTGATGCCTTCAATGATCAACAACCCAATGACGCTTTGTGCGGCAACAGTACGAAGTTTTGAACTTTCGTGGTCGTGATCAAATTCATATGAATTCGAAGCAATATTGAGCCTATCCAGCTGTTTTTCTTCTATTTGATGGCCTTCTTTTGCACATAAAAGAATTTCGAGGCGGGTGTAATAGATGGGGTACAGAGCTTTAAGCTTCTTATGAATTTTTTCAATGTCTCGATTATCAGTATGCTGCTTTCTCTTTCCTGTTTTTGCTCCTTTTCCCTTCTCCTGCTTTGCTGGTTCCGGCTCAGGGTTAAGAGACGATGTATAAGTTATAAAGTCTTCCGCCTTTGTAGTTATTCCGCTGATTACCTCTCTAAGAAGCCAACAACGGAACAGCCCATCAATTCGACACACGTCGAAAAGATAGAGATGCCTCTTCTTTTCCCCTTCGAGAGCTGACAAAATCAGGTTTACCGCAGAGAGTACAACTTGACTATCCAAGCCAATTTTGTAAGCGAGTTCGCATGCGGTAATAAGAGTATCTAAAAGGTGTTGTTGCCAGCTTTCATCGCTGTGCGAAGCACTTATGGAATTAATATCCGGAATAAAACTCTTCCGAAGACGTTTTAGAGACCTTTCGATTGCTACTCTGTCGATTGGTTCACCTGCCATTGCCAGCGGCACCCATAAAAGTAAGTCCCACGGGCTAGGAGGAAGATTGTCCTTGAGTAGTGTTTTAAGATAGCTGGGCTTACCAGCTGTAATGAGTTGAGGTACAAGAATAATAGCGACGCGAATAGCAATGTCACGTGGTGTCCATCGAAGCAAGTCATGAATTGCGGCTTCCGGTCCGCCAAGCTCCAGAATGGTTTCAACGCGAGCTGCAATATCACTATCCGTGACCTTCCAGTCATTCATCTCATTGTTCAGGACAGTGCGCCGACGCTTCAACCATGCTTCATGAAAGTAAAGCTGCTCTCGTGCGGTTGCTCGGTCTCCTGAACGAATCGCGCGAACTGCATCCTGAGCAAGAAATGATCCTTGCAATTCAATGCGTTCAGGGTCAAGGAGGATTGTTCGTCGTAACGATGAACCGGCAAACTCCACTGAAAGGTCCAGCTCTTTTTCGAGAACTTCGTTGAGAGTGTTGTCGTCATGTTCGGCTTCGGCGCTGAACAACACCGTCTTGAGGGCATCCGTTGCTGTCCCTGCCTCTTGGCACGCAGCCAGCGATAGCTTAAGCCTTCTAACTTGAACTTGTCGTCGAACAATTGGGTCAGATATTGCTGCTACTTGAGAGTCGCTCTCAATGACAAACAAAATATCCTTGGCCCGACCGGCTGCAATGAGGGCATCCACGATATGAAGTGAGCTATAGTGATCGAGTTGGAACGTAGTGTAGAAGTCAGCTGCTATGTTGGCAGTGACTGCTTTCCGATTATCAGAACCTTTGTGCTTGATGAAAGCTTCAAAATCCTCATCAGCAATAGTAATTTCACTTCCTTTAAGACGTAAGCCTGGCCACAAGTCGGTTGCAAAATCACGAACAATATCCTCAGACGTACCGGTAATACGCGCTAGTGCGGAGACGTTGATTGGAGCGGGGAGAAACGCCAGCGTATCAACGAGGTCATCGAATTTCTGAGGATACCCGAGTTTCTGAAGCGCAGTCTTGAATTGTTCTTTGAGAACATCCGATAAAGACTTTCCTCCAGGAAGCAGTCCAGCAAGCAGCCGTGAAACTTCGCCTTCAGCCGTTGCGATCGCATATGCCTGTACACGAGGATTGCCCCCTGATAGTTCATGAAACTGTTCAACCAGATTGTCAGACAAATCAGAGAATGTCGCCTCTAAATGCTGTTTTGTTTCTTGCAGAGAAAAGGAAGGACAAGGAACCTCTGGCGTTCCTGTTGGCAGCTTGATTGACTTGCGCCTGGTGGGATCTGTGCGGCAGGAGGTGATAAATCTAATGTTGCTGGGTAGGCTGTCAAGGCCAGCACCGAAGAGTTCATGAACAAAAGAGGTCTCCGGAGGAGTCATGTTTTGAGCAGCCGCAACCGAATTATCGGCTGCATCAATCATGATCAACAAAATCCCTTGTGGAGAAAGCCGTTGTAATGCTTCTCCTGCAGCACGTAAGCGTTGGATGAATAATTTGATTGTCGCAGGATTTTTCTGGTTTCGAGGAATGAATAGTGGCAGTTCGAGCGATATTGCCAGATCATTTGTTAACTGGAGGAAAGCATTTTCAGGCAAGTGTCTTTTGTCGTCGGTCTGAAGGTAACGCCCAGCTCCAAAACAGTCGAGATATGTTGTTACCGATCCTTGTGGTAAACAGTCGGCGATCTGATGCAATAACGTAGTCTTCCCACAACCACCAGCACCATGGATTAAGACTAGTCGTTCACCCTTAGTCAGTAAATTGACTACATCTGTAACTGTTTCGCGTTTAATGACTTTTTGAGGGATCTGAATGTCAGGAGGGCAAGGGAATAGTCCATCGCGCCCGCAGAGACCGAACCAAAGAAACACGTCTTTTTCTGTAACGATCTCCCTTGAACGTTCAGGAAGCATCAATTCGCGCATTCTTACCTGGAGTTCGCGGACTTCAGATGAAACATCATTGCCGAGCAAACGCGCAACTGACTCCACTACCTTTTCTTTTACAGAAAACCGGGATTGATTGCCACACTCGCTGAAATCCAAGGTTGAGAGAAACCCTTGAAAGTCATTTTCAGCAATGCCTGATGCTTTAATTAGCTCTTGAAGCCCGTTTTTTGTTGATGGATCAAGATTTGCTTTTTTGAGTGAGCCCTTCCATCTCGTATCAATTAACGTTTTGAGTTCATCAGAAATATTTTGATTGCTTACAAGACGGATTGATAAGTGCGCGCCCGGTTTCAGTCTCAGCCTGGCATCTTTAAAATCATCGGCCAATCTGCGAATAACGGAGTTGTTTGTCTTCTTTGCACTGTTTTCTAATAGCCGTGCAACAGACCATTTCTTTTCAGGATTTGCAGCAGAATATTTGAGTTGGATAAACTCAACACGATCAGCGGTTTCAAGTGATGTCCCACCATAATAAAGAGCACAATCAACGCCATCCCAGGTAGGATTATCCAAAGTTTGAGACGTGGATTCCGTCCTGACGCCTTCAACGCCAACTGCGGTCAATTCAGTCTTGGGTTTCAGAAGCTCAAGTGCCTGGAGCAGCGCCCATAATTCATGAAACTGGTCGCCGGCGTTTGAGCCGCGAGCACCACCATAATCAACGGATGATGTAACAATACTCATATTAATAAATCCGGCGTGTTGTATTATTGAAGCATAAACACTTCTTCAGATGATGCTTAATAAAGTTTCCCCTTAAATGCTTTATCCAGAATCGACGGTAAGATGGCGTCTAGCTCGACAGCTGTTTCGGCCTGGAGGCGTTTGAGACCTTCAACTTGCTGCATTACCTGCCGAAGTTGGAGCTGCGTCTGCATTGATGGCAATGGCATTTTGTAGGCAAGAAAATCTTTGGGATTGAGCCGTCGTCTTCTAACATTCGTACCGGCACTTTCGCCCGCAATCTGCGGCCAGACAGCAGGTGTCCGGAAATAGACATCAAGGGTTTCCGGCAATACTTGATTTTCTATGACCTCAAATATCGGGAATTCGGGAGAAACGAAAAGCCCGTCACATTCCTTTGGCACTATGCCGAGCGCACCTTCCCATGCCATGAGTTTTGGATAGACAAAATTCCCAGCCTTCAACTGACCGAGCTGCTTATACGCGAAGTCCATTCCCGATTTCTTTTGGCCACGGAAAACACCTCTGCCAAAGCAGTAAACACCGGCAAAATGATATGCCTGGTCAGCTGTTACTTGCACATCATGCCCTCTTTGTCTGACCAACTCACACATTGGCGTAAGAACAGCATTCGGGTCTCCGAAAATGATTGAACGACAAAGCGCCTCCGCCTCCTCCACCGCCTGCCGCCTAAGCCCCCGCGCCACCTCAATCTTCGCCGAAAGTTCCTCAATCCGCGCTACGATCAGCTGTTGTTCGGCGAGGGATGGGAGGGGAATGGAATATCCAAGAACATCGTTAGGTCGAATAGCTGCATAATTTGTCGAGCCTTGCGCGGCAACCTGATCACGGAATTCCGGTATTCGGCTGTAAAAGTCCAGAAAACGTTTATTTAGCTTTGCTTCATCTATCCCAAACAGGAAATAATGGCTGCTCACAATGGAGCCGTTCAATTCATCCGGCACAATTCCAAATCCGCCCACTTTGGCATCAATTTCAGCAACCAGAAATTCACCTGCCTTGCATACTTGTTGTTTCTTGGTCTTAATTTCCGAGCCGGTGACGACATCACGAAGAACAATGCCCTGAGCATGAAGTTTCACACGGCACCGCTTGTATTTATCCAAATCGTTGATCTGAATAAACTCTTTACGGTGGGTCAGCACCGCCCCCAGTGACACTTGCGGCCACGCAGCACTCATTGACCAACACCCGCCAGCACCTGCCGTATCTCGGCCATAATCTCAAGAATCCGCTGTTCTTTTTGGACAATATCTTCCACCAACTGCTCTGGCGGCAGATGTTCGAAATCATCTTTGCCGGTAGGATTTTTGATGTCCAGGTTGTAGCTGTTCTCGATAATCCGATCAATCGGCACTCGCCAAGCGTGCTCGCTCTCCTCCCTGTTGTTCCACCACGACAAACACTCTGCAAACTCCTCAAACTGGATCGGCTGGGTCTTGGTGTAGTTCTTCCTCCCCTCGGGTAACGGCTGCTCGTAGTACCAGACCTCCCTGGTCGGCCCGGTGCGGTCAAAGAAGAGGAGGTTGGTGGGGATGCCGGTGTAGGGGGCGAAGACCCCGTTGGGCAGCCGAATGATAGTGTGAAGATTGAACTCTTTGAGGAGCCGTTCCTTGATTCGCCCACAGATACCGTCGCCGAAGAGCACTCCATTGGGAACAACCACCCCGGCCCGCCCAGGTTTGGGCTGGCGCTTGAGCTTGCGCATGATGAGCTGGAGAAAGAGGAGGGTCGTCTCCGAAGTCTGCATCTCGGCCGGGAAGTTGTTGAGGATACCCTTTTCCTCCTCTCCTCCGAAGGGGGGATTAGTAAGGATGACATCCACCCGGTCCCGGTCGCCGATCTCGTTCAAGGGGAAGCGGAGGCTGTTGTCCGGATCGATGCGGGGATATTCCAGACCGTGCAAGAGCAGGTTCATCTGCACCAGCAGGTAAGGCAGCGGCTTGGCTTCACCACCATAGATGCTGCTTGCCTGGAGGGTCTTATGGTTCTCAACCGTCTTGCACTGCTTCTCCAGGTGACTGTACGCCTCAACCAAAAAACCGCCGGTGCCGCAAGCCGGGTCGAGAATGACCTCTCCCAGTTTGGGATCAAGCACCTCCACCATGAACCGAACTACCGGCCGGGGTGTGTAGAATTCCCCCGCGTCGCCGGCTGCATCGCGCATCTCCTTGAGCATGGACTCGTACAAGTGGCTCAGGGTATGGATCTCGTCGGATGAGGTGAAATGGATGCCGTTCACCTTGTTGATAACGTCACGTAACAGGTAGCCGTTGATCATCCGGTTGATGGTCCCCTTGAAGACCGTGGCGATCACGTCGCGCCGATCTCCGTCGTTGGCCCCCTGGAGTCCGCGCAGGTAAGCGAACAGTCCCGATCCCCTGGTCCCGTCGGGACGGACAGCTTCGTCATTATTGACAAAGGCAATCAGCTCGTCGCCGGTAATGCCATCTTCCCGGGCTGCCCAATCCCGCCAACGGTAAGGAGCCTCTATGGCTGGGCGGAACTTCTCCCCAGAAAGGATCGCCTCCTCTTCCCTGATATGCTCCATGTCGTCGAGAAACTTGAGGAACATGATCCAAGTGAGCATGGGGAGACGGTCAATGTCGCCAGAAAGCCCCTTGTCCTTGCGCATGATGTCGCGCGAGGATTTGACGATGGAGCCCAGCTGCTGAGCGGTGGTGAACAGTTGATCTTTTTTTCTAGTGCGTACCATTACTTTCCTTTGCAAAGGGGGATATCGGAGCAGAAGCCGCTTTTCAGCTTCAGGAGCCTAAGCAACTCGAATTGGGGCTAGGGCAACATCGAAATTGAGTAGCTTGAGGGCCGACACGGCATTATATAGATTGAGCTTGGCGAAATAAGTCATGTTTTGCGGGAAGTTGGCAACCAAAGCCTTGTCATCGGCTATGCCGAAGACCAGGTTCCCTTTCTTCACTTCATCAGTGAAAAATTGCGGCCATTTTTCTGCGCATTTGGCGCGGAAGGCGTTCGATTGCCGGTAGCTTTCGGCGGCGGTTATGCCTTGGGTAAACAAATATGCAGACTTGGCGCCCCATGTCTCTTTCACATGATAAAAGGTCGTGCTGGCATGGTCGTACAGGTCGCAGAATTCGATTTTAGAGTGGCCGTTGATATGGACAAAATCCTGATCCATGCAAGTCCAGCCGTTTTGAGCGGCTACGAATTGGTTGTAATTTAACTCTACTGGGTGCTGCGCTTTGTCCCAGGCGGGCAGAGTTCCGTTGTGGACGGCCAAATTTGCCAATTCCCCATTGATGAAGGTTTGCACCTCTTCAAGAATCTGGAACCACTGCTTGCCGAGCTTGATGTAATGTATGGTCCCGATGGCGGTCTCAAAGACCAGCAGGTTGTAGATCGGCTCCTTCTTTATTTCGGGGTGGCCGGTTTCATTGAACCCAGTCACTGACATCTTGTGGAGGTCATCGAGGTTATCAATCGTATTGAAGCCTTTTTCAATCAATTTTTCTCGGACAAGATCCAGGTCGAAATCCGTGATTTCCACCTTGTGGTGTTTGTATGTGACGTGGAAGTTCTCGCACTTGAATTGTGCGAAGGGATCTTTAAATTCAAGGTAGATGTTTTCCCGTCCGGCTTGGCCAAGCCAAAAGTTTTGGAAACCGGCGAACATCAGAGCTTCGAGCTGATCCAGCGTTGATTTCTCTTTGACCTCTTTATACGATTTCGGCAGATGCACTTTTTCAGGCTGAGCGAGAATTGCTTCGATTTGGTTGAGGACTTCGCCGACGTGGTTGATATCCTTGGCTGTTCGAAGCGCCAAGGAGGACTTGCCGACAATCCTGAATTTTCTACCTTCGAATTGCGCCTTGCCCTCGATTGCGTTCAATATCCGGTTATAATTGTCTCGGTCGAATAGAGGATCGTATCCGGCGACGGCCCGGATGATTTGGCGGGTCGTGCCTTTCATGGCCTTCTGGTTGAGGGCAGAGATTTCCTTTTCGTCGATCATCCGGAGCGCCATATCCAGGCCGAAATCTTCAGAAACGTAGTCCAGGATTTCGGTGAATCCGTAGCCGCCGCTGAGGATGTAGTTTGAGGCGTTGTGATGAATTACGAGGATGAAGCTACTGCTGAAATTGTGGATATCGTCAGTGCCCTCTGGGAGGAGCGGCATGATATAGGCTGCCCAGGAAGGAGTAGAAACCTTGTTCCTTTGAACGAAGAGTTTGCGGTTTGCGTCTGAGAATTGGAGGGCGTAGCCTTCAGCGGCAAAGTCGAGGGTGTCGAAAGCGATGTGGGGCTTTACTCGGTAGATGACGACACGGTTAGTTTTCTCTCTCATTTCCCCTCCTTTTAGAGGCCGGATTAAAATCCGGCGTATAGCAACGTCTGCAATTCATTCACAGCTTCCCGCAGCTTTTCCGCCCCGCCGAAATACCCGGCAATCTCGATCACGTTCCCCCGCTCAGAAATAGGCGGCACCTTCAGGATGTCCGGCACAACAAATTGCGCAGTACCATGCTGGGCATATTTTTCGAGAAGTTCTTCGAGAATAGTCTTGGCCTCAGGCCCGAACTGATCAAAAAAGTCCTTCCGTTCAAGCCTCAACCTTTCTGCTCGCTCGCGGCGGGTCCGCAATGGAGCATTGAAGGCAAGATGACAGAGAAGGTCGAAGGGATCGGCTTCCGGCTGACCGACTGAATCGGCCAGTTCATTGAAGTTGATCCCCCGCTCCTCAAGCTGCCGGATCACCTCGGCCCGTTCTTTCGGGTTGGCCCACTGCTCCCGCATCCGGATGGCGCCTGGGAAGAGCGTGCGCACCTTGTCCGCGGCATAGTCCCTGTACTTGACCACCCGCAACTGTCTGCCGTCCGGGTCGAGCTCGTAGACCAGATGAGCGGCTATCTCCACCTGGCCGCCGTCATAGTAGTACTTGCGCCGCTCCCGCTCGCCGTCGTCAATGACAACCCCGGTTGGCCCGTATTCGTCCTGAATACCACCATCTTCCACAACAGGTGCCTCTTCCGTAACGGTGGTCTCGTAGGTGACACCGCTTTCGTCGATTTTTTCCTCACTGACCAAGGCTGGATCACCATCAAAATCGGGGTCGGCAAAGAGCCGGGTAGCGCTGCCGGTGTAGTCGAGGATGCTGAACCAGAGCTTGCCGTAATCATCCCTGACCCTTGTCCCCCGGCCGATGATCTGCTTGAACTCGGACATGGTGCCGATCACCCGGGCAAGGACGATGTTTTTGCATGTGGGGGCATCGACACCGGTGGTCAGCATCTGCGAGGTGGTGAGGATAACCGGGGTCTCGGTTTCCAACTCCTGGAACCTCCCCAGGTGACCACGGCCTATGTCCCCTTCAATGGACGTCACACGGCAGACGTAATCCGGGTATCGGCTTACCATATCCTTGTTGAGATTGCCGAGTGACCGCCGCATTTCATCGGCGTGCTCCTGGTCCACACAGAACACGATGGTCTTGGCGAAACGGTCGGACTTGGACAGGAAGTCGGAAAGGTGACGGGCAATGACCTCGGTACGGGCCTTCAGGGCGACAACCCGTTCAAAGTCCTTGGTCTGATACTCATCGTCGGGAATTTCCCGACCGTAACGGTCCAGGTCACCCTTGCTGGGGCGCCAGCCTGCAGCGTCGTAGTCGGTGATGACCCGGTGGACCCGGTAGGGGGCGAGGAAGCCGTCGTCGATCCCTTGGCGCAGGCTGTACTGGTAGATCGGGTTGCCGAAGTAGAGGTAGGTATCCCGGTTGTCTTCCCGGAGGGGGGTAGCGGTCATCCCGACCTGGAAGGCCGGGGTGAAGTAGTTCAGAATCTCCCGCCAGTTGCTGTCGTCACGGGCGCTTCCCCGGTGACATTCATCGACGATGATCAGGTCGAAGAAATCCGGCTTGTACTCCTTGTAGAGTCCCGGCCGGTTCTCGTCCTTCGCCAGGGACTGATAGATGGCGAAGTACGTCTCCCGGCTCTTGTTGGCCCCGCCATTCTCGATCTTCCACCGGGCATCGCCGAAAGGGGCGAAAATCTTGTCCTTGGGGTCATCCACCAGAATATTCCGGTCGGCCAGGTAAAGGATCTTCGGACGACGGTGCTCGCCGGCTACATTCCATCGGGCGCTCCAAAGTTTCCAGCAGATCTGGAAAGCGACCACAGTCTTGCCGGTGCCGGTGGCCATGGTGAGGAGGACCCGCTTCTTCCCCTGGAGGATGGACTGCACGGCCCGGTTGATGGCGATTTCCTGGTAGTAGCGGGGACTCTTGCCGCTGTGATGATAATATGGAGAGAGGAGTCGCTGGGCTGCTTCAGAGGTGATTGTTTGGGCGGCTTGGAGGCGCTGCCAGAGTTCATCAGGAGTGGGAAAGGAACCAATCTGCCGTTCAAGACCGGTGAGATAATCAAATTCGATGATCTCCTTGCCGTTGGTAGCGTAGGCAAACTTGAGTCCCAGAATCTCGGCGTAATCCTTTGCCTGCTGTAACCCATCGCCGGATGTCAGGTAATCAGGCTTGGCTTCCACAACGGCAATGAGATAGTCGCGGGTATAACGCAGCAGATAGTCAGCCCGCTTCTGCGGTCTACGTCTCACTTTGTTCCCGGCAAGAACGATCCGACCGTCGGTGAAGGTAATCTGCTCATTGATCCGATGGGGCTCATTGTCCCAACCGGCCTCAACCAACTTCGGCAGTACGTATTTTCGACAGGTATCCGCTTCGTTGCTCATGAGAGTGTCCTAGGTAAATTTACCTGAATTAACTATGCCTTCCCATTATGCGGCTCATTTCAGCTTTCTCACCTCCTGCCACGCCGCAAATTCCGCAGGACGCAGGCGATAGCGGGCTATTATCCCAGGGTGCAGGCGCTTGATCTCATCCTGGACCATTTCGACAAAGGCGGAGCGATTCTCCGCGTCGATGCGCTTCTCCGCGAACTGTTCAATTGTCTGCAGAATATCCGGCCGCTTGTTGCGCACGATATCGGCCACCAGTTCGTGCAGCTGCAAACGATAGCGAAGCCTTATCGGGTCTGGCTCCGCCAGGCTTTTGCGGACCAGGACATATTCCTTGGTGGATCGCTCGTATGCCCAGACAAACAGATCCCGCAGCAGTTCGACTCTGTTCATCTCGTACACGCCCAGCATGGCGTCGATGTAGGCCCGATCCGGCACATCGATAAACGTCAACGGTGAGAGGTTATGCTTTATCAGCGGGATATTGGCCCCGAGTCGGGAAACTCGCTTGTTCACGTCCTCAAACGGCTGCAGATACGGAATATGTACCAGGATGAAAAACGCCTGCTCGAAGGGATCTTCGATTTCAGAAGCTTTTCTGAGGATATCATGAAAACACTCTTCGATGAGCTGTGGCACCGCAAGCGGCACAAAGACAGAGCCGCCGATCTGGACAGGCCGGGACCGCAGGCGTCCGCTGGCGTCCGGGTCGGGCATCAGGTTTTCCGATAATAGACCGTGCAAACTGAGAAAAGTATGCGTATCAAACCCGACGGATTCCGCTTCATCAAGCAAAAGCTCAATGGCCGTCTTGTGATTGAGGATCATCTGCGCTTCCTGGGCATCCTTCCCTTCCGCATAACGGCCAAACTCGATCAGGTTTTGCGTGTCGATACGGGAGTAGGTGTTCCCCTCCAGACGGCTGGATGCCCACGAAAGATCGATCAGCAGTCGGTTGAGAATGGCCCGGCCATAGGTCCCGGCAGGTTTTTCGAACTCGCCCGTATCACCAATGCGCCGCAGGTGTTTGCGGGTCATCTCACCCAGATACCATGTTGTGTTGGGGATATAGGCATCGAGGAATGAGCGCTCATAACCGACAGGGGGGCGTGCTCCCCTTGGCCGGCGCACCTGGGAGAATATCTCGCGGCCCTCTTCGGAGAGCGGAATGTACGTTTCGTAGGTTTCTTCCGCACCGGGTGCTTCTGTTTTGGGTGAGACCACACGGATGTCAATTGGCGCGAGCAACCGGTAGATCGTCGCTTTGCCTTTGCCGACAGCAGCGATGTACCGCTTCGCAGTCAGTTCGGCAAGCCAGCGCTGTACCGTACGCAGGTGCGGAGGGTTATTCAGTTCATTACGAATGCTCTCACTGTTAAGTCCATCAGGGTGACGGGCCAGGAGAGCTAGGATTTCTTCTTGTTGGGGAGACAGCAATGTAACAGTCATGTCCTGGTCTCGCTCTTGATATTGACGAATCGCGACACACATAATGTCGCTAATCGTCGTGAATTGCAAGTCATTTTGTCGCAAACCGTCGTGAACCCTGTCGTTAGGGCTGTCGCGATGTATCGCATGATGAGCCGATAGCTACGGCAAGCTTGCTGTAGCCCGAACACCGACATAATGCAAGGAACGATCACAGTTCCAGTTCAATGACCAGGCTATTATCGTACTGAGGATTCACTTCCACATCCTTGTAACCATACGGATTAACAATCACCCGTGTCTTCCCGAGCATGTAGTCGAACGAATTGTGCGTATGGCCATGGACCCAGAGATCGGGACCATGGTCGATGATCTCGTTGGAAAGATCGGTCATAAAGGCGCAGTTGAGACTGTCCCCCCGGAACCTTTCGTGGATCGAGAGTGGTGATACCCCATGGTGCGTTACGACAACCGTCTTCTTGTCACCGGCAGTTGCCAGTTTTTCGAAGATATAGCGCTTCGATTCCCGAAACAATTCGACCGTTTCTTCCGGCAGAAGCCTTGTTCCGTCAGTCTTCCTGATCACGACAAAGTCGTTCATGTTCTTCCGGGCATACTGCATCTTGAAAAAGTCCTTCCCCTGGAAATCGGTCCAGAGGGTCGCCCCGACAAACAGGATACCGTCGATCTCCACCGATTCATTTTCGAGAAAGTGGACGTTCTTGGGAAACGAAAGTTGGGCTTTCAACTCGTGAATGCGCCCGAAGAAATCATTGTGGTAGAAGAAATGATTCCCCTCAACATAGACGACTGCCAGGAACTGTCAGGACTTTGAGCCAGGTTTCCTGTCGGTGGGCCAGTCCGATGTCGCCGGCAACCAGGGCAACCGTTTCTTTGTCTGTTGGCAGAGGTGGAACCACCATTTCGAGAATGCGGGGAATCTTATTGGCAGGCCAGAACTCGGCGTGGATGTCGGAAAATGGACGAACCAGCACGATACTCTCCATGTGATGTTACGGGTGGAAATTGGATACTAACATGGTGCAGTTTAGCCGATTGCCAGGAATATAACCGATTATGGCGGCATTTTGGTCGCCAAATATGAGGCGTCTGCAAAATGACGCATCAAATGGTTTCCCCAAAACGCCATTGATGGATGACAAAATGCCACCTCGAATGGCACCATTCGGTTCATCACATCTTTCTGCACCGGAAACGAAAAAGGCCCCCATTGAGGAGGCCAGAGAATCAGAATATATAGTGCTGCTGGATTCACGCCGCTTTAGATTGCCTGTCGGTCAGCCTGAACTGCCGTGGCCGATGGTCATTGACCACCGCGAGAAGTCACCTTCCCGATTCGCCCCCAGATTTTACAGCGTGGGACTGTTCGCCGCTGCTATCCTTTGCAACGTGTGCCGGCCTGGATAGGACCGCCAGGATTTGCTCCTTCCTCGCATTGTACACCATAAAAAAGGCCCTGATCTCTCAGGGCCTTCTGGTCTTGTCCGGACGGTGCCGGACTATTTAATGGTGGCGGTGCAGGGACTTGAACCCCGGACACTACGGATATGAGCCGTATGCTCTAACCAGCTGAGCTACACCGCCGTTCGACTTGGTCCCGATCCTCTCCGCCACGCTCGGCAGACAGGTTTCCGCTACATCGGTCGGGCCGCGGGCCTTGTTGAAAAAAACCTTCTCTGTGACCTCCAAGGAGGCCGGCTTATCAGGCCTGCGGAGGCACAAAAACAGACGGTTTTTATATGTCATTCCGTCATTCGTGTCAAGCCCTTTTCTCGCCTCACCCCTTTTCTCCGCGCCTTATCTGAATGGCTGCCATCGGACATCGTTCGGATGAAAATTTCTATCCCAGATGGCCGACAGAATGTGTTACACATGAAGCAATGATCAGATGCAACAGTCACTCCCAGAACACTCGGAAGAAAAGGTGATATGAAGAAGCCCGCCACTCCACTTCCAAAACTCCCCAAACCGTCAGCCCTTTTTGCCACCCTGCTGCTGATCACCTTCACTATCGATGGCCTGGTGCATTTCTTCTTGCCGTTCATGGTCCCTGATTCGCGCAAATATCTCCAGAGCGTTTCCGACTCGTTTCTCCTTGCGACCCTCAGCGCCCCGTTCATCTGGTGGCTGATCGTCCGGCCGTTGCGGAAGCTGGCCGTGACCGAATTCGCTCGGACGAAGGCGGCGCTTGGATATATCAAGGACGCGGTGATCACCTTCGACGAAAGGGGGGGCATCGAATCGTTGAACCCCGCTGCCGAAAGGATGTTCGGCTGCATCTCCCATGAAATGATCGGACAGGACATCACTTGCATCATCCCTGAAATGGAGGTGGGCAGCAGCGGTACGGCTTTTGACGCAAACCTGCGGACAGCCTCCGAAACAATCGGCCGTCGCAAGGACGGCACATGCTTCCACCTGAATATCTCCGTCAGCAAACCGCATCTGGGGGAACAGTGGACCTTCCTCGCGATCATACACGACATAACGGACCGCAAACGTTACGAAGAGCAACTGGAATATCAGGACAACCACGACAGATTGACCACCCTTCCCAATCGCAATCTGCTCACTGACCGTATCCATCAGGCGTTGCTCATTGCACGGCGCAACCGGCAAGAGGTGGCGCTTTTCGTCATCGATCTGGACAACTTCAAGATAATAAACGACAGCCTTGGGCATGACGCAGGCGACGTACTCCTGAAAATCGCAGCCGAGCGGCTGAGCGGCTGCGTGAGGTCGGGCGACACGGTGGCGCGCCAGGGAGGGGACGAGTTCGTCGTCATCATTACCGATCAGGCGGTCTCCGATAATGCCGCTCACATCGCCGCCAAGCTCCGGGAGGCGATAGCCACCCCTTTGCGGATCAGCGAGCACGAGCTCGTCGTCACCTGCAGCATCGGCATCAGCATCTCTCCCAGAGACGGGGAGGACGTGCATACGTTGCTGAGAAACGCCGACGTGGCCATGTTCAGGGCCAAGGAACAGGGGCGCAACGCGTTCCAGTTCTATACCGGCGAGATGAACGCCAGGTCGCTGGCGCGCATGACCATGGAGAAACATCTGCGGCGGGCATTGGAACATGAGGAACTGCTGGTCTATTACCAGCCCAAGGTGAACCTGCGCTCCGGCCGGATCAGCGGCATGGAGGCCCTGGTTCGCTGGCAGAACCCCGAGATGGGGATGGTCCTGCCAAGTAGCTTCATCCCCCTGGCGGAGGAAACCTGCCTGATCGAACCGATAGGAGAGTGGGTGCTGCGAACGGCATGCGCGCAGAATAAGGCCTGGCAGGATGCCGGTCTTCCCCCCTTGACCATGGCGGTCAATCTTTCGCCGCGTCAGTTCAGACAGAACGACATCGCCGGCCTTTTCTGCCGAATCCTTCAGGAAACCGGTCTGGACCCCTGCTACCTGGAACTGGAGATTACCGAAAGCATGGTCATGCATGATGTGGACAGGGTGATGTCCATCCTGAACGAACTGAAGGGGATCGGGATGTATCTGACGATGGACGATTTCGGGACCGGCTATTCCAGCCTGAGCTATCTGAAGCGTTTTCCCTTCGATAAATTGAAGATCGATCAGTCGTTTGTGCACGACATCACCAGTGATCCCGACAACGCCGCAATTGCGAAGACCGTCATAGCCATGGCGCACAGCCTGCATCTGCGGGTGATTGCCGAAGGGGTGGAAACGCAAGAGCAGTTGAACTACCTCAGGCATCTCGGATGCGACGAGATGCAGGGGTATTATTTCAGCCGCGCAATACCCGCCGCCGAATTCGGGGAACTGCTCCGTGAGGGGCGCCGGCTGCAACCCGCGCCCGAAAACGGCTGCGGTGCGGAAAAGACACTGCTCGTGGTGGATGACGAAAAGGATGTGACCGCGTCGCTGGAGCGGCTGTTTCTCCTTGAAGGGTACCGCGTGCTTACGGCAGAGAGCGCTGCCGATGGGTTTGACCAGTTGGCGAACAACCGGATCTCGGTCGTGCTCTCCGACCTGAGGATGCCGGTCATGAACGGCAACGAATTCCTGAGCCGGGTCAAGGGACTCTACCCCGACACCGTTCGCATCATACTTTCGGGATATGCCGATCTGAACTCCGTTACCGATGCCATCAACCAAGGCGCTATCTACAAATTCCTGAACAAACCATGGGACGACGACGTTATTCTGAAGACCGTCGCGGAAGCGTTCAAACACCACGATGAACTCAAGGGGAAGGATTGACCCGAAATGTTGCTTGGTTTTGATCGCATCGCCAAACTGCTCGATCTCCACAAACCTGGGGAACTCCCCGCCGACGACCGCACCCGCGCGGCGGTAGCGATGGTCCTGCGCCAGGGGCGCCATGGCATGGAGATGCTCTTCATCGAGCGGGCGACACATGAGCGCGACCCGTGGTCGGGCAACCTGGCCTTTCCCGGGGGCAAGGTCGAGCCGGGGGAGGAGCCGCGCCAGGCGGCCGAACGGGAAACCGTGGAGGAGATCGGCCTGGAGCTGGGAAGCGCCCGTTACCTGGGCCGGCTGGCTGACATCGCGGGGGCGCATCTGCGGGTGCGGGTAACATGCTTCGTCTACGGGATGCAGGCGAACCGCTTTGAGCCGGTACTGAACTACGAGGTGAAGGACCTCTTCTGGGTGGGTCTGGACGACCTGATGGCTGCGGGACGTCGCGTGACCGCGCCGGTCAGTTTCGACGACCAGGAGTTCGATGTCCCGGCCATACGGCTTCCACAGCCTGGAAAACCGGTGCTGTGGGGGCTTACCTACCGCTTGACGATGCAGTTCCTGGAGATCGTCGCCGAAAGCTGATGCGCCGCTTGCATTTCCCTCCCCATGCCGTACACTGATCATTGACTTTATTCTGATAATGGAGGAGTACGACAATGATCGAACGCAAGGGAGTCATCACCTTCAAGGGAAATCCCCTGACCCTGCTCGGACCGGAACTGAAGGTCGGCGACAAGGCGCCCGACTTCGCCGTGGTGGACAATACACTCGCCCAGACAAGCCTGGCGGCCTGGTCCGGCAAGGTCAAGATCATCAGCGCCGTGCCATCCCTGGACACGCCGGTCTGCGACACGGAGACCCGCCGTTTCAACCAGGAGGCTAGCGCCCTGCCGGGCAACGTGGCGCTGCTGACCATCAGCCTGGATCTCCCCTTTGCCCAGAAACGCTGGTGCGGCGCGGCCGGGATCGACCGGGTGGTCACCCTTTCCGACTACCGCGAGCGCTCCTTCGGCAACGCCTACGGCGTGCTGATCAAGGAGTTGCTGCTGCTCTCCCGCTCGATCTTCGTGATCGATGCCAACGACACCATCCGTTACATCCAGCATGTACCCGAGGTGACCAGCGAGCCGGACTACACTGCCGTGCTGGAGGCCGCCAAGGCGCTGCTTTAGCAGCAAGGACACCCACAGCCCCCTCCTTGTCCCGGAGGGGGCTCCCCCCTACTCAGCAATCCTCTTCAGCAGCCAGGCCATGTTTTCCCCCAGCACCCCCATGGTAGCCACCCCTTCCTCGTCATGCTCCACATCGCCGATATTGCGGCCAACACCGATGTTCCAGTAATTGGAGCCGGTGATGATCATCTGGCTGATGGTGAAGAAGTGATTGATGGTATCGAAGACGTGGATGGCGCCTGCCCGGCGCATCGCAACCACCGCCGCGCCGGCCTTGCGTCTGAACAGGTCGTTGTTGGCGCGGGAGACCATGCCGCAGCGGTCGATGAGCGCCTTGGTCTCGGGGGTCAGGGCCGCGAAATAGGTGGGTGAGCCGATGATGATGCCGTCTGATTCCAGCATCCGCTCGATGCAGTCGTTGGCGATGTCGTCGGCTACGGCGCAGCGCCGGTCCTTATTGGTAAAGCACTTGTAGCAGGCCACGCAGCCATGGAGCCGCTCGCCCCCCACCTGGACCAGTTCGGTCTCGATCCCCTCCTTCTGCAAGGCCGCGAAGACGTGGCCGATCAAGAGCGAGGTATTGCCCCCCCGGCGCGGGCTGCCGTTGAACGCGGTGACTTTCATGTATCCCCCTTTTTCGAATCGGTTGAATGTATCTGACTTGACAGGCTTTGCAACGACAAAAGGCAGATGACCGCGCAACCCCGTCAGGATTGATAACAAATCGCAACCGTCACGTCAATGTTGGCTGTTCACCCTCCGAGAAATTTCCACATCGATTTTAATGATATAATTTCGGAACAAGCGCCGAAGCGCCTTTGTCGCCAAATTATAAAGCTGTTTGACAATGGCAGGTTACCTGTTAGCATTGGGTAAACGGCGTATCCTGTCGGGATGGCCTGTCCGCTGCCTGTTGGTCTGATATTCTTGGTCTGTTATGTCCGGAGGTCCATTGTGAACCAGGCACTGCAATCAACTCTTCTCCACCGCGCCCGGCTGAAAAATCTCCTCAAGAAGGCCTTTCTGCTGCTGTTGGCCATCGTCCTTGCTTACGGTGGCGTGGCGATGATTTATGCCACCAAGACCATCTATAAAATCCGCAAGAATTATGCCGTCATCCTCGAAACCCTGTCCGGAGAACGGACCGCAGTCACCGAGGTCGGCTGGCATCTGCGTCTGCCGATCTTCACCCGTCTGGAACTTGAAGTCCCGCTGATGAATCAGGAGCTGCACCTCGGGAACAGCAGCGAACCGCAGCGGATCATGTCGAAGGGAAATGTCGCCCTCTGGACCAGCGCCATGCTGACCTTCAGGATTAAAGATCTGAACCGCTGGGGGATCGAAAATCGCTCGCCTCAAACATTGTTGCAGACCGAGTTCGACGGGATCGTCAAGGACGTGATGCAGAGTGAATCCATCAACGAGTTGATCTCAGACCGGGTACGCATCAAAGAGCAGATTTTCCGAACCCTCAAGGACCGGCCGATCAACGAAGGGGGATTGACCCTGGGACAGAAGTACGGCATCGAAATCATCTCCTTTATCCTCCGGGATACCCGTTATGGCGAAAAACTGGCCGAGGCGAGTGAAGAGAAAAAACGCCGCGAGCTGATCGCCGAGGCGGAAAACTACGCTGCCGACCAGGAGGCAAGCCAGACCAGGAAACTCTACGCCGCCTACACCGAATCGATCCGTGAGATGCGCCAGGCGCTCGGGATAAGCAGCAATAACGAACCCTACCTGCTGGATTTTCTCAATCAGCAGAAATGGGCGTCGGCCTATCAGAAGAATCAGCAGGGGCAGAACACCTTTGTCCTGAACAATACCGCCTCGACGGTTCCGATGACCCTCCCCTCGCCCGTCGTTACCCAACCCCAAGCTCCGGCCAAACGCGATGACACAAAGACGAAAAACTAGGACGCCGATCTACGTCAGCCTGTCGGAAACCCGGATCAGGCAGATCGAGAGGCTGATCGACGGCTGGAGTAATGAAACGCGCCGTTTCGTCCTGCGCCGGCTGCACCAGTATGAGCCGAACCGCTCGCTGCTGCGCCGCCTTCGCAAATGGTTGCAACGGACTTTCAGACCGAAACAGCGCGATTTCAACCTGTTGCAGAATCCGAGCCTGCTCAACGACTGGCACCAGCGTTTTGAAGCCGCCGGCTCACAGGACGCCACTGCCGCCTGGAATCATATCCTGGACAAGGAACTCGATCCCCAGGACCATCTGTACCTGACCTTCCTGCTCGAAAAGGAAACCGTCGACACCTTTGTGCCGAAGTCGATCAAAGAGTTATTCGACAAGCTCTATCACGGCTTTATCCTCAAGGAATACAGTAACGACCCGCAGATTCCGCGTGCCCCGCTGGTACTGGTGATCGGCAACTCCGGAAGCGGCAAGAGCGCCACGGTCAAGCAGGCAATCGAGGAGGCCTTCTTTTCCTCCGAGGTCAAACCGGTTGTCGATCTGAACGCCAAGCGCGAAGAGGTTATGGCCGATCAACCGATCTGGCGCAGTTTGACCGAAGTAGACCCGGAGCTGGCAATCCGCATTGAGCAACGCCGTAAACGCGCCAGATTGCGCTTCATCTCGCGGGTGCCGATCGTCCGCTATCTCTTCCGCAACCGGATCAGCCAGGCCCTTTCCACCGTGGACGAAGAGGGGGTTCCGGTCGATTACGGCGTCATTACACCGAACGACTATCAGACCGCCTGGGCCGGGGAACCCGGCAACTACCTGCGCAAGGCGATGGGTGACCCGCGACGGCTGGCGATTCGTCACCTGGAAGAGGCCCACTCGGCCTTCGGTCGTCCCGACGAACGCAGTACCATAAAGAACCAGCAGGCAACCCTGGTCGATGCCGCGAACATTATCCTTGACGAGATAGCCTACGGCCGCCGCGACTGCCTCATAATCGCCACCACCGATCAGCCGGAACAGTTCGATCCGGCGATCTACCGCCGTTTCGTGGAGCGGGGCCTGATCATCGACGTCAACGACATCTGGGATGACCCGGCCAACCTGCGCGAGGTGGTCTGCCTGGAGCTGCGCCGGAGCAACCACCCGCAGGAGCCCCTGTTCGAGCGGTCGCCGCACCTCACGGAAGAGGAACTCGACATCACGGTGGAGAAGCTCTACCCGATCTTTCGCCAGCGCAGCCTGCGCATCACCCCGGCCTATGTCCGGCGGCTGATCGCCTCACTGATCGCCATCAAGGGGCATTTTCGCGCCGAGTACCTCGATGACCAGCTATTGATCCGCGACGCACTCAAGGCGGTGGCGCGCAATGCCCATGGTTCGCTCTACAACAAGGTGGTGGGGGAACTCGACCGCAGCATCAATTGGAAGGAGTATATCGGCAACATCAAGAACGAATTCTCCGAGATGGCCAACAACGCCCTGTTCTACAACATCAACGAAGAGAAGGGGGTGGTCCTGGCCGGCCCGCCCGGCTCGGGAAAAACCTTTCTGGTCCGCGCCTGGTTGGGGGACAACCATGATGTTCAGGACATTTCGGCCAATCTCACGGATCTGACCGATGTCATCAGTCCCCTCGAAGGGATGATGGCGAACCTGGAACGGATTTACGATATCGCCAAGATGATCTCCCCGGCGATAGTCTTTTTCGACGAAGGGGACGCCGTTGCCCCGCGTCGTTCGCCCCAGGGTGGGAGTCCCTATGACAAGATCACCAACAAATTCCTCTCGATCATCGATGGTGAGTCCCCGCTGAACCGGGTATTCACGGTGCTGACCACCAACCGGCTGGACATCATCGACCCGGCGTTGATTCGCTCGAAACGGCTGAAGGTTCTCAACGTCACCGGCCATCTGCGCGACCAGGACCGCTCGCGGATCATCGTCCAGGCACTCGAAGGAATCCCGCTGGCCGACGACCTGACAATTGAGGAAATCGCCCGCCAGAGCAATTCCATCTGCGAAACCCCGGCGGATTACACCGCCTATGCCGAGAAGGTTCGCTCCCTGCGCACCACCGAGATGGAAGTGATCCAGAAGCTCTTGCGTAACAGCGATGCGGACAGGGAAGAAAAGGTCCGCTTTGTCCGTTTCAACTACAAGATCCTGCTCGGTCTTCTGGAGGGAATAGTCCCGAACAGCGCCCTGACCCAAAAGGCCCGTCAGGGGGAAGAGGGGATGCTCGACCGGCTGGATGAAATCTTCGCCTGTTTCTCCGGAATCAAGGCCGACAAGGACTTTCCGGTCACCCGCTGGCACCTGCAGAACGCCCGCCAGCAGTTAGCTGCCAGCCCGCTTCGCAAGGGGAAGCAGCAACTCGATGAATTCCTGGAGACCGAGCTCTCCAAGGAGCCGCAGGTCGGCTTTGTCGTCGGGGTCGGCGCCAACGATACCAGCGGCGTGCTGCTGCCGATCGCCTCGACGCTGGTCTACCGGATGTACCCGGAGAAGATCGTCGTGACCGGCGCCGTCTCGACCAGTTCCGCCCCCGGCGCGGAACTGGATCTGGCGGTACAGATGACCCACCAGAGCTCCCGGGAGGCGCTGACCCTGGTCGAAAGCTATCTGCAGTCGCTGCTGCCGCAGGTCAACATGTCGCTTCTTCTGGGCGACTTCCTCGATGGCTATTCGATTCACCACCAGTTGCTCTCCGCCTCCTACAGCGTCGGCGGTCCCTCGGCAGGTTTCGCCCTGGCGATCAACACCCTTTCGGTGCTGATCAACCTGCCGGTGCTGAATGATTTCGGCATTACCGGCGCTCCCTGGATCAAGGGCGCGCGCAAGGGGGAGATCGGTGCATCGGTGATCATCGGCGGTCACCGGAAAAAGACCGAGAAGGTCCTGCAGTATCTGCAACGGATGTATATGCCGGTGCAGAACTATCTCGACATGGAGCCGGAGGTCCTCGACGCCTACCGGATGCAGGGCAAGGACGTTCTGCCGGTCAACAGCTTCTCCTCACTGGTCCCGGAGGTCTTTTGGTTCGGCGAAGACCACCAGCAGCTTCTGCATGGTTTCTTCAAGAGTCGGATCGCTGTCGAACTGACCCCCGACCCGCAGGTCATCCCCCCGGCAGCCAAAGAGGAGCTCGGCAAACAGGCCGCAGAGTTGCGCGGAATGGCCGAAGAAATCATCCGGCAGCGACTGCTGGCGATACTGAACCATATGAACAAGCAGGGTTCGAGCTACGACAGCATGGATCGGATCTACGCCGCCAGCGAAGAACCCGTTTGAGGTAAGAGCGCCGAGCGCAAGAGCCGGGCCGGACAAGGCTGAAAAAAGGCGGCCCCATTCACGGGCTATTGGAGGAGGACATTTTCTCTGTTTCATTCCGTGTTACTGTTTTGAAGTTGTTGGAATATTCCTGCCACCTTCCATGTTGACCACTACCAATAAATATTATAAGTTAATATCATAACGGTATCAAGGGAGGTTATAGCATGCAAAAAAATACCAGCGTTACTCTTGGCGCACACTACGAAAAGTTCATTTCCCAGCAGGTTGGCCAAGGACATTTTGGTTCGGCGAGCGAGACAATCCGTGCCGGTCTGCGACTTTTGGAAGAGCGGGAAACCAAGCTGTCCCTGCTACGTCGTGCACTTATTGAGGGTGAAGAAAGCGGCACCGCTGATTATTCGCTGAAGAGCTTACTCTCTGAACTTGACGGTGAAAGTTTTAACTGATGCCCTCTTTTGCCCTCACTAACATGGCGAAAGCTGATTTGAAAGAGATTGGCCAATACACTCAAACCAGTTGGGGGCGCGAACAGCGCGACCTGTATCTAAAAATGCTGGATGTTTCATTTCAGCAGTTGGCAGCCAATCCGCTCAAAGGTAAGGATTGCAGCGAAATTCGTATTGGCTACCGAAAATTGAGTGCCGGCAGTCATGTGATTTTTTACCGTCAAACGCTTGCTGATACAATCGAGATCGTCCGTGTTTTGCACGGACATATGGACATTGAAACGCGACTATCTGTGTCGTAATCTCAGTTTGCTAATCGTTGTAATTGGAATTATCCCCCTGTCTTTTCTGATAGTTTAAACTCACTCGCTACAACTGCCTTCCCACTCGTTTCAGCAGGATGGAATTGAGCACCACCGACACCGACGAAAAGGCCATGGCCAGGCCGGCGTACTCCGGCTTGAGGGTGATGCCGTAGCGGGAGAGCATACCTGCGGCGACGGGGATGCCGAGGACGTTGTAGAAGAGCGCCCAGAAGAGGTTCTGCTTGACCTTGGCCAGGGTGGCGCGGCCGATGGCGATGGCGCGCACCGCGTCCATCAGGTCGTCCCGCATCAGGACGATGTCGCCGGTCTCCTTGGCCACGTCCGTGCCGCCGCCGATGGCGATGCCGATCTCGGCCTGGGCCAGGGCCGGGGCGTCGTTGATGCCGTCCCCCACCATGCCGGTGATCAGGCCGCGCTGCTGGTATTCCCTGACCACCTCCTGCTTGCGACCGGGCAGCACCTCGGCCTCGAAGCTGTCCACGCCGGCCTGCCTGGCCACGATGGCGGCAACATCGGCATGGTCGCCGGTGATCATGCAGGTCCTGATCCCCAAGCGGCGGAATTCGGCCACGGCCCGGGCGGACTCGGGCTTGAGCGTGTCGGCGAAGGCGGCCAGCCCCACCAGGGCTTGGCCGGCGGCCACGTAGATCAGGGACTTGCCGGCCGCTGCCAGTTCGACGGCCTTGCCGGCAACGGGCGCCAGGTTGACCCCCTCCGCCTCCATCAGCCGCTCGTTCCCCACCGCCAGGCGGAAGCCGTTGTACGTGCAGGTGATGCCGAATCCTCCCCGCTCCTCGTACTCCGAGGCCTGACCCGGTGTGATCCCGGACGCCTCGGCCGCCGCAACCGCGGCCTGGGCCAGGGGATGGCTGGAATGGGCCTCGGCCGTTGCCAGGCACTCCAGCAGCCTCTCGGGGTCCACGCTGCGGGAGGCGGGAACCAGGTCGGTCATGTCCGGCGTCCCCCTGGTCAGGGTGCCGGTCTTGTCCAGGAGCAGCACCTGCAGGCGCGAGATGATCTCCAGGGCCGACCCCTTTTTGACCAGGATGCCGCACCCCAGGGCCACGCCGCTCCCCACCATGATGGCGGTGGGAGTGGCCAGCCCCATGGCGCAGGGGCAGGCGATCACCACGACGGCGATGGCGAAGCGGAAGGCGGTCAGAAAATCGGAATTGAACGGGAAAAACCAGACCGAGAAGGTCACGGCCGAGAGGAGGATCACCACCGGGACGAACCAGCCGGAGACGGCGTCGGCGAAACGCTGGATGGGGGCCTTGTCACCCTGGGCCTCGCGCACCATGCGGACGATCTGGGCCAAAAGCGTTGCCTCGCCCACGCGGGTTGCCCGCACCCTGAGCACGCCGCTCTTGCTGATGGTGGCGCCGGTGACCGTGTCGCCCTCCTTTTTCAGCACCGGCATGGATTCGCCGGTGACCATGGCCTCGTCCACCGCGCCGCTGCCGTCGATCACCTCGCCGTCCACCGGGATGGTCTCGCCGGGGCGCACCAGCACCACGTCACCGACGCGGATGATGGAGGCGGGCACCTCCCGCTCTCCCTCCTCCGTCACCAGCCTGGCCTTGTCGGCCTGGAGGTGGAGCAGCTTCTTCAGGGCCTCGCCGGCCTTGCCTCGCGCGCGGGCCTCCAGGTACTTGCCCAGGCGGATGAAGGCGATCAGCATGGCCGAGGTCTCGAAGAAGACCTCGCTGCCGGGACCGAGAAGGCCGGCAAAGGATGCGAGCGAATAGAAATAGGCCGCCGATGTTCCCAGGGCGATCAGCACGTCCATGTTGGCGCTGCGGTTTTTCAGCGCGGCCCATGAGCCGCGGTAGAATGCCAGTCCGGCCGTGAACTGCACCGCCGTGGCCAGGAGGAAGTTGAACTGCAGCACGGCCCGGTTGTGGTGCAGCCCCATGGTGAGCATGATCGGGAGCGAGGCCGCCATGGAGAAGATGAACCAGTTGCGCTGGATGCGCAGCTCGTCGCTGCCTGCCGCCTCGGCCTCGCGCAGCTCCACCGGCGTGTAGCCTGCATCGTGCACGATGGCAAAGATCTCCGCCGCCCCGATCCGCTCGGGGTCGAAGCGCACGAAGCCGGTCTCGGCCGCCAGGTTGACGATGGCCGTCGAGATGGCCGGCTCCTCCAGCAGCCTCCCCTCCAGCCGGTTGACGCAGGAGGCGCAGTGCAGCCCTCGGACGGCGAAGGTCAGCTCGCCGGCAGGCTCGGAGCGGATCGCGCCGTAGCCCAGCTCTTGCACGCGGCGACCGATCTCCTCCTCGGAAATGGCGCCCTCGTCATGGCTGACGATCAACTCCTCCATGGCGAAGTTGACCACCGCCGAGGATACCCCTTCCAGCGCGCCGATCCCTTTCTCGATCCGGGCGGCGCAGTTGGCACAGGACATCCCGGTGATCTTCATAACGCTCTTGGTCATGGCCCGGACTCTCCGTGAATAGAGACCCTGTTGTTGAAATCACCGCGAAGGAAATGCCCCCAGGTGATCTTCATGGCCGCGGCAATGGGGAGTGCCAGCAGGATACCCCAGAAACCGAGCAGCTCGCCCAGGGCCATGACCATGATGATGGTCACCAGCGGGTTGAGGTTCATGGATTCCTTGAAGACCAGCGGCTTGACGATGTACCCCTCCAGGAAGTAGATCACCGCGAAGACGATGCCGGTCTTTGCCAGGGCGGCCACGGTCTGGAACTTGAACCAGGTGAAGAACAGCGCCGGCAGGACGGCGATGATCACCCCGATGAAGGGGAGGATCGAGGCGGCCCCGGCAAAGATGCCGCAGAAGATCGGATGGGGGATCTCCATGATGAAGAGCGCCAGCGACGCCAATACCCCCACGATTATGGAGACGATCACCTGGCCGCGAAGATACCCGCCGATGCTGCTGTTGACCTCGCGGCCGATCCCCAGGCAGATCTCGCGGCGTCCCTCGGGTATCCACGAGGCAATGGTCTCGATGACGGTCTCCTTGTAATACAGCATGAAAAAGACCAGGATCGGCGAGAGGACGATGTTGAAGATATTGAAGAATATGCGCGTGGCAAAGCCGTAGGCCCTCGTGCCGGCCTTCTCCACGGCGGTGTCGATGTTGGCCGAGAGCTTGTCCAAAAGCCACTGGATCTCTTCCGAACCGTAGCGGTCGGGGAAGCGCCCCTTCCACTCCATGGCGATCTGCTTGAACTTCTGGATGTAGAGCGGCAGGTCGCGGATGAAGCCGTTCCAGCTCATGGTGATCTTGGGAAACATGAAGGTAAAGAAAAAGACGGTCAGGATGCCCAGGATGACGTACAGCAGCGCAAGGGCGTAGATCCGTTTCACGCCCCTGGCCTCGGCCTGTAACACCAGTGGGTCCAGCAGGTAGGCGATCACCCAGGAGAGCAGGAAACAGGAGATGGTGTGCTGCAGGGCATAGCCGGCGGCAGCCAGCAGACCGAGCAGCAGGATGGCCGCGATCATGCGGCCGTAATCGTTCCGGACGTGGGCTCCGTGGTGTGCGTTGTGCATGTGCTCCCTCTAGAGTCGTGGTGCGGGCATTATCTCCATCTCAACGGTAAACAGGTTGTTCTCCTCGAGCCAGTTTTTGACTCGGCTGGTGAAAAACTCGTCCTTCATCTCCAGCAGCCGCTCCTGCTCCTCCGGGAAGAAGGAGAGGATGTCGTCCATGTTGCCGTAGGGCTTCCTGCCGGCCAGCGAACCGTCAAGCAGACGCTTGAGTCCGCTGTCCTGGATGGCGCCGATGAAACCGGACATGATCTGGCGTTCGATGCCGTAGTCGAAGCGGGGGATCTCCAGGAACCGTTCCCGGCTGGTCTCCATCTGACGCCAGAACTCCTCGTCCTCCAGCGACGAGGAGACGAAGAATATCTCGCCGGTCATGCGATCAAGGAAGTACACCCTGTCCCCCCGGCCACTGGTAAAGGCATCCAGCAGTTCATCCCAGACTATTTCGACATTATTCACAAAACCCATGGCAACGTACCCCTATTCTCTGTTGACTTCTGCGGGGAGTGACAGCACAATCCCCGCATGCGAACGATATTTCTGGCCGACGCACACCTGGTGGCGCCGGACGACCGAAACTACCGCCTGTTGCTCCGCTTCCTGGCTGAACTGGAGGGAAACACGGAAACCCTCTTCATCATGGGGGACCTGTTCGACTTCTGGCTCGGCTTCCCCTCGCACCCCTTCCGCCAGTACGACGCGGTGTTGGTTGCGCTTGAGGCGCTGACACGCAACGGTTGCCGCCTGGTGTACTTCGAGGGAAACCACGACTTCCATATGGGCCCCATCTTCGCTGAACGCCTGGCGGCCGAGATCCACCCCGGACCGGCTGTCATGACGGTGCAAGGCAGGCGGCTGTTCCTCTGCCACGGCGATCAGATCAACAGGGCCGACCGAGGCTACCGCCTGCTGCGACGGCTGCTGCACAACCGCCTCGCAGGGGCTGCCGTCACCCATTTTCCACCGTCGCTGGCCCTGGCTATCAAGGAACGACTTCAGCACGCCAGCCGCTCCGGCTACCAGGCCAAGAGCGAACGCTGGGACTACCGCGGCATCATCCGCGACTTCGCCGGTTTTGCGCGGCAGCAGGGGTGCGACGGGCTGGTTACCGGCCACTTCCACCTGGCCTATTGCGAGGAACTGGACGCCCCCCCCTTCACCATCCTCTCCCTGGGGGATTGGATGGAGCGGTTCAGCTACGGCGAGATGAGGGACGGAGAACTGCTGCTGAAAACCTATCAAGCCTCCCCCCTGACAAGGGGGGATTGAGGGGGGTTGCTTCAGACGTCAAACCCTCCCCGTCCCTCCCTTATCAGGGAGGGGGCCCCCTACCGTTCGAAAAACTCCTGCAGCGCCCGCTCCCCCACCTGCGAAGCCTTGATCTTCCACTTGTCCTGATTGATGACCAGGGCCACCAGGGCGATGCGCGGACTGCGTGCCGGTGCAAAGGCGGCGAACCAGGAATAATGCCCCTTGGGATCGGCGCCATTGATGGAGCCGGTCTTGGCGGCGATCTCCACGTCCAGGCGCGGCCGCCCCCGCCGATCATGGAAGGCCCGTCGCGACGTCCCGCTGGTGACGGTGCTGGAGAGCATCCGTGTCAGGTCCGCCGCGGTTTCGGGCGACACCAGCCGGCGCAACTCACGCGGCGTGGTTGCCCCACTGCCGTCGGTCAGTACCGGCGACATCATCCGGCCGCCGTTGGCGATGGCGGCCATGATCACCGCGGCGTGCAGCGGCGAGATCTTGACCTCGTGATCGAGCCCGGCCCCCATCAGTCTCAGGCCATGGTCGCTCTGGGGCTCGCCGGCGCTGCTCTCCTTGGCGGGAGTATCCGTCAGCAGTGCCTGGTTGAAGCCGAAACGACTGACCAGCGCCATCACCGATTCCTTGCCGGCGATATCGCTGGCAATACGCCCGTAGACCGGGTTGATGGACTTGCCCATGGCGTGGGTCACGTCCATGCGGTTGTTCTTCCCTCTCGGGCTGGCGTCCCAGTAGCGGGGGTTCTCCGAGTAGGCATTGCCGCGGAACTCGACCACTGTCTGGGGGGTGATGCGCCTCGTCTCCAACGCCGCCGAGGCGGTGATGATCTTGAACAGCGATGCCATCGGGTAGAGGTCGAAGAAGGCGTGCCGGGCCCATTCGGGATCAACGGAGGAGTGGGAGGTCATGGCCAGGATGCGGCCGGTGGAGGGTTCGATTGCCACGAACACGCCGTAGGGCACCTGATACCCGGCCATGAACGCATGAACCCGCTGCTGGAGATCGCCCTGAATGGTGTAGTGGAGTGTCTCGCCGGTGGGCGCCGTCGCGGTGAGCCGGTCTCCCTCCGCTCTTGCGGAATCGAGCAGCAGGCTGGCGGTCTCGAAGCTGCCGCGAGGTTCCTTGACCCTATCCGCCACCTTGGGCAGAGGGTCCGAACGTGAGCCGAACCACTCCGTCACCCCCCTGGCGGCGTGTGGCGCCTTCTGAAGGGCGAGCAGGCAGACCGGGGTCAATGCCAGTACAACGGCCAGAAACAGCAGGAGATGCTTGAGTCGCTCACGGCGCTTACCAGTTGGAAGGCGCAGGCTTCGCGAGACCTTTTCGCACCCAGGCATCAACCTCTTGTTGCTGTAGCCGGTTCCGGAAAAGCCGAGGCCGGAAAGACGTTTTTTCTTGGATAGATGTTTGAGGTCCTGCATTGTGGTCCGGGACGAGTGTGATTGGCTGACTATACAGGGAAGCCATGGCCGTTGTCAATGAATGACGGCTGGGCGCCGATGGTTCATGAGGAGAGCTCCCGTTTGTGTCGTAACCCTCCAGTACATGGAGACAATGAAAATCATCTATTTATGAGAGGGTACCGCTCCCGCTATATTTTCTGTTGACAAACTCCCAAAAAAACCATAAACAGGACATAATTAGTCTTTTAGAGGTTGCCAACCATGATGGAACTGACTCGTAAAGGTGAATACGCAATTCGCGGCATTGTCTACCTGGCTGCCCAACCGGCGGAACAGGTTTGCCTGCTCAGCGATATCGCCACGGCGGTCGACGTCCCCCAAACCTTCCTCGCCAAGATCTTCCAGCAGTTCAGCAAGATCGGCCTTGTCAGATCGTACCGCGGCACCGGCGGCGGTTTCGTGCTGGGACGCGCCCCGGAAAGGATCACACTGCTCGAAGTGGTGGAGGCGGTGGAAGGTCCGATTGTACCCAACCGCTGCGTTACCGGCGAGGGGGAATGCAGCCGGACGAGCACCTGCAACGCGCACCCGGTCTGGGTCAACGTGCAGGAGCAGGTTCGAGACATCCTCGCCAAGGTCACCCTGAAGGAATTGGCCGGAAATCAGGATTAGGCGGCAAACTGGTCGTCTACGGTGCTTCCACGGCAAACCCCAGTCAACAATCGAGTGTTTAGTTTCCGTTTCTGCACGCATTGCGCTCAATGACCGAACAATCTGAAGAGGCTGTCGCCAGCGGCGCCCGGCGAGATAACAGCGCTGAGCAGTGGCTGTTTGCAGAGGCCAGAAATGTCCGTTGGCTCCTGATGGGCAATATCTGCCTGGCCGCCGGAATCGGGCTGCTGGTCGTTTTTCAGGCCCATCTGCTGGCCTCGGCCTGTCAGCATGTCGTCATGCAGGGTGAAGGCGCAGCGTCGGTTATGCCGCTTGCAGCGCTGCTTGTACTGCTGGCCGCGGGACGCAGCCTCTGCACGTATATCCTGGAAATAAAGTCTGCGGCGGCCGCTTCCAGGGTCAAGCAGGCGGTGCGCAGCAAACTTTACCGGAAGATCCAATCCCTGGGGCCGGCCGGCCTGGCTGGAGACGAAACCGGCCCGCTGATCGAGACCGTCACCAAGGGTGTAGATGAGCTGGAACCCTATTTCACCCGCTTTCTCCCCCAACTTTCCCTGGCGGCGATCCTGCCGCTCATATTCCTGATCATCATCGTCCCCTCCGAGTGGCGCGCAGGCTTGGTGTTGCTCCTGTCGGCCCCGTGTATTCCCCTGTTCATGATTCTGATCGGCCGCGGCTCTGAAAGCCTCCATCGCCGCCAATGGGGACGCCTCTCCAGAATGGCCGGACATCTGCTCGATCTGGTCCAGGGGTTGCCGGATCTCATCATCTTCGGGGCCGCAAAAAGGGAGGCGATGACGGTGGCCCGCGTTTCGGAAGAGTATCGCACCGCCACCATGGCCGTATTGCGAGTGGCCTTCCTGTCCGCGTTCGCCCTGGAATTTTTTGCGACGGTTGGAACCGCACTGGTTGCGGTAATCGTTGGTTTCAGGCTTCTATGGGGAGTCCTTTCCCATCAGGAGGGGCTCTTCGTATTGCTCATGGCGCCGGAATTCTACCTGCCGCTGCGCAACCTGGGACTCTCGTACCACGCCAGGATGCAGGGAGTGGCTGCCGCCGAGCGGATCGCGCCGCTCCTGGCCAAGCCATTACCCACAGGGTTTGCGGGTTCCCTGTCACCCCCGGAGCCCCCCCCCTGCCGTTCTCTTTGAGGGTGTCTCTTTCCGCTACGGCGGGGACAGGGGGGGGGTCTCCGGCGTTGACCTGGCATTGCCGGCCGGCAGCATCACCGCCCTGGCCGGGGGGAGCGGGGCGGGCAAGACCACCCTGGCGCGGCTCCTGGTGGGGCTGGCCAGACCCGAGTCGGGGCGCATCCTTGTCAACGGTTCTGACCTGACCACGCTTGCGCCGGATGCCTGGAGGTCCAGGCTTGCCTGGGTGCCGCAGGCCCCCTATTTTACTTCGGGAACAGTGCGCGAAAATCTCCTTCTCGGGCGCCCGGACGCCGATGAGGATCAGATCCATACAGCCCTTGAAGCCGCTGCTGCCGACCAATTCATCAGCCATCTCCCCCAAGGTCTGCACACCCCCCTGGGAGAGCGCGGCGCCGGGCTGTCCGGGGGTGAATTGAGGCGTCTGGCCCTTGCCAGGGCATATCTATGCCATGCGACGCTGGTAGTGCTGGACGAGCCGACCGCCGGGCTCGATCCCGAGAGCGAGCGCCTGGTGTGCACGGCGCTGGAAAGGCTCGCAAGGGGACGGACGGTCCTGGTCATCAGCCATCGCGAGCAGACGCTGTCCGGTGTTGACCGGGTGGCCGAGATGATCGACGGCCGCATCGAGCGGGTCGTTTCGCCGGCGGAGTATCTGTCGCCCATGGGGGCCGCGACGTGATCCGGCTTGTTCGGTTTCTGAAAATTTCCCGGAGCCAATGGCCCTGGATGGTCGCCGGGATCTTGCTGGGTGTGGTGGTGATTGCCGCCAATGCCATGCTGATGGCGATCTCCGGCTGGTTTATCGCATCCATGGCCGTTTCCGGCAGCAGCGGGATCGCATTCAATTATTTCTTCCCTTCCGCAGGCATACGTTTTCTGGCCATCGCAAGGACCGTGGGCCGCTACGCGGAGAGGCTGGTAACCCACGAGGCGACCTTCAGAATCCTTTCGGAACTGCGCGTATGGTTGTTTAAGCGGCTTGTCCCGCTGGCACCCGCCTGCCTGGAGCGTTATGCCGGCGGCGACGTTGCCGGCAGGTTGCGAGCCGATGTGGACGCCCTGGAAACGCTCTACCTGAGGATCATTGCGCCGCTCGCCGTGGGCACGATCTCCATTGCGGCCGGCCTTGCCTTTCTGGCCTGGTTCAGCCCCCCATCCGCCATCGTGATGCTGTTGTTTCTTCTCCTTGCAGGGGCAGGGCTTCCTCTGCTGATTCGACGTCTTTCCGAGGAGCCGGGGAGAAGATCCGCCGCCTTGTCTGCCGAGCTGCGCAGCAAGGTGACCGAAGGACTTCAAGGCGTCGAGGAGTTGATACTGCTCGGGGCGGTAGAGCGCCAGGCCGCCGTTGTCGATGGTTTGTCGGAAAAGGTGAGCGCGGAGCAGGAACGTCTGGGCCGGATCAACGGCCTTGCCCTCGGCGGAATGGCGTTATTTGCCGGCTGCGGCGCAACGGCAGTGCTGTTGACGGGCAGTATGCAGGTTGCATCCCACCAGGTGCCTCCCCCGATCCTGGTGATGCTGCTGCTGTTTTCCGCCGCGATTTTCGAGGCGACCGGCCAACTCCCTTCGGCCCTTCACCTGCTGCCGGCCGCGCGAGAGTCGGCCGCGCGGATCTTCGACCTGGCAGACGCCCCGATCCCGGTACCCGACAACCCCGTCTCCCGTGACGTGCCTGCAGGCAACGGGATCTGTTTCCGAAACGTTTCCGCTTCGTACCTTCCGGGTAAGCCGGTTCTGCAACATCTCGATCTGACACTGCCCGCAGGGGGCAGCGTGGTACTGACCGGCCCCAGCGGCGCCGGCAAGAGCCTTCTGGTGGAAATCCTGCTCCGCTTCCGCGACTACGCGGGCAGTGTCACCGTTGGAGGGGTCGAGATTCGCGACCTGCCCAAAGAGGCATTGCTCGGCATGATAGCGGCGGTGCCGCAACGTCCCCACCTGTTTAACGGCACCATCCGGGACAATATCCTGCTGGGAAACGCGTCTGCCGATGCGGAACAACTCCGGCAGGCCGTCAGGGACAGCGCTATGGACGCGTGGGTGGCGTCTCTGCCGCTGGGGCTGGAAACAACGGTAGGGATCAATGGCTCGGCTGTTTCCGGCGGAGAGGCGCGCCGCATTGCCCTTAGCCGGGCTCTGCTCAAGGATGCCCCCATACTGCTGTTGGACGAGCCTACCGAAGGGCTGGATGCCGCAACGGAACGCGAAGTGGTGGCACGGCTGAACGAGCGCTTCAGGGGCGCCAGAGGCACGACCATGCTGGTTGTCAGCCATCGTCCCGCCTGCCTGGCCCTAGGTGATTCGGTGATACGCCTGGAACGCGCCTGAGAGGATATTCCACCCGCGCAGGATATTTTTTGTGTCACCATTTTTCCAGTTGACATTTTTTCAAAATCCTATAAAAGATAAAAAAGGTCTTTTTGGTGCCGTTAGCGATGGACCAGGCAAGAGCCCGTCAGGCATTGAGTCAAGTATTCGGATGGTTCCGGCCAACACAACGACAGCAGGACGCTCTCCTATACCTTTATTAAGTTTTCAGAAACCAGCGATTGACTTAATTAGAACATCCTACAGAGCACACGCGCCTGCGACAATAACTTCACAAGGGGGGTACGTATGAATGTAGTTACGCTCAGTCAGCTGCAGTTTGCGGCAACCGGCATGTTCCATTGGATCTTCGTTCCGCTCACACTCGGGTTGTCCATAATGACAGCCTGGATGGAGACAAAGTACGTGACTACCGGTGACGAGACGTGGTTGCGCATGACCAAGTTCTGGGGCAAGCTGTTCCTGATCAACTTTGCCCTGGGTGTCGTCACCGGCATCACCATGGAGTTCCAGTTCGGCATGAACTGGTCCGAGTACTCGCGGTATGTGGGTGATATTTTCGGCGCACCCCTGGCGATCGAGGCGACGTTGGCCTTTTTCCTCGAGTCCGTCTTCATCGGCGTCTGGATCTTCGGCTGGAAGAAGATCTCCAGGAAGGCCCACATGATCTCCATCTGGCTGGCCGCTGGCGCCACCAACGTTTCGGCCCTGATCATCCTTCTGGCCAACGCCTGGATGCAGAAACCGGTCGGCTATGTGCTTCGCAACAACCGGGCCGAGATGAACGACTTCCTGGCCGTGCTGACCAACCCGTACGGCTGGATCAAGTTCACTCACACCCTGCTTTCCGGTTACGCCCTGGCGGCCTTCGTGGTCATGGGGGTATCCGCCTGGCACCTGCTGCGGAAAAACGAAAGCGCATTCTTTAAACGATCATTCAGGCTGGCCGCGGTGTGGGGCTTCGTCGCCTCGATCGGCGTCGCCGTGACCGGCGACTTCCACGCCGTGGAGATCGCCAGGACCCAACCCAGCAAGTTCGCCGCCATGGAATCGCAATGGGAAACCAAACGCGGCGTCGGCATGAACCTGCTGCTTCTGCCGGATGTGGCCCGCGAGTGCAACTCGATCGAGCAGCTGTGCGTGCCCAATGCCCTCAGCTTCCTGGCGTTCAAGGACCCCAACGCCGAGATCAAAGGCCTCAAGGAGTTCCCGAAGGAACTCCGGCCGCCCGTTACTGCAACCTTCATCAGCTTCCGCCTGATGGTCGGCCTGGGAACATTCATGATTCTCGCCAGCCTGGCGGGTATCATCCTGTCGCGCAGACAGAATTTCGAGGAGCAGCGCTGGTTTCTGAAGCTCATGGCCATTGCCATCCCGGCCCCCTACCTGGCTGAACAGTTCGGCTGGCTCGTGGCTGAATTGGGACGGCAACCCTGGATCGTGTACGGCGTGCTCAAGACCGCCGATGCGGTCTCAAAATCGATCTCGACCACGCAGGTAGCCCTCTCTTTGCTCGGCTTCACCGTGTTGTACGGTCTGTTGGGCGCCATCGACATCTTCCTGCTGGTCAAGCACGCCAAAAAAGGGCCGGACAAGGACCTTTCCGCCATCATCAACGTCCAGGGGTATCTGGTGACGCCAGATGCGCCTCAGACGGACAAGGATATGGCCGGCATCATCAACGTTCAGGGGAGGGCATAAACTATGGACTTATCCGTATTCCAGATCATCTGGTTCGTGTTGTGGGGCGTTTTGTGGGCGGTCTATTTCATGCTGGACGGCTTTGTGCTCGGCACCGGCTTCCTGTCGGGGCTGCTGGCGAAAACGGATACCGAAAAGAGGGTGCTGATCAATACGGTCGGCCCGGTCTGGGACGGCAACGAGGTCTGGCTGATCACCGCCGGTGGCGCCACCTTTGCGGCCTTTCCCACCACCTATGCCCTGATGTTCAGCAATCTCTACTCGGCCTTGCTGCTTCTCCTGTTCGCCATGATCGTGCGCGGCGTCTCCTTTGAATTCAGGAGCAAGCTGGACAGCCCGGCCTGGCGAGGGGGCTGGGACATGGCCATTATCGTCTCCAGCTTTCTCCCGGCGCTTCTGTTCGGCGTCGCCTTCGGCAATATCTTCAAGGGTATCCCGATGAAAAACGATTTTGCCACCCTGAACTTCAGCTATGACGGGACCCTGATCGGCCTGCTCAACCCCTACGGGCTGCTGACGGGCGTGCTGTTCGTGCTGCTGTTTGCCGTGCACGGCTCGTTGTATGCCGCCATCAAGACCACCGGCGAACTGAGCACGCGCGCCGCCGGCCTGGCCAATAGACTATGGCTGCCGCTTCTGGCCGTGGCCGTTGCCTTCCTCGGTTACACCTACCCGGCTACCAGGCTGTACGACAATTTCCTCAAGGCGCCCGTTTTGCTCATCATCCCGATCATCGCGGTCGTTTCGCTGCTGCTGGTCAAGGTATTCGCCGCCAAAGGGGCCTTGCACAACTCTTTCCTCTTCTCATGCCTGACCATCGTATTCGTGGTCTTCACCGGTGTGACCGGGCTCTTCCCCAACCTGATCCCCTCGAACATCGATCCGGCCTCCAACCTGACGATATTCAACTCCTCGTCCAGCTTGCTGACGTTGCAAATCATGACCGTGGTGGCATTGATCTTCGTTCCAACCGTCATTGCCTACAAGATCTGGGTCTACCGGATCTTCCGGGCCAGGATCAGCGGCGAGGATGTAATCGGAAACCCCGAAGCATACTGAGGGCAACGGCAATGCCTGCTGTTGTCATTGCCGTTGCCCCCGGTTGCTTGACAACACCCATATGTTGCTTTAGCTTTACATACATATACATCCATATCCAAATCCCGGGCATCCGGGATTTGGCGTTTCAGGGGCATACCTGCGCAACAGTCGGAAAAGGCTGCAAGGTGCATCAAGGGCATTCGCAGCACGGAAAGTGCAGAGGTCTTACCGTATGACCACCGCCGGCATCGAACGTTTATCTGCACTCGTGCGTTTCTCCCTGCGCTCGAACCCTGCTCGGAGAAACATACTCCGGCAAGCGTCCCTCTGTCTGGCCGTCCTTTTTCTATCGCAGTATCCGCATGCCCTGCACGCATCTGTCCTGAGCCAGGAGTGCGACATCGATGGGGGACCCTGCGCGAAGACAGTAGGCGGGGCATACGTCATTCTCGACATCGAACCGAAACCGGTAAAGGCCATGAAAGAGCTTACCTTCACCGTAACCTTGAAAGGGATGAAGGAGTATGAAGGCCTCCGGCTGAAGCTGCAAATGCCGGGCATGTTTATGGGCAACAATGAGGTCAGGCTTGCCAGGAGCGCTGGCGGAAGATATACCGGCAAGGGTGTGGTACCCAAGTGCCACAGCGGCAAAAGGGTGTGGTCCGCCACGGTCGAGCTGCCGGGCTCAACTCCTGCGGAGGTTTCGTTCCTGTTCAATGTTCGCTACTGAGTCAACATACCTCCTCATGTTCATCTCCGGTTTTCTCGGCGGTTTCGGCCACTGCATGGGCATGTGCGGTCCCGTGGTCGCGGCATACGCACTAAATCCGGCCAGGCGGAGTTACCTTCCCCAGCTTCTCTATAATCTCGGAAGGATTACAACCTACGGCATCATCGGCGGCATGATGGGATTAACGGGATCGTTTGCCGGCGTCATCAATCCGGTGGAGAATTTCCAAAACATCGTCATGGCTGTCATCGGGGTTCTCATAGCGGTCATGGGGCTTGCCGTCGGGGGGTGGCTCCCGGTGAGAATCGGCAGCAACGAGGCCGGATGCACTGCCGTAGGAGGCATGGTGAGGTTTGTAAGCGAGACCGGAAGCGCGGGGGCGTTTTTCCCCATGGGGCTGCTCCTGGGTTTCATCCCCTGCGGGCTATCCTATACGGCCTTTATCGCGGCGGCCGGAGCAGGGGTGCATGCCGGCAGCCGGGCCGAGGGTTTTCTCAAGGGCATGTCCATGCTTTTCCTGTTCGGCCTGGGCACCCTCCCCGCATTACTGCTGCTCGGAGGCATACTCTCGGTCGTGGGACAGCGGACCAGACTCGGACTGTATCGGGCGTCAGCGATCGCGATGATAGCGGCCGGAGCCATGTTTTTGTACAGGGCGATTATTTCATGATCTTTCATCAGGAAGGTGTTTGTGCCCGAATGTAACCACTGCCTGTTGTCCTTCCCCGAGAGAGAGGCGGTCTATGATGAAATAGACGGCAACACCCTGGTCTTTTGCTGCAATGGCTGCCGGGGTATTTACGGCCTCATCCATGACGAAGGGCTCGAAAGATTTTACGATAAACGGGAGTGGCAGGGGAGTGCGGCCGGCGCTTCACCACTGGTTACCAGTCCCGATCCAGGCCTGTTCGATGGGCTCGTTAGGGATATCCCGCCCAACAGCCCTGAAGAAGACACCCCCCTCAAAGAGATCGATATCTATATCGGCAATATCCGCTGCGCCTCCTGCATCTGGCTCAACGAACGGATATTGCATAAAACCGACGGCGTGGTCTATGCGCGGCTCAACTATGCCACCCATATGGCGAGAATCAGGTGGAACCCGCAGCAGGCCGGCATCGACACGATACTGAACAGAATCGCCTCCATAGGATATATTCCCCGGCCTTATACGGAAACCGAGCGCTACAAGGCGCAACGGGCCGAGGCACGGGACCTTCTGGTTCGTTTCGGCACGGCCGCCTTTTTGTCGTCCAACCTGATGATCTACAGCGTTGCCCTGTACGCGGGGTATTTCCAGGGTCTTGACGGAAACATCAAACTCTTTCTTGAGGTCGTTTCACTGTTTCTGACCATACCGGTGATTTTCTACTCCGGCATGCCTTTTATAAAAAGCACCATCAGGGGATTGCGGTCACTCAGTTTCACCATGGACTCCCTTATCACGGCAGGATCGGGATCGGCGTTTATCTACAGCATTTACAGCCTTTTTACAGGCAGCGAAGTCTACTTCGACACAGCGGCGATGATCATTACCCTCATCCTCCTGGGCAGGTATATAGAAACCGTGGCAAAGGCAAAGGCATCCATGACGATCCGGATGCTTTCCGAACTTATACCCAAGGAGGCCAGGAGGCTGAGAGCGGGCGATCAACCCGGCGACACCCCCGACACCGAGATGATCTCCGTGGCGTCGGTAATGAAAGGGGATTCCCTGCTGGTGCGGCCGGGCGAGCGGATACCCCTGGATGGCATCGTGACAAGCGGAGAATCGGAGGTGGATGAATCCGTGATTACCGGCGAATCAAAACCTGTAGTCAAGACCGCCGGGCTTGGGGTGATCGGCGGCAGCACGAACCTGTTCGGATCGGTTGTCTTTGAGGTCAGAAGCACCGACAAAGACACCGTGCTATCGAAGATTATCGAGTCTGTCAGCCAAGCCCAGGCAACTAAACCTCGCATACAGAACACAGCGGACAGGATAGTTGCCATTTTTGTGCCCGCGATAATCAGCATCTCCTTTCTGACCGTGCTGTTCCATCTCATCAGAGGGGCCTCGCCCGATATCGCCCTGATGACCGGTGTATCCGTTCTTGTCATAGCCTGCCCATGCAGTCTCGGTCTTTCAACCCCGCTCGCCGTGATGATCTGCTCGGCAATCGCATCCTCTAAAGGTATCCTGCTGAAAAACGGTGACGTCATTGAGAATGTCGTCCGGTTGAGCGGCGTGGTTTTCGACAAGACCGGCACCATAACCATCGGGAAACCGGTGCTGAAAAAGACCCTGGCGGTGGACCCATCCATGGACGCCGAGGAGCTGTTAAAGATTGCGGCTTCCCTGGAGAGGTTTTCGGAACACAGCGCCGGGCATGCGATCATGGAGGCGGCCAAGGGGATGGCTGCCTATGAGGTAAGCGGATTCAAGGCCATCCCCGGCAAGGGAGTTGCAGGGGAGCTCAACGGCATCCATACCTTTGTGGGCAACAGCGATTTCATGGCGCAAAAGGGGATTGCGGTGAGCGAGGAGCTGAAGAGCTCCATTCTCCCTTTCGAGGCCGAGGGACATACCGCTGTCTATACGGGATGGGACGAACGTTTGCGGGGGATCTTCCTGGTAGCGGACAGCGTTCGGGAAGACGCGGCCGGGGCCGTGGGCATGATTCGGGATATGGGGCTGGGGACGGCGATAATAAGCGGCGATACCGTTACGACAACGCGGGCGATAGCGGCTGCCGTCGGTATCAGCGATGTAACCGGCGGCGCCTTGCCCACGAAAAAGAGGGAACTGATCGCCGACTTGCAGAAAGGGAACGGCAGGATAATGATGGTGGGCGACGGCATCAACGATGCCCCGGCCCTCACCGAGGCATTTGTCGGCATCGGCATGGGACGGGGGACGGAGATCGCCATGGAAAGCGCCGATGCCATACTGGTGAGAAACAGCCTGGAAGCGGTACCCTTTTTCATCGGGTTGTGCCGGAAGAGCCTCAGGATCATCAAGCAGAACATCTTCTGGGCATTTTTCTACAACATGGCCGCAATCCCGCTGGCGATCTCAGGGGTGCTCCACCCGATAGTCGCGGCCGGGGCCATGTCGGCAAGTTCGCTGTTTGTAGTATTTAATTCATTGAGGATACGGCGATGTGGACAACATACTTCCTGATTTTTCTCTCCTTGGTGCTCGGGGCGGGGGCATATCTGGTATTTGTCTGGTCTGTCAGGAATGACCAGTATGATGACGTGGAAGGCCCCAAATACCGGATGCTCGACGATGACGGCGAGGACGGGAACGTGAAGAAGGAAAAATAGGGATCCGCGCCCTTGCCGGACAGGCGCCCCATCCATTTCCGGACGCACCATGATCTTTCATCCGGAGAGCCAAGCGCGACGCAGAGGCCGCCTCACTTGCGGTAAAACAGGTCACATCTGCCAGCCGGGCCATATCAAAAACGGCATTTGAAACGCAAGGACGCAAAGAACGCCAGGAAAAACACTAAGATAATTCAGAAATCATGTTCACCTGCGGGGTGACAACCAGATGTATTTTAACCGATTGGTTTCTTTGCGAACTTTGCGTCTTTGCGTTAATTAACTGCTTTTTCAAGGATAATTGCGTTGTTGCCTACCGGTGATAAGATAACTGGATACAATTACGTTCGGCACGCAGCTGGTACACGTCCCATTCCATTTCAGGAGGTCGGTATGAATCAACGGGAAGGCTATACGGATGACGTCGTCAAAGGCTTCATCACATGGAGCATAATTTGGGGGGTAGTGGCCGTGCTGCTGGGGGTGGTGATCTCGCTCCAGCTCGCCTTCCCTCAGCTCAACCTGCCACCGTACCTGACATATGGACGGCTGCGCCCGATACATACCAATGCCGGCATCTTCGGCTGGGGGATCGGCAGCTTCATGGCCTTTTTCATCTTCATCACCCAGCGCCTGACCAAGACCAGGCTCTGGAGCCCGGGGCTGGCCAGGTTTCAGTTGTACCTGTTCAACGTGGTCATCGCCCTGGCAGCGCTCACCCTCATGCTAGGCTTCAATCGTTCCAAGGAGTACGCCGAGCTGGAATGGCCGGTGGCGCTGCTGGTGGTCGTCCTCTGGGTTATCTTCAGCATCAACATCATCATGACCATCATCAAACGCAAGGAAGAGCAGATGTACATCTCCCTCTGGTACATCATGGCTACCCTGGTGGGGGTGGCGGTCCTTTATCTCGTCAACAACGCCGCCATCCCCATTTCCCTGACCAAATCCTATTCGGCCTATGCCGGGGCCAACGATGCCAATGTCCAGTGGTGGTACGGCCACAATGCGGTGGCCATGGTACTGACCACGCCTCCCCTGGCGCTGTTCTACTACTTTCTGCCGAAATCAACGGGTGTGCCGATATACAGCCACCGCATGGGGATAATCGCCTTCTGGAGCCTGGTGTTCATGTACCTCTGGACCGGCGCCCATCATCTGCTCTGGACTCCGGTACCCGACTGGGTCCAGACCCTGGCCATGGCCTTTTCGGTGATGCTGATAGCCCCTTCCTGGGCGGCGGTGTTCAACGGCTACTTCTCCATGAACGGCCAATGGCACCAGATGCGGGAAAATTACCTGGTCAAGTTCCTCATCTTCGGCGTCACCTTTTACGGCCTCCAGACCCTCCAGGGTCCCTCCCAGGCGGTCAGGACCTTCTCAGCGTTTATCCACTACACCGATTGGATCCCAGGCCATGTCCACATGGGAACCCTCGGCTGGGTGTCGCTTATCCTGTTTGCCTCCATTTACTACACCGTACCGAAGATCTACGGCCGCGAGATCTACAGCGTCGGCCTGGTAAACCTCCATTTCTGGCTGGCGGTTGCCGGACAGTTGATCTTCTCCATTACCATGTGGGTTGCCGGAATCCAGCAGGCGGCCATGCTCCATGCGACCAACCCGGACGGGAGCCTCCACTACAGCTTCATGGAAACCCTGGTGGAGATGTATCCCTACTGGCACGGCAGGGCGCTGGGGGGCATCATCTACTTCGCCAGCCTGCTGATCTTCGTCTACAACATCGTAAAAACCGTGACTGCCGGCAAACCCGCCGCCGTTACGCAAAAAGCCTAGGAAAGGAGATGTCATGCTAGAAAAGAAACCAATCATTTTCCTGCTCATTGCCACCGGTGTCATTCTGATCGGCACCGTGGTTACGATGATAGCTCCCTTCAAATGGATCAACGACCCGAAGTTGAAGATTGCCGAGGTCAAACCCTATACCCCGTTGCAACTGGAGGGGAGAGACCTCTACATCCGTGAAGGGTGCAACAACTGCCATACCCAGACCGTCAGGCCGCTTCTGGCCGACGTGGAGCGCTACGGGGACTATTCCAAGGCTGGTGAATTCGTCTACGATCAGCCGCACCTGTGGGGGTCGCGCCGTACCGGCCCCGACCTGGCCCGCATCGGCGGCAAATACCCGGACGCCTGGCACTACAAGCATATGGCGGATCCCCAATCCATGGTGCCACGCTCCAACATGCCCAAGTACGCCTTCATGCAGCGTCCGCTGGATGCAAGCCTGGCGGAACGGAAGATGAAAGCGCTCGGCTTTCCCTATAGCCAGGCCGAGCTCGATGCCCTCAAGGGGAAGAGCGAGATGGATGCCATGGTGGCCTATCTGCAGAAGCTCGGCAACGACATCCCCTGGCGCAAGGCGGCCCGGACCACGGTGGCTGGTGATATTAAGAACCCCTTCAGAGACGACAGGTCCGTCCTGGCGGAAGGGAAAAGCATCTACGACAAGGAGTGCGCACAGTGCCACGGCAACGATCTCAAGGGGGGAGTTGGTCCGTCACTGGCTGACCTGAAGCAATCCGAGGCCGACATGTTCAAAATAGTATTCAGCGGCAGCCCCGCCGGGGGAATGCCCGCATTCGGCGATATTCTCGGCAAGGAGCGGGTATGGAAGGTCGTCACGTACCTGAAATCCAGGGGGCATTGATATGGATCTGGCAAGCGGCTATTATCTGGGAGTGACGTTCCTGTTGTTTGCGGTGTTTGCCGCCATCGTGGCGAGGACCTACAGCAGGAAACAGCGGGAAAGAGGAGAGGCGCCGAAGTACCGCATGATGGATGACGATTGAAGCGGTCTGTTCCGCTACGCTCAACTCACACACAGGAGGCTTTATCCATGTCTGATGAACATAATGATTATGACGGGATCAGTTACCGGGCAGAAACGAAGTCACCGGCGGTGTTCAGGGCACTGCTCTGCATTCTGGTGGCATGGGGCGTCTGTTTCATAGGCTATTACCTTTTCAGCGGTTGGAGCTCCGAAGCGGAATTTGCTCAAAAGAGACAGGCCAAACAGCAGCAGCAGTCGCTTCAGCCCGCCATGGGGGGGACTCCGTCGGCGGTTCCCCTGAAAGAGGGCAAGAGGGACGAGTATATAGCCATGGGCAAAAAGGAGTTTGGCGAGCGCTGTGCGGCCTGCCACGGCGCCGATGGCAAGGGAGCCATCGGCACGGACCTCACACGTCCCGATTATAAATACGGCAGGAGTGAACAGGCAATTGCCCAGAGCATAACCGAGGGACGCCCAGGCGGCATGCCCTCTTTCAAGAACGACCTTTCCCATGAGAAGATTGAAGGATTGGTAGCATTCATACTATCCCTGAAATAGACTCCATTCAGCCGTGCTCACACCGCAGTCGCTGATTATTCGGTTACACTATGCCGCTCTCCCGGATCGCACCGAAACGAAAACTGGTTCAATGGCTCTTCACCCTTCTTATACTCGGGTTACCATTTGTACGGATGGGTGGAGAGTCTCTGCTCCGCCTTGATGCGGCGTCCCGCACGCTGTTCTTTTTCGGTACGGGCATCCGCATCGAGGAGTTTTATCTCTTTCTGATCGCCGTCCTGATCCTTGTTTTTGTTTTCCTGTTCTTCACCATGGTCTTCGGCAGGGTCTGGTGCGGATGGTTCTGCCCGCAGACCACGGTCTCCGACCTGGTCGAATTCCTGGACCGGAAGATTGCCTCCCTCCTCCCCGGAAACCTGTTGCCCGGAATACTCAGGCAGGTTTGCTATCTGCTGCTCTCCTTTCTCATCTCCGCAAACCTGATCTGGTATTTCATTCCACCATCCGAGCTCCTGCGGCGCCTGCTGAGCGGCGAAATCGGCATGGTGGCCGGCACCACCCTTGTCACGCTCTTTTTTCTGCTCTATTTCGACATCGTTCAGATCCGGCGCACGTTCTGCAAGACAGTCTGCCCCTACGGCCGTATCCAGCTTCTGACCATGGACCGCAACACCCTGACCCTGGAATTCGACCCCGGCCTGAAGGTGATGTGCACCGGTTGCGCCTCATGCAAGAGGGTCTGCCCCATGGGAATAGATATCAGGGAGGGGCTCCAGATAGAATGCGTCAATTGCGGCAAATGTCTCGACGCCTGCCGGGACGTCATGGCAAAGCGTGGCAGGGAGGGGCTGATCCACTATACCTTCGGCCAAACCGCGGAGGGCGGAGGACGCCCCCTGAACGGCAGATCCATGCTGCTGGCCGGGATCACCATCGCTCTCTGCGCACTCATGGCCGCCGGTATTGCGACTCGCGCCCAGGCAACCATCAAGATTCAGCGCGGCGGCAACGGCGAGGTCAGGCTGCTTCCGGGAGGAGGGGTTATAAACTTCTTTACCGCCTATATCGAAAACCGGTCGGCGCGGGCGGCATCCTTCGCGATTTCCCTCCCCTCCCCGCCAGGTATCAAGGTGGATCTGCTTGGGCCGGTCACGGGCATCCGCGTGCAGCCCAATGCCAACCGGCGGATCGATTTCATTGTTCGGGTGACGCCGGTACCCCCCTCATCCCGTAGTCTGGATCTCCACCTGATGCGCGCAGGCAGGTCGCTTTCGGTCACGCCAGTGACACTCTTGGTAAAATAGGGGATGCCGATGAATAATAGACAAAGAGATACGGGCCGCTTCTGGAAACGTGCCATTGCGGGGCTGTTCGTCCTGTTCTGCGCGGCAATGGTCATGAGTTTCGGTATTGCCGCACGAAAGGTCAGCAGGGTGGTGGATAAGGATTACTACAGCCACGGCCTCCATTACGGGGAGAGCCGAAACCGTGCCGATGAGGCCGCTGCCGGATGGAGCATGACCGCCACACTGGCCGGGGGGCGGCTTCAGCTCCGCGTACGCGATGCCTCCGGCGCACCGCTCGGCGGCGGCATGGTGCTCTTCGACATGGAGCCCAACGGTTCCGGCAAAAAGGCCACCCTTATCCTGGTCGAGACCGCCCCCGGAACCTACCTGGCGCCGCAACCGGCGGGCGCCTGGAGCGAACTGCGCGGAACCATGCGTGTCACCCGCGGCGCTGCCGCCATACATGAAAAAATGGTGTTTTTCAATTGATACAATTAGCGATCCTCGTTGTAACGGCTGGGATTTTATCGTATAAACCGCAAAAAAACAACATATCGGAAAACTGAATTACCCCCCCTCACTTGACACGTGCCCACATCCGATGTATATAGTTTGCCAGTATGCGCGAGCCCATCCAGAGTCCCGGACCACCGGGACTTTGGCGTTTCAGTGGCAAATAAATCACGAAAGGAGTTTCCGGCCGGATTTCAACTGCATCTTCCCCTGGCGTTCACGCCGCTCCGGCAAAGCCGACACAACCGAACCCAATCCTATTATGAGAAAACTACTCATCAGTGCATCGTCGCTGCTGCTTCTGGCAGCCTGCGAAAACGCAGCGCTCAAGAAGGCCGAGCAGCCAGTCATGGCCACCGTATCGTCGGAATCGCCGCTCGACCGGGAGATCAAGGGTCTTCTGGAAAAAGGGGTCTCCATGAGCGAGCGCAAACAGCAGGTGTCAGCCATCGAGGCCTCTTTCCTGCGCCGCACCACCCCCGAACGCGCCCGTCAACTGGCGGCGCTCTGTTTTACCAAAACACTCGGGACTCCCTTCATGCCCTTCGACCTGGCGGAGATCGCCCTGGCGGAAACCGGCGGAAACCGCCTCTCGGCGGGCGCGGTTTCCTCCAAGGGCGCACTGGGCGTCTGGCAGTTGATGCCCCACCGCGCAAAAAGCCACGGCTATTCCCCTCAGGATATGGAGAACGACGAAAAATGCGCCGAGGCGGCCGTGCGCGAATTGTACACCAAGCTCGAAATGGCCCAGGGCAATCTGAACCGGGCCAAAAAGCTCTACTGCGGGCAGGGTCCACAGGCCGAAATGTACCTGCGCAAGATCCACAAGCTTCGCCGGGAGATGCTGGCAGAACTAAAACGCCAGACCGAACTCCTGGCAATGGGCGAAGACGGGACACGGACCCGCTGATGCGCCGCCGCTTTCGCGACCTGTCTGCTGGCGCCCCCGACCGGCCTGAAAGGTCTTTTCTTCTTGATAACAAAGCCGCCGCTCTGCTATAGTTTGGCGGCTTTTTTCATGTTAATCAATTCTCGCCTCACAAGGAGTCCGATCCGTGACGAGGACCTCGTCTCCGCAAGGAGGTCAAAGTCTGACCCTGCGCACCAAGATGGTGCTGCTGTCCGCAGCGGCGTTTGCCGGCATGCTGATGGTGACCGCCATCTGCCTCTTCCTCGTTAACGAGGTCGGAATCGGCGGTACCGCCTACAAGACCATCATAAACAACAAGAACACCCTGGAAAACATCGCCCTCCTCAAATCCGACCTTTTCCAGATCAACAGTGAAGTGCACAACTTCATGGTCGATACCGATAAAGGGGCCAGGGTCAAACAGATCAACAGCATCAAGGAACTGTCAGGCGCGATCGACCGTAAGTTCGGCATCGTGCTGGCGTCGGTCGAGTCGCCCGCCAAACGGGGGGCCATCGACAAGGCCGTGGCCATCTGGGGCGAATACAAAAAGACGCTGATCGAAGAGGTTCTGCCGGCCGCCGGCAATGGGAACGCGCTCAGGGCTCACTCCCTGATGACCGGTATCCAGGCCCAGCGCTTCGGCATCTTCAGCAAGACCGTGGCAACGATGGTCGACGACATCCGTCGGGATGTCAAACAGACCGAGGAGACGGTGTCCGCCGGCATCCGCACCAAAATCCTCGTCTCGGTGCTGATAACCCTGCTCGTCATCGGCCTCATCGCGCTCTTTTCCATCTTCATAACCAAATCCATCACCACGCCCCTCAGGGCCTGCGTCGAGTTTGCCCGTACAGTTGCCGCCGGCCGGCTGGACACCCGCCTCGACATCACCACCGGCAGCGAAATCGGCGACCTGGCCACCGCCATGAACGTCATGGCCGAAAATCTGAACAGCATGTTCGCGCGGGTCAGTTCCGTCTCCGACGTCCTCATCTCCATCGACAACAACATAGAAAGGGCCTCCCGCCATGTAGTCACCTCCGCCCGTCTCCAGGAGAGCGCCGTTGGCGAGACCTCCCAGGCGGTGAAACATATCAACGAATCGGTCAGCGATGTGTCCGAGGGTATCGACAAACTCTCCTCATCGGCCTCCGAGACATCCAGCTCGATCCTCGAAATGGCCGCCAGCATCGAGGAAGTGGCCATGAACGCGGACAAGCTGGGAGAGTCGGTGAATGAGGTCAGCTCCTCGGTCATCGAGATGGCCGCCTCCATCAAGGAGATCGGCACAAGCATCGTCAACCTCCTGGACGCCTCCAGCACCACGGCCTCATCCATTGCCGAGATGGATGCCACCATCAAGCAGGTGGAAAAGAACGCCATGGATACCTCCTCCATCTCCGAGGGGGTCAAACTCGACGCCGAAACCGGCAAGAAGGCGGTTGAAGAGGCCATCGCCGGGATGCAGGCCATCCGCACGTCGTCACACATCACCGCCGAGGTGATCGAAAACCTGTCGCTCAGGGCGAACGACATCGGCGCCATCCTGTCGGTAATCGACGAGGTGGCCGAACAGACGAATCTGCTGGCCCTCAACGCCGCCATCATTGCCGCCCAGGCAGGAGAGCACGGCAAGGGTTTCGCCGTTGTGGCCGACGAGATCCGCGAGCTGGCGGAACGCACCAGCAGCTCAACCCGTGAGATCGGCACCGTCATCCAGGGGGTCCAGGATGAGACCCGGCGCGCCGTGAGCGCCATCAGCCAGGCCGAGGAGAGCATCACCGAGGGGGAGAAACTCTCCCAACGCTCCGGCGCGGCCCTGGAAAAGATCGTCAGCGGGGTGCAGAAGGCGAGCATCCAGGTACACGAGATCGCCCGCGCCACCGTGGAGCAGGCCCGCGGCAGCCAGAGCATCAGGGAGGCCATGGAGCGGGTCGAGGAGATGGTCGGCCAGATCGCCAATTCGTCACTCGAGCATTCACGCGGCAGCGACCTGATCACATCGGCGGTTGAGCGCATGAAGAACCTGACGATGCAGGTACGCACCTCGACCCGCGAACAGAGCCGCGCCAGCGGATTGATCGCCCGCTCTACCGAGGATATCATCACCATGATCGACCAGATCCGGGAGGCATGTAACTCCCAGGTGAAGAGCAGCGCCATGATTTCCAAGGCGGTCGTCAACATCCAGGTGTCATCCAACTCGAACTCCGAGGCCGCCAAGGTGATGGAAGGCTCTGTCACCGGCCTCTCAAAGCAGATCGAGTACCTGGAAAAGGAGATGTCGGGCTTCAAGGTCTGATGTCCGCTCCACTCAATCAACCCTTCACGGATATTCTATGGACAGGCTGACTCAGCGTTTCACAACCATCGGAAAGCGCAAAGGCAAGGCACTGGTGACCTTCATCACCGCCGGCGACCCTGATCTCGCCACCACGGCGGACATGATCCACCTGCTGGAGGAGGCCGGCGCCGATATCATCGAACTCGGCATGCCCTTTTCCGACCCGATGGCCGACGGCCCCACCATCCAGCTCTCATCGGAGCGGGCCCTGGCCGCCGGCACCACCCTGGAGGGGATCCTGGCCACGGTCCGCACGGTCCGCTCCACCTCCACCATCCCGATCATCCTGATGGGCTACCTCAACCCGGTCCATGCATACGGATATGAACGCTTCGCCCGCGATGCCGCCGAGGCGGGCGTGGACGGTGTCCTGCTGGTGGACATGCCGCCCGAGGAGTCGGACGGTTTTCTGCAAGCCGCCAACAGCCACGGATTGAAGGTGATCTTCCTGCTCACCCCCACCTCCGACAAGGCCCGCATCGCCACGGTGGCCGAACTGGGGAGGGGCTTTGTCTACTACGTGACCGTCACCGGCGTAACCGGCGCCCGCCAGGAGGTATCCGCCACTCTTGCCGCGGAACTGGGGAGGGTACGCAAAAAGATCCGCCTTCCCATCATGGCCGGCTTCGGCGTCTCGACCCCGGAGCAGGCCGCCGACGTGGCCGCCCTGGCCGACGGCGTCGTGGTGGGCAGCGCCATTGTCAGGCTCTTCCAGCAGCATTCCGGCAAAAGGCTGAGAGAGGAACTCAAGCGTTTCGTCAGCAGCCTCAAGCAGGCGATCTCCAACGAGTTTTGAGTTTTGGGTTTTGAGTTTTTGGTTAGAACTCAAAACTCATAACTCATGACTCATAGCTCCGTAAGCTTGACACCCGGCGGCATTTCTGCTACCAAGCTGCTTCACTTGCGATAAACATTTTCAGTCACACTAAAATACATGAGGTTCAACCATGAGTTGGTTCACCAAGGAAAAGGCAGGCATCGACAAATCGGAAGGCAAGAAGATCAAGGTCCCCGAGGGTATGTGGATCAAGTGTCAGGGCTGCTCGGATACCATCCTCGGCAAGGAGATCGACGCCAACCTGAACGTCTGTCCAAGGTGCGGGCACCACTACCGTATCTCCGCCCGCCGCCGCCTTGAAGTCCTGCTGGACGAAGGCGCCTGGCAGGAGTTCGATGCCGGCATGACCTCGGTGGACTTCCTGGAATTCAAGGATGCGAAAAGCTACCAGGAACGTATCAATGCCGCCGTTGCCAAGGGAGGATCAAAGGATGCGGTCATCTGCGTGGAAGGCGCCATCGGGGGAACCGGTGTGCAGGTGGCCATCTTCGACTTCTCCTTCATGGGTGGAAGCATGGGGAGCGTGGTGGGCGAAAAGATCACCCGCTCCATCGAGCGGGGCCTGAAACAGCACCAGCCGGTAATCGTCATCTCCGCCTCGGGCGGCGCGCGCATGCAGGAAAGCATCCTGTCGCTGATGCAGATGGCCAAGACCTCCGCCGCCCTGGCCAAGCTCAAGCAGGCCGGCATCCCCTTCGTCTCGATCCTGACCGACCCCACCACCGGCGGGGTCACCGCCAGCTTCGCCATGCTGGGGGACATCAACATCGCCGAGCCCAAGGCGCTGATCGGTTTTGCCGGACCGCGGGTTATCGAGCAGACCATTCGCCAGAAGCTTCCCGAGGGATTTCAGCGCGCAGAGTACCTGCTCGACCACGGCATGGTGGACGTGATCATTCCCCGTACGGAGATGCGCCCGAAGCTCGCATCCATCCTCAAGATGCTGCACCGTCCAATTGCCTGAGATGTCTCTGGCCGGCTCGCTGGAAAAACTCTACGCCCGCCGGCGTTTCGGCATCCGCCCGGGTGTCGACAGGGTTCGACTCCTGCTCGACCGTCTGGGCAATCCGGAGCTCTCCTTCCGCAGCATTCATGTAGTCGGCACCAACGGCAAGGGGTCCACTGCGGCCTTTCTCTCCGCCATTCTGGGCGCCGCAGGCTTCCGCAGCTCCCTGTTTACCTCGCCCCATCTGGTCGATTTCACCGAGCGCTTTCGCGTCAACGGGCTGGACATTCCCCCCGAGCGCCTTGCGGTGTTCCTCGATGCCGTTCTGGCGCAGGCCCCTGCCGATTGCACCTTTTTCGAGATCGTCACGGCACTGGCAGCCTTCTGTTTCGCCGAAGAACGGGTCGAACTGGCCGTGATGGAAGCCGGCATGGGAGGAGGCTGCGATGCGACTGCCGCCATCCCCGGCATGATGACGGTCATCACCCCCATCGCCATGGATCATGGCGAATACCTGGGCGACACCCTGGCGGCGATTGCCGCGGAAAAGGCCGGCATCATCGAGCCGGGAACAGCGGTGGTGGCGGCGAACCAGCCTCCGGAGGCGCTCGCGGCAATACGCAGCCGCTGCGGGCGGGGAGGCAACCTGCTCCGTTGCGCCGGACAGGAGTTCCGCGCAGCATGGAACAGTGACGGGACTCTCGATTACCAGGGGGTTCGTGCTCGGCTGGCACGCCTTACCCCCGGCATCCCAGGGCGCTACCAGGCGGAAAACGCGGCCCTGGCCCTGGCCGCCGCGGAACAGCTCGACGCTGTCGGAATCGTGGTCCCCGAGGAGGCCCTGACCACGGGGATCAGCCTCGCCCGCTGGCCCGGCCGGATGGAGCTGCTTGCCGGACAACCTCCGATCCTGCTGGACGGCGCCCACAACCCGGCAGGAGCGGCGGCACTGGCCGATGCGCTGAGCGCTTGCCATTACCGGAGGCTGCTGCTGGTGGCCGGGGTCATGGCCGACAAGGACGCCCGCGCAATCTTCGCCCCGCTGGCAGGCAAGACGCACAAGGCCTATGCCGTGACCCCTGCGATGGATCGCGCCCTTGACGCCGCTACGCTCTCCGCTATCCTCTTGGATATCGGCATTGCGGCCATGCCCTGCGGCAGCGTCGCCGACGGCATCGCCACGGCCAGGCAAGAGGCCGGGGCGGATGATCTGATCCTGGTGTGCGGCTCGCTGTTCACCGTGGGTGAGGCAAAGGCCGGCATCGCGGGGAAACATTTCGAAGGAATAAGGGGTTAGGACGGCACCGCCATGATACTGATCCGTCTGCTGATACTGCTCGCCTGCCTGGCCTTGGCACCGGCAGCCGTCTCCTTTGGAGCCGGCAATCACCCATCCGACGGCGACATCGCCATCAAGGCCGACGCGATGGATCACGACCAGGCCGCGGACACCTTCAACGCCAGCGGTCACGTGGAACTGGAATGGGAGGGGATGGTTCTCCACGCCGACAGGGCCTCGTACGACCGAAAGGCCAGGATACTGATCGCTTCCGGGAACATCGTCATGACCAAGGGTGGCGACAGCCTGAAGGGGAACAGGTTTACCATGGACCTGGAAACCGGCAGGATTGAACTGGAGCATGGAGCCGTAAGCATACGCCAGGGGAACATCACCTTCACCGGCGAAAAGATCGTCAGAGAGGACGAGATCAACCTGGTGCTGAGCGGCACCGAGCTGACCACCTGCGACCTTCCAGGCCCGTTCTGGAAGTTCGGCGCCGACAAACTGCGGGTCAATCTGCTGGGCTACGCCATCGGCAGGAACATCGTCTTTTACGTCAAGGACGTGCCGGTGCTCTACATCCCCTGGATCGCCTTCCCCGTGGTGCGGGAGCGCAGGACCGGCCTCCTCTTTCCCCGTTTCGGCTATTCCAACACGCGTGGCGCAGAGATAGACATCCCCGCCTACTGGGTCATCGCCCCCAACCAGGATCTGCAGCTCAACCTTGACCTCCTGTCCAAGCGCGGCGTCGGCACCGGCACGGAGTATCGTTACGCCCGCAAGCGCGGCAGCGAGGGTTCCATCGGCGGCTATCTGATCTACGACCTGCTGGACGAGCGCTGGCGCGGCCAGATCGCCCAGAACCACAAGGAGATCTTCTCCGCGGACATGAACCTGCGCATGGCGATCAACAAGCCCAGCGACCGGAATTTCCTGCGCGAATACGGCGAGAAGAGCGGCGACTACAACCGCCAGTCCAGCGACTCCTACGTCAACTTCCTCAAAACCTGGCAGCATTACGCCCTGACAGCCAACCTGCGCCATGTCGAGGACCTGTACGCCGCCGACAACAGCCGCACCCTGCAGACGCTGCCAGAGATCGGCCTGGCAGCGGTCCGCCGGCAGATTGCATCCACACCGCTCTACTTCGATCTCGATGCCAGCGCCGCCAACCTCTACCAGGGGGTCGGCCCCAGTGGACAGCGCCTGCACGCCTTCCCGCGGCTGAGCCTGGTGGCGGGCCTGCCGGAATATCTGCATGCTTCGGCCTTTGCCGGAGCCCATCTGCGGGCCTATAAAACCGACGACATACCCGCCGGCAGCGGCATCAGTGAGAGCGAACTCGACCTGCTGCCGGAGCTTGGCGGCCGTGTTTCCACCTCCCTGAGCAGGGTCTTCACGATCAAGGGGGATGAGCTCAAGAAGCTGCGCCACGAACTGGTGCCGGAACTCAGCTACAGCTATACACCGGGACAGGACCAGACGCGGCTCCCCTTCTATGACTTCAATGACCGCCTGATCCAGCAGAATATCGTCTACTACTCGTTGACCAACCTCCTGGGGGGGAAGTTCCAGCACGGGGAAACAAGCGAATACCGCGACCTGATGCGCTTGAAACTCTGGCAGGGGTACAGCTTCGTCGGGACACGGCGCGACCTGCTGACCCTGGTGGACGCCAACCGCCCCTGGACAGACCTGGTCCTGGAATCGGACGCCCGGCTGCACCCTCAGGTCAAGATGACCCTGGATGCCCGCTACAACGTCTATGACTGGCGCATCTCCAGCGTGGCGCCGGGGGCGGAGTTCGACGACACGCGGGGCAACATCGCCGGCATCAGCTACCGTTTGTCGCGCAACGAGGTGGAATACCTGGAGGGACGCCTGTCAAGCAGGTTCTACAAACCATGGACCTTCGGTTACTCCACCCGCTATTCCTTTGACCGCCCAGGGGGCTACCTCGATGGTTTCCTCGAATCGGTCTACTCCGTCGAATACCGCCACAAGTGCTGGGGCATCAACGTGGCGTTACGAGATCGCCCCGGCAGCACATCCTTCATGGTCAACATCAATCTGGTGGGGTTGACCGGGAGCTAAGAGAGGTTCAAGGTTCGAGGTTCGAGGTTCGAGGTTCGAGGTTCGTGGTTCAACTTTGAACCTTGAACTTAGAACCTCGAACAGCCTCTTCCCAAAACTCGAACTGTTGTCCCTGCCTCCAATCTATGCCGAACATGTCCGGGCAAAATCTCCCCGCTGCACTTCCCAAATTTCGTAACTATTCAGCATGCGCTATCACGGATTGTTTTAGGAGCGTGGGCATCTTGCCCGTGTTTCGGGCGGGTTTATGCCCGAATCGCTAAAATGAAAGACCCTTGACAAAACCCAGCCCAAACTGGGGAGTTTTTGACACGTAATTCGATCCACTATACCCGACGCTTGACCGATGAACCACGTCCCCCCACCGACACCTGTCGCGCGGGGGTTTCTTTACCCATTTTTGTCTGGCAATGTGGTTGCATATTTGCTACCATCTACCCATGAAAGCAGTCATTGACACCAATGTGTTTATCGGCGCCTGTCTTGGGCAGGGAGCCTGTCGCGCCGTGATTGCCGCGTGTTTGGAAGAAAAGCTGACTCCCTTGATGGGGGTGGCGTTGCTGGCGGAATATGAAGATGTGTTGAGCAGATCCGATCTGTTTGTTCGCAGTCGCCTGGATTCTGACGAACGCGATGAACTGCTGGATATCTTTCTTGCTGCCTGCCGCTGGACACGGATATATTATGGTTGGCGGCCTAACCTGCCGGATGAGGGCGACAATCATTTGATCGAGCTTGCCGTTGCCGGAGGTGCAGACTATATCGTGACACGCAACCTTCGCGACGTGGCCCGGATGGAGTTGTTATTTCCCGGACTGAAAGTAGTCTTCCCGGAAACCCTGCTCAAGGAGATGAAATTATGAGCGCATTGACACTTCGTTTGCCGGATGAAAAATATCAGCGCCTGAAAGAAATGGCGCACCAGCGCGGACAGAGCGTGAATCGTCTGCTTGATGAGGTAACCACCCTTCTCCTGGCTGAGTTTGATGCGGAAACCCGCTTCATGTTACGGGCGAAAAGAGGCTCGGGCAAGAAGGAACGTGGTCTTGAATTGCTGAAAAAAGCCGGAACACATTGACCATACAGGTGTCAGGCACTGGCATCTTGACACCATGATCATCTGACCTTACGAGGAGATTTGAGGGAGCTATATTCGTGTCAGGCACTGATATCTTTACATAACCTGGGAGTACCGGCCACGCACTACAAACCCGCCTCCCCGACGATAGACCGCTTAACCACCTGCCCCCGCCGACACCCGTCGCGTGGGGGTTTGCTTACCTCTCCATCATCCCTGAATATCCCTTGCGAATATCGAGAGGGTCACGTCCCAACTCTGTACAAAGTGGGGCTAGCACTTTCCAGCACTAATAAGAATCCCCCGGTCCAATGCCTTCCTCTCTCAACACCCTGGTGTTCCCCCAAGACTTCTGAGGACTTTGTGTATCACCTGCCCACAAACAATCTTTCAATTCTAAATTCGTAATTGTAAATTACTCTTGTAAATTTAAATGCAATGGCGGGGCGGCGCGTCCGGAAGCCTGAAGAGCCTGCACCTGTTCCTTTCGACCTACCCGAACTGCGGCGGGGGATTGGTTTTCTCCTCGCGCCCCTACGCCGAGCTGCCGGAACAGAAGGTATCTTTCCTGCCGCTCTATTCGGTGTTTTACGCCACCGGAGGCATTAAGGGGCTACCTTAACCCGTACAGCTGCCGGTAAACGGCGGCCGAGGCGTAGACCTTCTTGACGTAATCGCGCGTCTCCTGGTAGGGGATGCTCTCGATGAACTCGTCCTTCTTCAATCCCTTAAAATTCTTCCGCCAGCGCTCAACCGCCTTTGCGCCGGCATTGTAGGCGGCGACGGCATAGACCGCGTCGCCGTCGTACCCGTCCAGCAGCTCCCGCAGATGCCGTGTCCCCAGCTTGATGTTGAAATCCGGGACCGTCAGGCGCAACGGGTTGAACTCCCCCTTCTCCCTGGTCGTGGCCCTGGCGGTGTCGGGCATCAGTTGCATCAGGCCGATGGCGCCGGCGTGGGACCTGATGGCGGGCGAAAAACCGCTCTCGGCCCGGATCAGGGCATAGATGAGCGATTCTGATATGGCGTTGGCCGAGGCGTGCTCCCTGATCAGCCCGGTGTAGGCCAGGGGATAACCGGCCGTCCAGAGCGGCAGGTTTTGCCTGTCCCATTTCAGCGGCCGGTTCTGCATGAACAGGTAGATGGCCGAGCCGTAATCCGCAATTTCAAGATACACGCGCGCCATGGCTGGGAACAGCGCCCCCTTTTCGCCCAGTCTCTTGCGCAGCGCCGCCATCTCGCCGCGGGCCTCCTCCAGCATCCCCAGCGATGCCAGGAGCCTCGGTTTTTCAAAACCGGCCGCCAGCGGCAGCTCCCCCATGGCGTCGCGCCGGCCCAGGCCCTCCCGCGCATCCCCGATCCCCTTCTGCTCACGGTGCCAGGCAGCATAAAAACCGGCCGGATACTCGTCCAGCAGTATCCGGTACCAGTTCGCGGCCTCGGCGGCGCCGGCGTTCTCCAACGCCCTGGCCAGCCAGTAGAGCGCCTTTTCCCGAACGGTCTCATCCTTCAAAAGCGCCTTGAAGGCATCGGCGGCGGCAATATGGTCGCCGGCCAGGTAACGGCACCAGGCGGCATCCCAGGCAGCGCGGGGGATGAACCTGGAGTCGGGGCAGCTCTTGGGGAGCTGTTCGAAGATCCGCGCCGCCTCGGCGTAACTTCCCAGCCCCCTTCTCAGCCCGGCCGCCTGCATCAGGGCATCGTCGCCAAGCTCCTGCCGCTTCCCCGCTTCTGCCAGCTCCAGGTAAATCGCCAAGGCCCGCTCATGCAGCTCCTGCCGCTCCAGGGTCCTTGCCAGCCAGAAACGCGCCTCGGAGCGGATACCCGCCACGTCGCAGAGAGCGGCCTTCGACAGGTTCATCTCCGCCTGTTTGTAGTTGCGCTGACGAAAGCGGGCCATGCCGCTGCGCAGTTCCACCCTGGCGACCAACGCGGCCGACTGGCCATCCAGGGGGATTGACTGCAGCGTTTGCAGGGTCTGGCCGAAGTCGTTCTGCGCGTAGAGAGCAGATGCTCGCCGCAGCAACTCCTCCGGGGTGTACGAAGCAACCTTTATGCCGGCCGCCTCCAGCTCCCTGAGCCGTTCGCGGGCCATTTTAGCCTGGGGAGCGGCGGGGTTGTTCAGCCAGATACCGCGATAGATCTGGGCAGCCCCCCCCTTGTCCCCGGTCTCCTCCCGGCTGCGGGCCGCCAGGAAGAGGGCGTCCACGGAATCGCCGCCGGTGGGATACTTCTCGACAAAGGCCTGGCAGAGCCTGAGCGCTCCCCTGTAATCGCCGGCCTCGAAGAGGATGTCGGCTGAGAGCTTCTCGGAGCGGCGCACCAGCTGGGAAGCGGGATGGAGCTTCGGGAGCGAGGCGGCCTTGGCGGCGGCCTCGGTATATCGTTTGACCTTCAATAACGCCTCGGCCTGGTAAAGCGAGGCGTAATCACCCAACAGCGGCAGCGTCCGCTCCGCATCCGCCAGCAGCCTGACCGCCTCATCGGACTTCCCCAGCCGCAGGGCCGCAACGCCGAGCAGGAAGGTGCGCTGCGGCGTTTCGGCCGATTGCTGCGCCAGGGAGAAGGCCTTGCCGTACTCCTTTTCCCTGAACTCCGCTGCGGCGCGTGACAGGGCATCATCGGCATTGGAGGGGATGGCTGCAAAGGTGAGGAGAAAAGCGCCGGTCAGGGCGATGAAGATCGCTTTACGCAGAAGATGAAGCATGCAGCCGCCTTTCGTGAAAAAAGGCCCAAGGCGTTCGCCCATGGCCCGTTAGTTAGCAAACCTGAACAGCAATAGAACGCGGATTACGCGGATTGAGCGGATTTACGCGGATCTCAAACCTTCTATTCTGTTTTTATCCGTTAAAATCCGCTTAAATCAGATTTGATCCGCGTTCTTTAGGCCCTTCGGGTCCATTGCCTTTGAGATTATCGCCCGGCCAGCAGCCGCTTTCCCACCCAGTGGGTTGCAAACTGATAGGCGATGCGGCCGCTGCGATCCCCCTTCTGCTGGGACCAGAGGATGGCGGCCTGCCGTTCCTCGGCGCCCCAGACAGGTTCCGCCCCCATTTTAGCACACAGCTTGCCGGCCCACTGCCTGACCACCTCCAGGTACTGGTCCTGGCTGAAGGGATGAAAACCGACCCACAGGCCGAAACGGCCCGAGAGGGATATCTTCTCCTCCACGGATTCGCCGTGGTGGATCTCGTTGTTGACCAGCATGGCACCACGGTTGTCGGTTTCATACTCCGGCAGCAGATGGCGGCGGTTGGAGGTCACGTAGATCAGGGCATTGTCCGGCGGGGCGTAGACCGAGCCGTCCAGGGCACTTTTCAGCATCTTGTAGCTGGACTCCCCCACCTCGAAGGAGACGTCGTCGGAAAAGACGATGTAACGGTAGGGCTCATTCTTGATGGCATCCACGATGTCAGGCAGGTGCAGCAGATCGTCCTTGTCCACCTGGATCACCCGCAGCCCCTCGGCGGCGTAACTGTTGAGGATGGCCCGCACCAGCGACGACTTGCCCGTTCCCCGCGTCCCCCACAGAAGCACGTTGTTGGCCGGCAGACCGGCCAGGAACTGGCGGGTGTTCTCCTCCACCACCCGTTTCTGCCCGTCGATACCCAAGAGGTCGTCCAGTGCGATCCGTTCCACCGTCTCCAGCGGCTCCAGGTAGCCGGCAAAGGAGTGCCGGCGCCAGTTGGCCGCGGTGGTGACGTTCCATTCTATGGTGGGGATCGGTTTGGGAAGGAGTTGCTCCAGCGAGGTCAGCACACGTTTCAACTGCTCGGTCAATTCGGGGTCAAGCATCGGTTTTTCGCTCCATCTTCACATTATCCTTGAAAAAGCAGTTCATTAACGCAAAGACGCAAAGTTCGCAAAGAAGTCGATCTGTTTAAATATATCTGGTTGTCACCATGCAGGTGAACATGGATTTCAGAATTACCTTAGTGTTTTTCCTGGCGTTCCTTGCGTCTTTGCGTTTCAAATGCCGTTATTAGGATCATTCACAACTTCCTCCTGGCCAACTCGTCCTGGTAGAACTTCTGGTAGAGGAGCTCCCAGTCGCGGCTGCCGGGCGCCCGGTTGCCGAGCTTGGCGCGTACCGTTGCGTCGATCTCATCCGCCACGCTGAAGAAGGCCGTCAACGACTGCTTGATGCGGGCCAGCGCGCGGCTCTCGTCGGTAATGTCGGCCAGATCGTCGCGCCAGAGACGTTCCATGATCTCGTGGGCCAGGTTGGATATTCGGTCTTCGGAGAGTGACATGCTATTTCCTCACAGGACGATCTTTCGATCCTTGGCCAGTTTTTCCTTGATCATACGCAGCATCTTGCGGCGGTCGATCTCGGCGGCGCCCCGCCCCATGGCGGCGATACTCTCTTCCAGGAGCCGCTCGGCGTCACGCTCCAGGGTCTGCTCGCGGCCGAAGTCCCGCGCGATAACCCCGGCGATCCCTTCCAGCGCCGCACCCCGCTCGCGGCGCGGCGTGATCAGGTTGTCGGCGGCCAAGTCGTTATAGACCTTCTCGGCCAGCCGTTTGATCTGTTCTTCCTTCATTCGCATACAATTACCCGTAAAGACAAAAAAGGCCCGCCTTCCGGCAGGCCCATAAGGTAGTGAATCACGTTATTTCAGCGTCTTCAGATATTTCAGCAGGGCGTCCATGTCGGCCTTGGGAAGGGTCTTGAACGAGGGCATGGTGGAAGAAGGGTTCAGCTTCTTCGGATTCTCCAGTTGCGCTATGAGTTCCTTGTCTTTCAGCTTGGTGGCGACCTTGGTCAACTCGGGGCCGATCTTGCCACCCTTCCCCTTGACGACGTGACACATGGCGCATTTCTCCTTGAAGACCTGCTCACCCTTGTCAGCAGCCTGGGCCGCAGCCGTTACCAGCACCAGCGCGGCAAAGGCCGCCACCACCGAAATCGCACGTTTCATAGCGCATCTCCTTGGATTGGTATAATGATGGACACATTGTACCCATTCCGGTTAAAATTGCAATTCATTATGTTCACACGACTCTATCTCCACATCCCCTTCTGCCCGCGCAAGTGCCCCTACTGCGCCTTTGTCTCGCGGGAATCCGATCACGCACCGGACAGCTACGTCGACCTGCTGCTGGAGGAGATGCGCCTCGTCTCGGCGGGACTCGCTCCGGGAAGGCCGCTGGAGTCGATCTACTTCGGCGGCGGGACCCCCTCGCTGCTGGAACCCCGCCAGGTGGCGCTGCTCATCGACCGCGCGGCGCGGACTTTCGGCCTGGCAGCGAACGCGGAGATCACCCTGGAGGTCAATCCCGGCACCGTCGACCACGAGCGGCTGGCGGGATTCCGTGCTGCCTCCGTCAACCGTCTCTCCCTGGGTGTCCAGTCCTTTGATGAGCGCATGCTGGCGACCCTGGGGCGGGTCCACTCGGCGCGGCAGGCGCAGGATGCCTTTACGGCGGCGCGCACGGCCGGTTTCGCCGACGTCGGCATCGACCTGATCCACGCCCTTCCCGGCCAGACGGCGGAGATGTGGCGGGCCGACCTCGGGCAGGCCCTGCGTCTCGCGCCGGAGCACATCTCCGTCTACGGCCTGAGCGTGGAGGAGGGCACCCCCTTTGCGGCGCGCTACGGCGGCGACGACCCGCTGCTGCCCGACGACGACCTGGCCGCGGGGATGTTCGAGGCGGCCGACGACCTGCTCACGGCGCACGGCTACGAGCATTACGAGATCGCCAACTACGCCCTCCCCGGCCGAAGGTCACGGCACAACAGCGGCTACTGGCGGCGCGACGGCTACCTCGGCCTGGGCGCCGCGGCGCACTCCCTCCTGCGGGACAAGGGCTTCGGCACCAGGTTCGGCAATACAGCCGATATCGACGGGTATGCCACGTCGATACGTGCGGGATCTCTTCCCCGCTGCGACGAGATGATCCTGACCCTGTCGGATGCCATGGCCGAGTTCATGTTCCTGGGGCTGCGCCTGGCGGAGGGTGTGGAGTTCGCCGCCTTCGAGCGCGAGTTCGGCTGCGGCATGGAAGAGACCTTCGGCGAGGCCATATCCGAACTGGTTTCGCTGGGGCTGCTGCAACGAAACGACACCGGCGTGCGCCTCACCCGGCGCGGCATGCTGCTCTCCAACCGGGTTTTTGTCCGCTTTATAGCCTGAGCTCCCGCATCCTCGCCATGACCTCCCCTGGTCGGATTGGCATGCAATCTGAAACATACCTGCTGTAACCCTGCTAACCGGTCGTAATTTCGACAAGATCGGCCACGTCTTGTAATCATTTTTTACACCGGTCGAAAGCCGCCGTCGTGAAATACGACAACCACGTCCCGGCAAGATTCCCCGGTTCAGACCCAGGAGCGGCGTGAAAGGTCCTTCCCGTAACATAATCGCAGCAGTGCTCATGGCGGCCTATCTGGCGATCACCGTCAGTCCGCTGGCCCATCTTGCCGTGCGGCCCGCAACCGGCGCGCAGGCCGTCATTGCGGAATGTTCCGGCGATTGCGACATCTGCGGCTGTTCGCCCGAACTGAGGGCCACACACACCTGTTGCTGTTGGCAGAAAAGGATGAAGGAGCAGCATGGGCATCACGACCACGAGGATTGTGAGGCCGGCAGCAGCAAGGATAGGCAACCCGCCAAGACCACGTTATCCTGCAGTTGTCCCTGCGGGAGCGGCAAGCAGCTCGCCCTGTGGGGCGCGGGAAAGTTCGAGCTGCTGCCGTACCGATTCAGCGGGGAGCCGTCCGCCCCCCCGGAAAGCCCGCTCTTTCATCACTTCCGACCCCGCCTGACCACCCGTCATGGCGACCCTCCAGACCCCCCTCCGAAGCTCTCCCCCTTCTCGTGACATAGTCATTCATCCCGCTGTATCGGGCACGCGTCGTCGCCAGCACACTATACGTGCGTGAACGTTCCACCGGCAGCGTGCCGGGGAGAAGCGAGCCCGAAGCGGCAGGATCAAACGCAACTATTCAGCATGCCTTGGGAGCGTAGGCATCCTGCCTGTGCTTCGGGCGGGTTTATGCCCGAATACGTTTGTTTGCAGTCAATTCAAGCGATACATCCGCTTGAAACGCAGGCAAGATGCCCGCGCTCCCGGGAAACGCTGAAGTTACGATCAAACAAGATACCAATCGGAGGACAATATGAACTGGACAAAGCTATACGCATCACTGGCCGTATGCATCCTCGCCTTGCAGGGATGCAGCAGCGGCTTTACGCCGTCCGTAAGCGGAAACGGCGCTACCAGCCAGACAGCGGACAGGACAGCCTCGGTTTCCCTGAAGGGGAGTCAGCAGGGGCAGGCCGGCGGCTTTGCCGACTTTGACGGCGACGGCATCGACGACCTGCTCGTCGGGGCGCCCTACGCCAAGGGGGACGGCACGGTTGGGGCGCTGCTGATCTACAGGGGAAACGCCGGCGGTTTCGACGCCAAATCCACCTGGGTGCTGACCGGCGACGACAACTTCGGCTACCGGGTCAAGAACATAGGCGATGCCGACGCTGACGGCATCGCCGATTTCGCCGTGGGCGCCTACAACGGCAACGGCAGCGACGTATCCCTTTCCGGCAGCGTCACCGTCTACAAAGGGGGCTCCAGCGGCGAGATCATCGCCAGGCTGGCGGGAGATGCTGATGGTGATGTACGGGGTCACCGATCAACTGACCTTGATGGGGATGGCCACCTGTCAGAGCATGACCATGGAGATGGTGATGAACATGGGCGCGGGCAACACCGCCGCCGCCCCGATGCGCACCAGCGGCTTCGGCGACACCGAGCTGAGGGGGATCTACGCGATCAACAGGCACCTGACCGCCAGCCTCGGCAACAACACCAAAGTGAGCGGCTGGCTCCAGCGCGCCTTCGGACCGGCCGGCGGATGGCTGCGGCTGGCCTTCAACGACACCGGCCGCATCCATGGCCGCGACCCCGAGATCCGGAAGCTGCTCGATGCCACGACCGGGGCGCCGACGCCCGACGCCGATCCCGGCAACTACGGCGGTCAGCGCCTGGACGGATTCATCGGGGCGAGCTATGCGAGGGGGGCGTTCAGCTTCGGGGTCGAGGGGGGGATGCCGCTCTTCCAGGACGTCAACGGGCTGCAGCTGGTTAACGACTGGTATCTCAGCGCCGGTTTTCAGATGATGTTCTGAACAAGCTAAGGTTAGGGATGCCGCGGCGGGGAGCTGGAAACGGCTCCCCGCCAGATTTCCCCTTGCCAGTCGCGGCAAAGCTCTTATAATGTGATCCCATGATCCCGGAACGATTGAGACAGGAACTGGAAGGGCGCGTGGCCAGCGCCGTCACCCCACGCGAGGCGGCGGTGGACGTGATGAAGGAGCTGCAGCGCCATTACGGCTGGCTAAGCGACGAGGCGCTGCAAGAGGCGGCCGGGTTGACCGGCCTCTCCGCGCTCCAGGTGGAGGAGTTGGCCACCTTCTACGAGTTGATCTACCGCCGCCCGGTGGGGAGGACGGTCCTGCATGTCTGCGACTCGGTCTCCTGCTGGTCGCTGGGGGGGGAAACGCTGCTCAAGCGCCTGGAACGGGTGTTGGGGGTCGAGGCGGGCGCTACGACGGCCGACAACGCCATCACCCTGCTCCCCTGCTCCTGCCTGGGAAACTGCGGAGATGCCCCCGCGATCATGATCGGCGAACGGCTCTATGGCAGGGTGACACCGGAGCTCGCCACGGAGATCCTCAAAAATATCATCTGATCCTCGCCACGGCCTTTTCCAGATCGACGCGCCTGAGCGGCTTGCCCAGGTGGTCGTCCATGCCCGCTTCGAGACAGAGGGCGACATCCTGATGCATGACGTGGGCGGTCATGGCGATGATCGGTATATGGCCGCCGCGTGACCGTTCCTGCTCCCGGATGGCCCGGGTCGCCGCAAGTCCGTCCATCTCCGGCATCTGGACGTCCATCAGCACCAGGTCGAAGCCTCCCCCGCACCACGCATACACCGCCTCTCTGCCGTTTGTGACCACCGTGGCGCGGTGCCCCATCTTCTCCACGAGAGGACACGGCTGCCAGTGACCTGCCGGGCAACCGCCGGACGCTCATCCGGGCAGTCATCCGGAATGGAGGCCTGCTCCTCGGCCAGCCTGAAACGCGCCGTGAAACGGAACTCGCTCCCCAAACCCGGTTCACTCGCCACCGAGACGCCCCCTCCCATCATCTCCACCAGTTGCCTGACGATCGGCAGACCGAGGCCGGTACCGCCGAATTGCCTCGCCGTCGAACCGTCCGCCTGGACAAAGGGCTCGAAGATCAGCTCCTGCACCTCTCGCGGAATCCCCATGCCGGTGTCACGGACATATATCGCAGCCAGCACCTCTCCATCTTCGCGGGCAACCTCCGCCGCCGTGATCGTTATGCCCCCCCGGCCTGTGAACTTGATGGCGTTGCCCGTCAGGTTGGTTATGATCTGGCGCAGACGAACCGGGTCCCCCAGCAGCCGGTCAGGCAGATCGGGCGAGACGTTCACCTCGAACGAGAGCCCCTTCTGCCGTGCCCTGTAAGCCAGCAACTGGCCCGAGGCGTTGAGTGTGTCCCGCAGGGAGAAGGGGATCTGTTCCAGGGCCAGGCGGCCGGCCTCGATCTTGGAGAAATCGAGGATATCGTTTATCAGCGCGGTCAGGTGCTCGGCCGAGGACCTGACCCCTTCCAGATATTCCTTCTGCTCCAGCGTGGTCGCGCTCTCCATGGCCAGCTCGGTCATGCCGACAACGGCGTTCATGGGGGTGCGAATCTCATGGCTCATCCGCGCCAGGAAGTCGCTCTTGGCCCTGTTGGCCCGCTCCGCCTCGTCCTTGGCACCTTTCAGCTCGGTCACTATGGTTTCGATCGAATCGAGTAAAAGGCTCGGTTCGTCGGAGATATCCGCCGCTTCGGAAGCAGGCAGGTGAGGATGGGTGATCTGGTGGGTGATCAGAAGGGCCTTTTTAAGCGGAAGATTGATCCGGCGGGCGGCATACAGGGAGAAACAGATAATCAGCGCCAGAAGGACGCTCGACGTCATGAGAACCTGACGGCGCAGTTCCGCAGATTCCTGTTTAACATCGTCGTAATAAACCCCGCTTCCGACCACCCAGCCCCATGGTTCAAACAATTTGATGTATGAAATTTTCGGTACCGGCGCCGCATGACCCGGTTTGGGCCAGAGGTATTCGAGAAACCCCTGCCCCTGTGTTTTCACCAGCCGGTTCATTTCAACAAACAACATCTTTCCCGACGCGTCCTTAAAATCCGCCACATTTTTACCTTCCAGCTGGGGTGCAAACGGATGCACCACCATGATCTGCTCAAGGTCCTGAATCCACAGGTAGTCGTTCCTGTTGGCCATGACCCGTATGGACTCGATGGCGCTTGCCTGGGCCTCGTCGAGGGTCATTTCATGGCGCAGCACCTTGGAGTTGTAGTTATTCAGTACCGAAGAGGCAATATCGACCAGGTTTGACGTGTGGGATTTGTACTGCCTGAGGAGATTCTGTTCGTAAACGGGAATGATATGAAAGATGATGGCAAGGGACGCCACCAGGAGGATGGCCAGGTTGATCCCGATGATCTTAACAAGGATGCTGCAGTTTTCCAGCCAGAAAAGCCTTTGTGGCATGAGAATAGGTTCTCCTCAAATTATCCCGGCCAGGCTATGCCCCGCCGGAAGGACAGGAAAAGACGTTAAAAAACTGGTGACGCAACAAGAACACGGCGTAATAAAAGAGATAGGGTATACTTTGTGTTACTGTCAACAAAATCTTGATATGCATGGCAAACAACGGTAACGTATGGCCCGATCATGAAACGGATTCTACTCGGATACGAACGCGCCGGGCAATGCCTGACCTTCGACGAATACAGCGGCAACAACGGCTTCGCGGCCCTGCGCAAGGCGCTGGGGGAGATGTCCCCCGCCCAGGTCCAACAGACGGTGATCGACTCCGGTCTGCGCGGCAGAGGCGGGGCCGGCTTTCCCACCGGGAAGAAATGGTCCTTCGTCCCCCGCGACCTGCCGGGGCCGCGCTACCTGATCTGCAACGCCGACGAGATGGAGCCTGGCACCTACAAGGACCGGGTGCTGCTGGAGCAGAACCCGCACCTGCTGATCGAGGGGATGCTGCTCGCCTGCTACGCCCTGGGGGTGGAGCACGCCTTCATCTTTGTCCGCCGCGGCTACGAACTGGCGGCGGAGAACCTGCGCCAGGGCATCGCCGCGGCCCACCGCGCCGGCCTGCTCGGCCGGAACATCCTCGGGAGCGGTTTCAGCCTGGAGCTGGACATCCACCAGTCCGCCGGCCGCTACATCTGCGGCGAGGAGACCGCCCTGATCAACGCCCTTGAGGGGGTCCGCGCCAACCCGCGCGTCAAGCCCCCCTTCCCGGCCGTCAAGGGGCTGTGGGGACAGCCGACGGTGGTCAACAACGTCGAGACCCTGGCCAACATCCCCGCCATCATCGCCCGGGGACCTGCCTGGTGGCGGGGGCTGGCAGCCACGCCCGAGGCGGCCGGACCCAAGCTCTTCTGCATCAGCGGCCATGTGGCCAACACGGAATGCTTCGAGCTGCCGCTGGGCATGACCCTGGGGGAGATCATCGACGGCCCCTGCGGCGGCATGCGTCCGGGAAGCCGCTTCAAGGCCTGCATCCCCGGCGGCGCATCCACCCCGTATTTCACCAGGGAGCACTGGGGCGTGGCCATGGACTTCGACCCGGTGGCCAGGGCCGGTTCGCGCCTCGGCACCGGCGGGATCATCGTCTTCGACCAGACCACCTGCATGGTAGGGGCGACCCTCAACCTGATCCGCTTCTTCGCCCGCGAATCGTGCGGCTGGTGCACCCCCTGCCGCGAAGGACTCCCCTTTGTACGCCACATCCTGGAACGGATCGAGAACGGCCGGGGGAAGACGGACGACATCGAGATCCTGCGGGAGCATGTCCGCTACCTGAACTACGCCTTCTGCGCCCTGGCTCCCGGCGCCATGGGACCGCTGGAGGGGCTCCTGCGGCTGTTCGGGGACGAGGTAAAGGAGCATATCGTCAGGGGTAAATGCCCATTCGGGAACCATTGAATGCCGAAACTGATCATCGACGACATACCGCTCGAAGTCCCCGATGGCACCACCGTGCTGGAAGCGGCCCGGTCGGTGGACATCCCCATCCCGCACTTCTGCTGGCATCCCGCCCTGGGGAGGGCCGGGGCCTGCCGCGTCTGCGCGGTGAAGATGCTGGACGGGCCGGTCAAGGGGCTGCAGATGTCCTGCATGCTGCCGGCCCAGGAGGGCATGGTGGTCTCCACCACCGATCCCGAGGCCATGGCCATGCGCAAGGGGGTGATCGAGTGGCTGATGATCAACCACCCCCACGACTGCCCGGTCTGCGACGAGGGGGGGGAATGCCAGCTCCAGGACTTCACCATCGCCGGCGGCCATGGGCTGCGCCGCTACGACGGCCGCAAGCGCACCTACAACAACCAGTACCTGGGGGAGTTCATCGAGCACGAGATGAACCGCTGCATCCAGTGCTACCGCTGCGCCCGCTTCTACCAGGAGTACGCCGGCGGCACGGATTTCGGAGTCATGGGGCGGGCCGCCATGGTCTACTTCGGCAGGCAGCAGGACGGCCCGCTGGAATCCCCCTTCTCCGGCAACCTGGTGGACATCTGCCCCACCGGGGTCTTCACCGACAAGACCGCCCGCTTCCGCGCCCGCTACTGGGACTACGACATGGCCCCCTCGGTCTGCCCCCACTGCTCGCTGGGGTGCAACATCACCCCAGCGGCCCGCTACCGCGAACTGCTCAAGGTGATCGCCCGCCGGAACGACAAGGTCAACGGCTGGTTCATCTGCGACCGGGGCCGCTTCTCCAACCAGGCCGTGAATGCCCCGGAGCGTCCGCGCCAGGCGCTCTTGGACGGGAAGCCGGCCACCCGGGACGAGGCACTGGAGACCCTGGTGGGGCGGCTGACCGAGTTCCTCGAACTTCACGGGCCGGAAAGCCTGGCCATCGTCGGCTCGCCGCGCATGTCCCTGGAGGGCAACATCATGGCCGGCCGCCTGCGGGAGCTGATCGGTGCGGGGGCGCTCTGCTACTTCAACGCCGAGGACGATGCCGAACGGACCATGCAGGCGGTCTCCATGCTGAACGGGGATAACGCCGCCTCGCAGCATGACGTTCGCGAGGCGGACCTGGCAGTAATCCTGGATTGCGACCTCCTGGCGGAGGCCCCCATGATGGCCCTGGCAGTGCGCCAGGCGTGGAGAAATGGGGCGCGGGTGTACGTGGTGGGGAGGGGGAACACGATGCCGTTCGAGTTCGTTACAGTTGCCTCCCTGGCTGACGTACCGCTCACGGATGCCAAGCGCCCGGTGTTCATCAGCGGCATCCGCCACAAGGGAATCGCCTCCCAAAGCGGGGCCAAGCTGGCCTTCATCCTCGACGGCCCCAATGCCTTCGGCTGTGCCCTGCTGGCGCGGGACCAGGGTGCGGTTCCGCTTTCAACGGCCATTGCCGGGGGAAAGGTCAGGGGGATCGTCTCTTTCGAGGCCGACATCCCGGCGGAGATGGCGCAGGGGATCAGGATTCTGGCCGCCGCCGACTGGCGCGCGACCGAAACGATGCAGCGGGCGGAGATCGTCCTCCCCGCCACCGCCTGGGTGGAGCAGGAGGGCACCTTCGTCAATCATGAGGGGCGCGCCCAGCGCTTCAGACAGGTCATGCAGCCGGGGCTCCCCATCAAGGGGCTCGATCCGGCCGGGCATCCACCGCGGGTGCACCGCAAGACGCCCCCCGGCGGTGATCTTCTCCCCTCGTGGCTGATAGCAGCGGAGTTGCTGGAGCGGCTGAGCGGAGAGCAGGCAGTGGAGCCGCTTTCCGGTGAGTGGGAGCGGCTGCGGGGGCTGGATGCGGAGGGGGAAGGTTTTTTGTTTTTTATCAACAAACAAATCAATTCAAGCGAGGTCCAATGAAAACCGCGATACTGATGATGGCCCACGGCAGCCGCATCCCGGAGGCCAATGACGCCGCCCGCCGGGTGGCTGAGATGGTGCGGGACATGACCGGCTTCGAGATCGTCGAGGTCGCTTTCCGCGAGATGCATGCCCCCAACATCCAGGTGGGGATCGACGCCTGCGTGGCCAAGGGGGCCGGGCGCATCCTGCTGATGCCCTATTTTCTCTTTATGGGTGCCCACGTGCTGCACGACCTGCCCGAGGAGATCGAGAAGGCCCGCAAGCGCCATCCCGGCCTGGTGATGGAGATGGGCGGCCACCTGGGCGTGCACCGCAAGCTGGCCGAGGTGGAGACTGAACGGGTCAACGAGGCCCTGGACCGGCTGGGGTGGCGCTGATGGACTCGCTCAAGTTGCGGCCCGAGGAGATCGAGGCCGAGTCCTTCCGCATCATCGACAGCGAGGTGGGCAGCCACGACTGGCCGGAGACCGAGTGGCAGGTGGTGCGCCGCGCGATCCACACCAGCGCCGATTTCGAGTACGCCCGCACGATGGTGTTCTCGGAAGGGGCCGTGGAACATGCGGTTGCAGCCCTGAGAAGCGGCTCCGGCATCGTCACCGACACCAACATGGCCCTGGCGGGCATCGCCAGGGCCCGTCTGATTCCTTTAGGCTGCGAGGTCACCTGCCATGTGGCGGATTCCGACGTGGCCGCCCTGGCGCAGCGCGAGGGGATCACCCGCTCGGTGACGGCCATGCGCAAGTCGGTGCGCAACCCCAACAACCGCATCTTCGTGATCGGCAACGCGCCCACGGCCCTGTTCGAGCTTTTGCGCCTGGTCCGCGAGGGGCAGGCCCGGCCGGCGCTGATCATCGGCCTGCCGGTCGGCTTCGTCGGCGCCGAGGAGAGCAAGAGCGCCCTGGCGGCGGGAGGGCATGGCGTCCCGTTCATTACCAACATGGGGCGCAAAGGGGGCTCCAACGTGGCCGCCGCCGTGGTCAATGCCCTGGTAATCCTGGCAGGACGGGACTGAGCGGCCGATGGCGAACATCATCCTCCTGGCGGTCTGTCTTGCAGCCGGTATCGGGCTCAGGAAGACCGGCCGCTTCCCGGCCGCCACCCCGGCGGCCCTGAACGGCTTCATCATCCATATCTCCCTGCCGGCCCTGGCAATCCTGCATATCCACAACATGAAGCTCGACCGCTCGCTGCTGCTCACCGCGGCCATGGCATGGCTGCTCTTCTCGCTGGCCTGGGCGCTCTTCCACTTCGCCGGCAAGGCCCTGAAAACGGACCGGCCCAGAATCGGGGCCCTGGTGCTGGTTGCCGGGCTGGGCAACACCTCCTTTGTCGGACTGCCGATGATCGAGGCCTACTTCGGCAAGGAGTACCTGGGGATCGGCATCATCGCCGACCAGCTCGGTTCGTTCATGGCGCTCTCCACGCTGGGTATCCTGGCCGCGACGATCTACTCGTCCGGCAACGCCTCACCGCGGCAGATGGCGCGTAAAATCCTGCTGTTCCCGCCGTTCGAGGCGCTCATCCTGGCGTTCATTCTCAGGCCGGTCACCTTTCCCGATTGGAGCGTCACCATACTGGAAAAGCTGGGGAGTACCCTCACCCCGCTGGCGCTGGTCTCGGTCGGCTTCCAACTCCAGTTCGAGGGCCTGAAGGCGGTGCTGAAACCGCTCTCGGCCGGCCTGGCCTACAAGCTGGCGCTGGGGCCGGCGCTCATCTGCCTGCTGTACGTCGCGATCCTGGGGGCAAGCGGGACAACCGTTCAGGTGACGGTCTTCGAGGCGGCCATGCCCCCCATGATCACCGCCGGCATCATAGCCGTCGAACATGACCTCGAACCGCAACTGGTGGGGATGCTGCTCGGGATCGGGATACCGATCTCCTTCGTGACGCTCCATCTCTGGCATATGTTTCTCAGGGGGATGGTATGAAGCATGGTCTGCGCCACGGCTACACCACCGGCGCCTGCGCCGCCGCCGCAGCCAAGGGGGCGGCGCTGATGCTGGCGCGGCAGGAAACGCTCACCGAGGTCGCCATCGACCTGCCGGCGGGGATTTCGGCCACCTTTGAACTGCACGGGCAGGAATTCGGCCCCGAATCGGCCTCCTGCTTCGTAGTCAAGGACGCCGGCGACGACCCGGACGTTACCAATGGGGCCGAAGTGCATGCGCGGGTGACTGCAAATCCCCCCTCCCCCCCCTTTCTTAAAGGGGGGGATATCATTATAGAGGGCGGCGCCGGCATCGGCAAGGTCACCAAGCCGGGCCTGGCCGTGCCGCCGGGCGAATGGGCCATCAACCCGGTCCCGCGCCGGATGATCGAACAGTCGATTCTCTCGGTTTTTCCAAAACCCAAAACTCAGAACTCAAAACTCAAAATTGATGTCATCATCTCCATCCCCGACGGCGAAGAGCGGGCGAAGAAGACCCTCAACGCCCGCCTCGGCATCGTCGGCGGCCTCTCGATCCTCGGCACGAGCGGCATCGTCCGTCCCATATCGGCCAAGGCATGGACGGACACCATCGAGGCCGCCCTGGACGTGGCCCGCGCCTGCGGCTCTCCGACTGTGCTCCTCTCCACCGGGAGGACAAGCGAGCTGGCGGCGCAGAGATTCATCATGAATCGGGAATCGGGATTCGGGAACCGGGATTCGGAATCCGTGACTGCCTTTTCCGCTTCCCGGCCTTTCCCGCTTCCCGGCCTTTCCCGCTTCCCGCTTCCCGGCCTTGGAGAAGAAGCCTTTGTGATGATGGGCGATCACGTGGCCTACGCCCTGCGTGCCTGCGCCGACCGCGGTTTCGACCGTCCCATAATCGCCTGCCAGTTTGCCAAGCTGCTCAAGATCGCCTGCGGCTACGAGAATACCCATGCCGCCGCTTCGGAGCTGGACCTTGCCACCCTGCGGCAATGGGCCGAAGAGGAGCGCCTCGCGCCGCGTATCATCGCCATCATCGACCGGGCCAACACCGCCCGCGAGATCATCATCGCCTCCGGCTTCGATGAGCAGTTGCTGGAGCTGGTCCGCCGCCGGGCGCACGCAGCCGCGATCCGTTTCGCCCCATCCCTGCGGGTGGAATTCCTGGTGGCCGATTACGCCGGAAAGATCGTCTCTTGCAGCCGCTAAACGCACTTTTTTCTCCCCAGCCCAAAAAAATATGCTAGTATTCCGGTTTCTTTACGTCATGAGGGGAGGTTGTTATGCCGCAATTCTATGAGGGCAAGCTGGAGGCCAGGGGGCTGAAGGTCGGCATTGTCGTCAGCCGTTTCAACAGTTTCATCTCCGAACGTCTGCTTGAGGGGGCGGTGGATGCGCTGGTGCGCCACGGTGCGGACGACCAGGACATCCATGTCGCCAGGGTGCCGGGAGCGTTCGAGATCCCGCTGGCCGCCAAGAAGCTGGCCGAGGCCGGGAGGTATGACGCCGTCATCTGCCTGGGGGCGGTCATCCGCGGCTCCACGCCGCATTTCGACTACGTGGCGGCAGAGGTGTCCAAAGGGGTGGCCTCGGTATCGCTGGATAGCGGCGTGCCCATCGCCTTCGGGGTATTGACCACCGACACCATCGAGCAGGCCGTGGAACGTGCCGGCACCAAGGCCGGCAACAAGGGGTTCGAGGCGGCGGTCACCGCCATCGAGACCGTCAACCTGCTGAAGGCGCTCGCCTGATGGGGTTGCGACGGGAGGCGCGCGAACTGGCGCTGCAGATGCTCTACGCCCTGGACGCGAATCCGTCCGTCGGGGTAACCGAGACCATGCAGACCTTCCGCGAGGAACAGACAGGGGTTGTGGCCCGTGTGCGGGAGTTTGCCGAAGGGCTGGTGCGGGGCGTACAGGAGCAGCGCGAGACCATCGACGCGGCCATAAAGGCCCGTTCAAAGAACTGGTCGCTCTCCAGGATGCCGCGGGTGGACCTGAATATCATGCGGCTGGCGGTCTTCGAGCTGATGTTCCGTCCCGACATCCCCAAGAAGGTCAGCATCAACGAGGCGATCGAGATCGCGCGCAAGTTCGGGGACAAGGAGTCCCCCTCCTTCGTGAACGGCATCCTCGACGAGATCGAGGCCTGCCCCAAGACGGAAGAAACGAGCGAGGAACAATGAACGACATAAAGGTTGGACTGATCGGATTCGGCAACATCGGCGCCGGGGTGGTGAAGCTGCTCCGGCAGAACGCGGACGTGATCCGCAACAAGGTGGGGGCGGGCATCTGCCTGAAGCGGATCGCCGACCTGGACATCACCACCGACCGCGGGGTGCAGGTCGATCCCGCCGTTCTCACCACCGACGTCAACGCCATCTTCGACGACCCGGAGATCTCGGTGGTGATCGAACTGGTCGGCGGCTACGAGCCGGCCAAGAGCTTCGTGCTGAAGGCCATCGAAAAGGGGAAGCACATCGTCACCGCCAACAAGGCCCTGCTGGCGATGCACGGGGGGGACATCTTCGCCGCGGCCGCCCGCAACAACGTCGAGGTGCAGTTCGAGGCCTCCGTCGGGGGGGGCATCCCGGTGCTGACCGCCATCAAGGGGAACCTGGCCGCCAACAGCTTCGGTTCCGTATTCGGCATCATGAACGGCACCTGCAACTACATCCTGACCCGCATGACCCAGGAAGGCGCCGATTTCAGCGACGTGCTCCGGGCCGCCCAGGAACTGGGTTATGCCGAACCGGACCCGACCTTCGACATCGAGGGCGTGGACACCGCCCACAAGCTGGCCATCCTGGTCTCGCTCTGCTTCGGCACCCGCATCGACTTCAAGGATATCCATACCGAGGGCATCTCCCGCATCAGCGGGCTGGACGTCAAGTTCGCCCGTGATTTCGGTTACCGCATCAAGCTCCTGGCCATCGGCAAGCTCTCCGACGGCAAGGTCGAGGCCCGCGTCCACCCCACCATGATCCCGCTGCACAACCCGCTGGCCGATGTGAACGGCGTCTTCAACGCCATCCGCCTGACCGGCGACTTCGTCGGGCCGGTGATGTTCTACGGCCGCGGCGCCGGCCAAAACCCCACCGCCAGCGCGATCGTCGGCGACCTGATCGGCCTCGCGCGCAGCATGCGCGTCGGCACGGGGCGGAGGATGGCGCCGCTCGGCTTCCTCGACAACGCAATCGGCGACATCCCGGTCAAACCGATGGCCGAGATCGTCAGCAAATACATGCTGCGCTTCAGCGCCATGGACCGCCCGGGCGTACTGGCGGCCATTGCCGGATCGCTGGGGAGGAACGGCATCAGCATCGAGTCCATGGTGCAGACCGCCCATCAGGTCACGGACGCCGCGCCGGTGCCGATCGTGATCATGACCCACGAGGCCAGGGAGGGCCACGTGCGCTCCGCCTTGGAGGAGATCGACCGTCTCGACATCATCTGCGAGAAGACCAGTTTCATCCGGATCGAGGACAACCTGGAGTAAAGGAGCCCGGAACATGAACACCAAGATCCTCCTCAACGAGGAGCAGATCCCCCGTCAGTGGTACAACATCATCCCGGACATGCCCGGCCCGCTGGCGCCGGTCATCAATCCACGCACCCTGCAACCTGTCACGCCGGAGGACATGCTGGCCATCTTCCCCATGGCGCTGATCGAGCAGGAGATGTCGGGCAGCCGCTGGATAGACATCCCGGACGAGGTGCGCGAGATCTACAAGCTCTGGCGGCCGTCGCCGCTCTACCGCGCCCATCGCCTGGAAAAGGCGCTCGGCACCCCGGCGAAGATCTACTACAAGTTCGAGGGGGTCTCGCCGGCCGGCTCGCATAAACCCAACTCGGCCATCCCGCAGGCGTATTACAACAAGCAGGCCGGCATCCGCCGCCTGGCCACCGAGACCGGCGCCGGCCAATGGGGCAGTTCCCTGGCCCTGGCCTGCTCGCTGTTCGGCCTGGAGTGCACCGTGTACATGGTCAAGGTCTCCTGCACCCAGAAACCGTACAGAAAGAGCATGATGCAGCTCTGGGGGGCAAGCGTGATCCCCTCGCCGTCCGAGTTCACCAACTCGGGGCGCTCGATCCTGGCCCATGACCCGGACTCCCCCGGCTCCCTGGGAATCGCCATCTCCGAGGCGGTGGAGGACGCCGCCACCCATAGCGACACCAACTACGCCCTGGGGAGCGTGCTCAACCACGTCTGCCTGCACCAGACCGTGATCGGCCAGGAGGCCCGCGAACAGATGCGGATCGCCGGCGACTACCCGGACGTGGTCATTGCCTGCTGCGGCGGCGGCTCCAACTTCGCCGGGCTCGCCTTCCCCTTCATCGCCGACCGGGCCGCCGGCAGGAACGTGCGCTGCCTGGCCGTCGAACCGGCCTCCTGTCCGACCCTGACCAAGGGTGTCTACGCCTTCGACTACGGCGACACCGCCAAGGTGGCCCCGATTGCCATGATGTACACCCTGGGGCACGATTTCATGCCCCCCGGCATTCACGCCGGCGGGCTGCGCTACCACGGCGAGTCGCCGCTGGTCTCCCAGCTCTTCCACGCCGGGCAGATCGAGGCGAAATCGTACAAGCAGAACTCCTGCTTCGAAGGGGCCGTGCTGTTCGCCCGCAGCGAGGGGATCGTGCCCGCCCCCGAGTCGTCCCACGCCGTGCGGGCCGCCATTGACGAGGCGGTGCTGGCCAAGGAGGAGGGGAAGGAGCGCACCATCCTGTTCGGCCTCTCCGGCCACGGCCAGCTCGACATGGGCGCCTACGACGCCTACCTCTCGGGTAATCTCGAGGATTTCGAGTACCCGAGCGAGATGGTAAAGGCTGCGCTGGAACGGCTGCCGAAGATTCAATTGTGATTGGTAACTGGGGACTGGGAATTTACCGATCCCTTGTCCCTAGTCCCCAATCCCTGGTCCTACTATTATGATCAAAGTCAAGATCTGCGGCATAACCAACCTGGAGGACGCGCTGGTCGCCATCGAAGCCGGCGCCGATGCGCTGGGATTTGTCTTCCACCCCAAATCGCCGCGCCACCTCTTTCCGGAACAGGCGGCGGCCATCATCAGCCAGCTCCCCCCCTTCGTCCAGACCGTCGGCCTGTTCGTCGACGAGTCCCTGGAGACGGTCAACGAGACGGCCGCTCAGTGCGGCCTGGACATCGTCCAGCTCCATGGGGACGAGACGCCCGGGTTTTGCGCGGCCGTCGGACGGCGCGTCATCAAGGCCTTCCGCGTCAAGGAGATCACCTGCCTGGAACCGATGCAGGGGTACCGCGTCTCCGCCTGTCTGCTGGACGCCTGGTCACCGACCGCCCACGGCGGGACAGGACTCACCTTCAACTGGGAGATCGCCGCCTGCGCCGCGCAGGCCGGCCGCATCATCCTGGCCGGCGGGCTGAGGCCGGAGAACGTCGCCGACGCCGTCCGCCAGGTGCGTCCGTACGGCGTGGACGTCTCCAGCGGCGTGGAGTCGTCCCCGGGCAGGAAGGCAGCCGACAGGGTCAGGGAGTTCATCAGGAAGGCGAAGGAGGCTGCACCTTGAAATATCCGGACAAGAGGGGACACTTCGGTGAATACGGCGGCCGCTACGTCCCGGAGACGCTCATGCCGGCGCTCCTGGAGCTTGAGAAGGCCTACGGGCATTACCGCCACGACCGCGAGTTCCGGGAGGAGTTCGAGTACTACCTCAGGCAGTACGTCGGCCGCCCCAACCCGCTCTACTTCGCCGAAAAGCTGACGAAAAGGCTGGGGGGGGCCAGGATCTACCTCAAGCGCGAGGACCTGAACCACACCGGGGCCCACAAGGTCAACAACACCATCGGCCAGGGGCTTCTGGCCCGGCGGATGGGCAAGCAGCGCGTCATCGCCGAGACCGGGGCGGGCATGCACGGCGTGGCCACCGCCACCATCGCGGCCCTGTTCGGCATGCGCTGCGAGGTCTTCATGGGGGAGGAGGACACCCGCCGCCAGTCGCAGAACGTCTTCCGCATGAAACTCCTGGGCGCCACGGTGACCCCGGTCACCGCCGGCACCGCCACCCTCAAGGACGCCATGAACGAGGCCCTGCGCAACTGGGTCACCACCATCCATGACACCTTCTACGTGATCGGCACCGTGGCCGGACCGCACCCCTACCCCATGATGGTGCGCGACTTCCAGTCGGTGATCGGCCGCGAGGTGAAGAAACAGCACAAAAAGGCGGAGGGGAGGCTCCCGGACGTTCTTCTGGCCTGCGTCGGCGGCGGCAGCAACGCCCTGGGGCTGTTCCATCCCTTCATGAAGAGCAAGGTCAGGCTGATCGGCGTCGAGGCGGCCGGATACGGCATCGAGACCGGCAGGCACGCCGCACCCCTCTGCGCCGGCTCCCCCGGCATCCTCCACGGCAACCGGACCTACCTGCTCCAGGACGGGCACGGCCAGATCACCCACGCCCACTCGATCTCGGCCGGGCTGGACTACCCCGGCGTAGGTCCCGAGCACGCCTGGATGAAGGACAGCGGCCGGGCCGAGTACGTCTCGGTCACCGATCAGGAGGCGCTGGAGGGATTCTGCATGCTGACCCAGGAGGAAGGGATCATCCCGGCCCTGGAGTCCTCCCACGCCATCGCCTACCTGACGAAACTGGCCCCTTCGATGGGCAGGGACAAGAGCATCGTGGTCTGCCTGTCGGGACGGGGGGACAAGGACATGCATACCGTGGCGGAGGCCATGGGGATGAAGTTCTGATCGGGCCACAGCCGTTTTTTTGATCTTAATTTAAACTTTTAGTCTCGCTAAAGCCGGCAAATTGCTGGCTTTTTTTATTGACCAATGCGCATGATTCGCTTATATACAAATCCTGTTTTATTTTGATAGGGGAGGTACGACATGCATTTGGTTGAGCAGATCAAGGAAAAGGCCAGGAAGAACCAGCAGACGGTGGTGTTGCCGGAGAGCTACGACGAGCGGATGCTGTATGCGGCCGAAAAGATTGTAAGCGAAGGGCTGGCCAGGATCGTCATCCTCGGCGATCCCGCCAAGATCCAGGCCGATGCCGCCGCCAAGGGGATCAACCTGGCCGGGGTGGAGCTGCTCAACCCGGCGAGCTCGCCCAAGCTGGATCAGTACGTGGCCGACCTGGTCGAGCTGAGAAAGTCCAAGGGACTCACCGCCGAAGAGGCCAGGAAGCTCCTCACCGCCGAGGACAACCTCTACTACGCCGGCATGATGGTCAGAAGCGGCGACGCGGGGGGGGAGGTGGCCGGCGCCACCGGCACTACCGGCAACGTGCTCAAGGCCGCCTTCCAGACCGTGGGTCCCGCAAAGGGGATCAAGACCGTCTCCTCCTTCTTCCTGATGGTCACCAAGCCCCCCTCCTTCGGCGAGAATGGCATCCTGCTCTTAGCCGACTGCGCCGTAAACCCCAACCCGGACGCCCAGGCACTGGCCGAGATCGCCGTGGCCACCGCCGGCAACTGCAAGGCCTTTCTGGATGTGGAGGCCAGGGTGGGCATGCTCTCCTTCTCCACCAAGGGGAGCGCCGCCCATGGGGATATCGACAAGGTCACCAAGGCCATGGAGATCGCCAAGCAGATCAAGCCCGACATCCAGATCGACGGCGAGCTGCAGGCCGACGCCGCGCTGATCCCCAAGGTGGGCGAAAAGAAGGCCCCCGGCAGCCCGGTGGCCGGCAAGGCCAACGTCCTGATCTTCCCCGACCTGGACGCAGGCAACATCGCCTACAAGCTGGTGGAGCGCGTGGCCGGCGCCGAGGCCCTCGGCCCGATCATCCAGGGGCTGGCCAAGCCGGTCAACGACCTCTCGCGCGGCTGCTCGGTGGACGATATCGTCAACGTCACCGCCATCACGGCGGTCCAGGCGGCACAGGGGTAGAATGGCAGGTAAAGGTTAAGGTTGAGGTAAGAAGGCGCGTCCCACTGGACGCGCCTTCTTCGTTTCATGTCTAAAAACGGCATTTGAAACGCAAAGACGCAAAGAACGCCAGGAATAACACTAAGATAATTCAGAAATCATGCTAACCTTCAGGGTGACAACCAGATATTTTCAACTGATTGGTTTCTTTGCGAACCTTGCGTCTTTGCGTTAATGAACTGCTTTTTATAGGTTCAATCGGCGTAGCGCAGCGGATCGGCGAGACCGGCCTCGGCGAACCCCTTCAGCCGCAGGCGGCAGGAGTCGCACGCGCCGCAGGAGAGCCCTTCCGGGGAAGGGTCGTAGCAGGAATGGGTCTGGCCGTAGTCAACGCCGAGCTCCACCCCTTTGCGGATGATGTCGGCCTTGCTGAGGCTGATCAGCGGCGTATGGATGCGGAAGCCCCCTTTACCCTCGACCCCGGCCCTGGTGGCCAGGTTGGCCATGGCCTCGTAGGCGGCGATGTACTCCGGCCGGCAGTCGGGGTAGCCGGAGTAGTCCAGGGCGTTGACCCCGATGTAGATGTCGAAGGCGCCCAGCACCTCGGCCCACCCCAGGGCGAAGGAGAGGAAGATCGTGTTGCGGGCCGGGACGTAGGTGACCGGGATGGCGTCGCCCACCCCCTCCTTGGGCACGGCGATATCGGCCGTCAGGGCGCTCCCCCCCATCAGGCGCAGGTCGAACTCCACCACCAGGTGCTCCGCCGCACCCAGCCGCCTGGCATTGGCCTTGGCCACCTCCAGCTCAAAGCCGTGCCGCTGGCCGTAGGAGAAGCTGATCGCAAAGGGGGTGAACCCCTCCGCCTGAGCGATCGCCAGGCAGGTAGTGGAATCCAGCCCGCCGCTGTAAAGGACCACCGCTTTTTGTTGCATGCATTTCTCCTTATGGACTCGGAACTAACCAATATACCGTTTTACATCTCATCTTCAGGCCATCTTTGCCGCCCCTTCAATCGCAAAATCCTCAGCGCAGCCTTGGCTCACGCCTGCGGTTTTGCCCAATCAGGAACGACAAATCTGACCTGAATCTGTGCGTAAAACCTGGTATCAGTTAATTCCAAGTCCCTTATCCCTTGAGTGCCCGTTACCAGTTCCCGATACTATCAAGAAAACTCCCCCGGATAAATCTAAAAAGCATTCGCCATTTTGAGGTTCTGGAATCATGCCTTACGTGTTAGTATCAAAAACATATGCAGGCAAATCCAAAAAAGAGGACCCTATGAAAAAGACCATACCCCTGTCCATATCGCTAATCATGCTTCTGAGCGCAACCTCCTTTGCCGCCAAACCCCACGACCACCCCACCTCGCCTGCCGACCCGACTGCACAGATCCTTTCGGACGCAGCACCCCCCAAATCCGCGGAACCTTTGTCCGGCAAGGTGCTCGAAACCATGAACAGCGGTGGCTACAGCTATGTCTACCTGCAAGGGAAGAACGGCAACAAGGTCTGGGTTGCCGTTCCTGAAAGACAGGTGAAGGTTGGGGACCAAGTGAGCTTCAAGCCGGGCCTGGAAATGCGGAGATTTGAGAGCAAGAGTCTTAAACGCACCTTCGACATCATCATCTTCACCAATAGCGTGCAGAGCGCTCCGGCCGCGACCGCCGGTCACGGGCGCAATCAGGAAGCATCCCCCGCTGCGCACCGCAGCACCACGGACGAGGAAACCATGGTAGCCGTTGCCAAGGCAACCGAACCCAATGCCACCACCGTTGAAGGTGCCTTCGGCAGGAGCGCCGAGCTGGACAAGAAAGTGGTCGTCATCAGGGGTAAGGTCGTCAAGGTTTCAGCCGGCATCATGGGAAAAAACTGGTTCCACATCCAGGACGGCACCGGCTCGAAAGCCAAGGGCAATCACGACCTTACCTGCACCACTGCCGGCAGCTTGCCGACTGTCGGTGACGTGATCACCGTCAGCGGTACGCTGGCCAAGGATCGCGATTTCGGCGCCGGCTATCGATACGGCGCCATCGTGGAGAACGCAACCTTCAAGAAATAGCCAGCGTTGTCCGACCCTGTCCGCCTTCATTACGAGCTCTACCCCTACCCCGGCTATCCGCTGCTCGCCTCGCTGCGCCGCTGCGACGGCTACGCCCTCAACCTGAGCGCCCTCTGGGCCAGGTTCAACGGCGAGCTGCCGCCGCCGGAGGCAAGGCGCATCCTGGTTGCCGGCTGCGGCAGCTTCGCCCCATACCCCTTTAGCCTGGCCAACCCCGAGGCCGCGATCACCGCCCTCGACCTCTCCGGGCGCAGCCTCGGGCGGGCGCGGCTGCACTGCCTGCTGCACGGCCGCCGCAACGTCGCCTTCCGGCAGGGGGACCTGCTCGACCCGCAGGCAGTGGCGGGGCGATTCGGCCTGATCGACGCCTACGGCGTGCTGCACCACCTGGACGACCCCCTGGCGGGGTTGCAGGCCCTGGCGGCGCGCCTCTGCGATGGCGGTATCCTGCGGGTGATGCTCTACAGCCGCTATGCCCGCCGCGAGGAGGAGTCCATCCGCCGGGCCTTCCGCCTGCTGGGGGTGCATGACCCGGCCGGGGCGCGTCGGCTCATCCGGCGCTCGAAAGCGGGCTCGCGCCTGCGCGGTTTCGCCGCCGCATCCGACGAGGCGGCCTTCGCGGCCGGCCTGGCCGATGCCCTGCTGCACCCGCGCGTGCATACCTTCCGCATCGACGCCCTGATGGAGATGGTCCGGGAGTCGGGCCTGGAGCCGCTCCTCTTCGCCCACAACGGCGCCCTGGAGGACGTAGGCCTTGAGGTCGCCAGGATCAGGGGGCTGGAGGCGGCCAAGGGGTCTCCCGGCAATTTCGTCCTCTACCTGGGGCGCAACACGGCCGGCCCCTGTCCCCAGGACGCGGCTTCGTCCCTCCTGCTCAACCCCTGCCTGAGCGGCGCCGTCGGGCCGCTGCGCTTGGGCACCCTCCACATCCCTCCCCGTCTCGGCCATGCCAACCCGCCTCTCGGCTACGGGGAGCGCCGCTTCCTGCGCCGCTTCACCACCCCTGTCCGCCGGAGCGCCCTCGCGCCCGACTCCCGCGCAGCGGTAGCGGTTTACACCAGGGCGCTTTTTCTGCTACAGTACCGCGGCTGAATCAAGCGGACATTTTTACCTACAAACGGCAGTTTCTTAACGCAAGGACGCCAAGACGCCAAGGGAATCAAAGATGTTATAAATAATCTTCACCCAAAAGGTGATGCTTATTATTATGCTAATTGATTGTTTTTCCTTGCATCTTTGCGGCCTTGCGTTTCATCTGTTTTTTAGTTTTATCCATAAGGTTGAAAAACATGGCAGAGCAGACCCCCATGATGAGGCAGTACCTGGAGATCAAGTCGGGACATCCCGACGCGATCCTCTTCTTCCGCATGGGGGACTTCTACGAGATGTTCCTCGACGACGCCCTGATTGCCGCGCGCATCCTCGACATCGCCCTGACCTCGCGCAACAAGGGGAGCAGCGACGAGATCCCCTTCTGCGGCGTCCCCTACCATTCCGCCTCCCCCTACATCGCCAAACTGATCGAGGCCGGCCACAAGGTGGCCATCTGCGAGCAGGTGGAGGACCCCAGGCAGGCCAAGGGGATCGTGCGGCGCGAGGTGGTCAGGGTGGTCACCCCAGGCCTGTTGATCGAGACCGAGAGCCTCTCCCCGGAGGAGAACAACTACCTGCTGGCCCTCTGCCAGGGGAGCGGGGAACGCTGGGGGGTGACCTGGCTCGACCTCTCCACCGGCGAGTTCCGCGTGACGGAGCTGGCCGGGGCCCCGGCAACGGCCGCCGAGGCGGCCTGCGTCAACCCCCGCGAGGTGCTGCTCCCGGACGGGCTGGAAGCGGAGGGGCTCCCAGCCGACCTGCGCGCCTTCCTGGCGGAGCGGATCGTCTCCCGCGCGCCGGGGTGGGTCTATGAGCGCGACTACGCCGCCTCGCTCGTCTGCGGCCAGTTCGGCGCCGCCTCGGCCGAGGCCCTGGGGCTGGAGGGGATGCCGGCGGGGCTGATGGCGGCCGGGGCGGCGCTCTACTACCTGCGGGAGAACCGCAAGAGCGCCATCCCGCACATCCGCGACATCCGCGTCTACCAGCGCAGCGAGCACCTGGCCCTCGACCCGGCCACCCGCCGCAACCTGGAGATCACCGCCACCATGGCCGAGGGGCGCAAGAGCGGCTCGCTTCTGGGGTGCCTGGACCGCACCGCGACCGCCATGGGCACACGCCGCCTGAAGCAGTGGCTCTCCTACCCCCTGGTGGGGCTGGAGCCGATCCGCAGGCGCCTGGACGCGGTGGAGGAGCTGCTGGAGGCGGCCGAGCTGCGCGAGGAGCTGGTCGCGCAACTGCGGGAGATCGCCGACGTGGAACGCCTGAACGGCCGCATCGGCATGGCCTCGGCCTCCGGGCGCGACCTGCGGGCCCTGCACGATTCGCTCAGCCGCCTGCCGGCGCTGCTGGAGCGGCTGGCCCCGCTGCGGGCGCCGCTGCTCTGCTCGCTGGCGACGGATATCGACCCCCTGGACGCAATCCGCGAATTGATCGGGCGCGGCATCGTGGAGACCCCCCCCTTTTCGCTGCGCGAGGGGGGGATCATCGCAGCGGGCCATAATGCGGAACTGGACGAGCTGCGCACGATCAGCAGCGAGGGGAAGGGGTTCATCGCCCGGCTGGAGGCCCAGGAACGGGCGCGCACCGGCATCTCGACCCTCAAGATCCGCTACAACCGCGTCTTCGGCTACTCCATCGAGATCACCAAGAGCAACCTGGCCAATGTGCCGGCCGAGTACATCCGCCGCCAGACCCTGGCCAATGCCGAGCGCTTTATCACCGAGGAGCTGAAGAGCTACGAGGAGAAGGTGCTGGGGGCCGAGGATCGCATCTGCGACCTGGAATACGCCCTGTTCCAGGAGATCCGCGAACGGGTGGCCGGCCAGGCCGAACGGATCGCCCGCACCGCCGACGGCCTGGCCAGCCTGGACGCGCTGGTCTCCCTGGCCACGGTGGCGGGCGAGCGCAACTACTGCAAGCCGCTGGTGGACGATTCCGACGTGATCGAGATCAGGGACGGCCGCCACCCGGTGATCGAGTCGATGCGGCTCTCCGAGCGCTTCGTCCCCAACGACACCCTGCTGGACGGCAGTGAGAACCAGATCCTGATGATCACCGGCCCCAACATGGCAGGCAAGTCCACCTACATGCGCCAGGTGGCCCTGATCGCCCTGATGGCCCAGGCCGGCTCCTTCGTGCCCGCCGCCAGCGCCCGCATCGGCATCGCCGACCGCATCTTCACCCGCGTCGGCGCCGGGGACAACCTGGCCCGCGGCCAGTCCACCTTCATGCTGGAGATGATGGAGGCGGCCGCCATCCTGAGGAGCGCCACCCCCAAAAGCCTGATCGTGATGGACGAGATCGGGCGCGGAACCTCCACCTTCGACGGGGTCTCAATAGCCTGGGCCGTGGCCGAATACATCCACGACGTCCCCGCCTGCCGCAGCCGGACCCTGTTCGCCACCCACTACCACGAGTTGACCGAGCTGGCGACGACCAGAGAGCGGATCAGGAACTTCACGGTTGCGGTCAGGGAGTGGAACGACCAGGTCATCTTCCTGCGCACCATCATCCCGGGCGGGGCCTCGCACTCCTACGGCATCCAGGTGGCCAGGCTGGCGGGCATGCCGGCCGACGTGATCGAGCGCGCCAGGGAGATCCTGCACAACCTGGAGAAGGGGGAGTTCGAGGAGGGGGCGCCGCGCCTGGCCAAGGGGCGCAAGCAGCCGCAGAAGGAGCCTTCCCCCCAGTTCTCGCTCTTCGAGAGCAGCGAGGACCTCCTGAGGCAGCGGTTGAAGAAGGTGAACATCGCCACCCTGACCCCGCTGGAGGCGCTCAACCTGCTGGATGAGTTGAAGCGGATGGTGTGAGTTGCGCCTTGACAATGACCCGAATCCGTGACGTCTTCCGGGCTCCTCTCGCTTAGAATGCCTAAGTCCCGGCGTTTCAGGCATGAGTTCCGGCTCTGGCGCAGTTCACCTGACACATTCGGCATGTTTTCCGCGGGCGGCGATTGACTCCGGCATTTCGCTCGCTCCGCCCTCCAGACGTCACGGATTCGGGAATGACATTTTGGGAGGAAAGTAATCATGGTTCTGTGGAAGACGCAGACAACATTGGATCATCTCAAAGAGAGATCGAGGAACACCCTGGTCGAACATCTGGGGATCGAATTTCTCGAGATTGGCGATGATTATCTGAAGGCGAGGATGCCGGTCGACAACAGGACAAAACAGCCGACCGGGTTGCTCCATGGCGGCGCCTCGGTCGTACTGGCCGAGACATTGGGGAGCGTCGCGGCAAGACTATGCGTAGATAGCGGAAAGAAAGGGATTGTCGGACTTGAAATAAACGCAAATCATATACGTCCCGTTCATGATGGGTGGGTTACAGGCATAACGAAGCCGATCCATGTCGGCAGCGCTACCCAAGTATGGGAAATCAGGATCTATAACGAGGAGGACAAACTTGTTTGCGCTTCACGGCTAACTGTGGCGAACATCGATAATTAGGCTATCCACGGCTAATCGGATTGCCTGTCCCGCACGTTCAAGGTGCTCGGGCCGTGCCTGGCACGGCGCGTCACGGTCGGCTCCGGAGCTAATGCATTGACGGAGCCACGCTTCGGGTGGTATATATCAGCAAGATAAGGTGTTTCACTAGCCATCACATCTTGCTATCTTTTCAGAAGGAGGAAATTACATGAAAAACGTCAGGGACATACTTCGGGGCAAGGCCTATAACGGCGTCTTCACCATTGCTCCGGAAGCAACGGTGTTGTCTGCAATCGAACAAATGGCGGAGAAGAATATCGGCGCGCTCCTGGTAATGGAGGGTGACAAGCTGGTGGGGATCATCACCGAGCGCGATTACGCCAGAAAGGTGATCCTGGCGGGAAAATCATCCAGCAATACGCTGGTTCAAGAGATCATGGACCAGAAACTGCTGGTCATCCAGCCCGGCACAACCATCGAAGAGTGCATGGCCCTCATGATCGAGAATTTTGTGCGCTACCTTCCGGTCGTCGAGGATGGCCGGGTCATCAGCGTCATATCAATGGGTAACGTGGTCAATACGATCATTTCCGAGCAGAACATCGTGATCAATAACCTGCAGCAATACATCATGCAGGGTTGAACCGAATCGCTGCCGGCACAAAGTCAATATCAGATCAAAGGCATAACAGACATCAAGGCGGCACCTCCGGGGCCGCCTTTTTTTGTCCCTGAAAACCAGGCAGCACGGAGGAGAAGAGCCGGCTGCGGGCCGTGTGTCATTGACCGACCGGGCAGACCGAGTAGCATTTGAAACAATGGTATTGGTAGCCGATGAAAGAGGCCTGGTACAGGCGCATGTATTCCGGGCTGCGCATCATTTTTTTCTGCTCTTCGGCCGTGCTGTCGACAAACCTGGTCCAGAAACGGATATTGGCCCCGATACCGTACGGTTGCGAGTGGGCCATGCATTTCATCTGCTCCGTCTTCCCCTCGGCATCCAAGGCGCCGCCCTGGCAGTTTTTCACGCAGAGATCGCAGTGGTTGCACAACTCTCCGCTAACCTGTGCATCGGAGGGCAGCTCGATATCGCTCAGAACGGTGCTGAAAAGCACCCTGGCGCCTAGTGTCGGGTGGATAACGAGGTTGTGGCGGCCCCAGTTGCCGAGCCCGGCGGCGATCGCGGCGTGACGGTGGGAGAAATCCGCGATCAGCCCGAATTTGGCCTCCGGCGAGACGTTGGCCGGATACGATGCCGGCGTCGTCATCGCCTTGACCTTGCATTCCCGCTCCAGATAGCGCGACAGCCTGTAGTTGCACGATTCCATGAACTCCATGGTGCCCATCCGGCCCGACATGGCGATCCTCATGTTCTCGCTCTCGCAGTGGGAGGCCTCCCGATAGGCCATGACGATCAACGTCTTTGCCTGGGGGAAGATGCTATCGAGTGCCGGCGTCAGCGGGCTGTCATAGTCGCTTGCCGCGGCGAATCCCACATCATCGACGCCCAGATCCAGGGCGAACTCCCTGATTTTGCGCTTCATGGCCTCCTTCATCGGCTTCCTCCCTTTCTCGTTGGCGCGTTTCAGTCGGTCTGGCTGCGCGAAGTCGCTTTTCATTTGCAAGCGTGTCGATTGAAACATGGTCACTTGCAAAATGCAAGTGGAAAAGCTATGCTGTGTATGCCATGACAAAAACGACCGAACCAACAGTGTCTCTTCCCCGAAGCTTCAGGTCAACTTGCCCGATTACCTGCGTCCTCGACATCCTGGGTGACAAGTGGACCCTGCTGGTGATCCGCGACCTGTTTCTCAACAAGCACCGCTTTGGCGAGTTTGCCGAATCTCCCGAAGGGATACCCACCAATATCCTGGCGGACCGGCTCAAGCGGCTCGAAGCGGAGGGGATCGTGAAAAAGGTGCCCTACCAGTCCAATCCGCCGAGGATGGAATACTTCCTGACCTCGAAGGGGGCCGATCTGGGGAGGGTGCTGGCGGCGATGCGGAAATGGGCCGAGCACCACGTGCCGGGCGCCAAGGGACCGGATATCTTCCCGGTCCCCGAAATCCGCGATTGATCACACTTTGGGAATAATTCAGACCCGGATCTTGAAATAAAAAGGAGTGGCTATGGGAACTTTATTCGAAACCACGCGCATCAATGCAATGGAGTTGGCAAACCGCTTCGTTTTTTCGGCAACCTGGCTCGGATTGGCCGATGAGGATGGGCACTCCACGGCAAGGCAGGCCGAATATCTGGCGGAGATTGCCCGCCGGGGCGTGGGGTTGATCATTACCGGCCATGCCTGCGTGACGCCGGAGGGGAAGGCGGGCCCGCGGCAAACGGCCGCCTGTGACGACCGCTTTCTGCCGGGGCTCAAGGCTATGGCCGCTGCCGTTCACGACGCAAGGGGCAAGGTTGTGCTCCAGATCTCCCATGCCGGCTGCTACGCCCCGGCAGGCCTGACCGGGCTCGATCTGGTGGGGCCTTCGCCCCCCGATGCCACGGAGTTTCCCAACTGTCGGGAGCTGACCGTCGCCGGGATCGGGCAGATCGTCGCGGCGTTCGGGCAGAGCGCCGCAAGGGCCAGGAAAGCCGGTTTCGACGGGGTCCAGATCCATGCCGCCCATGGCTACCTCCTGAGCCAGTTCCTATCCCCCTATTTCAACAAGCGAACGGACAGCTACGGCGGCAGCATCGAGAATCGGGCCCGCATCGTCATCGAGACGCTCCGGGCCATCAGGGGTGCGGTCGGCGCGGATTTTCCGGTGCTTATCAAGATGAACGCCGAGGATTTCGTCCGGGGCGGGCTCACGGTGGAGGAGATGCTCCGGGTGGCCGCCCTGCTGGAGCAGGCGGGCATCGACGCCATCGAGATGAGCGGCGGGACCATCGCTTCGGGGGCCTTGATCCCCATAAGGGCCGGCGTCCTGGAGCGGGAAGGCGAGGCCTACTACCGGGAGGCCGCGGCCCGCTTCAAGGAGGTCAGCGGCGTTCCTCTGCTGCTGGTGGGCGGCATCCGTTCCTTTGAGGTATGCGAAGAGCTGGTCGGGAAGGGGCGGGCCGACTACATCTCCCTGTCACGCCCCCTCATCTGCGAGCCGGACCTGATCGAGCGCTGGAAATCGGGGGATACCGGGAAATCCGCCTGCATATCCTGCAACGGATGTCTCAAGTCCGGAATGAGGGGGAGAGGTGTAAGCTGCGTGCTGGCGCCATCTAGTTGACCCCAGCAGACTTTTTGATTGCAATTCAATTTTACATGTTCGTAACTGGGGTTCAGGGGGCAGGATATATATTGACCAATAGTTTTTATATACTATGTCCCCTGAATTCCCCACCCTCACCATTCACGCAAAAACCCCCATCAAAAACAACGCATTGACAAATATAAAATAGCACTTTATATTTGTCAGCATGTACATCCGTCGCCACCTTTCCGAAACCCTGCGAAAAGCCATGGGACAGTTTCCGGCCGTGCTGGTCACCGGTCCGCGCCAGGCGGGCAAGACCACCCTTCTCCAGCATGAGGCCGGCGATGCGTTCGGCTATGTCAGCTTCGACGACACCATGGAACGCTCCTTTGCCCTGACCGATCCCAACGGTTTTTTCGACCGCTTCGGCGACAGGCCTGTGATCCTCGACGAAATCCAGTATGTGCCCGAACTGCTCCCCTCGCTCAAGCTGCGCATCGACAGAAACCGGCACCGCAATGGCCGCTGGCTCTTGACCGGTTCGCAGCAGTTCCACCTGATGCGCAATGTCAGCGAATCGCTGGCCGGGCGGATCGCCATCCTCGATCAGCTTCCATTCAGCATTGCCGAACAGTCCGGGAGGGGGGAACTGTCCCTTGAGCAGATCCTCTGGAACGGCTGTTATCCCGAACCGGCGCTCAACCCGGAAAAACGGGAGCTCTGGCTGCGCGCCTATATCCAGACCTACCTGGAGCGGGATGTGCGCCAGTTGCAGAATATCCGCGATCTGCGCGCCTTTGAACAGTTTGTCGCCCTGGCCTGCGCCCGCCACTCCCAGGAGTTCAACAGTGCATTTTTTTCGCGCGAGACCGGCGTTACCCTGCCGACCGCCAAGTCGTGGGCCGGCCTGCTGGAGGCATCATATCTGCTCTATCTGCTGCCGCCGTTTTTCAACAACCTGGGCAAGCGGATCACCAAGGCTCCCAAACTCTACATGCTCGATCCGGCGATTGTCGCGTTTCTCACCCGTCAGCCGAGCGCCGGGGCGGCCTTGGCCGGTGCCATGGGTGGGGCGCTTTTTGAAGGGTTGCTGGTGGTGGAGGCGGTCAAGGCATTCACGAACAGAGGGCTGAAGCCGGCGCTCTGGTACTGGCGCTCCCACGACGGGCTGGAGGTGGATCTGATCCTGCAAAGGAGCGGGAAGTTGGTGCCGGTCGAGATAAAACTGACCACCACGCCACTGCCGACACACCTGGAAAGCCTCAAACGGTTTCGCTCTCTGGCTGGCGAAGAGAGTTGCGAACCGGGTATCCTGGTCTGCCGGGTAACGGATGAGCAGCCGCTCCCCTTCGGGATTATGGCGGTACCATGGCAGAATTTTCCGATCTGGCTGGCACGGAATATAGAAGATGGTGAACACGCCACCCTCCCCCCACCTCTTGAGGCGTTGAACCTCCCGGACGAGCTAAAGCGGATGGCGTGAGCGTTGTCATCGGTTCCTCGTATTCCGCCACAGCCACCTTTCGCCCCCCATTTCCCGCTGATTCATCCAATCCAATGGAGAGGTTTCGGAATAAATTAACGGCATCACACGGTTATGTTTGACATTAGCTTGCGTTTTTGCTACTCCGGGAGCATGGGTTTGCGATGTGCCGTGTCATGGGAGGGGTAATGTGTGAGCAGGTGTCAAAGGGTGATATCGAGATATGAAGGCCCCGCGTTCCGGCAACGGAATTCGGGGCCTTTTTGTCTGATGGGGGAGGCTCCAGGGTCGGTGTTTATTTGTTTACTAACGCTGACTTGAATGCGGCTTGATAAACAAATAAACAACGTTCCCGGAGAGGTCCTGGATAATGAAGAGGGAACATGCTTAAGGAGATGAAGGCATATGGCCACCTGAAGCCGGGACAGAAGGGGACACAGCGACTGGTGGCCCGTTTTGGAACTGCGCTGGTCTGTGTGCGGTACCGATATGATGAGCGGACAGGGGACAACCTGACGACGGCTGAGATCATTGTGGACAGACGGCCCAGGTTGGCGCCCCGCTTCCGTGACGCGGACATGGTTGCCGTTGCCGTGCCGTACACCGAAACGGCGCTACGGAATAAGCTGAAAGCCGCAGGGGGGCGATGGAATCCGGAGGAACGGGTCTGGCAGGTCTGTTTTGGTGCGATTCGGGGGGACACGGCACTGGTGGAGCGAATAATGAGGGAGTAGACGGCAGGGCGGGCATTGTGCGAGCGTACCGAACCGGCAGTGCAGGTATACGGAGTAAAAGTCACCTATACCGGTTATCGGCTCGAAAGAGAGAAGCCACGTATATAGGTGATTCTCAGGCCACTTATATACGGCACTGTTTACCTATATAGGTGACAAGTCACTTATATACGGATACCGGTGATTAACGAGTTGGCAGAGAATCAAACACAAAAGGGGTAACTTGAAATGGCTCGACCGATTAAGATACCTGAACAGCACCTCGAACGAGTGCGACGACTTGAGGGCATTTTAGCGACCGCAGCAGAGTCGGGCGATCTTACAAGAGCCAAAGTTGCCCTGAACGACTTAAAGCCAATTCTCGAACGATTCCACCATCACCATCGTATCCATGAGGCATATCTCAAGCTATATGAGGCTGCGCTTGAAGCGTGGGATCTTTTAACGGCAAAACAAGGCTTTCAATTTGTTCGCCGTGAAACAAAGAAGAATACTCGCCTTTATCTTGAAGCAACTGTGCTACTGGCTGTAGCTCACCTGCGTAGTAACGATCTGTTTTCGGCGGAACCGCTCATGGCGGAGGCGTTACGGAATGAAGAAGTTATAACCTCAAAAACTCAAAGGGATATATTTCGGTGTGAAGCGATAGACAGATTTGATCAAGAGGGTGCACTTGCTGCGATGGCCAAAATGCATCCAGAAGTTATGCATGAGGCCGAAGTTCATCATAATGCCTTGCAAGTACTGCGAAAAGGTTTAAATGAAGAAGATATCCAAGAGGTGCTAGGCTCACAAGTACCACAGCAAGTCAAAGACTTTATCCTTAAGGTTGACATGCTCTCCCGCAAGTTACTCCCTCATGAAACAAAGCTTCTTCTTCCTTGCTCTGCGGATGTTGTGAAAAATCGCAATATTGCCCAAATAATCTTTTTAGGAGTTAAGAGGAAGTTATATAAATGTGTCTGCGATGAAGATTCAGAGACATATAAGGCTTGGATACGTGGAGGATTAAACACGATCTGTAGTGAAGGTTATGTGGCGAGTTCGGTAGTGGCAGTGCTGGCAGATTTAAAAATATTCATTCCGGCTGTTTCTGTGGGGTTGACTGCTCTCCTGATGCAAAAAGGGATCACCAACTTTTGTGCAGCAAACAAACCCAAACGACTAATGGACCTTAGAAGGAAAGGCGCAGGCAGATAGAAGAGGCGGTAGTGCCAGGCATTAGTATATTAGCAAGAAATGCCAACCAGGCAGAAGCAGCGGCCTTCGCCGCTGTTCTCCCGAGCCGTTGAGCAAGACGAGGAATATGAAATATGAAATTTGAATTGGTAGATAGTCTCAGGGGGGCACCGGACGAAACATTGCTGGAGGACTTGCGTCGCAGTGCCAAAGCAATAGGGAGGGACACAATCACTATTGCTGAATACGGGGAAGTTGGCAAAGCTCATCCGTGTACTATTCAGCGAAGATTTGGATCGTGGCCTAAAGCGTTAGAACTTGCAGGGCTACAGCCCAGCAGATCCAAAATTGGAATTTCTGATGAAGAACTCTTCGAGAACATCAAGTCCCTATGGATAAGCGTCGGACGCCAACCCAGATACTCGGAGGTGAAAACGCCGTTATCCCTATTCTCGGCCGGCACATATGAGAAGAGATTTGGTTCATGGTCTAAAGCTCTTCGCGAGTTTGTTGAATGGGTCAACGCTGACTCACCAAATCAATCCACAAACACAGATGAAGAACTTGATGTCGCTCGCACAACTTACAACGATTCAACGAAGCGCCGCAGTCGGCGCGAAATATCAGATCGCCAAAGGTTCCGAATCCTAGTAAGGGATGGCTTCAGGTGCAAGGCTTGCGGTGCGAGTCCATTAAACCTACCTGGAACTGAATTGCATGTCGATCATATTTTGCCTTGGTCAAAAGGTGGTGAAACTATAGATGAAAACCTCGAAACCAAGTGTAAGCAATGCAATTTAGGCAAGGGAAACGCATTCATTTCCTAACCCTCCATAGATTAGAGAGGATGAAATGGCATACACAGAAAGTGATTGGTCGCTTCGTGGAACATCAAGAATGGATTACGGAAGTCAGATTACGCACCTTACTCGCTCAGCAACCCAAGGTGGTCAAGAATTTACGGCATTAGACATTGTCATAAAAATGTTAAGAGAGAGAAGGATCATCGGAAGTACAACTGCCTCGGGGTTTATTATTGGTGACCAGCCTGCTGTTTGCTTTCAGGATGCGCCACCGTATTCAATATGCGAAAACATAGATTTTGAATGGAAGCTAAAAAAAGAGAAGAAATTAGACAAATTTCGTTATGAGGCATGTGGCCTCATGTTTCAAAAGCCCTACATATATCGAAAAGGGGGCCGTCCAGTTATTTATGAAAAAAAAGAAATAGCTACAAGAATGCTTCCACGCGAAGAATGGTGGCGAATTGTGAATTTTGATCTATCCGATCCTAAAAAATTCATTGACTGGACTCACGAGCGCGAATGGCGTATTCCAGGCGATTTTGAGTTTGAGATAGACAAGGCAACGGTTGTCGTTATGAACGCTGAACAGTTTAAGTTATTCCACACAATATCTGCTCAGGGAGGTGAAGATGTTGCAAAAATGGTCAGCTGCATTCTCCCGTTAGGAACAATATTCGTTTAAGGCGGCCCAACACGCGGTTAGAACACGCCTCCCTTCGGTCGCGGTTCAACCGCGGCCCCGTTGAAGCAGGAAAAATGAAATGAGTATAAAACCAACTAATCCTTCATTCACTTTTGCAGCTTGTCGTGATCTTAAGCGCTTCATTGGGCGAGCAACTGCAACCGTCGCCGCTAATGAGGTGGCTCTACGACATACCGCAGAATATATTTGTAAGCAAACCGAGTCTGATCCGTGGTCTGTGCTTGCCCAGGAATTTGGGATTCGGGTAAACGGCATTCAGACAAATGAGGTAAGATCAGTCTCAGCAAAATTGCATATCGTAAGCATTTATGCTGGCTTCGACCGTTTTGTTAAGGTCTTACACCGAGAGTGGTTTGAATTATCAGGGAGTGAATGGAGGAAGAACGATTCGGATGGCCCTTTTGATGAGCTTATCCGAAATGCGCCAGGCGGTGTCATGAGTTTTATTAGGGAAGTTGATGAATCCATAAGAATAGGAATCGACCATTATCGACTGGTGCGAAATGCCGTAGCTCATCCTTCGGAGGACAACGAGCAAGCCTCAGATGCATATTACGACAAAAACGTTGTCAAGCTCAGAGAGCTTGGCGAGATGTACAAGATGACTAGTGCGCCTCACCCTCGCAAACATATAGATTTCCATGATGCGAAGTTATTGGCACAAATTTCTATCGACGTGACAAAACAAATCTCAAGTGCCTTTGATCCTGGTGATGAGGCATTGGGTGCTTGCGTACCTGCAAAGCTGCGATCTCGAATTGACGGAGGGAGTTCCAGACGGCACAACCGTATCAGTTGTTTCTTACGAACAAAATACGGACTTTCGCTTGAACGCGCTGAAAAAATAGCCAGCGCGATCGAAATGGCTCACTAGCTTAAAAGGTAAAGCGCCCCCCTTCAGGAGCTCCCGAGGGAGCCTTCGGGAGTTGCTGAAGGGGGAAATCCTAGTTCAAGTCTGGGGTGAGCCACCACTTCATCAAGTCACCGATCTGAAAGGCGAGGAGGATTGAGTGCAAGAACTACTGAAATCAAAGGAGGTAATTGTTTCCTTAATTGCAGCATTTGCCGCTGTTATTGCGGCAATTGTTGCTGCTACTGCCACGATCATCGGCCCTTTCTTGGCAACTGTGATTTTTCACGACCATTCCCCCACTTTTTGACCTAATTTTTCAGGAGCATTCCCCCACCCCTTTTTCAAGAGCATTCCCCCACCCTGGCAGGATTATTCACCCGGCGCTCTGTACAACCTGTAGCATCGTTCCTTCA